>JAZLFF010000028.1:0-26249 GCA_045615645.1 Treponema sp.
GCCATAACCGGGTCAGTCATAATTGTAGCCGGATTCGAGTTTACCAGAACAATTTTATAACCCTGTTCACGCAAAGCCTTACAAGCCTGAGTACCAGAATAATCGAATTCGCAAGCCTGACCAATAACAATCGGACCCGAACCAATAATCATTACCTTACTGATGTCTTCTCTTTTCATATATATAACCTCACTAAAAACCTGTTTATTATAGGAGGGGAAAGCCTTCCCCTCGCTCCAAAGTCCTCACTCGCCTGCGGCTCGCTCCGGTCTTTTTCGCTACCCCTTCTGCGGGTGGACACCCCCCGCAACGCCCCCCACGGCTTAATCAAAAAAAAAGACTGAACTCAAAAGAATTCAGTCTTAGATTTTACAAACAAAAATAGTATTACAACCAAGCGCAACCTTTTTATATGCACTGAAAGAAACATATTTCAATAAAATGTCAAAGTTTTCTCTAGTTTTCATACTAGAACTGTATTATAGTGGAAAAAAAAATTTAATACAATTAGTTTTAAGAAGAAAGGTTATAGAAAAAAATAATTTAGTATCTCTAGTGTAACAGCATTCGGTAGCTTAAAGAACCATTTAAGATTTGCGGTAATCGAAATTTACGGTTTATTTATCAATACAAAGAAAAAAACCGTATTTTTCAGGAAACTATTAACAACAAAAAATTGATAAACTGAAAATTCCCTAAAAACTACGGTTTTTTTTTTAATTTTTTAATAAAATCCGTAAATTTAATATCCCCCAAATCCTAAACACAAAAAACAAGACGAAAAACTTGAAAATTTCAGTTAAGTGAGTTTTACTTTACAATCCAGTTTAACAATTCGTCTGTTGGAGTAGTAGAAAAAATATACGTGTATTTTTGACTGTATGGAATGTATTCCAAACAAACAAATTCTTTATCTGCAGAAAGAGTCCAATTATATGATCTAGTTCGAGAGTTTGGATAATAAACATCGCCAAAAAAACCTGTTTGAAAATCACTAGAATACTCTCCATCTTTTAGATAGATAATCTTAAAAGTACCTTGCTCAATAATACTACCATAATTGTTATTAGTTTCCGAATAATTTATTGAATAAGTATGATATCCATTATCAAACGAATATGTAAAAGAATTTAATGTCAAATCTAATTTATCTTGAGTTTTGTACGTAACACCAATTTCTCTTAATGTTACAAGATAATTTTTACAATGAGAACACTTTATTCCATGATATTCGTGTCCAGTAGGCGGAAAAGTTTCATCTTCTTTATAATTACAATTCTTACAAGAAAAAGTCTTAATTCCTGTTTCTATACAAGTAGGTTGTAAAGTAATAACACCCTCATCAAAGGAATGTCCGTTAGCAGGAATATCCTCAGTTTTAGAATTATCACAGTATATACAATGAAGCAATTTTATCCCTTTTTCAGTACAAGTCGGTTCTAAAGTAACTGTTCCATCATCATAAGAATGATCAATTGGAGAAATAGGTCTTATGTCTTTATATCCACAAAAAATACAGCTTCTTTCTTTTTCACCTGAAGTTGTACAAGTTGGTTCTACAGTAACAATAAATTTGTTATATTCATGACCATATTTATTACAATGTTCTTTGTTTGGATCTAACGAACATCCGGTAATTACTAAAAAACACAGAAGCAATAAAAACATTTTTTTCATATATATACCTCGTGGTAAATTAATCCTATAGAAGCGATTATAACACAATATTGCTTAAAGTCCACACTTATTTTATTTGTTAAATCACAATATTTAATAAAAAATATACATTATGACTATTGAGGAACAAGAGACTTTTGTCTGCAATCAGTTAAAAATTCAACGCGAAAAACATAATATGTCTCAAATGGAATTATCTATGGAATCAGGAGTTTCTCAAAACATGATAACTTATATTGAAACGGGAAAACGAAAACCAACATTATGTACTATTTTAAAATTATGTTGTGCTATGAAAATAAATCCATCAGTATTATTTCCCACTGATATAAATGAAAAAGATTTAGCAAAACATACTGTTTTAGATTTGATTCAAAGATATATGTAATATTTTTCTTAGTAAAATTTTTTGATAGTTAATAAAAAAGAAGAATGTACAAACCCTAAACCATTTTTTTACAATAGTTACTCATTTACATTTATGTTATAGTAAACCTATGAAAAAAGAAAATCTTGCTAAAACACTAGCTTTTATTGCTGTAATTTTTATTATGCTTTCTGCTTATATTTTGAATCGTCATAAAGCAAAAGTTATTGAAGCTTCAAAATTACCATTTTATCAAACTAATTTGGAACAGGTTGAAGATGGAGTTTATTCCGGAAAAACCTATACAAGTTTTGCTCATGTTCAACTTGAAGTTACAGTTAAGAATCATACGATTATTGATATTTCAGTTTCTGAATGTGATGGGGTTGAAGTTGTTAAAGCAAAAGATGTTTTGCAGAAAATGATTCAAGAAAACGCAATTGTAATTCCGGCACAAAAAGGCGAAGAAATTGGAACAATGGTTTTGATTAGTTGTGTTGATGGTGCGTTACACGGGGAGTAGGTGAACGATCGTTTACCTAAGGTAGAAAATGAATAATTACCAGAAAGATTTAGATAAGATAATTGAAGATATAAACGACCGTTCACTTAGGCCAAAGTTACTTTTGCACGCTTGTTGCGGACCTTGTTCTAGTTATGTTCTGGAATATCTTTCAAAATACTTTCAAATTACAGTTTTCTATTATAATCCAAATATTTATCCAAAAGAGGAATATGAACGGCGTTTTGCTGAATTACGTGCTCTTTATGAACGATTTCCGCCAGCTCTTGAAGGAAAAGTGCAAGTAATTGAAGAAAAATATGACCCGGAAGAGTTTTACACTGCTGTAGGAACTCGTGAACAACCAGAGTTGGCCGATGAACCTGAGCGTGGAGAACGTTGCCGCCGTTGTTATGAATTTCGCTTACGACGTGCGTATGAATATGCTGCCTTACATCAGTTTGATTATTTCTGTACAACACTTTCAATTAGTCCGTTTAAGGATGCAGAAAAAATTAACATAATAGGAAAAACTTTAGAAAGTGAACGATCGGTTTCTTGTAAAAACCAAACGGAATCTTTAAGTGAACGAACGGTAACCAGCAAAATACAAGATAATACATTAGGTGAACATTCGTTTACTTTTCCACGCTGGCTAACATCCGATTTTAAGAAAAAAGGTGGGTTTAAGCGTAGTCTGGAAATAAGTGAAGAATACGGAATGTATAGACAGCAGTATTGTGGCTGTATATACTCTATGAAAAATATAAAGAATTAGTTTTAAAAAAATAAGAAAAATCACTTGTTTCTCTTGAAAGAAACAAAACAATATGTTATTATGTTTCTATAAAAAGTAACGCGCCACAGGAGGAAATTATGGCAGAAAAAGAAATACCTTACAAAATTTATCTTAATGAAAATGAGATGCCAACATCCTGGTACAATGTTCGTGCCGACATGAAAAATAAACCGGCTCCTCTTTTGAATCCAGTAACACATGAACCTTCAACTTTGGAAGAATTGAGCAAAGTTTTCTGTACTGAACTTGCAAAACAGGAATTAAATACAACAGATCGCTATATTCCTATTCCACAGAAAATCCTGGATTTTTACAAAATGTATCGTCCAGCTCCACTTACAAGAGCATATTGTCTTGAAAAAAAACTTGGAACACCAGCGAAAATCTACTATAAGTTTGAAGGAAATAATACTTCAGGCAGTCACAAGTTAAACTCAGCAATTGCTCAAGCTTATTACGCAAAAGAGCAAGGATTAAAAGGTGTAACAACTGAAACTGGTGCTGGACAATGGGGAACTGCAATGGCCATGGCCTGCGCTTATCTAGATTTGGATTGTATAGTTTATCAGGTTCGCTGTTCTTACGAACAAAAACCTCACCGCCGTGAAGTAATCCGAACATACGGTGCAAAAGCAATCCCATCTCCTTCAATGGAAACAAAAGTTGGTCGCGAAATTAACGAACAATTCCCAGGATGTTCAGGTTCTTTAGGTTGTGCAATTTCCGAAGCGGTAGAAACTGCAACAAGCCGTGAAGGTTACCGTTATGTTCTTGGTTCAGTTTTAAATCAGGTTTTATTACACCAGACTGTAATTGGTATGGAAGCAAAACTTGCAATGGATAAATATGGAATTAAACCGGATATCATTATTGGATGTGCCGGTGGTGGTTCAAACCTTGGAGGACTTATATCTCCATTTATGGGCGAAAAACTCCGCGGTGAAGCAGATTATCGTTTTATTGCCGTTGAACCTGCAAGTTGTCCAAGTTTGACTAGAGGTGTTTACGCTTACGATTATTGTGATACTGGTAAGGTTTGCCCTTTGCAGAAAATGTATACACTTGGCTCACAGTTTATGCCAAGTCCAAGCCATGCTGGAGGATTACGTTATCACGGTATGAGCAGCATTTTAAGTCAGCTTTATCACGATGGTTACATGGAAGCTACATCTGTAGAACAGACAGAAGTTTTCAAAGCAGCCGAATTCTTCTGCCGTACAGAAGGAACATTACCAGCTCCAGAAAGTGCACATGCTATTAAAGTTGCAATTGATGAAGCTCTCAAATGTAAAGAAACAGGCGAAGAAAAAACAATTCTCTTTGGACTTACTGGAACAGGTTACTTCGATATGATGAGCTACCAGAAGTTCAACGATGGAGTAATGTCAGACTACATCCCAACAGATGAAGAAATTAAGAAAGCCACAGATTTAATTCCACGCTTCCCAGGCAATGACAATTTCTAATCGACATTATATAATAACGTCATGGACACAATAAAAAAAGCCGAAAACGTCCGTGACGTTATACGCTATCTTCAAAAATTTAAAAACGCTTTAGTTGTAATCTATTTAGATGATAAAACAATTTCATCACCATTATTTTCTTCTCATATACACGATATTGCACTTTTGCACGAAGCAGGCCTTCAAGTAGTAATTATTCCTGGAGCACGTTCGCGCATCGATGAAGTTCTTACAACAAGTAAAATCAGTTGGTCTTATCATGAAAATGTTAGAGTTTCTACACCAGAAGCTATGCCTTTAATAAAAATGGCAGCTTTTGACGTTTCAAATACAGTTATGACAAGTCTTGCTGCAAATGGAATAACAGCGGTAATTGGAAACTGGGTTCGTAGTCGTGCAAAAGGAATTATAGATGGGTTTGATTATGGAACAGCTGGTGAAATTGATCGCCTTGATGAACAATCTCTTCGCACAGTTTTAAACGACGGATTTATCCCTATTTTCCCATGCATTGGTTGGAATTCAGTTGGACATCCTTACAACATTTCATCAACTGCACTTTCCCAACAAGTAGCAATTGCGCTCCATGCCGACAAACTTTTTTTCGTAATGGAAAACGGAAAAATCAGTACAGAAAATTTCCCTGTTCAAAAGTTAGAAAACATAGCTATTTCTGAAAACGGAAATATTGCCGCACTCGATCTTGATCAAGTTGATACATTTATAACTTGTTGTAAAAAAGTGAACGACCGTTTACCAATACAAGAAGAAATCCTTTCAATTTTAAAAACTTCACAAGAAGCTTGCCGTCAAGGAGTAACTCGTGTTCATATTGTAGACGGCACTTTAGATGGAGTATTATTAACCGAAATTTTCAGTGATTTTGGTTCGGGTACAATGATTTACACAAATAACTACGGAAAAATCCGAAATATGGAACAAGTTGATATTCCAGCTGTTCTTGCAGTTATGCGTCCGTTTATCGAAAGCGGAAAGTTGCTTCCACGCCAAGAGTCGGATTTAGCGGCAACTTACGGTGATTACATTGTTTATGAATTAGACGGTGGTGTTCATGCTTGTGCTGCTTTGCATATGTACGGTGATAATCAAGCTGAAATTGCTGCAGTTGCTGTAGATGAAGGCTATAATCACATGGGAATTGGTCCAAAAATGATTGAAAACCTTATAAATTTGTCAAAAGAAAAGAAGGCAAAATCTTTATTTATAATGACAACTCAAGCTGCCGATTGGTTCGAAAAACTAGGATTTGTAGAAGATAAAATTGATTCTTTGCCTAAGGAACGTCGCGAAAAGTGGACTCCGGAACGAAATTCTAAAGTTTTTAGGTTGAATAATTAGATTGTTTCGATATTTTACGTTTCGTATAATAAAAAGAACAAGGGTGGAAAAATGAAAATTTCAACAGAAAAACTAACCTGGTTTGGTAGATATTTAGATAATAATGGTATTCGATATTTTGATTATTCGTCATCAGGATTTTGTTTTATTTTAAAAGGTAAACGAGCGGTTACCAAAATTGTAAGTGATCCTCAAGAGTGGGAAGAAACAACAAAAGGTGTAATTGGTGTTTATGTTACTGAAGGTACAAATTTGTCTTGGAATACTATGCCGGAAGAACCAACTTATCGTTATACTCTTTCAGAAAAAGTGAACGAGTGTTTACTTTTCGAATCTAATGAAGAAAAAACTGTTTGTGTTCGTGTAATTAAATTAAGCGAAGCTGCATTTGGTTATGCTGGTTTTAAGGAATTAGATGTTGAAGGTGAGATACTTCCTGTTCAGAATAAATCAGATTTAAAACTTGAAATAATTGGAGACAGTATTACTTGTGGTTACGGAATTGAAGGTGTTTGGGAAAAAGATACTTTTACTACAGCTCAAGAACGTGCCGATAAATCTTATGCTTTCCTTACTGCTAAAAAATTAAATGCTAATCTTTTATGCTGCAGTTGGAGTGGAATTGGAATTATTTCAAATTATGTTGATCCGCCAACAGCAATTCTTCCAGATACACATTGGCTCATGCCTTCCAACTGGCCATATACCGACAAGTCTCTTTCACTTCGGTTAGGTATTGAACCAGAAATTTGGGATGAATCTCGCTTTTCGCCAGATATAATCGTTATTCACCTTGGTACAAATGATGCAAGCTGGATTCAAAATAAAGAAGATAGACGTGTTGCTTATGTAAGCGGCCTTCGTCAATTTATAGAAGCAGTTCATCGTCGTAGTCCAAAAGCAAAGATTTGTTGTTGTCTCGGTGTAATGGGTCAAGATTTGTGCGAATCTGTTTCTGAAGCAATGGATTTGTTTAAAACAGATTTTCCGCTTGTTGTTACAAAAGTTGTTAAATTTCCTGTTCAAGAAGAAAAGGACGGAATTGGAGCAGATTGGCATCCATCAGCTGCTACACATCAGAAAATTGCGGATATTTTGGCAAAAGAATTGAAATCTATGTAAAAAAATGTCGACAAACTCAACTTATGTAACAGAATTTATAGAAGTTAAGTTTGTCGACATACTTTAAGAACTAATCTTTATATTTTTTGAAAATGTAAACCGGTTCTTCAGAAATTCTTAATCGTGGAAGTTTTGGAAGAACTGTAAACGAATTTGTAAGCCATTCACCGTCTGGTGCAGTAAACGGATCGCTTCCATCTTCTGGATGATTTAATCCGTCTGCTGGAGGACAGAAAATACGCAATGGAATGTCAGCTTTACGTTTTAGAGGATTTTCAAAGAAGTAACTCATTAAATCAATGTATTTTACACCTGGTTTTTTGTAGAACCAGTATCCTCCAAACTCGAGCATCAAGTTCATATCGCGCAATTCATCATCAAAATAGACTTCAAAAAAGTGCGGATTTTTTCCGAAGTGGCAATTTATTTCTACACCTTCAGCATCTTCTGAACTTCCCCAACGCAATTTTGCTGGAAGAGTAGTTTCGCAAACAGTTTCAATTGACTGTGAAAAGAATGGCTTATGAATTTCCTTACGGTACATTTCGAGCATTGGCTGTTCAATTCCAACTTCACTATTGTTAGGATCAGTTATTTCAAGACCTAAACGTCCATCGTCGCGGAACTGATACATTGTAAATGCAGAAAGCCATTTTTCTTTATCTTTTTGAAGGCGAGTCATAAAATGTTTCATATATGCAGACTGTTCGTAAGGGCCGTTTACATCGCCATCAGCATTTAATTCACTAAGAACAAAAGGTTTATCCTGGCCTGTAATTTCACGAAGACGGTGAAGTGTGTTTTTACATTTTTCGTAAATTTCATCAACGTCGTAAGCTGTGTGTGAAATGTTTAAATTATCTTTTGTGGCTACATCTACAGGCCAACCCCAATGAAGTGAAAGGTAATTATCACCTGACCAAATGTCGGCAACTTTATGTGCTTCAAGGAAAATATCTTCCATTTCGAGTTTTCCGGAATCTTTTTGCCACATTCCTGCACATAAAATCATTTTTACATTTGGCGCATATTTGTGCATTACATTGGCAGTCATTACAAAAAACTCAGCAACTTTTTCGTAACTTGAACGTTTTGTATAGCAGAACCAAGTTCC
Source organism: Treponema sp. (assembly GCA_045615645.1). GTDB lineage: Bacteria > Spirochaetota > Spirochaetia > Treponematales > Treponemataceae > Treponema_D. Next base: position 8,407 of record JAZLFF010000028.1, read on the forward strand.
TGTACATTCGTGATTAACTCGTAAAAGAATGCGACCATATGGACGTAAATCTTTTGCAATTTGGATGATATCTTCTTCCTTTAATTCAGGATCAATTGTCATTGTCAGAACAACTTCTTGACCATGCTGACGAATTTCCTTCATAAAATTGAAAGGTTCTTCATTGCGTAAACCTTCACGGCCACCACGGTAAGGAAAGTAATCTTCATACGGATAATCCCAGGCGCCTGTAGCAACCTTATCCGTTTTAATTTTACTGGCACGAGTAGGCCATTCCTTATCATTTGGGTAATAAGTGTACATTAAGCTGATACCACGGTGAACCTTTCGCATTTTTTGCAGGACATAATCCTGATTAACGTAAAGTCCGCGTTCACTTCCATCTCCTAAATCTAGGGCACAATTAGCTGGTTTTAATAAAACTTTGTTTGCATTCATATCTATATATTATAGGATTTGTAGCTTATAAATAATAGAAAAATTAGTGGGATTTATTGTAAAAAATTCGGAAAAGTAGAAAAAATAATAAAAAAGGGGATGTCCGGCATAAAGACATCCCCCTCAAAAAAGGAATTTTTTTATGATTAGTTATAAATTACAGCAACAGATTTGAGTGTAATGCTATCGAGCATTGTGCCCCACTGAGGTCCCTTAATGAAAAGGAAGTAGCTTTCAGCAGTAGCATTGAGTGTGTATGTAATATCGAAATCACCAGATGCAAGACCATCAAAAGCAGAATCCATATAAAGTGGATCTGAGTTTGTTGTCTGATTGTTGTCTACAACCCAGCTTCTGAATCCTGATTTTCCAGCGTTTGTTCCTGTAAGGTGTACAGTAATTGTTGCACCTGCAGCGAGTGGTTCTGGAAGAGGGAACTGAATGTATTCATTACCATTCATAAAGATTGTGTAAGCTTCTGCATCATATTTAATTGCAAACTTATCCATTGACTGCCATGATGACATATCAATAGCTCCTTCTTCTGCCATAGCAGCAACTTTTGCAGCTGAATCTGCTGGGGCTTCAGGTGTTTCTTCAACTTTTGTTGAACCACAAGAAATGAATGCTACCAAAGAAGCAATCATTAAAATTGAAAGTAATGTCTTTTTCATATTTTTTTAACTCCTATTAAGTTGTTATACTAGAATACTAGTATACCATATTGTTTTTAGATTGCAACCTTTTTTTGCATTTATTTTGTGGATAATTTACTTTTATTTGTAAAAATCTTCTTATTATATACAATTGACGGACATTGATTTAATCAGTAAAATAAAAAGACTATTTAACCTTGAAATAAATTTATTTATATGGAGTAAAATCAATGGCAACAAAGTATGTTTACTTTTTTGGTAACGGCGACGCTGACGGTGATGAATCAATGCGCGCTGAACTCGGTGGTAAAGGTGCAAACCTTGCTCAGATGGCTAAGGCTCCTTTAAGCCTTCCTGTTCCTCCTGGATTTACAATCACAACAGATGTATGTCAGGAATATTACAAATTGGACCGCAAATATCCTGCAGAATTAGCTGGTCAGGTAGATGAATACCTCGCTAAACTCGAAGCTGCAATGGGTAAAAAACTCGGTGATGAAAACGATCCATTACTCGTATCAGTACGTTCTGGTGCTGCAATTTCTATGCCTGGTATGATGGATACAATCTTGAACCTCGGTCTTAACGATAAAGCAGTTCTTGGTCTTGCTAAGAAAACTGGTAACGAACGTTTCGCATGGGATGCTTACCGCCGCTTCATCCAGATGTATGGTGATGTTGCTATGGGTGTTGACCATGACAAATTCGAAGCAATCATCGACGAAGTTAAAGCAATTCGTGGTATTAAAGATGACCCAGAATTGACAACTGAAGAATTGAAGATGATCGTTGAAAAATACAAGGCTATGTACAAAGCTGAAAAAGGTGAAGATTTCCCTCAGGATGCTAAAGTACAGATGTGGGGTGCTATTGGTGCCGTATTTGGTTCTTGGATGAACCCACGTGCTATTAAATATCGTAAGTTGAACAACATCAAAGAAGGTGCTTTAAAAGGTACAGCCGTTTCTGTAATGGCAATGGTATTCGGTAACAAAGGTGATACTTCTGGTACTGGTGTATGTTTCAGCCGTGACCCATCAACAGGTGAAAACGTATTCATGGGTGAATATTTGATGAATGCTCAGGGTGAAGACGTTGTTGCTGGTATTCGTACACCACAGAAACTCTCTCAGCTTGAAGAAACAAACAAAGCTATTTATGACGAACTCTGCCAGATTCGTGAACGTTTGGAAAAACACTATCACGATATGCAGGATATGGAATTCACAGTAGAAGAAGGAAAACTCTACATGCTCCAGTGCCGTAACGGTAAACGTACAGGTGCTGCTGCTGTTAAGATGGCTGTTGATATGGTTGGTGAAGGACTCATCACAAAAGAACAGGCTCTTCTCCGTGTAGAACCAGAACAGTTGAACCAGTTGTTGCTTCCACAGCTCGACAAAGATGCTGTTAAGAAAGCAATTGAAATTGCTGGTGGTTTGAACGCTTCTCCAGGTGCTGGATGTGGTCAGATCGTATTTACAGCTGATGAAGCTGAAGAATGGGCAAAAGCTGGAAAGAAAGTTCTCTTAGTTCGTAAAGAAACTTCTCCAGATGATATTGCTGGTATGGCTGTTGCTCAGGGTATCCTTACTTCAACTGGTGGGCGTACATCACACGCTGCCGTAGTTGCTCGTGGTATGGGAACTCCTTGTGTTTGTGGATGTGCTGATGTTACATTCAAAGACGCTAATACAATCGTTGTAAAAGGAAAAGCTTACAAGAAAGGTGCTTTCCTCACAATCGATGGTGCTACTGGTAAAGTATACGAAGGTCAGGTTGCTGTTAAACCAGCTACAATTTCTGGTGACCTCGAAACATTCCTTGGTTGGGCTGATGAAGTACGTAACGGTTCAGTTCGTACAACTGCTTCTGGAAAAACAGTTAAAGGATTCAACGTTCTTGCTAACGGTGATACTCCTAAGAACGCTCAGGATGCATTCCGCTTCGGAGCTATGGGTATTGGTCTTTGTCGTACAGAACATATGTTCTTTGATGAACCAAAACTTACAGCATTCCAGAAGATGATTGTTTCTGAAACAACAGAAGCTCGTAAAGAAAATCTTGCTAAGATTCTTCCTTACCAGCAGAAAGACTTCTATGAAATTATTAAAGCTATGGAAGGACGTCCTGTAACAATCCGTCTCTTGGACCCTCCATTAAACGAATTTATCCAGGCTGAAGATGAAAAAGCTCTTAAAGCTTTGTCAAAGAAACTTGGTATGGACAAAAAAGCATTGGCTGCTAAAGTTGCTGCTCTTGATGAACACAACCCAATGCTCGGACACCGTGGATGTCGTTTGGCAATCACTTATCCAGAAATCTATGAAACACAGGTTGAAGCTATTGCTCGTGCAACAGCTCAGTTGGAAAAAGAAGGTGCTAAACACGATGTACGCATCATGATTCCTAACGTTGTAACATATCGTGAAGTTGAACAGATTCGTGCTCAGGCAGAAGCTGTAATTGCTAACGTAAATAAAGAAGTTGGACTTTCACTCAAGTTCCAGATTGGTTCTATGGTTGAATTCCCAAGAACAGCTTTGTCTGCTGATAAAGTTGCTCAGCATGCTGACTTCTTCTCATTTGGTTCAAATGACCTTACACAGACAACATTCGGTTTCAGCCGTGATGACTATGGTAAGTTCATTAACTCTTACCTTGATCAGAGAATTCTTGAAGATGATCCATTTGCTACTCTTGATGCAGATGGTCCTGGAGCTCTTATGGAAATTGCAGAAGCTAAGGGTCGTTCAGTAAATGCTGACCTTCACTTAGGAATCTGTGGTGAACATGGTGGAGACCCAGCTTCTATTACTCTCTGCTACAACTATGGTTTGAACTACGTTTCTTGTTCACCATTCCGTGTACCACTTGCAAGACTTGCTGGCGCTCAGGCAGTTATTAAATCTAATAAATAGTTAGAATAAATTACTGATATTAAACGGTTCTCAGAAATGAGAGCCGTTTTTTTTGCCTGAGCGACAGCAGTCTGCCGACTTGCCCTCGCATAAATGCTCGGAACCGAATTGTAAGAAGAAACTAAACGACTTGCCACTGGCAACTCGTTTTTAACGTTTCTTCGATTTTAGGTAGGTGCTCAGGTAGTTATTAAAGCTAATAAATAGTTAGAATAAATTACTGATATTAAACGGTTCTCAGAAATGAGAGCCGTTTTTTTTTGTATTTTAATGACGAGATTATTTTTGTATGAAGAAATTATAATTGGCCTTTATCCAAGCCGTTTAATGTTTCTGTTAATTGAGAATCGCCGGTAAGTTGGACCAAGGTATCCAAAATTACGTCATTTGTAGCCCAATAATCTGGGAAATAACCGTAACCTTCGCCTTTCCATGCTGGAATAGATAGAAGAGTTGGAGATTCACCAAAATAATCTCCTACACGACCATAAAGTCCAGAATGTGGAAGATAAAAGTTGAACATTCCACCGTATTTTATTCCGCCCCAAGAATTTTCTCCAACAAGAGTAACTTTTATCCCCTGGTCTTCAAGAAAATATGTCATTTGAGTTCCAAATTCTGCAGCAGAAGCTGAAGAACTGTTTATTAAAACATAAATATTTCCTTTAAAATCTGGTTCAGGGAAAGATTCAAAAGTAGTAGTTTTATAATTTAATGGAATATGCTTACGAAGAGGTTTAAAGTTCACAGAGGACCAATAAGCTTTAAAATATGTTTTTGTGTCTTCGTTTAAACTTTCATATTCATTTTTCCAATAGTTTTTAATCATGTCTTTATAAATGCTCATAATGATTGGAGAAGAAAGTAAAGTACAACCTTCAGTAGCCGTATTCCAGAAAAGAGAATTCATATTTTTTACAAAATCTTTATCTTCTGAATGTTCATTATAATATGCGGCAACAAGCATTTTTGCAGGGTATTGAAGATATCCACCAGGATTACTTCGTAAATCGAATATGATGTTTTCCTTACCTTTTGCCTGTTCTGATATTTTTGTGAGAAAATTATCCCAAACATAAGTTAAATTTTCAGAAGCATCTGTTACACCGTAACCTTGGTCACAATCACCTAAAGACATGTAAAGAGTTTTCTCGGTTGTTTGAATACCTGTCCATGCGCTTTTTGAAGGAATAATTTTTTCTGCTTCTGCTTTAACATTAATCTGTTGATTATTTATAGAAATGACAGCACTTTTTAAATTTTTGTTAGTAAATACACCATAACGATAAATATCGCCGTCTTTTGTAATAAATTTGTAAAGGTTTTTTTCTGGCCCAGTATATTTATCACCAACATGTATTTCATCAGAATCGGATTTAGATACAAAATATTCTGAATCTTCTTTTGAGAGGTAAATATTTGAATAACGAACGCAATAAGATTCTTTTAAGTTTCCACAAACTGAAATATGCTGATCTGTATTATTCAAATTTTTTGACATTGTTTTTCGAATAATAGAGGAAAAATCACTTGAAGAATAAAGTCCAGAAGAAACTATTTTTTTCTTTAATGTTTCGTTATAAATTTCTTCAATTGTGCCGTCCAAATCAAAACCATTATCAATTGCTTCATCAATTCCAGCATATGTGGTGTAAATACAATATTTAAGCATGTCGCAGTCTTCTCGAAGCTCTTTTTGAGTGAGAAAAGTCTTGTTTTCAGGTTTATAATTTATTTTTTTTGGTTCAAGGTATTCTTCATCTCCTGGAAAAACTGAAGTTGAAGCGCAAGAAAAAAGAGAAAGAATAATTAAACTAGTTGTAAAAAAAGTAAGAAATTTTTTCATTTATTTATTGATTTACTCCTATTCAGTTGGAAGAGAATTTATATATTTTGCAATTTCGGCACTGTAATTGTGTAAAGAAGGATATGTTTTTCGATTATTCATGTAGTCGTCAAAAACTTTTACACCGCGTTCAAAATATTCACCATCAAAAGATTTTTCAAATGCGGAATAAACGCTTTCATATGTAACAGGATAATCTTCATCTTTGCATTGCTCAATGTATTCAGGTGATTTTAGAAATTCCAACATTAAAAAGTTACTAACAAAAGCGGCAATTCTAAAACTATTCCATTCAATGCTTTTTTCATATTTTTTGAAATCATCTTCAGACATTTGTTTTTTTATAAATGAAGTTACGTAAGCAATGTAATTATCCTTTGTTTCATCCCAAATTTTATCAGCTAAATCTACACAATTTGTTTGGCAGAAAGCAGAACCTAAGTCAAGGTAATTACAACCTGGATAAACTGTAGTATAAGCAATACGTTTACCTGTAGAATCTTCTATTAGGTCAGTGTATAAATAGCAAGGTGAAATCATATTAATGGAAATAATTTGTTCCTGGAATTTTTTAGCGCCAATCATTTGGTTTGTAATTTGAAGAACATGATATTTTTCGAACCAGTGTTGAATATATCCTGTTTGTGCTAACAATTCTGGTTTGTTAAGAATAAAAATACGAGAATAGTTTGAATCAATGGCAAAATCGTGGGCTTGCTGAATAAACTTATAAATTTCTTTTGTTTTGATTTTATTCCATTTTTCATATAAAACATCTGGTTTTTGATCAAAATCAATAATTACACCACTAAAATCTGGTTTTATGTAGTAGGCAAGATTAACCATAGCTGCAGAATCTATGCCCTTAGTTTTTAGAAGTTTTGCTTCTTTTACAGCAGGATGATCTTTCTTTTTTGCAAACAGATTATCTATTTGAGTTGTATAAGTTGCTTCTCCATTGTAATAACCAAGAAATTGATCGTATTCAGCGAGTCTACAAATAATTCCAATTATTTCCAAACGTGGGTCAACTACAAATTTTGTTCCATCTTCTGCAACTTGAAGAACGGAGTCTAATTCAATAGGTGTTAATTCTGGAAGTGGAGTATTTTTAGGAGCGGCAAATGTTGTTCCTAAAACCAATGTTGTTAAAATAATGAATGAAATAACTTTTTTCATTACTATCTCCTTTAAAAATACCGCGTTAGCGGCGAAGTTTGGTTAATACATGTTTTATAAATTTATTGTATATAGTAAATAGTCGTCATGTGCAAGAATTTATTGTAAAAAAAATATTTTTTTTGGATTAATTTATGTTTTTTAAATTTTTGCGCAGTAACTAGTTTTGTGTTTTAGAGTAATTTAAAAGTAAGCAATAATATATTGTCCGGAAGTTTTAAAACCGAGGTGTTTGTAAAGTTCAATTGCTGGGACATTTATATCCTTTACAAAAAGTGCAGTTGATTTTCCGGAATTGGAAGTTCGGCGGCAAATAGCAGAAATTAGTTGCCAAGCATAACCGTTTCGTCTGTAAAGTGGGTGAGTAAAAATCCCGCCAAGTTGAATCCAGTTTATACCAATTGCATTTGTATTTGCTTTTGCAACAGGTTCTCCGTCGCTAAAAACAGCAAGGCACAACTGGTTTTTCAAAATTTGGCGTAAACTTATAGAAGCTTCTGCGTCAGTTACAGTTTTTCCATAAGGTGCAACTTCTGTATTCATGTACATTTTTTGAAGAGGAAGTAAAGTTTCCATATCATTTTCAGTACAGCGGATTATTTCGTCATCATTTTGAAGTTTATCCGGTGGGTTTAAAACGGAAGTTGCAGTCATTAAGTTGTAGTGATTAATTTGATACGGCGTACTGATTTTTGATTTAAGTAAAGAAATAAGGTATTCAGATGATTTTGCTTCTCCACTAATACATTTAATTCTTTTTGAAGGATTGTAAAGAAAGGAAATTAGTTTTGCCGAATCTAAATGAATAAGGTTTTTTGATGGAATGCAATGGAGTAAAGTTGAATCGTTGTAAAGCACGCCTAGGATTTGTGAAGTTGTAGTGGGGGTGAGGGTGCTGGTGAGGGCGTGGACGTTGGAAGGGGATTTTCTAATTTTTGCGGAAAGTTGAACACAACTTGCTTCGTAGGGTGCAATAAATTCAGTAATTAGAGGAAGAAGTTGTTCATCAACTTGAATAATTTCCAAAAAAAACCTTCTAGTTTCTAAAACTATGGATTGGTGCTGGAATACGTCCGCCGCGGTTAATAAAGTCAGCACAGCTAAATTTACTAACAGGCATTACAGGACAACCACCAAGTAATCCGCCAAATTCAACCCATTCACCGGCTTTTTTACCAGGAGCTGGAATAAGGCGACATGCTGTAGTTTTATTATTTACCATACCAATAGCAAATTCATCAGCAAGAATACCAGAAATTGTAGTAGCTGGTGTATCGCCAGGAATTGCAATCATATCTAGACCAACTGAACAAACAGTAGTCATAGCTTCAAGTTTTTCAAGACAAATAGAACCTTTTTCTACGGCGTTTATCATACCTTCATCTTCAGAAACTGGAATAAATGCACCACTTAATCCACCTACGTTAGTAGAGGCCATAACGCCACCTTTTTTAACCATATCAGTGAGCATTGCTAAAGCTGCTGTTGTTCCAGGAGCTCCGGCACCTTCCAAACCAATTTCTTCAAGAATACGTGCAACAGAATCTCCAACCGCTGGAGTTGGTGCCAAAGATAAATCAAGAATACCAAAATTAACACCTAAACGTTTTGCAGCTTCACTTCCAACAAGCTGACCCATTCGAGTGATTTTGAATGCCATTTTTTTAATACCGTCCGCAAGAACGTTAATTGGCTGTCCTTTATATTCACGAGCTGCAGCCAAAATAACACCAGGACCAGAAACACCAACGTTAATAACAGTGTCTGCTTCTCCAGGTCCGTGGAAAGCACCTGCCATAAACGGATTATCTTCCGGCGCATTACAGAAAACTACAAGTTTTGCACAACCATTAACTTCGCAAGTTTTAGAAACTTCTGCAGTTTTAACAATTGTTTCACCCATAAGTTTAACAGCATCCATATTTATTCCGGATTTTGTACTTCCAATATTTACGCTTGAACATACAAAATCAGTTGAAGCAAGAGCTTCAGGAATTGAATCTATAAGGATTCTATCTGCTGGAGTAATACCTTTTTGAACTAAAGCACTAAATCCGCCAATAAAGTTTACACCAAGCTCTTTTGCACAACGGTCCAAAGTTTTAATATATGGAACGTAATTTTTAGCTTCACTTGCACCTGCTACGAGAGATATTGGAGTAACTGAAATTCGTTTGTTTATAATTGGAACACCAAATTCCTTTTCAATGTCTTGGCCAGTTTTAACAAGATTTCCAGCCTTCTTCATAATTTTATCGTAAATTTTGTCGCATGCGCGTTTACTATCAGAATCTGCACAATCAAAAAGTGAAATACCCATTGTAATACAACGAATATCGAGTTTCTGGCGCATAAACATATTAACTGTTTCTTGAATTTCTACTGGTGAAAATAACATAAAATTACTCCGAAAGATTATATTTATAACGATAGTTTAATGAAAATGTGCACTACTTTCAACGAAATTCAAAAAAAAGAATGAAAAGTACTGTACAAAAATAGTTTTATATACTACTATTTAATTGGTTTGACTAGCTAAAAAAAATTATCTTTGGAGGATAATCTATGAGAAAATTTTTTTTGGTTGTGTTAAGCATTTTCACGTCTATAACACTTTTCTTAAGTTGCAATTTTAACTACGAAATCCTTAAATTTGAAATAGCAATTCCGGAAGTTACGGGAACTTCAAAATTTGGTGCGAATGTTATTGAATGGAAGGATGTTGAATACGCAAATTTTTACAAAATTTACAGGGATGATATTTACTTGGGTTATGTTCAATCCGGGAAACAATATTACGTAGATTTTTGTAGTACCCAAAATGAGTTTAAAGAAGGAAAAATTTATTCTTATAAAGTGGAAGCTTGTAGAAATTTGAGTAGAGTTACAGTTCCAGTTTTTTCAGAAAATGATTCATTTGCAAGTTCGTTTGGTACAGTTGAAGTAAAAATTGATGTTGGTAATGCGCCAAATTATGGTGCAAAAGTTGTAAAACCTACTAATCCAGCTTATAAACTTTTTACTACAGAAAATGATTTTGATTCTACAGTTGTTATGACTCAGGATTCGGCAGCAGATGAGTTTGCGGTTGTTACTAAGGGATTTGCACGTTTGGCAGGGACTGATTATGCCCTGGATTATATTTACGGAGGTTCGGAGGTTTTTACAATTCCAGTTCCAGGTGAATATGAAATTTATGCGTATAATCAGATGCGTGGTGGCGATTTTTATATGGAATCTGATGTTGTAGCTGCTGAATCAAAAGTGAATATTAATCGTAAAACTGATAATCCGCGTTTTAATACTTATTTGAACGTTGTTTCGGGTTTTTATGATGTTACTTTAAGGTGGAAATTGGCTGAGGAAGCGCTAAAAAATAATGTAACTTTTAAAATTCTCAAGGGAATTGTTGAAAATACGTATGTTTCTTCTTTGTATTCATTTAAAGATTATGTAAAAGATTTAAAAGAATTGGAACTTGTGAATGAGAAATTAGATATATCTTTTGAGGAAGATGGAAGTAAGTGTTTTTCATATTGTGATTGTGATGTTGAAAAAGAAAAGAAATATGTTTATTTTTTACAGCTTTTTATAAATGGTGAATACGCTGGTGTTGATTCTGAAACTGCAATTTTGTGTGATATTAATGAACAGGAAATTTATACGGAATGTACATACTTAAATGTTTCTTACGATGATGAAACTGATGAATATGATAGTGCCGATGTTTATTTTGCTTATGAAACAAGCGATATGGATTTATTATCTGTTGGTGATTCGATTAATGTTGAGCGATTTAAGTTTAATGTGAAAAAAGGTTGGGAAGCGCCAGTTGGAATTAAATGTAAAGTTGTGGAATTCCAAAATAGTAGTTTGGAGGGAAATTACAGTAAGTATTACATTACTTTTGTTGATGAAATTTTACCTCGTCTTAATAGTTTGGAAGGGGAATATTATAAATATGTAATTACCTTTACGAATGAAGATAAAGTTGAAAAAGTTTTGTTTACGAGAGTAGGTGGCTGGGATGAAAAATACGGATTTTCTTCTGGTGTAAAAATTTCTGTAAAAGGAAATAAAATAAAATCAGCGGTAGATTCAATTACAGTACCATTTACTATTTCAACTTATGCTTCTGGCGGAGATGAAAAACCTTCCATAGGCGATTTACAGTTAAAATGTTTAGTTTTCTGGGAAAATCCTGATGTAAATAAAGATTTCATTAAAGAGTATAAAGTGTTTACTTTTAAAGATTTTGAGTTTAATGAAGAAAAAAGTTGTGTATTTAAAGGGTTACTTGCAGACACGGAATATTTTATTGAATATTTGGTTACTGATAAAAACGGTAGAATTTATTGCCATGAGAACTTAGATTCAATAAGAACAGATGTAGAATGATAATATTAGTGCCGATAATTCTTTTATGAAAAAGAATACAGTGATTTTTGCAATTTGTTGTTTGTTTATAAGTTGTGCTTCTAAAGATGTAAAAAAAGATATTTCTAATGAAATTCTAGAAGGGGAAGTAACAACTTTTGAAGATGAAGCAGAAAATGAAATTGTAGAAGAAACAGAAATTCAAGAATCGCTGGAGCCGGTACGAAAATACATTTTACGAGAGCCGGAAGGAAATCCTGCAGCATTTACAGAAATTTGGGGTTATGTTATGCAGGGGCGAGAAGAAGAATATTTAATTGATAGTCCTGTTACGGATGTATGCTATTTTTCTGCTGAAATAAATTGTTACGGTGAACTTTCCGGTATTCCTGTTAGATCAAGATTAAAAACAGGTAAAGCAAAATGCCATATGGTTGTAAGTTGTGAAAGTCGGGCAGCGACTCATTTAGCATTGAATCCGCAGTTTGATACAAGAAAAAAAATGTTGAATGATATTGTTAGGGCAGCATCAGCTTTTGATGGAGTACAACTTGATTTGGAATATATTCCGATTCGCGATAGAAAACATTTTCTAACATTTATAGGTGATTTACGTTACATGCTTAAGGGAAAAATGCTTTCGGTTTGTGTTCCTGCACGATTTAAACGAGGTTCAGAAGATACATATCCTTATGCGGATATTGCATTGTATTGTGATAGAGTTTTTGTTATGTGTTATGACGAACATTGGTCAACAAGTAGACCAGGGCCGGTTGCGTCTCCAGAATGGTGTAAAAAGGTTTTAACATATGCAAAAAAAGATATTCCAGAACGCAAGTTGATTATGGGAGTTCCTTTTTATGGAAGAACTTGGGCGAGCGAAACTACAGCTGGAGCCTGGTATAATAGTGGTGCAAATCGAATAATGACAGAACATGGAGTTGAAGAAGTTTTATATGAAGATGATATTCCAATGTTTAAATATACGGCAAATGTTGAGGTTACAGGTTATTTTAATGATACGTGGTCTGTATTAAATTTATGTAAAATTTATGAGGATGCAGGCGTAAAAAAAGTAGGATTCTGGCGTTTGGGACAAGAACCTGAAGAATTTTGGGATTGGGTAACTGTTTTGGAAAAATAATAATTTTATTATCGCTCTTTTATTATGTACATTGGTATTTCATCAGGATGTAATTCAAGAATATGATGTTCACAAGAAAGAGCTTCCGTTGGATCATGGGTTACGTGTAATAAAGTTGTTGTTCCTGTAGAAGCTATTTTTTCCATAAGTTGAAGAACTTTATTTCTGTATTGTTCGTCAAGACCATGGCAAGGTTCATCTAAAATTAGAATTTTTGGAGTTTTTACAGCTGAGCGAAGAATAAGAATTGCTCGTTGTTCACCATAGCTTAAACTTCCAAAACCTTCTTTTTCACGTCCTGAAAAACCGCCAAGTGCAAGCCATTTATTTGCAGCAGCAATTTCTAGGTCGGAAGGGAATTCGCCATATAATCCGATAGAATCACGGAAACCAGAAATAATAACATCGCGAAGGCTTGTTCCACCAAGCATACGGTATTCTACATGCATTCTATACGAAACAATTCCAAGGTTTTTCTTAATGTCCCAAATTGATTCACCAGTACCGCGTTTCTGTCCAAAAATGCGAACATCGTTGCAATAAACCTGCTTGTTGTCGCCAGTAATCAATTCGAGGAAAGTTGTTTTACCACTTCCATTTGGTCCTTGAATGAGCCAATGTTCGCCATTGTTCAAGGTCCAGGTTAAATTGCTTAAAACCTTGTGATCATCCCAACCAACGTTAACATTGTACATTTCAACGAGTTTTTCTTCTAATGGATTTTCATTGTTTGTTTTGTTAATAATTTGATCAAGATTTTCAGCGAATTGTTGTTTTTGCGTTAATGACTCATTCTTGTTAGAAATTTCACGGTTTTGTAAAAGTTGTTCATATTCTTTACGGGTGCCACAGAAACTAATTTTTTTGTTGGAAAATTCAAGGACATGAGTAATTGCATCAGGAATTTCATGCCAACGTTCCATACCTAAGATTATGGACGGAGATTGCTTTTGGCAGATTGTGTTAAAAAATGTAAGGAGAATACTGCGGCTTTGTACATCAAGGCCAGCAAATGGGTCTGAAAGTAGAAGAAGTTGTTTTTTTGAAATAAGTGCGCGTGCAAGAAGTGTACGACGGATTTCGCCGGTTGACATGTATTTTAAACCACGGTCCAAAATTGAACGGATGCCGCAGAGTTGTACGGAAGAATCATTGTCTAAGGCAAGTGCTTGTGGAGGAAGTGTGGTACCTTTTTTAATTTTTCCAAAAAGTGCTTCTGTAATAAAAACACGGCCTGTTCGTCCAATATCTACACCGCCTTCAATATATTCACTTTCGTCATTTTCATGTTCTTCTTGAATTAAGCGTGCTGCACGTTCCAACGAAACAAGGTCCGTAGAATTAGCAAAACAATTGGAATAAAGTGAGCAATTGTCGTTTGAAGTTGAGTTTGGGATTATAGAAAGGTTGATATCTCCTGAAAGTGCATTAATAAAATCGGCTTTTCCGCCGCCGTTCGGTCCAATTACAAGCCAGGATTCACCTTCTTTCATTGTCCAGGAAAAATCCGGAATAATAGTTTGTTTAGAATTTTCAATTCGGCAGTTTTTAATAGTAATAAGTGGATTGCTCATAGAAAAATTATAGAACTTTGTAGAAAGGTAGGGAAGTAGAATTAAAAGAAATTATAATACAACAAATGAATCAATTGGGATTTCAATAATGGCAACAGTGCTTTCCTCTTCTTTAAGAAAAGTAAGATTTTCTGGTTCAAGTCCAAGACGTTTAAGCATAAAAATAATGCTAATAATTCCAAGTCCGGAACCTTCTGTTTGGTCAACATCGCCATAAGCATCACCGATAAAATCAACATTTTTAGTTTTTGCTATTTTTTCGTTTATACGTTGATATTCAAATTCGGTAATTTTTGTGTTGTTTGTAACTTTAAGTGTAATAATGTTATTAATGGAAAGCTGCAAATCAATTTTAAGATAATCGTTTGCAAAAGAATTCATAAAATGTTTTGTGTTATCTGACAAAACTTCCTTAAATGCTTTCATACCTTTTTGGTAATCATCCTGATTGTTTATATCAAGATTATTTTCCTGAAAGTAAACACGTTTTGCATTTGCACGGTTTGCATTATCAAGCAATTCAAGAAGACAGTAGGAAAGGCAGTTAAATAAATGAGATTGTTCACAGGAATCAAGGAAAATTTTTAAAATTTCGATAAATCTATCTTTTTGATCGTTAGTTAATGAATAGCAACTAAATTCAATTGAATCGTGAGACCTTACTGCATTTTTAATTTTTGTTACTTCATCCGAACTAACTTCCAATGAACCCATAATTAATATTATATATCAGAATATCTGAATTGAAAAGATTTTATATAAATATATTTTAAGAAATATTGTTCGACATCATAATAATTTTATTTAAGAATATTAAAATAGCTTTCTATTATGAATTTAACCCTTTTGTATTCTATTGTACGCATTTATAAAATTCATTAAAATAAAAGATTATGAGTACAAATAAAGATTTATGTCCATGTGGTTCTGGAAAAGCTTACGGCGAATGTTGTGAACCAATTATTAAAGGAAAAGAAAAGGCACCTTCAGCAGAAGCTTGTATGCGTGCACGTTATTCTTCTTATGTTAAACATGAAATTGATTATATTATTAATTCATGTGCAGATGGTGATGATGTTGCAGAAATTGACCGTCAGGCAACAGAAGATTGGAGTCGTCAGTCTCAGTGGAATGGATTGAAGATTTTGCGAACAGAAAAGGGTGAAAAAGCTGATGAACAGATTGTTGAATTCGAAGCTGATTATACTCTTCACCAGATGCACGATATTCATCATGAAATTTCATTGTTTAAACAAGTTGATGGTGACTGGAAATATGTTGCTGGAAACGTAATTCCTACTACTGTAAAGCGTGTTGGTGTAAAAGTTGGTCGTAATGATCCTTGCCCATGCGGAAGTGGTAAGAAATATAAACAATGTTGTGGTAGATAGGCCAATTCAGAATTAAGAAGTAAGAATTAAGAATTATGGCAAAGATAATCACGGGTTTTCACTCTATTGAAGAAAAAGTTCGTGCTAATGTTCCTGGAGTGAAAATCTTTTACAGTAAACCAGGTCCTCGTATAAAAAAGATTCTTGAAGCGGCAAAAAAAGCTGGCATTAAGGCTGAGCAATCGGATGATTCTTTATTGGATAAACTTGTAGCTGATTTGCCTGAAGCACTGAGGGATCATCGTGGAATTGTTCTTGTACAGGAAGGAGAAGTAAAAGCTGCGCAAAACTTGGTTGATTTTGATCAATGGGTTTTAATGAAAGGACTATCCGCAGGTGAAAACAATAGTTGTACTGTTGTTGTTCTTGACCGTGTAACTGATCCTCATAATGTTGGTGCCATTATTCGTAGTTGTGATCAATTTGGAGCTGATCTTGTTGTTATTCCGGAACACAATTCGGCTAGTAATGTTGCGGAAAACGAAATTATTGGACGAGCGAGCGCTGGGGCTAGTGCTTGGGTGCCCGTAGCGATTGTGAACAACTTGGTAAGGGCTATTGAAAAACTTAAAGCTGCTGGTTTTTGGGTTTATGGCGCAGATGCTGGTGGAGAAAGTTGTGGAAAAGTTCAGTTTGCGGAAAAATCAGTAATTGTTATGGGAAGTGAAGGAACAGGAATTGCTTCATTGCTTGAAAAACAATGTGATACTATTGTCTCTATTCCAACTTGTGGAAAAATAGATAGTCTAAATGTTTCGGTTGCAGCCGGAATTTTATTATATGAAGTTTATCGGAGAAGGAGTTAGTTTATGACAAAACAAAAATCAATTCAGGAGTCTATTCAAGATATTCAAGAGACTATAGGAGATGAAATTGCTTCGAAGGCTGTTCGTAAGTCTACTTTGAAATCTTTAAAAGTTAAAAAAGCTGAAAGACTTAAACAATTGAAACGGGATTATGAAAAGCAGGTACAGGAAATCAATATTATGTATGCTGAAGATCCTGAACGTCTTAAGGCTAAATATGCTGCTGAGGAATACGCTCGAACTGAAAAGGCAAAAAAGCGGGCAAAAAAGCGTGTTGAGCATGCTAAGGAATTAATTGAACTGGATAAAAAAGAACGTAGACTTTCTACAGCTGAAGAGATTGCAAGTTCAATTGTTCAAGGAATTGGTGCATGTTTGTTTATAGCTGCTACTGCGATTTTGGATACTATTGCTGTTGGACGTTTGAATGACTGGGTAAATGTTACTACAGTATTTTATTCGTTGTTCGGTTCTTCTATGATTTTTATGTATTTGTTCTCATTGCTTAGTCATGCATTGGGAAATATTTCAGCTAAGCGTGTTTTTAACAGATTATCACATATCCTGGCTTTTTTGATTATTGGATTTGGTTATAGTGCTTATACTATTACTAAAATTCAAGGAATTCGCGGTTGGGTTTTGTTTGGTATTGTTTGGGGAGTAATACTTATAGGTATTTTGTTTTATGCAATTGCTGGAAAAAAACATGAAAAAGTAAATATTGCTTTGTATATAATTGCCGGATTTTCTGGTTTATTTGTAACAAAAACTTTGTTTGAGGTTCTTTCTACAATTAGTTTTAGTATGCTTGCTTTGGCAGCTGCTTTTTATCTTGTAGGAGTAATCTTTTACAATCTTAAAAAAATTAAATATATGCATTTTGTGGGAAACTGTTTTATGCTTGCAGGTGGTATATATATGTTCTTCTCACTTTTTTATATTTAGGAGGCATAATAAAAAATGGAAAACACAAAACGAACTGTGACTTGCGGTGAGCTTACTAAAGCTGATGTAGGTAAAAAGGTTGTGTTGAATGGTTGGGTAAGCCGTACTCGTGACTTGGGCGGTCTTATTTTTATTCGTCTTCGTGACCGTTATGGAATTACTCAGGTTACTGTTGGAGACAAAGCTTCGGATGATGTTAAGAAGATTGCTGCCTCTTTGAAATCTGAATATTGTATTGCTGTGGAAGGTGTTGTTGCTGCCCGCAGTGAAAAAGATATTAATAAAGATATGGCTACTGGTGAAATTGAAGTTGAAGCTTCTGATATTGAAATTTTTACAACTTCTCAAGATTTGCCATTCAGTATTGAAGAAGTTCGCCAGAAGGACGGAACTTTGGTAATTCCAAACGAAGATTTGCGTTTGAAATACCGTTACCTTGACCTCCGCCGTGACCCAATGCAGCAGAATATTATTTTGCGTTCACAGGTTACTTTTGCAACTCGCGAATATTTGACTTCTAAAGGCTTCTTGGAAATTGAAACTCCAACTTTCATTAAATCAACTCC
>JAZLFF010000029.1:0-4977 GCA_045615645.1 Treponema sp.
AAACTGTTGAAATTCCACCAGAAGAAAGTTTTGAAGAAGAGGATTTTAAGGAAGATGAAAAAAAGCAATCTGAGAAATCAATGATAAAAAATAGTGAGAATGAAGAAGATGATGAAAATCCAACAGTAAAAAAAAGCGAAACAAAGAAAGATGATAAAAAGAATTCTAAAAAGAAAAATAATAAACCGGGAAAAGAAAAAGAGTACTTCGAAGCAGATGTGTCCGGTGAACTGGAAGAAAGTAATATTCCAAATGGCAAACCTGGAAATAAAAACGCTGAGGTAGCAGAAGACATAACCCAGAAAGGTGGAAAAAAAGGAGAAAAGCAGGAAAGCGAAATAAACGGTGAATCTGGAGATGAAAAATCAACTGATGAACAAAATGCCGAACCTCAAGATGAAAACCAGAATGAAAATCCGGATGAAAAGCAAGATGATGAAACGGATGAAAGTAATAGTGCAAGCGAAACTCAAAAAGATAGAGAGCAATCTGGTGGACCAAAAAATGGAACAAATAAAACAAATGAAAACCGCGAAAAATTAGAAAAAAAAGAGGAAAACAAATCCGGCGGACAAAGTGGTGAAAAAAAAGAAGAAAGCAAAGATAAAAATAACGAAGAAAATAATGGTGAACAGGCAGATAATTCAACAGATAAAAAAGATGAACAAAATGCAGCAGCAGAAGATAACGGAGATGCTACAGACTTATGGGGAGAAGACATTTTAGAAAATGAAAAAATTACAAAGATTATTGAATTGTATTCCGACCGTAAGTCTTGGGGAGATATTCCTGAAAATATTTTAAGAGAAACTGAAAAAGTAAGAATACAAAAAGTAAGTGATCTTAAAAAGAAAATTGAAAAATTCAGAGCATCAATTTCAAAAAGTAATCGTGTGCTTACAAGAATGCGGCCAAACAGACGAACTGGATTTGAACAGATGGGAAGCAGGTATAAACTTCGTCCAACAAAATTTCTTGTGGGAATGGATGTAAGCGGTTCAATTACCGATTACTATCTGTCAGTTTTTAATACAATTGCTTTGGATATCTGTAAAAAAGAAAATGCGCAGATGGACATTCTTCCGTTTGATGCACATTTAAAACCGTTATGCAAAAAAATAAAAACAGTCCAGAAATACATTGGTGGCGGAGGAACAAATTTTCAGCCTTTAATAAATTATGTCCAGAAGCATAATTCACAATATGACGGACTTATTGTTTTTACGGATGGATATGCTCCAAAACCGGTAATCAAATCAAATTTGAGGATAAAAATTCTGTGGGTAATTATTTTTAAGGAAGGTGTTCAGAACTGGATGAATAAAAGAGATTTTGCAGCAGTGCTTGAAGAAGATGATAATCCAAAAATGACAGTGTACACTTGGGGGCCAAATAATGACTAGAACAATATCACTTTCTATTGCAGGTGAGCTTAAAGCTAACCTTCGTGTTTTAAACCGCAAAAACATTTATGGAGAGCGAAAAATAATCCCGGTTGATAAAGACCGGCAGGAATGCAAAAAAGCATATTCAGATGAAAACGGAAAGATACTTATTCCATCTGGAGGAACTGCATTTTACAAAGATAAAGAGTCAACAGATAGAACCGATTTCAGTTACGTTCAAACAAGTTTTTCTTCAGATGAAAAAGAAAATGAGTATACCAGTTTTGAAAAAATCAACCGGTGCAAGAAAATCAATCGTGACAATATATGTGGAACAGATTTACTTCTTAAACCAAAAGCTGTGTACCGCCTTGAAGGTTTTGACCAATACAATTTTGAAAATAGAATTGGTGAAGATATTTATGCCTTCAATTTTGTGTATAAGCGTAAAGGTCCTGTATATCCTGCCCACGTTTTTTGCAGACAGGGAACAACATTTTTAGTTGTTTATAATCAGGATACTGCATTTGGCAATTGGAATTTTTTGGAAAAAGGACAGCTTTTTCAGACGGATGATGAAGAACTGTCTGTTGAACTTGATGATATTGATTTTGATATGTTTTAGGAGAGAAGAATGCGCCATATTTCTTTTGCGGATTCAAAAGGCCGCGATGCTGTTGTTTGTATAGAAAACTGTTTTCATTCCAAAAAAGAAAAAACAAATGAGGACAGTAATAATTATCAGTATATCAAAAGTACAGTACAAACTTCACAATCCGCCATTTTTGCAAACAACGACAATGATGAATTAAAGGTTGCACTTGATTTGATAAAGAATGATCCGGAAGTAGATATAGTAAATGAAGGCAGAATCATTAAGAAAAGAAACCAGCTCTTTTTAACGCAGAATAATGAAGCGGCTTATGACATTGCATTTGAAGAACATATTTTAAACAGTGATGGTTCTTTACGCGAAAATCGTCCTTACCAGAAAGTGGAACCGAACATACAGTCAGAAACATTTCCAATACGATGTTCAAAATTAAGCATCCCAATTTACGAAGCGGCACGTCGTTATGTTTTTTCGCAACATTATCAGCTGTACCATACGAACGGACTCACCTTTGATTTTCTATATGATGTCGCAAAAGAACTTTGGGAAAAAAAGGAGATGTGTTTTGTCGGAGGCGGACCGGAAGGACTTGATCCGATTGTTCTTGTAAAAGGTGGAAAGCATTACAGAGGCTTTCTTTCGGGAAGAGTTTTCAACAAAAGTTATGTGCTTATTCTTCATCTTACAGAAATTGACCTTGAGGATTGTGTATGAAAATTGATTATCTGGGTGAAATCCAAAAAGTATTAGATAGTAACGAAAAAGAAAAAAATACTGTAAAAGCGCGCAATCTTTTTTTAGAAGCTGCACCTGAATATAAGCACAGACTTTCAGGAATGTTCGTGCTTGGTGACGGAAATAAAATCAGCGAAACGGTAAACGGTTCAAATCTTGTTGTAACAAGAAAACTTGATGGTGAAATGCGTACCGTTTTCTTTGATGGAACTAAATCCTACATGTATACAACAGGAGGAAAAGAAGAAACAGATTTTCCGTGCCTTAAAGAACTTACAGAAAAATTGAAAAAATCCGGTATAGGCTCAATCGGATTTGCCGCTGAATTGAATGTTATTGCAGAAGACACCAGAAGAACACGAGTGACAGATGTAATTCATGCAATTAATGATTCATCTTTACACGAGACACTTGCACTTTCGCCGTTTGACCTTTTGTTACTCGAAAATAAAAAATGGTTAACAGAACATTACAGTGTAACCTATTCAAAAATTGAAGAAATTTTTGGAACGTATGAAAACGCCTGCAAAGAAAAATCGCTTATACGACCTGTTCAAATGGAAAAAGCCACAAATGCACAGGAAGTTCAAGAAATATACGACAAATGGGTATGCACAGAAAAAGCAGAAGGAATTGTCGTTCATTCAGAATTCCCGTTTATCTGGAAAATAAAACCGCAGCATTCTGTTGATGCAGTTGCTGTAGGATTTACAGTTTCTGAAAATGCTATCCGTGATATTCTTTTTGCAGTAATTGAAGAAGATAAAACTTTCAGGCTTTTTGCAGGTGGAAGCAATGGCTTAACAGACGACCAGCGCAAGATTTTGTTCACACAGTTTGAGGCAATAAAGGCTTCCGCAAATTTTGTCTATACAGATTCAAGAGGAGTTTCGTATCAGTTTATACGGCCTAAATATGTGTTTGAAACTGCTGCAATAGATTTTGCAAGTGAAAACTGTATTCACGAACCATATAAAAACAAGATTATTTTGTTTGACGAAAACAAAGGATGGTCTTTAGAAAAAATTGCAAACGGAGTTGTAACATACAGCTTAAAAATAGTAAGGCTGCGCGAAGATAAAAAGCCGGTATTTGAAGATGTTCGTTCAAAACAGATTTTTGATATATGTCCTTTTTCAAACGACAGTTCAGTAGATGAAATTTTTGATGAAAAGAATTTACCGGAATCAAAAATTATTCAACGGTATGTTTATAAAAAATTATTTCGGTCAAAAGTTCTTGTAAAAAAGTTTTTAATTATAAAAACAAATAAAGAACAGACAGGGAAATATCCTGCATATATTCTTCATTTTACTGATTTTAATCCGCGAAGAAAGGAAATATTAAAAATAAAAACATTTGTTTCTTCTGATGAAGAGTCTTTGGAAGAAAAGTTGAATGACCTTACGTTTGAGGAAATTAACGAAGGATGGCAATATGAATAGTCTGGCAGTTTCTGCATTTATCGAACTTTATAAACCTGAACGAAAAGTTTATTGGGATGCATTAACAGAAGAAGAACGAATAAAAATTGAAAATTCTCATCTTATCAATTCTGATATGGTAAGAATTCTTTGTAATCCGCAAAAATATCCGAAGCTTGTGGAGAACTTCAGGAATAAAACAGATGAACTGCAGCTTTTACTTTCGCACCCGGAATGTACATACGATGTATACAGCTTTTATCATCTTAAAGAAATTATTAAATCCAAAGGAATCCGATTAAAATTCAACAGTAAATATGATGAGCTCATTCAAAACCAGGATAAGTACGCAATAATTAAAGATGGAGTTCGTATTGAAAAGTCAACAGCATATTATCTTTCAAAAATTCATTCGTGTTACAAAATGAGGGGAAATACACAGGACGGATTTATCGGATATTTTAAAAATGAAAACAGTTACAATGATGTTGAAATGGTAACTTTTTTTTCGGATTTTGAAATACTGACTATTCCCCGGTTTTTAATTCCGGCATTTATTGAATATAGAAATAAGCATTTGCTTGAATGGATTTATGAAGCGCTTTCAAGTGCGAATATGAATGAACAGAAAGCAGACAGTGAATGTATCAGTAAACTGCATCAAATTCAATTAATAGCAGAAAACTCAAGACAGGAATATTACGAATATCAGGAAAACTTAATTAAAGAAATTTTCCCGGTTCGTAGTAATTTGGATATGGCAGTTGGAAGCGAAGGTCAAATAGATATAAAAACAACATCGGGCAATTATACTATGCAC
>JAZLFF010000030.1:0-29396 GCA_045615645.1 Treponema sp.
CAGTTCCAACAATAATCTGAGTTGTTTTTCCGTCAGCAAACCAGCTGTTCATATCTTCAAAAGAAGCCTGGCGGAATTTTTTCAATTCATCACGTGTCATACTTTCCTCCAAACCTTATTTGCGATATTTATCTACAATGCTTTTGCACTGATCTTTAGTAAGATTTCCGTAAACTTCACCATTTACAGAAATTACAGGAGCAAGACCACAACAACCAATACAGCGAACACCTTCAAGTGTGAATTCGCCATCATCTGTTGTAGACTGACCAGCTTTTAATCCAAGAATAGAAGCAAGTTCATCATACAAATCCTGACCACCTTTGAGGTAGCAGGCTGTTCCTAAACAAACGCTAATCTGATTCTTTCCAGGTTTTTCTGTTTTAAAGAAATGATAGAAAGAAACAACACCAAATACACGAGCTACAGGAATGTTTGTTCTTTCGGCAACTTCCATTGCAGCTTCATTCGAAATATAACCCTGTTCTTCCTGAACACGGTGCAAAATCATAATAAGATTACCCGGTTTATCTTTCCACTCATCAATAAACTTGATAAGCTCGACAGAAAAAACGGATTTACCGTTCTGTGGCATAAAGCCTCCTTTGTTGTATATATGATTAAATTTTATTTAAAATAAAAGTATTACTATTATAATTGATTTTGAGGCAATAAGCAATGTTCAGTTAATAGATGGGGAAAGCCTTCCCCTCGCTCCAAACCTACGGTTTTCCGCTACCCCTTCCAGCGGGGACACCCCGCAACGCCCCGAAAAAATGCCTATAAGTTTTCTATATCATTCATTAAACGTATTAAACTACATCCCATAGCATTAGCTAAATTTACCGGAACTGCATTACCTATTTGTTTATATTGACTTATCATATTTCCGCTAAATAGCCACTCATCTGGAAATGTTTGAATTCTTGCATATTCGCGCACAGTTAGAGGACGTGTTTCCAAAGGATGACAACGCTCTGTCTGTTTTTGGGCAGGTGCACAAGTTAAAGTCAATGAAGGTTCATCTAAAGACAATCTTCTTGCCATACCTGTTTTTCCGCCACCAAGATAATAACTCCCTTTCATAAATTCTCGTTGCAATTCATCAGGAAGATTTTTCCAATTACCACCTTGAGGAACTAAAGAAAGAATTTCTGCCTTTCTTTTTGGATATTTTTGACCTTCACTTTCTGGAACATCATTTTCAAACAACTCTCCAGCATAAAAAGCATCTTTTAAAGTCATTACACGATTATAAGGACTAGGCCAATAAAATGTTACTCTATTCGCTAAATCTTTTCTAATTCCTACTAAAAAAATACGCTCTCTTTTTTGAGGTACTTTATACATTACAGCTTTCAATACTCTAGGAGGAACTAAAAAATAACCTAATTCATCAATTACTTTTGAAATTGTTAAAAATGTTTTTCCATCATCGTGTTTTAAGAGACCTTTTACATTTTCACCTAAAAAAACTTTTGGTTGAATTTCTTTTATTGCACGTGCTAATTCAAAAAACAAAGTTCCACGGGCATCTTCAAAACCTTTTTGATTTCCTGCATAAGAAAATGCCTGACAAGGAAATCCTCCAGAGATAAAATCTATCTTTCCCTTGAATCTGCTAAAATCAACGGAATGTATATCTTCCTCAATAATTTCAGTATCAGGAAAATTATACCTAAGAGTATTACAAGCATCCTTATCAAATTCATTTAATGCTACATGCTTAAATCCTGCTTTCTCGAGTCCAAGAGCTAAGCCTCCAGCTCCTGCAAAAAGTTCTAACGATTTATATTCTCTCAATGGAACAATATTATGCTCATCATTCCAAGTTGAATTATTCATTAATTGCGTATCTGGAAAATCAAGAGAAGAAAAATTAAAATATTGGTAATTTGTATCTTTTTTTACCGGTTTTATTCTTCCAGAAGAAACCCATGTATTAACAGTAGAATTTGAAACTCCTAAAACGCTGGCAAGATTTACAGAACTTATTAGCAACTTAATTACAACTCCTCAAAACCTTCATAAGTTTTAAAAGCAAGTAAATATAAACCTTTTAATGTATCAGGTGAAATTTCATTTAATTCATCAAAAACTGTATTTGTACTTTTTTCTAAATCAGACTGTCTTATTACATCATCAATAATATCAGGTAATTTCTGGCACAATTTAAAAAAAGCATTTTTTTGTTCAAACACCAATTCATAAAATTTATCCATTGAAATTCTACGAATTCTTTCATGAGCAAAATTCTTCCCATCAACTTTATTTGCCCACACAATATTTTGTGAACGTTTCGCTATTACTTCAACAAGATAACAAGTAGCCTTATCATCATATAAAATTTTATTCTGCATACGAATGTATGTTTTTTGTGAAGATGAAGAATTCATAGTATTATGTTTATTTTTTACTTCACAAAAAATATGTTTTTCGTGATTTGTTACATCAAAACTATCATCTTCACCATTAGAGGGAACAGACCATCCATTATTTGCATATTTAAATATATTTTGATGAAAATATCCAATATTATTAGAATTAGTTTTATCAATTTGTCGAATACATTCAGACTCTATAGTTTGTTTCATAGTTTGATTGTAAATTTTAGAATCAAAAGTGAGTTTTATGGGATCAATTATATTAGAATTAAAAGCCTCTAAATTAATATTATATCTGTACTTTTCAACTGTTTTTTTGACATGTGAAAAAATATTTTCATCAGAAATAAATCCTAGGTTATAACTCATTTTTTCCTCCACTTTTGTATATTCAATATAACATAAAGTATTAAATAATTACAGATTATTTATCCCATCTTATACAAATTCTAACCAAAGGCGTTGCGGGAATGTGTCCCGCAGAGAGGGTAGGACGCAACGAAGTGCGGCCGTAGGGGGAGACTTCCCCCTCCTTCATTATTCACTAAATCTGTGTTCGTGCGCGGAAACTCAATGAAAGTGTGCGTTTGTCTATGTATTCCAGATCGCCGCCTACTGGGATGCCGGTTGCAAGGCGCGTTACTTTTGGAGAATTCGGGAGATTTAATTCCAAAATGGCCTTGTTCAAATAAAGAGCGGTTGTGTCACCTTCTACTGTCGGATTTGTTGCAATAATAATTTCTGTAATTTTTCCTTCGCGGATTCTAGCCAGAAGCGGTTGAATTGAAAGTTGTGCCGGGCCAATTCCTTCCAACGGTTTAATCAGCCCGCCAAGCACATGATACTGACCTTTATATTCACCATAAGATTCAATTGTAGAAACATCCTGACTTTGTTCTACAACGCAAATTTGTGACTTTTCGCGTAAAGGACTTGAACAAATTGGACACGGATCTGTTTCTGTCCACGCCCCGCAAACACTGCAAGGTTTAATCTTTTCCTGAAGTTGACCAAGATTCTGAGCAAATTTCTGAACGTAGGCAGAATCTTGTTTTAAAAGCCAGTTCACCATACGCACTGCCGATTTTTTACCAACACCCGGCAATCGAGAAAAATTATTACTTAATTCATCAAACGCATTCATTCTGACTTTCCTAAAAATTTCTTCCGAACAAAACTCGGAATGGCACTCTAATAACTAATAATTAAAGGCCGAATTTGCTCAAATCAACTCCGCCAAGAAGCGAACTTCCTTTAGCTTTAATCTGTTCCTGAACGTTATCTACCGCATTTTTATGAGCTGATACTATCAAATCTTCAAGCATTTTAACGTCACGGTTATCTACACAAATAGGGTCAAGTTTAATCCCCATCATTTCGAATTTTCCGTTCAAAGTAACGGTAACCATTCTACCACCAGACGAACCTTCTGCACGAATATCTGCAAGTTCCTGCTGTAATTTTTCAGATTGTTCTTTTATTGCTTGTGTATTTTTTAATAAATCAAATGGATTCATTTTTGCCCCCTGGACACATCTCTATTTTTTGCCGGCAACAATTGTGCCTTTGAACATATCAACAAGAAGATTTACCTGTGGTGGAATTTCAACCTGCGCTGCAGAATTATCATCCTCTTTTTTATGCATAGATACTTTGAACTGAACGGATTTTCCGTAAATTGCGGACAGTTCTTGGGAAATAATCTGCACTTTCTTTTCCAGACACGACAAATCATAATCGTTTTCAACTGTAGTTTCTACGCCATCGGAAGTTACTAACCACTTTCCAGTTTTTTCCAACGCTGAAGCTGCAAATCCGTCATTAATTGCAAGAGAAGCTGTTACACTACCTCTCAATTGCGCTATTGAAACCTGATTTCCGTTTGGAAGTACAAAAGTTTCATCCAGTTGAACGGAAGCTGTATTTTGGTCTTCAACTTTTGCAATTGACTGTTCATACGAAGCTTCAGCCTGCTGTGCATAATCTTCCTCACTGTAATAATCATCATCCGGAGGAGTATCTGTATTTGTCCAGCCATCATCTTCTTCAATTTCTGGATTTTCAGTATAACTTTCATTTTCAGACGGAATGTACGCTGCCACTGATTGTTGAGGCGGCAGTGGACCGCCATTATGAAAAGGGTTTTCTTCTCCCGATTCCCCCGTCGAACTCTCGCTTTCCGAAGAATCGTCTAAAGCATCTAACATTGAAAGCCGAGGTAATCCAGCAGGAACGCCCCGTACAACTGATTGAGCTGCCGGTTGGGTTTCTGACGGAGCTGAAGCTTGCACTTCACTTTCCGGATTTTGCATAACCTGCACCGTTTGCGAAGTTTGTACTGACTGAGCATTTGGTGCTTGCTGAGTAACCTGCGCCGATTGAACTGGTGCGCCAATAAGTAAAGCTTGAGCCGCATCAATTGCCTTTTTAACTTCTGCATTTGAAACATATTGATTTAGCCAGCAAAGTCTGGAAAAGGCCAACTCAAGTTCGTAACGTGGTGAAAGTGAATAGCGGATATCTCTGTATAACTGCAAATAAATAGATAAAGCTCTTTCAATTTGAACTGCATTCCAATTTGCAAGAACAACACTACTGTAACGTTCTTTTGAATTACCAAGCAAAGCTTCCTTTGTAACACCGTTTTTTATAAGCAGCAAAGAACGAAGATAATCAGCACAATTTGAAATGAACTGTTCTATTGAAATACCACCCTGCAGGAATTCATCAATTAAATTGATTACTACTTCTGTCTGACTGTTAGCGCAGGCTTCAAAAATTGTATTCAATCTGTCAATTCCAACAAGTCCGAGCTTATCTCTGATTTTTTCGTATGTAATGTGGCCTTCACTAAAAGCAACAACCTGATCGAACAAGGTATAAGCATCGCGCATTGAGCCTGTTGATTCACGGGCAATCCAAAAAAGTGCTTCATCATCTGCCTGAATATTCATTTCAGCGGCAGCTTCCGCAAGGCATTGTTTTACTTTTTCTATAGAAACAAGGCGGAAGTTATACTGCTGACAACGAGATTTAATTGTTGCAGGAACTTTCTGTAATTCTGTTGTAGCAAAAATAAAAATTACATGCTCTGGCGGCTCTTCGATTGTTTTAAGTAACGCATTAAAAGCCGAAGTTGAAAGCATATGAACTTCGTCTATAATATAAATTTTATAGCGGCAATTTGCAGGAGGAAACATTACTTCTTCTTTTATCTGGCGGATATTATCAACACTTGTATTTGATGCACCGTCTATTTCAATTACATCAAGACTTGAACCTTTTGTAATTTCCAGACAATTTGAACATTTTCCGCACGGATTATCCGTTGGACCTTCTGCACAATTTAATGCTTTTGCCAAAATGCGAGCGGTAGAAGTTTTTCCGCATCCACGTGGACCTGAAAAGAGGTATGCGTGCGCAATTTTTCCAGATTTTATTGAGTTTTTAAGGGTTTCTGCAACAAATTCCTGACCAACCAGGTCATCAAAACGTTGCGGACGTCGCCTTGTAGCTGTTACTTCATAAGACATACTTTAAGTATACAAATAATTACAAACAAGTCTAGAAGATATACGATTTTCCGTTTATAATAAAACGCATGAAATTTTACGGCGAATTATTGATTTTCTTTCTTTTGTTTCTTACAAATGCGCGCATTCTTTTTATGAAAAATGCCCGACGAGATCCCCTTGTAGCATTAGCGCCGTTAACCTTTGCACTTTCCATCCTTTTCATTTTTGCATGGAAAGCCGATTTCTTTACAATTCTCGCCTTGGTTTCTTCGCTGATTGTATTACTTTCAAACTTCCACGCCCTCTTCCGCTATTCAGAACATCTTTACGTTGACCACTACAGTGTACTTATGAAAGTTTGGGCATTTTTTACAATGATTCTTTCTACAGCGGCAATTATACTCTTAATATTCTTTTATCCATACGAAAGAGAAAGCAGCAGCATTGGCATTACAGAAACAAAAACACGGCTCGACGGTTCTTTTAGAACAGGTTTTACAGAAGCTTCAAACATTCAAACTGCGTCTGCTGAAGTTTTTGAATTTACGCTCATTCCAGAAATTTCAAAACGTACTAACGTAATCCTTTTTATTCCGGATAAACGGGCAGACACTTATAATTACCGTCCATTTATTCAAGAGCTTACAAAACAAGGCTTTACCGTTTTTTCCGGTGACTTTTACACTTCCGACTGCAAATGGTTACATTCCATGGAAGACATGAAAATTCTTCGCCGTTTTGCCTTGACTTTACGAAGCCTTTTAAACAATCAAAAGTTTATATCACAAAGAGAGTTTTATTCTTACAATATTAGTCACGAAATTGACGCAATGTATAAAATTATTACAGAAAAATACGGCGATGACTGTAAAGTTTTTCTTGTAAGTGATGTAATGGGTAACATTGCTTGCAACGATTTTCTAAAAGCGCATAAAGACAGAGTTATTGGCCATTTTTCACTAGATACAATTGAAGATTACAAAACTCCAGGTTACGGATTTGTTTCTCACACAGATCCGATTATTGCTTATGTTTTAAAAACAGAACGTCAAAGTTATGAACAGATAAATCAGATTGCTGCTCAAGTTGCAGACAAAAATCTGGAAGCTTTAGGAATAAAACGAAAATGACATTAAACGAACTAGACAACTATTTTAACGCATTTCTTAAAAAGGAAAATTATCCAGCTGATCCATCGCTGAACGGAATACAAATTCAAAACGCTGAACCAGATTCTAAACAAATTAAAAAAATTGCGTTTGCTGTTGATGCTTGCGAGGCGACTGCATTAGCTGCTGCAAAAGCCGGTGCTGATGTTCTATTTGTTCATCACGGGCTCTTTTGGGGTGGGTGCCAAACTGTAACTGGTTCTTTTTACAAGCGGATTTCAACCTTCATAAAGAACGATTTGGCTTTGGTCGCTTATCACATTCCTCTTGATGCAAATGCGGAAGTTGGAAACAATTACGGACTTGCTGCGCGACTTAATTTGCAAAATGTAGAGCCGTTTGGAGTTTGGAGAGGCATGTATATTGGCGTTAAAGGTGAACTTCCAGTTCCTGCCACTGGTGAAGAAATTGCAAAGCAAGCTCTGGGGCCTGAGCAGAAAGCTTCTGTTTTTAACTTTGGAAAATCACCTGAAATTAAAACAATTGGAATTATTTCTGGCGGAGCTGCCGACGATGTTGAACAAGCTGTTGAACAAAAATTGGACGCTTTTTTTACAGGTGAATTTAATCACGAATTATTTCACTATGCTGAAGAAATGAAAATAAATGTACTGGCCGGTGGCCATTATCAAACTGAAACTGTCGGTGTAAATTTGGTACGCGAACGGGTTGAAAAAGAGCTCGGCTTGCAGACCATTTTTATTAACTTGCCGACAGGATTATAAGGTATTATATTTTAAACATGGAAAAAGATTTAAAATCAAAATTACTGCCTTTTATTCTTACAATCGTAGTTATTGTACTTGATCAGATTACAAAGGCTCTTGTTGTTCGATTTATTCCTGCCTATACAATTGGTGCGCAATTCTTTGGTGATTTTTTAAGAATTATTCATGTCCGCAATACTGGTGTTGCATTTAGTGTTGGTTCCACTTGGTCACAAACTATGCGAAGCCTTTTATTTTCGCTTATGCCACTTATTGTTATTGTTTTGGTAATTGTAATTTATTTTAGAAACAAAGATTTTACAAAGCTTCAACGCTGGGCAATTATGGGAATTGTTGGTGGCGGAATTGGAAACTTAATTGACCGTTGGTTCAGACCTCTTGGTGTTGTAGATTTTATTGACGTCAAGTTTTATGGATTATTCGGTTTACAGCGATGGCCAACTTTTAATGTTGCAGATTCTGCTGTTGTTGTTTGCGGTATTCTGCTCATATTTTCATTTATTTGTACAGTAAAAAAAGAAAATGAAGCTAAAAAAGAAAACTAAAGAGGTGTAAAAAATGGTTGAAGACGAATTCGATGAGGAAGAACGCGAACGCCGCAAAAGAGATTCTATAGATTTTCGAAATAAAAAACGAACTGCAAATACCTTCTTATTTTGCATGACGCTTTTTGAAATAGTAATCACTATTTTGATTATTTGCGCTTTATTTCTTCTTTCTGCATTACTCATATTAAAACCTTTTGACACAAACAGCGCAGTGGTTCAAAAGGTTTTTGTCGGTGCGCTTTTTGTTTGTTTCTTTGGTGGACTTTTTTTAGGTTTCCTTGTTTATAAAATGTTTGCCAGATGGATTATCCGTATAATGGACTTAGAAAATAAACTTCCAGAAGATGTATTAATGCATTACAGAAAACAAACAAAGGAAGAAAAGGAAGCGGAGTTAAAAAAATGAGTCAAATAATCGGAATTATTGGAGCAATGGACATTGAAGTTAATATGCTTAAAGGGTTGTTGTCTCCTTTACCACAAGAAAAAGAAATTAAAAAAACACAGGCAGGCTCTTGTACATTTGTAGAAGGTTTACTTGATGGCACTCATGTTGTAATTGTTCAATCTGGAGTTGGAAAAGTAAACGCTGCTTTGTGTGCACAACGGCTTATTCTTCAATACAACGTAACTCATATTATTAATACTGGTATTGCAGGAGCAATGGCTCACGGACTTAAAGTTCAGGATGTTGTTATTTCTACAGATGCACTTTACCACGATGTAAACGCTGTTGAGTTTGGTTATGAGCTTACTGTTATTCCAGGTATGAAATGTTCAGATTTCCCTGCTGACAGTAAAATGATTGCCTGCGCAGAAAAGGCTTTTTCTGAATTGGAAGAAGCTAAAGGTCATTCATTAGTTAAAGGCAGAATTGCAACTGGAGATCAGTTTATTGCATCAAAGGAAGTAAAAGCTTCTATTGTTAAAACTTGTGCGCCGGCCTGCGTAGAAATGGAAGGGGCTGCCATTGCACATGCCTGCTATGTGAACAATATACCGTTTTTAATCATTCGCTGTATGAGCGATATGGCAGATGATGTTGGTGAAACTACTTATAATTTTAATGAAGAAGCCGCAGCTGTTTTAAGTGCAAAACTTGTTCAAAAAATGGTTGCTTCTATATAATTCAGGGGGAAATCCTATGGCAGAAAAAAAATATAACGTAGACAGTTTTAATCTTGACCATACTAAAGTTCATGCTCCGTTTGTTCGATTAGCTGCAAAAAAAATTGGTGAAAAAGGTGATATAGTTACAAAGTTCGACATTCGTTTTTGTCAGCCGAACAAGGAATTTATGTCAACGGGTGCAATTCACACTTTGGAGCATTTAATTGCAGAATATATTCGAGACGAAATGGAAGGTGTAATTGATTTAAGTCCTATGGGGTGCCGAACAGGTTTTTATTTTACTGTATGGGGCGACCGTTCTGAAGAAGAAATTGCAAATCATATGATGAATGTTCTTAAAAAAGTTGCTGTATGGGACAAACCAATTCCTGCAACTACAGAACAGGAATGTGGAAATTATCGCGACCACGATTTAGAAGGTGCAAAACACTACGCTAAACAATGGTGCGAAGGAATCAATAAAAAAGGATTTTCAGCCTTTTAAATTTGGAAATAGAATCAACAATTAGTAATCAGTTTTATTTTTTGGGGGGAGGTGTAAACAGTGAATATCTTAAATAAACTCAAAGAAACAGCTATTTCCGTTTTTCCAGTTATGGGAATTGTTGTTCTTTTAGGGCTTACTTTTGTTCCACTTGATAAGTTAATGCTTGTTCGATTTGTTATTGGCGGACTTTTATTAATTTTGGGACTAACGATATTCCTTCTGGGCGTTGACCTCGGTATTCAGCCTATGGGCGAACGGTGTGGATCAGCACTTACTAAAAAAAGAAGCCTTACCTTACTCTTAATTTCTGCTTTTATTATTGGATTTATTGTTACAGCCGCAGAACCAGACATTCAGGTTTTTGGAGACCAGGTTCGAGGTGTTTTTTCATTTGTAAACAAAACTGCAATTACTTTTGTTATTGCAGGCGGAGTTGGTCTTTTTATTACCCTCGGTCTTTTACGCACTGTTTTGAATCTTTCTATTAAGTGGACTCTGTTCATTTCGTACATTATTCTTTTTGTAATTTCGTTTTTAACCCCTGACAGTTTTATTGGAATTGCTTTTGACTCTGGCGGTGCTACTACAGGACCAATGACAGTTCCTTTTATTATGGCTCTCGGTCTTGGTGTTTCATCCGTTCGTGAAGATAATGACAACAGTTTTGGATTAACCGGAGTTTGTTCCGTTGGTCCGGTTATGGCGGTATTAATTTATGCAATAATTTTGAAAGTTGGAGGAGCCTTTTCACAAAACACAATTGAAACTGTGCAAGCCTCCTCCACTCTTCTCGTTCCCCTCCAAACTTCCATTTTCCGCCAGATATTTTCTCCATTTGGCCAAATTTTTACCAGCGTATTGCACGAATCGTTAATTTCTATTGCACCCCTTTTCGCTCTTTTCGTTGTTTTCCAAATTCTGCTTTTAAAAATGACAAAACGTCAGGTAATTCGAATTATTATCGGTTTTATATATGCGTTTATAGGACTTTCAATTTTCCTTGTAGGAGTTAATGGCGGATTTATGCAGGCGGGAGCTGAACTTGGAAATCAGCTTGGAATGCGTGCAAGTTCTTTCGGCGGCTGGTGGTACGTTTTGCTTATTGGAACAGGCCTTGCACTTGGTGCAATTATCGTTTGTGCTGAACCTGCCGTTTGGGTTTTAAGTGAGCAGGTTGAAAACGTTTCTGGTGGTACAATCAAACGTAAGGTTCTGCTAATCTTTTTGTCAGTTGGAACAGCAATTGCAATTGGTCTTTCAATGTGGCGAGCAGTTGCAGGTTTTAATCTAAAAATAATATTGGTTCCAGGATATATTCTTGCAATGGTTTTAATGATTTTTTGCCCTGATATGTTTACTGGAATTGCTTTTGACTCTGGTGGAGTTGCTTCTGGCCCATTAACCTCAACCTTTGTACTTTCGTTTACTTTGGGTGCAGCAAGCAGTGGCGCAGGTGGTACTGATTCGTTTGGCGTTATTGCCTTAGTTGCTATGATGCCTTTAATTGCCATTCAACTGATGGGAATTATTTTCAAACGAAAAAGTGCTAACGGAGGTAAAAAATGAGTTACAAATTGATTATTAGTATTGTTCCTCATGATAACGGTGAGTTGATTACAAAAGCAGCTCGAGAAGCTGGCGCTGGCGGCGGTTCAATTATAATGGGGCGCGGAACAGCAGCAAACAGTGTTCTACAATTGTTAGGATTAGGAGACACTTCTAAAGACATTACGTATAATCTTGTGCCTTCCCAAATTGCAGAAACAATTAAGCAAGCAATTATTTCCGTTACGGAAGATAAAAAAGCACATTTTGGAGTTTTATTTACACTTGATGCCTGTGATTTTGTAAAAGCTGGCAATAATAATCAATCGGAAGCAGGTACAGAACTTAAAGGAGAAGAAAACATGTCTAATACATATCAAATGATAAACGTTATTGTAAACAAAGGTTACGCAGAAGATGCTATGGCAGCTGCTCGAAAAGCTGGAGCCGGCGGTGGAACAATTGTAAGTGCTCGAGGCACTGCAAAAGAAGGCGATGCACAATTCTTTGGTATGAACATTGTTCCTGAAAAAGATATGTTGATTATTCTTGTACCACAGGAAAAAAAGGAAGATATTGTTCAAGCCATTACAAACTTACCTTGTTTTGCAGAAGCTGGAAGTGGAATTATTTTCTGCAACGAAGCCAAAGATTTTACACTTTTAGGAAAAAAATAAACCTGCAAACTTACACTTTTTGGTTTTAATAGTTCTATTTTTCCGTTGCACGTAAAATACCGTCCCAATTTTCCGGCGGATTATTAATAAAAGCATCACATTTATCAATGTACTTGGCAGCAGCAGGATCTTTACTGGCTATACTTTCAAAAAGCTTCTTAGCCTTTACAAATTCGCCATCCGTAAACACTTTTAACGCTTCCTCAAAAACCTCTAGCTCTTCCGTACGTCGTTCAAATTCCGCTTCTTCCATAGGCTCAAAAACATGTACGCCTTCTTTACGCCCAACAACCGCAATATCCGCAAGCTCACGAAACTTAAATGAACACCCATGCTCCATAGCCTTTTCCATAGTTGCTTTAGAACACATCGTATAAGTTCCAAACTGCTTATTAATTCCTTCCAAACGAGACGCCAAGTTTACAGTATCGCCAAGCATCGTATAATCAAAACGCTTAGAAGAACCCATATTTCCAACTACAGCTTCACCTGTATTTAATCCAATTCGCTGATACATAGGTTTTCCGGCTTTTGCCATAAGTTCATCACGCATAGATGCTAAAGTTGCCTGACATTCCATTGCCGCCTCAAGTGCACGTTTTGCATGATCTTCCTGGAAAGTTGGCGCATTCCAAAAAGCAATTATTGCATCCCCTTCATATTTATCAATTGTTCCACCATGCGCAAGAATAATATCCGTCATAGCTGAAAGATAAGTATTCAAAAGTTCAGTTAAATCTTCCGGATTCAAATTTTCAGAAATTGATGTAAACCCTTGAATGTCAGAAAAATAAACCGAAATTTCACGTTTTTCACCACCAAGTTTTAACATGTCCGGATTATCAATAAGATTATCAATTACTTGTGGACTCAAATACTGACTAAATGCATGTTTTAAATAACGGCGCTGACGACCTTCAATAAGATAATTCTTTGCAAGACAGGCAACATAACTAAGAAGTAATCCCAAAATTGGTCCAGTAACTGGAAGGATGTAGCCTGCATATAAAATCAGATAAGCAAGAAACAAGTAAACAACTAATTCTGCAAAAAGAATAGAAAAGTGCCCGATAAACGAAGACGTTTTTCCATTCACAGAGCGTTCCCCCATCAATCCGCCAAAAAACGACATTACAAAAATAATCAGAACAACTAAAAATCCAGATAAATCGTGAATATATCTTCCGTTCAAAATTGTATCCATTTGACAGATATGAACGCCAACTCCTAAATAATTTGCTTCAATTGGAGTTGAACACACATCAAAAAGACCTGCAGCTCGTAATCCAAAAAATACGTACATATTTTCAAATTGTTCTGGCGGAATATAATCATCTTCATCTTCAAAAACTTCACTAATATTCCCTGATTTGTAAGCTTCAAAACTCTGAAGAATCTGTTTAGCATTGTAAGGAACAAATCTGTTGATATCATCCTGAAAACGAATATACATGCCTCCATTTTTTATTTTCGGCACTACAGATTCATCAAATTCCTGCCCAGAAACAAGCAAACTTGCAACCGCGAGCGAAGGTTCATTATAAATTGAAGTTGAATAAAAACGATTTCGACGAACAACACCGTCTTCGTCAAATTCACTTTGAACGGTTCCAAGAATTCCAGCAGATTCTTTTAAAATATCTATAGGAAGCGTTGGCACTTCATTCGGATTATGCGTTTCGTAAAAAACTGTTTGAACTACACGCCCATAATCTAACGAAGCCCTTGCAAACTCCGCATCATCTTCAGGGCCATAAACCGACGGCTCAGTGTAAACCAAATCAAATGCCACAGAAGCTGCATTTCCAGCATTAAAATAATCAACCATTCGCGCATACGCTTCTCGAGGCCACGGCCATCCCCAGTTATACTCTTCCTTTGCCCAAACGAGACTATCTTGATCAAGAATAACTACGGCAATTTCTTCAGCTGGTTTTAAAAAGTGAGAAGTTACTGCTATTCGATTATCGTAAGATTTATTTTCGCTCCAAGTAAAAACTCCAGTAAAGTGCAAAATGGAGCATAATATTGAAACAGAAACAAAAATCAGGGAAAAAAACACAACCTTTTTAGATTTCATAATAATTTCCCCCTGATTTTCTAAAATTTTACAAAGCTAAAGAATTAAAACGTTCTGTTCTGAATTTTGAAGTGTCTGGTTTTTTATCCATTTTTTTCATTTCTTTTTGAACATTTTTAATACGTTCTTTTGGTGCTGGATGAGTTTTAAATAAACCACCAGCTTTTTTTCCATTAACTTCCTTCAAAGTTTCAAGCAAAGAAATCATTCCATCTGGATTATAACCTGCGTAATTCATTAATTCGACAGCTTTTTTATCAGCATCAAATTCCTGATTTTTAGAGTAACCTTTTGTTACAAGCTCACTAACCGTTTCAGAAACACAATCCTGCATTTTAGATGCGACTTTTGCCACATCATCATCATCTGACCTTACAGCAATTGCCGCAGTTAATGATTTTGTTGCAGCTTCTGTATATCGCCCAGATTTAATAACTTTTGTTGCATGTTCAAGCTGAATGTGAGAAATTTCATGAGCAATTGCGGCGGCGAGAGCTTCTTCATTTTTTACAGCTTCAACTAAACCGCGAGTAATAAATATGTGGCCGCCACTTGTAGCAAATGCATTCATTTCCTGTGTATCAAGAATTTTTACATGGTAGCCATTATAAATATCTGGTCTTGGAGAAACTCTGACTATTGTTTGCGCAATTTCATTAACGTACAATTCCTTTTCAGGATTATTGTATGGCTTATAACTTGTAAGAATTGTGGCAGCAACCGAACGGCCAATATAATATTCATTTTCTGGAGTAATATCTTCCGAAGCTTTTGAAATACTTGCAGCTGCACCCAAAACTGCCGATGTTCTATGATCACCCAGTCTTCTAGTTATTGTTGAGGATTTTTCAAGTACATCTGTCAGCTTTCCGTTTGTTGCACAAGAAACCATAAACAAAGAAAGGCAAACTGTAATAAATATAAACTTTATTCTTTGCATAAGTGACCCTCCTCAATAAATGCAGACAAATCTTCATCAGAAATTTCATATAATTCCATGCTGTCAATTACAGAAAAATCAATATCTGGATTTTCCTTCTTAAATAGATTTTCCGCAGTTTCTGAAAAACCTTTTCCGGCCAATGCAAGTTCATCTGATGAAGCTCTAACAGTTGAACCATCTTTACTCTTTACAATCTTCTTTTTAGAAACACAACTTTCTGCTATTAATCCGCAAACAGATTCGTTTTCTTTTAAGTGTACTTGAATTTTCTTACCAGATGTTTCTTCAACTACAAGAGCATCTCCGTAAAAAACTTCATATGAATCAACTTTTGCTTTTTTTACAGCAACATAAACTACGCTTCCTTTTTTATAGCTAGAATCAGCTGCAAAAATCTGAAAGAACATAAGCATTCCAATAAGGAATAATAAACTCTTTTTCAAACTCATAATCACATCATAGAAAATTTTTTTTTTATAATCTATAGTAAATGAATGAATTTAATTCACTTTACAACAATTAATTCTACTAATTCTTATGCTAAAGTTTTATGCGAAAAGGCAATTAATCTTCAAAACAAGGAAAGCCTTTTAAATCTACACGGAACTGTAATTACAGCCCAAACTCAAACTTCCGGACGCGGTCGACTTGGACGAAGTTTTTACTCACCAGACAAATCCGGATTATACATGAGCATGATTTTTATTCCAAAAAGAGCCGAACAAATTTCCCAAGGTAATACAGAAAATTTCAAACCAGTCGCTCAACTTTCACCAACTCTTTTTACGACAATCGCCGCCGTTGCAGTTTGTCACATTCTCGACAAAAATTTTGGAATTCATACACAAATCAAATGGGTAAACGATATTTATTTGAATGGAAAAAAAGTTTGTGGAATTTTAACTGAAGGTGTTGTTGACGCTATTTCTGGAAAAATTGAAGCAATTATTATTGGTATTGGAATAAACGTTGGGCCATGCGATTTTCCTGCTGAAATTAAGGAACGTGCCGGGGCTGTAGGCAATGCGGAAGTTGGGAAGGATGAAATCACCCAGCTTGCAAAGCAAATTGCGGAAGAAAGTTTTACTCTTTTTAGCAAAGCTGATGTTGCGACTACCATGAACGAGTATCGTGAACGTTCTTTTTTAATTGGTAAAAACGTCATTGTTCATCCGGTAATTGATAATGCGTCTTCAGATTATTCCGCTACCGTTACGGACATTTGTGAAGATGGTAAGTTACGCGTGCGTTTGGCGGATGGAACTGAAAAACTTTTAGATTCCGGCGAAGTTTCTGTAAAAAACACTTGAACAAATATTCAATTGAATGTATATTCAAATGTAACCGTTTCGAATAAGTTCGGTGATATCCGACATAACAGAATATTCCAAGCGGCAGGAATAAAAATGGCATTTAATGAAAAAGAAGAAGAACTTTTATTTAACCTTGCAGATTTTTATAAAATTTTCGGTGATTCTACACGACTTAAAATTTTATATGAATTGAATAAATCGGATTTATGCGTTGGGGACATTTCTACTAAATTGGACATGTCTATTTCTGCAGTTTCACATCAACTTAAAGTTTTACGCGAGGCAAATCTTGTTTCAACTAAACGAGACGGAAAAATCATTTTCTACTCGCTTGCCGACGAACACGTAAAAGAAATTATTGATTGCGGAATTGAACATATAAACGAAATTTAATCAAAGAAGAGGAAGACAATGGCACACACACACGAACATCATCACGGACACGGTGAAAATTGTCCACATTGTACAGAACATGAACATTTGCACGAACATTCGCATAACCACGAACATGGCGAAGAACGCGAACTTTCGGTTGGCGCTTTAATTACCGGCGCAGTTTTTTTTGTTTTAGGTGCGCTGATTGAACATCTTCCAATTGCGCAGTGGATTCCAGCCGTTGCAAACATTTCGCTTCCAGGTGTACGCGTTGATTTTTTGGAAGCAGTTTCGCTTTTCTGCTTTTTTGTAGCATACATTATTTGTGGAAAAGGAATTATTCTTGAAGCAATTGAAGGAATTTTTCACGGCGAATTTCTGGATGAAAACTTTTTGATGTCTGTTTCGTCGATTGGTGCTATGTGCCTTGGCGAATTTTCAGAAGCCACAGTAATCATGATTTTGTACCAGATTGGCGAAAAGTTTGAAGATTTTGCTGTTGATAAGAGTCGCGATGCAATTGGAGAAATTTCTAAGCTTCGTCCAGATAAAGCAAATGTTAAATCTGATAATGAAATAATCGAAATACCTGCAGAAGAAGTAAAAATCGGCAGCATTATCATTGTAAAAGCTGGTGAACGCGTTCCTGTTGATGGCGAAATAGTAACTGGCGAAAGTTACATTGACACTTCTGCACTTACCGGCGAAAGTACACCACGCCATGTTTGCCCAGGAGAGGAAATTCTTTCAGGTTCAATCAACAAACAGGGAGTTTTAGAAATCCGAACTACAAAAATTGCCGGCGATTCTGCCCTTGCCCGCATTCTTGAACTTGTAGAAAATGCAACAGAAAATAAAACAAAATCTGAACAGTTTGTAACAAGATTTGCACGCGTATACACACCAATTGTTTGTGGAGCCGCCCTTCTTCTTGCATTCCTTCCTCCACTCATCACAAAATTCTTTATTCCATCAGCATTTGCCTTACACGGCTGGCGCGACTGGATTTACCGTGCGCTCGAATTTTTAGTAGTAAGCTGCCCTTGTGCACTTGTAATCTCAATTCCATTAAGCTTCTGCGGCGGAATTACTGCCTGCGCTAAAAACGGCATTTTAATCAAAGGAAGCACCTTCTTGGAAGCCCTTGCAAAAACAAAAACTGCCGTATTCGACAAAACTGGAACTCTTACAAAAGGAAACTTTATTGTTACGGATATTCACACAATGAATCCGGCAATTTCTAAACAGGAATTGATTGCTATTGCTACACACGCAGAACTTCTTTCAACTCACCCAATTTCTGCTTCACTGCGCGCCGTTCACCACGAAAACTGCTGCGAAAACGTAAAACTTGAAAACGTAGAAGACATTACAAGCGAAGGAATTAAGGCTGTAGTAAATGGTAAAAACGTACTTGCCGGAAATTCAAAACTGATGGAACACTTTAATATTGAATGCCCGGATTGTTCAGAACACCAGGGCGGCACAATTGTTCACGTTGCCTGCGACGGAAAATATGCAGGCCACATTGTAATTAACGATGAAATTAAAGATGATTCACAGCAGACAATTTCCGACCTTAAAAAAATTGGCGTAGAAAATGTTGTAATGCTCACTGGCGACAGCGAACACACCGCTCACACAGTTGCAGAACGTCTTGGAGTTCATAAAGTTTTTGGTCAGATGATGAGTGCAGATAAATTGGCCAAAGTTGAAGAATTACTTGCGGATTTAATCATCACACCGGCGCGGGACGGAAAGGCTGCAAAACGTCGCGGAACCTTAATTTTCACCGGAGACGGAATTAACGACGCGCCTGTCCTTGCGAGAGCGGATGTTGGAATTGCAATGGGCGCTATGGGAAGCGATGCGGCAGTTGAAGCTGGCGACGTTATCATTATGGAAGATAAACCTAGCAAAATTGTTGAAGGTATTTTAGCTGCCCGCAGAACTCTCAAAATCGTAAACGAAAATATCTTTGGTTCACTTGGAATCAAAACTGCCATACTCGTTCTTAGCGCACTTGGCATTACAAATATGTGGCTTGCAGTTTTCGGAGATGTTGGAGTTACAATTCTTGCCGTTTTGAATAGTTTGAGATTGTTGAAGAATAACAGATAGGTTATTTTTCTGAAAAATCCATCACCAGTTTTTCAATATCTTTTTGAATTTCTGGTGATAATTTTTCAAATGCATCTATTAATTTTGTATATTTAAGATATTTTCTATCCCGTTCTTTTAGATTCCCCTTAACAATAATTTTATCCTCACCAAGCAAATACTCAATTGAAACACCAA
The DNA here is from genome assembly GCA_045615645.1 of Treponema sp. Lineage (GTDB taxonomy): Bacteria > Spirochaetota > Spirochaetia > Treponematales > Treponemataceae > Treponema_D. The sequence continues at coordinate 19,194 of JAZLFF010000030.1, forward strand.
GTTCTTTCGCAATTCTATATGCAATTTCGGCAGATGGAATAGATTTTCTTTCAATACCAACAGGAATGCTATTAACAGAAAATCTTGCCCTATATGCTAATTCCTTTCTGGTTATATTTTTATATTCCCTTTCGTATTCTACGTTTTCCCAAAAACTCATAAAAGAAAACTAACACACTATTGTTACTTTTTAACTTTATTTAACACTATTGTGATGTTATAATTAAACAGTTACTATTGTGACATTTTGCAATCATTATAACTTTTGTGGAGAATGAAATATGAAGAAAAATCCATTTATACTAATCACTCTATTTATTATTCTTTTTGTATCATGCAAACCAGAAATTGAAACACCACCTTCAATAACAACCATCTTTATTGACTCATTACCTGCAAAAACACAATATATTCAAAACGAAACATTAGATTTAGACGGATTAATCATCAATTCTGTTTTATCTGATGGCACAATCGAAACTATTACAGATTATATTACTTCCCTAGATAATGGAACCGAACTTACAGAAACTGGTACTATAACTATTACAATAACATATTCAGATTTATCAACAGATTTTTCAATTGAAGTTTCAGAAGCACCTTCCCCATCAAAAATCTTTATTGATTCTCTCCCCAAAAAAACTTCATATTCCATTTGCGACAATTTTGACACTTCTGGACTAATATTAAAAGAAATTTTCACAAACGGAGAAATTAAAGAAATAACAGACTATTCAATCTCCCCAAAAACATCATCTGTTCTAACCACGTTAGGAGAAAATAAAGCAACCATCACTTATAACGATCAAACTTTAACATTCCCATTCTACGTAACAATGAAAAAAACAGGCTTACCGACAGTAACAATCAACACAAACAACACCCCAATAGCTGATAAAGAAAACTGGATACCAGGCACAATAAAAATTGAAAATGCAACAGATTCGGACTGGAATTTTGATGAAGTCGACCTGACAATTAAAGGAAGAGGCAATACTTCATGGGGGCAGCCTAAAAAACCGTATGCAATAAAACTGGATAAAAAACAAAAAATTATGGGAATGCCAAAACATAAACGCTGGGTTCTGATAGCAAATTATCTTGATAATTCATTCATTAAAAACGAAATGGCTTTTTATATTAGCGAACAGTTAGGAATGTCTTATACAGTAAAAGGTGAATATGTTGATTTAATTCTTAATAATAAATATATAGGGCTCTATTGGTTAGGCGAAGCAATTAAGGTTGATGAAAATAGAGTTAATATTGATGAAGATAATGATTATTTACTAGAACTTGATACATACTTTGATGAAACCTGGAAATTTCGTTCAGAAATAAAAAACTTTCCGTACAACATAAGTAACGATGACTGCATGACACAAGAAAGGTTAGAAAACATAAAAACAAAAATCGACAGTCTGGAAACTTATTTGTATAGTCCTGATTTTCCATACACTGATGATACTCACACAATTATTGATACTTCTTACGAAAATAAAATTGATCTTGATTCCATGGCAAAATTTTATCTAGTAAATGAAATTATGCATAATGGAGAATTGGGACATCCTAAAAGTTGCTATTTTTATTTTGACAATACAAATGATAAATTATTCGCTGGTCCTGTTTGGGACTTTGATTGGGCAACGCTTTCAAGTTCAAATAATTTAAACAGAAAAAATAATCTTTACTTTGATGCACTGTTTAAAATTCCAGATTTTACAACAAAAATTTCTTCACTCGTAACTAATTTGAAATTAGAAGATATAAATAATAAGATTAATTCAACAAAAGACTACATTGAAAAATCACAACAACTAGATATTAAACTTTGGGGTGAACATAACGATCCTTCCAACATTAAGCGCGAAAATTTTGAAGCTTATGTAAATTTTGTAAAAACAGAATTAAATCAAAGAGTTACTCTTGTTATTTCGGAATATGGTATGTAGATTATATTTATCTTAATAAATTAGTTAATTATTTGACGTCAAAATCTTTCTATGCTATATTAAAGGAAAGGAAATGCCCGATTCATTTGGACTTCTCCACTTTTTGCGAAAAAAAGTCGCCAAGGTATCGAAGTTATGGCGACTTTTTGCTTTAACTACTTCTTATCTTTTTTATGGTAAGAGAGTATTGCATATATTGCACAAATAATTGACGCAATACAACTTGCTATCAAAATAATTGCTTCTAACATACGCAAAGCCTCCCAAAATCAAATTTCAGCATAGCTGATTGAAGTTGGGAGAAGCCGCCTGAATCAGGCATTTCCAACAATTTAATCATATTATGTATACTAAAAAATGTATAGTCATTATATAGTTATACTCTCAATAAAATAATTGTCACACCATCATTTTCCCCATATAATAACATCATGAATCTATCAAACCTTACAATCGTTTTAGACCACCCGGATGAATCTCGAAACATTGGTGCCGCCTGCCGTGCCATGGCAAACAATGACATTAGCGACCTCCGCATCGTAGGTAAAAAAGAAGATTACGACATAGAACACATTCACGTACTTGCAATTCACGCAGGCCCAATTTTTGATAACGCCCATTTTTACAACTCAATTCGCGAAGCAACTGCCGACTGTTCAATTGCTGCCGGAACAACCCGCCGCCGTGGAAAAAAGCGCGGAAAACTCCTGCTCCCCGAAGAATTTGCCAAAATTGCCTCTCCAATAACCGACAGTGCCGCCCGCGTAGCAATTGTTTTTGGAAACGAACGCACCGGCCTAACTGACGACCAGCTCGACGAATGCAACATCGGCGTAACAATCCCTTCATCCGACAACTTTGGCTCCCTAAACTTAAGCCACGCCGTACAGATTCTAAGTTACCACATGTTCCGCCAAAACCTAGACGAAACCCGCCCAGAATACCACGGAATCACCCCGCTTTCACTTGAGCGCGTAGACCAGACCGTCCAGACAATCACCGACAACATGCAAAAAATCGGCTTTTTCAAAATGCCCGGCCGCCAAGACATGGAAAATTTCTGGCGCAGTATCCTAAGCCGCGCAAGCCTTTCGGAAGGTGAAGCACAATATCTGGAAAAGACCTTTAGCAAAATGGCAGGGCTGGCAGGGAAAGAGAAGAAAGAATAAATCATAAAAAAGTTTCTACCTGTATCTCTCTATGCGACACCCCCTGCGTTACAATGTATGATATAATATTTTATCTACAGTTGTAGAAATAAGGGGAATACAAGAATGAAAATTTCAGAAGAATTTTGTGGACAAAAAATGGATATTCACGGTCTATAACTTTAAGAAACCGGCTTATTCCTGTAGGAAAAACTGAAGAAAATATCAAGCAGTTTTTGGAAAATGATATAGAACGATCTATGGCGTATCCGGAAGTGAAACAATTGTAATTTAGGAGATATTAAAAAATGAAAAACTTTAAAAATAAATTTAATTTAACAAAAACAATTCAAATGGAATTAGTTCCAGAAAATGTATTTGCAAAAAGCTTGGCAGAAGATAATACAAAAACTATTGAACGTGCAAAAAAGTTTGCAGAAGCTTATGTTCCTGTAAAAAGACTTCTTGATGATTATTACAGATTTTCTATAAACAAAGTATTAAAAGAAGTTGTAATTTCAGAAAATGAAATAAATGAACTATTTGATGCGTATCTCTCTTATAAAACTAAGAAAGACAAAAAGTGGGAAGATTCTTCATCAAAATTGAGAAAACGAATTGTTTCAGAATTAAAAGAAATCAGTTCAGAGACAAGTGGAAATCTTATCGAAGGTACAAAAACAGAAAAATCAAAAATTAGTAATTATCTCAAAATTCAATTGGATGCTGGATTGATAACAAAAAACTTTTTTGAAGAATCAATATCAAATTTAGAAAACTTCAAAAGTTTTACAGGATTTTTTGATGGCTATATGGAAAACAGAAAAAATATGTTTTCTGACAAAACTGAAAATACTGCTATAGCAAATCGGCTTGTAAATGATAATCTTGGTATTTATTTTGAAAACTGTATAAAAATTGAAAAAATAAAACAAGTTGCGCCTGAATTATATTCATTGATTCTTGCAAAAAATAAAGATTTTACAATACTTTCTGGTTATTCAAAATTAGTTACACAAAATACTATTCAAGCATATAACGAGTTCATAGGTCATAAATCAGAAGATAAGTTCGCAAAAGGAATTAATCAGATAATTAATGAATATAAACAGAAACATCCTGAAGATAAGAAAAATATTCCATATTTGAATAATTTACATAACCAGATTCTTTTTAGAGATGTTAAAGATGAAAATAATAATGATGATTTCTCCACAGATGAAGAGGTTTTATCAGCAATACAGGATTTCATAAACGAACCTGTCGTAGATTATCTTACAAGGGCAGAATCAATATTTTCTGATTCCAGTCAGTTAGCTTTGGATGGAATTTTTATTTTACCGAACAAAATTAATAAATTTTCAGAAATCATATTTAATAATGAAAAAGAATCTTATTCTATATTAAGACATAAACTGTTGGAAAATGACAAAGATGTTTCAAAGCCATTTTCATTAAAAACTGTAAATGAACTTGAAAGTGATTTTGATGTTGTCGATATATTGAACTCATATTTGATGAAATTGATAAAAGATTCTAAAAATTCAATTTCTGAATTAAAGCTTCTTTTACAAGAATTACTTAACGGTTCAAAAACAATTGATAAAGACAGAAAAGTTCCTAGAGATGAAAAAGACAGTGGTGGTAAAGGATTTCAGCAGATAGAAATAATTCAAAAATGTTTTATGAATCTGATTGAAATCAACAGATTTTTTACATTATTCAACCTTGAAAAAGATGGGGTTGCTGTACAGATAGAAAATTCTGACTTTGATTTCTATGAGAATTTAAAAGTTCTGATGGATTTTAATGAGGATTTGTATCTTTTTACCAAAGTAAAAAATTATCTTTCTAAAAAGCCTTATTCAAATGATAAAATAAGAATCTATTTTGATAATAACTCAAAATTGTTGTCAGGTTTTACAGAAAGTCATACAGAATCTTCTGATAATGGTACACAGTATGGTGGATATTTATTCAGAAGAAAGAACAGATTTGGTGATTATGATTATTTCTTAGGTTGCAGTACAGATGCAAAACTTTTCCGAGAACACCTAGCTGACTCTATTCTTGAAAGTGATAAATCTGATTATGAACGATTGTATTATTATCAGCCAAAATTGAAAACAATTTATAATGGCTACAAGAATAATGATGGCAAAGATTACGGTTTTGATAAAAATAGATTAAAGGAACTTATTTCTTCTGTTACAGAAAAAAATGGTGAAAAAATTTCTTATGAAGCAGATGATACTCCAACAAAAGTTCTTTCTCAAATTGAAAACTTAAAACCCGAATTATATAAAAAAATTATCAGTGATTCTTCTGTAATTAATTTTCAGAAAGAAATGATTGAAAACTTGAAAATAATTTTTTCAAAATTTGAAAAAAAAGTACCATCTCTTTCTGACGTATTAAAAAAAGATTTTTCATCATTAAAAGAATTCATTGATGCGGTTTCATATATTGAAAATGAAAAATCTTTCTATTATGCACACGTTAGCAAAAAAGAAATGGATTCACAGAATTCTGTTTCTGATGATGAAAATACAAAGAAATTCTATTTGTTCAAAATACAGAACAAGGATTTAAAAGAAAGAAAAGACGGTAGGAAATCAACTGGTACGGAAAATCTTCATACTATGTATTTCAAAGCCTTAATGTCCGCTAATCAAAATTGTATTGATATCGGTGCTGGGCAGGTTTATTTCAGAGAAAAGAATTACACGGGAAAAGAAGTAATTCATCCTGCAAATAGTCCAATCAAAAATAAAACTCCAGGTTATCCAAAAGAAAACAGTACATTTACTTATGATATACGAAAGGACAACCGTTATTTTGAAAATAAATTCTTCCTACATTTATCGTTGTTCATAAATTTTGCAGCTCCAAATCCAAAATTAAATGACTTGAACACCGAAGTAAACAAATATTTGTATACAAACAAAAAGGATATAAATATTATCGGAATTGACCGTGGTGAGCGAAATTTGTTGTATGTTTCTGTTATCAATCAGAAAGGTGAAATTTTGTATCAGCGTTCGCTAAATGAAATCTGTTACTCTATTAAAACAAATGGTGAAGAATTAACAGTTTCAAAAAATTATCATACTTTGCTGGAGAATCGAGCAAAAGAACGAGATTTGGCGCGTAAAAGCTGGGGACAAATAGACAATATAAAGGAATTGAAGGAAGGTTATCTTTCTCAAATTGTTCATGAACTTAGTCTTTTAATGATTCGATACAATGCGATTATTGTTCTTGAAGATTTGAATCCAAAAATGAAGCAGTCTCGCAGTGGTATTGATATTCAGCTTTATCAAAAGTTTGAAAAAGCTCTTATTGATAAACTTAGTTATATGGTTTTCAAAAAAGATGAAAGAGTTGAAGGTGAAATTGTAAAAGCAAATAGTGTTTTAAATGGAATGCAATTGGCAACTCCGATAAAAGCCTTCAAGGATATGAAAAATCAGAATGGTTTCATTTTCTATGTCTGGCCGCAATATACTTCAAAAATTGACCCAATTACAGGTTTTGTTTCTCTGTTTGATACAAGCGAAAAAACGATTTCTGAACATATAAATTTTTTCAAGAAATTTGATTCTATTATTTTTGAAAACGGTGATTTCAAGTTTATTGTTGATGATTATTCAAAATTCTATGACAAAAAAAATGCAATGAAGATAAAATCCTTTGTCATTTCTTCGAAGGGGGAAAGAATCATAAATAAAAAAGATGGTCGTGCATGGAAATCGGAAATAATAAAACCTTCAGAAGAATTGTTGAAATTATTCAAAGAATTTGAAATCAATATATCAGAAAATATTTTGAATCAGATAACTGATAATAAATTATCTTTGTCTTTTTATAACAGACTGATAAAAATATTCAGAAGCATTGTTCAATTAAGAAATAGTGAAAGCGGAAATGGTATTGTTGATTATATTTCTTCTCCGCTTATAAAAGTGGATGAAAATGATATTGCACCTTTTGATTCTCGAGTTGAAATTGAAAAAGGTAAAAATGCAAAACTCCCAATTGATGCAGATGCAAACGGTGCTTACCATATTGCTTTAAAAGGTTTAATGGCATTAGAAACATTAACTTCTGATGGGAAAATAAAAATATCAGCTTCCAACGCCGACTGGTTCCGTTTTGTACAGAAAAAAGAATATCAAAATTAGGAGTTGCCAATGTCAGAAAACACACAGATAAAACTTTTTGAAGAAAAAAAGGTTCGCTCAGTTTGGAATGAAGAAGAACAGCAATGGTATTTTTCGGTAAATGATGTAGTTCAAATCCTTACAGATTCTGTAAATGTTTCGGATTATATAAAAAAGATGCGAAAAAGAGATCCCTTTCTTTCAGAAGGGTGGGGACAAATTGTCACCCCCCTTGAATTAGAAACTGCGGGTGGAAAACAAAAAACAAATTGTGCCAACGTAAAATCTCTTTTTCGCATTATTCAATCAATTCCTTCCCCAAAAGCAGAACCCTTCAAACAATGGCTAGCGCAAGTTGGTTATGAGCGAATGCAGGAAATTGAAAATCCGGAACTTGCTCAGGAACGAATGAAAGAACTCTACGAAAAAAAAGGCTACCCAAAAGACTGGATTGATAAACGTTTACGTGGAATTGCCATCCGCCAGAATCTTACAGATGAATGGAAAGAACGTGGAATTACAAAAGAAAAAGATTATGCAATTCTAACAGCAGAAATCTCAAAAGCAACTTTCGGACTTACTCCATCTGAATACAAGGAAGTAAAAGGTCTTACAAAGAAAAATCAAAATCTTAGAGACCACATGACCGACCTTGAGTTGATTTTTACAATGCTCGGTGAACGTGTAACAACAGAAATTTCTCAAAATGAGAAACCGGAAACTTTTGAAGAAAATGAAAATGTTGCGCGACGTGGTGGAAAAGTTGCTGGAAATGCTCGTAAGGAAACAGAAAAAGAATTAGGTCATTCTGTAATTTCATCAGAAAATTATCTGGATATAAACAAAGGTGATAGCGATGGAACTTTACCTGAAAATAACTTATCTGAATGATTTTATATTCTGTCCGCTTTCCATTTATTATCATCAGCTTTATTCAGATTTGGCAGAACGACTTTATTATGATGAAGCTCAACTTGATGGTAAAGCTGCGCACTCTGCAATTGATGAACAACGCTATTCAACGCATAAAAATATTCTTCAGGGAATAGATGTGTTTTCTGAAGAATATAAACTGTGCGGAAAAATCGACTTGTTTGATACTGAAAAAGGATTGCTCACAGAACGTAAAAAACATATTGAAACAATTTACGACGGCTACGTTTTTCAACTTTATGCACAATGTTTATGTTTGCGAGAAATGGGATACGAAGTAAACAAAATCAGATTTTATTCTTCTGATGACAACAAAGTTTATGATTATCAGCTGCCGGAAGATAATCCAGAAATGTTTGAAAAATTTAAAAATACAAATGAGCATATGCAGAATTTTAATGTTGATTCATACGAACCAAAATCATCGGAAAAATGTGCGCACTGCATTTATAACGATTTTTGTGACAGACCGTTAGCCCCTAAAGCTTACAACGGTGGTTTTTAAGGTGGGAGAAGGAGTAATCAGATGATGAGTACCCGCGATTTTGAGTGTAAACAAATTGCTTTTGTGTATACCGAAAAAGGGGAAAAAATCAGTTTTAAGAATGACAATTTAATTATTACTGATTCTGAGGGGAAAATAAAACACCAGTCAACTTGTTACAGACTTTTTTTGCTTTTTATTTGTGGAGATGCGTGTCTTACAAGTGGAATTTTGGAGCGTTCAAAAAAGTTTGGATTCAATATTGTTTTTATGAGTTCGAATCTTCGAATAAAAACAATCCTTCCGGCAAAAGCTGAAGGAAATGTTTTATTGCGAAAAAGACAATATGCATTAGAAAAAACTGATATTGCTGCTCATGTAATTGCAAATAAAATTCACAATCAGGCATTTTTGTTAAAAAAGAAAAGAAATAAAACGGAGGAGGAAAAGCAGAATATTAAAAAACTGGAACAATTTGAAAAAGATGTTTTAAAACCAGATTTATCTGTTCAGGAAATTATGGGAATTGAAGGAGTAAGTGCAAAAATTTACTTTGGTAATTTGTTTGAGAATCATAACTGGACAGCACGCCGTCCTCGCGTAAAACATGATATTACAAATTGTCTTATGGATGTTGGCTACACAATTCTATTCAATTTGATAAATGCCCTTTTGGAAATGTATGGCTTTGATGTTTATGTGGGAATACTTCATACACAATTTTTTCATAGAAAATCTTTAGTTTGCGATTTGGAAGAACCTTTCAGACCTATTATTGATGCAGCTTTGATTAAGGCTATGAATCTTGGGCAGATAAATGAAAAAGATTTCTGGAAAAATCAGGAACAATATATTTTGCCATGGAAAAATTCTGCACCGTATGTAGAGATTTTTATAAAAGCTTTGATGGAATATAAAAATGAAATTTTTATTTATTTACAGTCGTATTACCGTGCTTTTATGAGGGATAAATCTGCTTGTGATTTTCCAAATTTTTACATGGATGAGGAGGATGAATAATGCTGCTTGTAAGTTATGATATTTCTAATGATAAAGTTCGTACAAAGTTTTCAAAATTTCTTTCAAAGTTTGGATTCAGACTGCAATATTCTGTGTTTGAAATTCACAACAGCGATACTGTTTTACGAAATATTCAGAACGAAATTGAAAATATTTATATGAAGACCTTTACAGAAGAGGATTCTGTGATTATATTTAACTTATCAGCAACTTGTACAAAAACTTGCTACGGTTATGCCAAAAATGAAGAAACCGATGTTTTTATTGTTACATAAGTTTCTGGGAAGAAAAATCCTACTGTTGTAGGTAAAATTTTGCAAACCCCTGGTCTTACTGTTAAATTTGGAGTAAAAAATGAAAAAAACAACAAATTTTATAGTATTATTTGCGAAAAACAGTACTAAACAGTATTGTAATACAATGACAGGGGTTTCAAACTAAATAAGAATTTCTACTGTTGTAGATTTTTAACTGGACGGCACTATTGAATACAGTTT
>JAZLFF010000031.1:0-16029 GCA_045615645.1 Treponema sp.
TTCATGTTTCTCCTTCGATGGGATTTTTGGTCGAATACCATTCTAAGGATTATGGCTAAAATTGGTAATGGCTATTTTCTTTTGACTTTTATTGGTTAATTCCGCCTGACTCGTGGCGGTTGTTTTTGCCCGACGCTAACAACATTTAAAGATACTGGTGGTCATGGAATATATTGGCCTGTTGGTTATTGTAATAATGGATATCCTAATTCTTTTTATGGGGATAATACAAATCATTTTGACACAAAGAATAAAAATTCACCTATAAAAGGATTGATAGATACACATTCTACATTTGTACGCAGTAGCAATTATGGCCACATCGCTCACACCATGGGGCAGGTTGATTTGAGTAAATAATACCTCTTATAAACTCTTTGATTCATACTCAAAGAGTTTATAAAGAATTTATGTGCCTGGTAAACATATCAATTTTGAAGTGAAAGAACGATTTTATCGTAAGAATCTTTTTTATCATTGGGATGAGGTTCAAGCCCAATGATTGTAATATCCTGTCTGTCTGGTCCGTAAACCCAGAAAATTCTTCCAGCGCCAGGAGTTTTATTTTCTAAATATGATTCCCAGACTTTAGTTCCATAGCGTTTAGATAAATCTTCAATGTCATGGGAACATAAGCCTGGGTGTCTTGGATTATTATATAAAAGCATAAAAGCTTTTCCCAACTTTTTGTAAAGATTCTTTTCATCTTTTGTGGCTGAATTATCGCTGTTCTTTCTGCATAAATCATCCCAAAACTGCTTCATTTCTGGAATTCCAAGTCTGATATTGAACATTATTCCTCTCCAAAAGCGGATAAATCAATTGGAGCAGAAACATTGCCTTTATTGAAATTTTCCATACTTGAATCCATCATGGTAAGTGTATTTACAGATACCGAAAATGGTTTTTCCAGAACTCTTGGTTCCAACACTATTTTTCCGTCGTTATATTCTTCAACATGAAAGTATTCAAATAAAGTATTTCTTAGTGTAATTCTTTTTTTTGAATCAACTTTTGCATCATAAGATTTTATTGCAATTGCGGGCATATATTACCTCCATGGTGGGAAATCCCATTTATTAATATAATGCTTATCCTATAAAAAAACAATAGTAAAATCAAAATGTGAAAAAGGGGACAGACCTGCTGTAATTTGCGGACTGTTTTTGATTAAATCAAAATTAATTGAAATTGTAAGGACAAGACTATAGTTTCTTTGTGGGATACTAGTAGAGTTGCAAGAACAGACGGTTATTGGAGCGAGGGAGAATTTATTAATTATTACACTTTTAGGAGAATAAGTTTCAAGACAAGTAAGTATCATGGAGGTGATATATGGCAGCCAAACGTTGGTATGCGCCTCTGTCAGACAATAAAAGAAGAGTAACAGTTGAATTTTTTAGTTCGCAAAAAGTTTTTTTTTCGCTATAAGCCCTGATTTTTCGCTTGAAAATCACCTTGACTTTATTTTCATCACATAATAGAATTTAAAAACTATTCCAGGGGTGGGGAATAAGAATGTGTATACAAAAAGATAAAACGATTAAAGGCGTTAAAATCGGAAGTTTAAACGTCTTTATGATGATTGCCGCTATAATTCTTTCGTTGCTAATCTTTGTTTTTTCTGCAAAAGTAAAATCTAAATACAATCAGGTTGTTGATGCAAGAAACGACTATTCGGAATGCTCTAAAGCTATAAACGATTTTAAATACGCTTCAGATTTTATGACAAATCAAGCGCGTCTTTTTGTCGTAAATCAGGAGCCTGCGTTTGTGCAAAATTATTTTTACGAAAAAGAAAAACTGCAGCATCGTAATATTGCACTTGAAATTGTAGAAATGACTCACAATGATGATGCAATTGATGTAAATCTAAAACTGGCATGCAATGAATCAACTTTACTCGAAAAATCTGAACTTTATGCAATGAGACTTGCCTGCTCTGACGATTTGCTTAATAAGGACATACCACAACAACTGTTGGAAATTAAACTTTTACCAGAACATACTTCGCTTTCATCAGCAGAAAAAATAATCGAAGCTCGGCAAATGCTTTTTTCAGCACAGTATTTAGCTGGAAAAGAAAGAATTTCTACATATTCAAACCAGGCGCTTTCAGAACTTATAAATTTTGATCTTCAAAATAATAGTTCTACAGATCAGAATATTTTTAAGTATTTCCGGTTGCAGACTTTTCTTGTAACTTTACTTATTGTTTTGAGCGTTGTTTTGTTTGTAATAATGATTTTTATACTTCTTCGTCCGCTCGACCTCCACATTGACGCAATCCTTAAAAATAAAAAAATGGAAGTTAAAGGTTCTTACGAGCTTCGTTACATTGCAAAAGCTTACAACACTTTGTGTGAACGCAACGAAGTAAAAGCTTCTTTACTAAAACATAAAGCTGAGCATGATCCTCTTACTGGCCTTATAAATCGTGAAGCTTTTAATCAAATTAAAGAAGCCTATTCGAACTCAGACGAAACTATTGCTTACCTTATAATTGATATTGACCTTTTTAAAGATGTAAACGATCAATATGGTCATCCAATTGGTGATGAAATTCTCAAAAAGATTTCAGGCTTACTCATGGAACAATTCCGTGCTACCGATTACGTTGCCCGCATTGGTGGAGATGAATTTGCCATTATTATGACAAAGTTTGGAACATCCGCAATAGAAATTATCCAGCGAAAAATAGACAGTATGAACTATATTCTCCAAAGTGTTGATGACGGGCTTCCAAGTGTATCGCTTAGTGTTGGTGTTGCGTTCTCAGAGTCTGGATTTAAACCTGAATTAATTGAACAAGCTGATAAAGCATTATATAGAGTAAAGAGGGGCGGACGATGTAACTGTTCGTTCTACAAAAGTGAGGAATAATGGCAACTACAAAATCTACCACAAAAAAACCGGCAGCTCCTGCAGTTTATGATGAAAATAGTATTCAACATCTTGAAGGTTTGGAACATATCCGTTTACGACCTGGTATGTACATTGGTTCGTTAGGCGACGGTTCTAACGAAAACGATGGTATTTACATTTTGCTCAAAGAAGGTATTGATAACTCGGTTGATGAATTTTCTCAAGGATTTGGGTCTAAAATTGATATTGAAATAAAAGAAGGAAGAGTTAAAATCCGCGATTATGGACGTGGTATTCCTCTTGGAAAACTTGAAGATTGTGTAAGTAACGTAAACACTGGTGCTAAATACAATAATTCTGTTTTTAAACAGGCAATTGGTATGAACGGTGTTGGAATTAAAGCGACTAATGCTCTTTCTTCATATTTCCGTGCAGCTTCAATTCGCGATGGAAAAATGGCCGTTGTGGAATTTAAAAAAGGCGAAAAAATTTCTTCAAAAAACGGAAATGCAAAACCTGGAGTGCCAAACGGTACTTACCTGGAATTTGAACCAGATGCCGAACTTTTTAAAAAATATCAGTTCAATATGGAATACGTAGAAAAACGTTTATGGAACTACGCATATTTGAACCCTGGATTAATGCTTAAATGCAATGGAAAAGAATATTTTAGCCAGAACGGTATTCAGGACCTTCTTGTAAACGAAATAGACGGAGAAGGTAAAGCGCTTTATAAAATCTTTAATTATAAAGGTGAAAACTTACAGTTTGTATTAACTCATACAAACAGTCTCGATAAATTTGTTTATTCGTTTGTAAATGGTCAGAGTACTGAAGACGGCGGTACACATGTTACTTCGTTCCTTGACGGTTTTACAAAAGGAGTAAACGAATATTTCAAAAAGGAATACGATATTAAAGATGTAACTGGCGGTTTAATTGTTGCGCTTAAAGTTGGTCTTGATAATCCAATGTTTACATCGCAGACAAAAAATAAACTTGGTAACGTAGAAATCCGCGCGCCAATTATTAAGGAAGTTCAGTCTGCAGTGGATGATTGGCTCAGACATAATCCGGATATTGCCGGCGAAATGGAAGAAAAAATCATCAAAAATAAAAAGGCCCGCGATGAAATTAACAGTGTTACCGACAAGCAGGTTCGCGAAGCTGCAAAATCTGTAACGCTTAAAATTCCAAAACTTAAAGATTGTCGCTACCACCTTCAGGATGGTAAAAAAGGCGAAAATAGCATGATTTTCATTACGGAAGGTGATTCTGCGACTGGTTCAATGGTCGGTAGCCGCGATGTTTCTTACCAGGCAATTTTCAGTTTGCGCGGAAAACCAGAAAATATGTACGGAAGAAAAAAATCTGCACTTTTTGAAAACGAGGAATTAAAAAATCTTACATTCAGTCTTGGCGTTCAAAAAGATATTGCCGACCTTCGTTACGATAAAATTGTAATTGCAACCGATGCCGATAACGATGGTTACCATATTCGAAATTTGGTTATGACTTATCTGCTGCTTTATTTTGAAGAGTTGATTTTAACCGGCCATGTATACATTTTGGAAACTCCATTGTTCCGCGTTCGTAATAAAACAAAAACTGTGTATTGTTACAGTGAAGACAGCCGTGATAAAGAACTTGCAAAAATGGGTAAATCTGCAGAGGTTACACGATTCAAAGGATTAGGAGAAATTAATCCTTCTGAATTTGGGCAGTTTATTTTCCCACGTAAGGAAGGCGAATCTGAAGATAAAGGAATGCACTTAACTCCGGTTACAATCCAGACGTTAAAAAATGTTCCTGAAGTTCTCAGATTTTACATGGGTAAAAATACTCCTGAGCGTCGCGAATTTATTGTTCACCATCTTTCTGCTGAAATTGACGCATAAAAAGCTGGTGTTTTAAAAAGTTTTGCCGCGGTTGAGAATAAGTTACAAGATTGTTGAGTTTTTTCTTCTAGATAAATTAATTACATTGTATTATAATGTTGCTTTCATAATAAAACGTTAGAGGCGCTTAATGAACTTAAAAGGTCGTAATTTTCTTACATTAAAAGATTTTACTCCGGAAGAAATTTTGTATCTGCTTGATTTGGCAGCGGAATTTAAAGAGAAAAAACAGAAAGGTATTCCTGTTGATATTCACCGCGGTAAAAACATTGCTTTGATTTTTGAAAAAACAAGTACTCGTACACGATGTGCATTTGAAGTTGCAGCACACGATTTGGGTATTTGTACAACATATCTTGCAGAAGGCAGTCAGATTGGTAAAAAGGAAAGTATTGCTGATACTGCCAGAGTTCTTGGTCGTATGTTCGACGGAATTGAATATCGTGGTTATGAACAGACAATTGTTGAAGAGCTTGCAAAGTATTCAAAAGTAATTGTATGGAATGGCCTTACAAACGAGTATCATCCGACACAAATGCTCGCAGATATGCTTACAATTAGGGAACATTACGGAAAACTTAAAGGTCTTAAACTTGTATATTTTGGTGACGCCCGTTACAACATTGGAAATTCTCTTTGTATTGTTTGCTCAAAGCTCGGTTTAGATTTAACTTTGTGTGCACCAAAAAAATATTTTCCATCACAAAAGCTTGTTGATGAATGTATGGTTTGGGCAAAAAACAGTGGCGGTTCAATAACTTTGGAAGAAGATGTAAAAAAGGCCAGCGAAAATGCTGATATTATTTACACTGATGTTTGGGTTAGTATGGGTGAGCCAGACGAAATCTGGGCAGAAAGAATAGCTGATTTAAAACCTTACCAGGTAAACGAAGCCGTTATGAAAATGGCAAAACCAACAGCAATTTTTATGCACGATTTACCAAGCTTCCACGATTTGAACACAAAAATTGGAAAAGAAATTGGTGAAAAGTTTGGTCTTACTGCAATGGAAG
This sequence comes from Treponema sp., assembly GCA_045615645.1. Classification (GTDB taxonomy): domain Bacteria; phylum Spirochaetota; class Spirochaetia; order Treponematales; family Treponemataceae; genus Treponema_D. The sequence goes on from JAZLFF010000031.1 coordinate 5,777, forward strand.
TTACAGATGATGTATTCGAAAGCAAACAGTCTGTAGTTTTTGATGAAGCAGAAAACCGTATGCATACAATTAAAGCAGTTATTGCAGCTACTCTTGGAACAAATTAGGAGGGATAAAAAATGAACGCAATTATTACAGTAGTAGGGTCAGACAAAGTTGGAATTATAGCAAAGGTTTCTCAGTACCTTTCTGATCATAAAATCAACATTGCCGACATTACGCAGACAATTCTTTCTGGAAACTTCGTTATGATGATGATGGTTGATCTTGCAAATGCAGATGTAGACATTGACACTTTACGCAAAAGCATGCAGACTCTCGCCGACGAAATGGCGGTAGAAATCAACATAATGAGCGAAAAAGTTTTTAGCGCAATGCACCGCGTTTAATTATTTTAATTATTTTATTCTTTAAAAATCCCTAAAATGTGATACAATAATCTAGTATGGATTTAACAAACTTACAGTATCACATTTTGGGCGAAATAATTACTTGTATTCTTTCTGCAGTTCTATGTGTTAATATTTTATCAACCTTTACACCATCAGAACGCAGACAAAGAATTTTTTTATATGCTGCAATAGCCACTTTTTTTTCTACATTAGTAAATATTTTTTCAGTAATTTGTATTTCCTATTTTCAATATATTCCACTTTCACTTTGTTATACCTGTACAACAATTTATTTTCTGCTTATAGTTTCAGTTCCTCTTATAATGGCTGATTATGCAGTAGAAATTGCCTTTTCGTACAAAGGAAATAAAACTGTAATTAACGGAATAAACTTGATTGTTTATGCAGTTTATTCGGCAATTATTATTTTGAATCTTCGTACCGGCTGGGTTTTCAGTTACGATAGCCAGATTGGATACGTTCGCGGCCGTTTAAAAATGATTACTTACATTCTTATGTTTTTTTATACGTTTGTATCGGTTTTCATTATCTGTATAAATAAAAAATCACTCGCAAAAAGAGTGTTTATAGTGTTCCTTGCTTATCCGTTTGTTGCAGCTTCGTTTATGATAATTCAATTTTTGCTGCCAAATGTAATTTTAACTGGAGCTTCATGTTTTTCTTCAATTTTAATGGCTTATTTAACAATTCAGTCAGATATGATTGAGTTTGACAGTGTTACAGGACTTTTAGGTGAGCATAAACTTCGAACTCATCTTGAAGCTAAAAAATCTCCGGGCTTTTTGTATGTAATGGAAATTTCTAACTGTAACTTTATTCAGAACAATATGCCAAGTTCCAATTTTAATCAAATGCTGCTTGATATTGGTAAATTGTTTTCTAAGTCTTTTGAACGACGCGCCTACCATTCGTCTACTAGCCGTTTTGAAGGCATTTGTACAACAAAAGATGAGCTTATGCAGTATTCAGAACAAATCCGCAATTTTATAGAAACTATAAATGAAAATCTTTCGTATAATCTACCGGTTCAGCTTGAAACTTATAATGCGGCAATTGAATTTTTTGGAGACGGAACTCCAATTAATGTAACAAACGTTTCCGAAATAATAAATAATCTTTTGGAAAAAGCCCGCAATAATCTTACAACGGAAGTTTGCCTTTGCGACGATTCTGTTCTTGCGGACATGGAACGCAAACGAATAATTTACAATATTTTAAAACGCGAGCTTAATCTGGAATCAACGCAATATCAGGTTTGGTATCAGCCGATTTATTCAATTAAGGAAAAAAAGTTTACGTACATGGAAGCGCTTTCTCGTCTTCGCGGTACGGAAATTGGAGATATTTCTCCGCAGGAATTTGTTGCCGTTGCTGAACGTCGTGGTTTAATTGAAAAACTTGGTTTTGTTGCTTTTGAAAAAGTCTGCAAGTTTATTGCCGATAACAAAGATTATGTAAATGCTGTTTCAATAAACTTTTCAGTTCCGCAGATGACAAATCCGTCAATTGTAAACACTGTTTTGAATACAATTAAACGCTTTAATCTTGACCCTGCGAACATAATTATGGAAATTACCGAAAGTAGTTTTATTGATGATTTTGATTTAGTTCGTAAAAATATGATTGCGCTTGCGGATGCTGGTGTTCAGTTTTATTTAGATGATTTTGGTACCGGATATTCTAATCTTTCGAATGTGGTTCAATTGCCGTTTAAAACAATTAAAATGGATCGCTCACTGGTTTTAATGATGGAAAGTAATCCGAAAAATGCAATTTTGTTTTCAAACCTTGTAAGCACTTTTAAAGGTGCAGATTTGAAGATTCTGGTTGAAGGTGTTGAAACTGAGTTGCAGAATCATCTTGTACAAAATGCCGAAGTAGACAATATTCAAGGTTTCTTGTACAGCCGTCCTTTACCGGAAGATAAGTGTCTTGAGCTTTTGAAAAAGCAAAAATAAGCGGATTGGGGTGGGAATATGCAAAATTCATTTAATGAAGTTCGCTGTTGTGAAGAAAATCCTAAGTGGAGTAATTCAAATAAACGCGAAATCCAGCTTTATAACAGAAATAATGATATTCGTTCCGAATTTGAACGAGATTATACACGCATTTTACATTCGCAGGCTTACCGCCGTTTAAAACATAAAACACAGGTTTTTTTTGCACCTCATAACGACCACATTTGTACAAGAATGGAACACGTTATGCACGTAGCTTCCGTTGCTTCTACAATAACAAAATATCTAGGCTTGAATGATCAGCTTGCAAGTGCAATTGCAATGGGGCACGATATTGGTCACGCACCTTTTGGACACCATGGTGAAAATTGCCTGAATAATCTTTTGGAACAGAAAGAAGGTGCAAATGCTCCAAAAAAATTTTGGCATGAAAGAAACAGTCTTTTTTTTGCAGATTATATAGAAACTTTGCAGGATCCGAACGGAATTGAACAGCCGCTTAATCTTACGTATGCGGTTCGCGACGGGCTTATTTGTCATTGTGGTGAAATTGACCAGCAGGGTGTAAAACCTCGCGAGCAGGCAATTGATCTTTATTCAATTAAAAGGCCAGGAATAATTCAGCCGTATTCTTGGGAAGGTTGCGTTGTAAAAATTGCAGATAAAATTGCATATCTTGGACGCGACATTGAAGATGCAAGATCTTATCACATTCTGGATATGGCTTCTTATCGTGAACTTCGTGAAATTGTTGGAAGCACATTGGGATTTGGGCACAAAGGCGCTCATGCATTGCGAAGTGGAAAAGCTGTTAATACGACAGTTTTAATCAACGACCTTATTGTAGATTTGTGTGAGCAAAGTTCTCCGGAAAAAGGGCTTTGTTTTTCGGATGAATATTTTAAGTTTATACTTGAACTCAAAAAATTTAATTTTTCGCGGATTTATAATCACTGGCGACTTAGTGAATTTGGTATTTATGCGGAAAATATTATAAATACATTGTTCAGAACTTTGCAGAAAACTCAAGTTTATGTAAAAACAGGTCGCGTTGCGCAGGCACTTCGATATTATCCGAAACTTTGCAGTACTTTTGAGGATTGGCTGGTAAAATATACTGCATACCGTCCGTATATTTCTGAAAAGCATGATTATATGAACAAAAAGCAGACGCTTCATTACAATACTCCGGTTGTTTTTGATGTAATGGATGATGAATCTTACATAAAATGTATTATTGAGTATATTTCCGGCATGACGGACCAGTTTGCAATTCAAGTATATGAAGAGATAATTACTTTTTAACATTAGAAATTATCTATAAAAAAATCTGCATAATCTACGTTCAAAAAAATACAGTTTTCATTATTCTTTTTATAGAAACAGTGTTATAATATTAGGGATATGAGTAGTTTTTCAACTTTTTTTAAGAAAATTTCTGGGACTGACAAATCGATTCAGTTTAGGATGTTGAACGCACTTGTGATAGTTGGTGCGGTTTGTGCATTTATTTCTTGTGTTAGTTCGTTAGTTTTTTCATTTCCGATAAAATCGACGCTTTTGTCAGCACTGTGTGTTTTTGATTGCTTAATCACCTGGGTAATTATTAACTTTTTTAAACGACCGTATTTTGCCAATGCGTACATCAACATTTCTATAAATCTGGTTTTATTTCCATTAATGTATTTTTGTTCTGGTGGAATTGAATCTGGAATGCCTGTATGGCTTTTGATGGGACTTTTACTTGCGTTTGCCACAACTCCTGGAACTAAACGTACAATTATTACTTTCTGTATTTCTGCAATTGGACCAGTTACTACAGTAATTCTTGGGTACCTTCATCCGGAATGGATTACACCAATGGACAGTGATCTTGATATTGTAATTGATGTAATTCAGGCGGTTTTACTTGTAGCAATTATGTTTGGTGTAATGTATAAGATTCAGGCAAGTGCTTACGAAAAACAGCAAAAACAGATTGAAATTTCTGCAAAAACTGCGATTGCGGCTACTAAGGCAAAATCCGATTTTTTGTCTAACATGACTCACGACATTCGAACTCCAATGAATGCAATTATTGGATTTACGGAAATTGCGCGTAAGAATCTTGAACACCGTACTACGCTTTTGGAAAGCCTTTCAAATATTTCAACAGCAAGCGAGCATCTTCTGGCCCTTGTAAACGATGTTCTTGATATGGCAAGCATTGAAAACGGAAAGTTTGAGCTTCAGTGCGAACCTACAACTCTCACTGACATTATTGAAAAAGTTGAAACAATTATGACTCCGGAAATGGAAGATATTAATCTTCACTTCATTGTAGATACAAGCGAAATTGAAGAGGATTCAATCAGTTGCGATGTTTTGCGATTAACTCAGATTTTAATAAACGTACTTGGTAATTCTGTAAAATATTCTCATCCGGATGGACACGTTTATCTTTCAGTTTCGCAGCGTCAGAATCAGGCTGAAGACAAAATTATTTGTGAAATTCGTATTCGTGATGAAGGAATTGGAATTGGAGCTGATTTTATTCCTCATGTATTTGAACCATTTACTCGAGAAAAAACTACAACTGTTTCGGGAATTCCTGGTTCCGGATTAGGCCTTTCAATTACAAAAACAATGGTTGAAATGATGGGCGGAACAATTTCTGTTACAAGCGAGCAGGGTAAAGGTACTGAATTCTTTATCCGCATTCCATTTGATATTCCGGCTCTTGTAGAAATTGGAAATAATGAAGATTTATCAAAATATCGTTTTGACGGAAAACGGGTTTTGGTTGTTGAAGATAATGAATTAAACTGTGATATTGTGCAGGATTTGTTAATTGAAGCTGGATTTGAAGTTGATGTTGCTTCGGACGGTACTTACGCAATTGAAAAAGTACGAGTTTCGGCACCAGGTTATTATGATATTATTCTTATGGATATTCAAATGCCTTTGATGAACGGTTTTGAATCAACGGAGATAATCCGCTCTTTTGATAACGATACGCTTGCAAATATTCCAATTGTTGCTTTGTCTGCAAACGCATTCGAAACCGACCGTATAAAAGCGGAAGCTTGCGGTATGAACGGATTTATTATTAAGCCGATAAACGGCCTGGATATGTTAAAAACATTAAAAAGAGTTTTGGCTCAATAGAAAAAATAATCTTACGTTGGTGGGTGAAATTGTCGAATTCATCCACCTAAAGTATTTTTACGATAAACGCACAAATCCACGCTATAGCGCATTGTCCAAAAACTATAAATAATGCCCATTTTGTACCAAGTTCACGTTTTATTGCTGCAATTGCTGCAATGCAAGGGGTGTAAAGCAGGCAGAAAACAAGCATTGCTAAGGCACTTGATGGTGACAAAACTGTCGAAAGTGGTGCTCCTGTAAACAAAATTGATAAAGTAGAAACTACACTTTCTTTTGCCAAAAATCCTGTAATTAATGCAGTGCTGAATCTCCAGTCACCAAAACCAAGTGGTTTAAAAATTGGAGAGATAAATCCGGCGATAGCGGCAAGAATGCTGTTTGAAGAATCTTCGACAATATTGAAGTGGAAATCAAAAGTCTGCAAAAACCAGATTACAACGGTTGCAAGGAAAATAACGGTAAATGCACGCTGGAGAAAATCTTTTGCTTTTTCCCACAGTAAGTGCAGAACATTTTTAGCGCCTGGCATTCGATAATTTGGTAACTCCATAACAAACGGTACTGCTTCACCTTTAAACGCGGTTGCTTTTGAAATAAGGGCGACAATAATTCCAACAAACATGCTCAAAAGGTAAAGACAAATCATGATTAAGCCTGCGTGGTTTGGAAAAAAAGTTGAAGTAAAAAATCCGTAGATTGGAAGCTTTGCCGAGCAACTCATAAACGGCGTGAGCATAATTGTCATTTTTCGGTCACGTTCTGAAGGAAGTGTACGGCTTGCCATAACGCCTGGAACTGTACATCCAAATCCGATGAGCATTGGAACAATACTTCGGCCGGAAAGTCCGATTTTTCGCAGAAGCTTATCCATAACAAACGCAACACGCGCCATGTATCCAGAATCTTCGAGCATTGAAAGAAAGAAAAACAAAACTACAATAATTGGAACAAAACTTACAACTGAACCGACGCCGCCGAAAATGCCATTAATTACGAGCGAGTGCAATGCTGGATTGATGTTTGCGGCTGTAAGGGATAAATCAACCAGATTGGAAAGAGTGTTTATTCCAAAGCGTAGAAGATTTTGCAGCCACGCACCAATAACATTGAAAGTAAGGAAGAAAACTAAGGACATAATCAGGATAAATGAAGGAATTGCAGTCCATTTTCCGGTGAGCACGCGGTCGATTTTTGTAGAACGTTCGTGTTCGCGACTTTCTTTTGGTTGAACAACTGTTGCGTCGCAAAGTTTGTTGATAAAACTGAAGCGCATATCTGCAATTGCAGCGGCCCGGTCGAGACCACATTCTTCTTCCATTTGAACGATAATGTGTTCAATCATTTCAAGTTCGTTTGGAGAAAGGACAAGGGCTTTTGTAACACGTTCATCTCCTTCGACAAGTTTGCAGGCTGCGAATCGGAGTGGAAGGCCAGCATACTCTGCGTGGTCAAAAATAAGGTGCATGATGGCGTGGAGACAGCGGTGAACAGCTCCGTTATCTGGTCCGTCTTTATCGCAAAAGTCGGTGCGGCCGGGTTTTTCCTGGAATTGTGCAATGTGGAGCGCGTGGTTTACAAGTTCGTCTACACCTTGATTTTTGCTGGCTGAAATTGGAACAACTGGTATTCCGAGCATCTCTTCCATTTCGTTGATTAGAATTGAGCCTCCGTTGTTGTGAACTTCATCCATCATATTCAGCGCAAGTACAACCGGGATTTCAAGTTCCATTAGCTGCAGTGTAAGGTAAAGGTTTCGCTGAATGTTTGTGGCATCGACAATATTGATTATGCCGGTAGGTTTTTCGTTCAGAATAAATTCACGGGAAACGATTTCTTCGGCGGTGTACGGGGAAAGCGAGTAGATGCCCGGAAGATCTGTTATTTCCGTTTCGGGATGTTCTTTTATAGCGCCGCCTTTTTTATCAACTGTAACGCCTGGAAAGTTTCCAACATGTTGATTTGAACCTGTAAGCTGATTAAAAAGAGTGGTTTTTCCGCAGTTTTGATTACCAGCGAGTGCAAAGGTCAGTAGTGTTCCAGCCGGAAGTGGTTTTTCGTCGGCTTTTACGTGATATTTTCCGCCTTCGCCAAGTCCTGGGTGCGGGGTTGGTGTGGCGAGGTTTTGTTGGAGGTGCGGGGGTTGCTGGTGTGGGGGCATTTGATTGTAAGGAGCGACTTTAATTTTTTCGGCATCTGATTTTCGCAGTGTCAGTTCGTAATTGTGCAGGCGGAATTCAAGTGGGTCGCCCATTGGTGCAATTTTTACCAATGTAATTTTTGCTCCTGGAATAACTCCCATATCAAGAAAATGTTGTCTGAGCGCTCCGTCTCCGCCAACACTTGAAATACTGCAGGTTTGTCCGATTTCAATTTCTTTTAACGTCATGTTAGGGTCTCCTTACAAAAGTTAGTATAAACTAACAAAGGGAGGGCGTCAAGATGGGTGGGGGGGCGGGAGTGGAGTTTTGTGTGAAAGAGGTCCGTCCCCGATTTCATGTTTTTGTGAAATGGAGGTCCGTCCCCGATTTCATGAAAATGTGAAAAGAGGGACGGACCTTGTTTTCATGTTTTTGTGAAAAGAGGGACGGACCTCTATTTTTTTAAACAATAGAAGTAATTAAAAAAAAACTTTACATAAAAATAACAATCTGTTATAATTAAATTATGAGTAAAATGTACTATGTTTCTTATGAAACAGCGAAAGAAAAGTTAAATTTGAACTCTGAAAACGAAAATGATGACAGAATTTCTCTAGCTTTCTGTAATCAGCTTGTAAAAGATGCAATTGAGGATGCTGGCGTTCCTACTGAGAAAAAACTGGAATTTCTGGAAGCAATTGTTTTGAACGTTTACAAAAAATATCAGGAACATGAACGTCAAAATGAAACTCAACTTGTTGAAACTTTCAATGCTGTAAAAGATGCTCTTGTATGGATGTAATTTTCAGTTTGCATTATAATATCAGCGTATGCTAACCGAAAAAGAATTTGATATCCTTACAACTATTGAAGCTGCCGACAAACATCTGTCTCAACGTGAAATTTCAAAACAGACCGGCTATTCAGTTGGTACAGTCAATTCAACTCTGACCGAAATAATCGAAAAAGGTTATATAAATGACGGCAAAATTACAAACGAAGGTCTCGCCGTTCTTCAACCCTACAAAGTAAAACGTGCAATTTTTGTCGCCGCTGGATTTGGTTCGCGAATGATTCCAATCACTTTGAATACTCCAAAACCACTTGTTCGTGTAAAAGGTGTTCGCATAATTGACACAATGCTCGACGCCGTAGTTCGTGCCGGTATAGAAGAAATCATCATTGTTCGAGGTTACCTTTCCGAACAGTTCGATCAGCTTATCTACAAATATCCGAACATCACTTTTATTGAAAATCCCGCCTATAACGAAAGCAATAACATATCCTCAGCGTTGTGTGCCCGTTACCTTATCGGCAATTCCTACATTTGTGAAGCTGACATAGTGTTAAAAAATCCAAATTTAATCCGTAAATATCAGTATAAATCAAATTATTGCGGAGTACCGTGCGAATCAACGGATGACTGGTGTCTTTACGCAAGCAAAGGTCGCATAACTGGCGTTTCGGTTGGAGGCACAAACGGTTATCGTATGCTCGGTATTTCTTATTGGACTGATTCTGATGGTAAGAAACTCGCGAACTGTCTTGAAAAAGCTTACAATCAGCCGGGGGGCAAAGAACGTTACTGGGATTCTGTTCCTCTTTCTATTTTTAAAGAGGATTTTAACCTTTCTGTGCGAGAATGCAAATTTGAAGATTTTGACGAAGTTGACACTTTTAATGAACTTAAAAAACTAGATAGCGTGTACGGCGTGTGAAGTAAGTCTATAGTGTTGCCAATTATTTTAGATATTCATTTATTAATTTATTTATAGTTTCAATTTGAATTGTGGCGGATTTGCATTCCATTGTGAGAATTAAGTTTTTTCCTGGAAAAAATCCGTTTTTAATAAATAGATTAAGCTTGTGGATGTTTTTCGCAGCGTAATCGTCATCGCCCATCATTCCAAGATGTTCCCAGAAAAACTCTTCACGTGTTCGTTTGTTTAAACATAAAAAATCCGGATAGAAAGTTGAATGTTTTTCAAATGAAACTGGAAATTCGTAACGAAATGGAATGTTGGCATTTTTGAGCGCTTGAGCAATAATCATTTCGGATTTTGAACGAACGTGAAGATTTTCTGACACAATATATGCAGGATCGCCAGCGTCAAAATGTAGAGGTTCATATTTAACATTTATCCAATTTTCTGCATATTTTTCATTGCTTATATAAAGTGGTGTTACAAGTGTTTTTCGGATGTAATGATATTTGTCGTAGATAGCAGCAAAATTTTCGGGAGTGTAAGTACGAATAAATTGTTTCAGGATTTTTTGTTCATGTAAAAGTTTCTTCAAAAGTGTTTCATTATATTGCTGTTGCGCAATTTTTTTAATTAATTCCATTTGTTTTGAAGAAATGTATTTTCCATTACGCTCGCTTTTCTTTCGTATGTAAAATTTTACTTTTTTGTTTTTTGAGCTTGCGTAAATTCTTAATTTTACTTTGGGTGTATCCAAAGTTTCTTGTTTTACTTTAATAATTCCATCATTTATTACTTTTAGACGGTTTGAAATTATATCTTTTATTGTTTCCATAATATATAAATAGCCAAAATAAGATATTTTGTGCATAAAACTTTTGTTTGGGCAGG
>JAZLFF010000032.1:0-7688 GCA_045615645.1 Treponema sp.
AGCCAGCCGCAATGGATGGTAGAAATATGTCAATGACAATCTCAGCAAAAGCCGCAAAATAAGAGGTTTAGAAAATGCCTAAAATGAAGACAAAGAAGTCAGCTGCTAAACGTTATTCTTTAACTGGCACTGGCAAAGTAAAACACAAGAAGCAGAACCTTCGTCATATTTTGACAAAACGTTCTCCAAAAAGAAAGAGACAGCTCCGTGCTAACGGTTATGTAGCAGAAGCTGACGCAAAGAAAATCAGAAAGCAGATGCTTCCATACGGTTAATGAGGTAGAATATGTCAAGAGCAATAGACGGAACAAAAAGAAAGAATCGCCGTGTAAAAATCTTAAAGCTTGCTAAAGGTTTCCGTGGCGACAGAAAATCAAATTACAAACCAGCAAAAGATGCTGTAACAAAGGCACTTGATCACGCATATGTTGATCGCCGTGACCGTAAACATGAATTCCGCTCTTTGTGGATTGCACGTATTAACGCTGCCGTTCGTGAAGAAGGAATGACATATTCACAGTTTATTAATGGTGTAACAAAAGCAGGTATTAAATTGAACCGCAAGGCTCTCTCTAATATGGCTATTGAAGATCCAGCAGCATTCAAAGCAGTTGTAGAAGCTGCTAAGAAAGCACTTAAAAAATAGGTGTAGCTTATGATTTCACTCGATCAGGTATTTCTTCTTGAACAAAAAGTTGAAAGTGCTGTTGCAAAAATACAACAGCTACAATCTGAAAACGATGCTCTTCGCACAAAGTGTGAACAGCTCACAAATGCGCTTTCAGTAAAGTCGGAGCAGCTTTCCTCTTTTGAGAATGATCAAAACCAGATCGAGAGCGGAATTAAAAAAGCACTTGACCGTTTGAATTCAATTGAAAACTCTGTTTTAAAAGCAGCTTCAATGAATACAAATGGTCAGGCACCTGTTCAACAACCACAACAACCAGTTCAACAACAAATTGTACAGACTGAAGAAAAACCGGTTATTGAAGAACCTGTTCAGCAAACAATTCAGTCAAATGTACAAACTTCACTTTTTAATTCAGAACCAGAAGAACCTGTAATAGAAGAAAACTCACCTTCTTTTGACACAATGGAACCTTCTGAACCTTTCGAATCATCTGATTTCTCTTTTGAAAACAATACCGAAGAACCTTTTGATGAAAATCCACCTGAAGAAGATTCTACAGACGGTTTAGGCTTTGATATTTTCTAAATGGGTAAATTACGAATTGACATGCTTGGAACAAACTTTACTATCCAGGCAAATGAAAACGAAGAATATTTAAACAAATTACTCGGATATTATCAGCGCATCTCACAAGATGTCCAAAAAATTGACTCAATTAAAACACCTTTGCAGATTGCAATTCTTTCTGGAATAATGATTGTAGATGAGCTTTACAAAGAAAAAGAAAAATGCATTTCTATGGAAAACGGAACTTATGTCCCACCTTCAACAGATCCAAACAGTGAAGAAGTTGAACGCCGCACTCTTGAAATGATTGAAAAAATCAGTAAGGTTCTTTAATTTGAAAGAAAACACTAAAATTTGGATAGACGCCGATTCCTGCCCTGCCCTTGTACGTAATTATTTAGTACGCATGGGAGCAAAATATAAACTAAAAGTCATATTTGTAGCAAATAAGCAAATTCCATGTGATGAAAAACTTCCATTTGAAATGATAATCTGTAAAGAAGAAAAAGATTCCGCGGATAATTATATTTTTGACAAAGTTTTACCAGAAGATATTGTAATTACACGTGACATAGTTTTTGCCGACAGACTTGTTTCAAAAAATATTAAATGTATTAACGACCGTGGAACTATTTTTAATCCACAAAATATTAAGGAATTACTTTCCGACCGTGATTTTGACTTAAATCTTAGCGAAATGGGTTTAGTAAAACATTATAATGAAGGATATAATAAAAAAAAGTTCGCAGCATTTGCGAACTCTTTTGATAAAGTTATTCATTCAATCTGATTTTTGATTATTTACTCTTCTTCATCAGGGAAAGCAAGCTGAATAGAACAAATACGGTCTCTAACCTGCATAAATGCAAGAACAACTTCAGGATCAAATTGTGTACCAGCATTGTTTTGAATTTCAGCAAAAGAATCATCAATTGACCAAGATTCTTTATAACAGCGTTTATGACTTAATGCATCAAAAACATCAGCTACAGCTACAATTCTTGCAGACAAAGGAATTTGTTTACCTTTAAGTGGTTCACAGTCTGGAACAATACCGTTTTTAATACTGAATTGAGAAAGTTGTATATTTCCAGGATAACCAACAGAACTTCCATCCCAACGGTCATGATGATGTAACGCAATATCCTGAGACATTTCATCAAGGAAACTTTCAGGAGGATCAAAAAGCTGAGCACCAATACAAGTATGTCCTTTCATAATATTTCTTTCTTCATCTGTAAAACGAGGAAAAGCTTTTTTCAAAATTACATCGGAAATTCCAACTTTACCTACATCATGGAATTTGGCTGCAATTTTAAGATTATCGCGGAATCTGTGAATTTCTTCTTCAGAAATGTTGTGATTAAATGCCCAACGGTCATAAATTTCAAGAGCATAACTTGAAACGCGTTCTGTATGTGTATAAGTTTCTTTTGGATCGCGGAATTCTGCCATTTTAAGCATACGTTTTACCATATTTGAAGTAAGATATGCATGCTGTAAAGCCTGTACAGCACTTGAGGCAAAATGTGTTATTAAAAGTTCAGCTTCTTCCCCAAAAGAAATTACCTGACCATCGGAATCTTTTATATTGATTATCTGAAGTACACCAAGTAACTTGCCGTTAGCCATTTTTAACGGAAGTGTATACATTGATTTTGTACGATAATCTGTAGTTAAATCTGTGTTTTTATTAAAACGATAAGGTTTTGATGCTGGAATTTTATAAACATCTTTAATATTTAAAGGTGTTAATGTTGAAGCTACATAACCACAAATCGATTTTTCATCAATAGGGAAAGCAAAGTATGTATATGGAAGTTTTTCACCAGGTGCAAGTTCTTTTAAGCGAGTATCATTATGACCAAATTTAATTTTTAATTTATCACCGTCAACAACGTAAATAGAACCGGCATCAGCATTTACAATTTTTCTTGTTTCAGTAAGAATTCGTTCAAGAAGAACATCAACGTCCTGAATTTCACCAAGTTGACGTTCAATTTGAATAATTTGCTGCAGTTTGTCTTCGTTATTCATTCTATTTCCTTTAATAAACGTATATTGTTTATTATCCTTTATTATCGAAAAAAATCAAGAAATTATTGAAGAAATATTCTTAGTTAAACGTTTAACTTCATTAAAAAGACTTAATTTTTTTAATAACAGTAAAGTATATTGGACCTGCCCCTTTTTGTAAATCCGGTAAAATTTGAAATCCATATTTTGTTTTTTCAAAGCCCGGAATATTTATATCAACAAAGTTTTTTATTTCTGAAACAATCGGATTTGGTTCTAAAATTTCAAAAGCATCTTGATTTTTATTAAACTTTTTCTGCAAACGCTCAATCATTCCGTCATTTTCTTCAGGGCATAACGCGCAAGTTGAGTAAACCATTATACCACCAACAGAAAGCAATCGATATGCACACGAAAGTAAAGACCATTGTTCGGTTGTTACAGTTTTAATTCTAGAAAGTGACCATTCATTTAGGTATTTAGGATCAGCAATTACATGACGTTCTGAAGAACATGGTGCATCTAATAAAATTCTGTCAAAACATTCGATTTGTCTTGTACACCAAGTGGCACCATCAGAACAGGAAACTGTTATTCTTTCACTTATTTGCGGTGGCAGGCAAGTTTGAACTACAACTGCCAACCGGTGTTTTCTTTCTGGGGAACGTTCGTTTGCAAATAAAGAAGCATTTGCGTCCATTCTTGAAGCTAATACAAGAGTTTTCCCTCCAGGTGCAGCACATAAATCTAATATTTTTTCCGCACCTTTAAGTGGTAAACATAAAGCGGCCAAAACACTTGCAGAATCTAAATAATATTCTTTTTCACTTCCATTTACAAAATATCTAACAGCTTGATTTTCCTCTGCAAATGCTTTTTTAATTTTTTCCCATCGTTCACCATACAAATTTGAATAATACTGTTCAAAACCTTCTGCACCACGTAAAACGTTTGCTTTTTGAGCATTATTTTTTTTCATAAAACAACCTCGTATTCACCGTTCGGTAATTGCTCCAATTGTAACAGATTATGAGAAATCTTGTATTTAATGATTCTTTCTACCGCCGTATTAATTTTTTGTTCAAAGGCTTCATCTTCCTGCATTTTTGCTAATAAAAATCTTGCCGGTTTTGCAAAACGCTTTTCTGAAATCATAATACAATCAACGCCAGCTTCAATTGCCATAACAGCAGCTTTTTCCGGCGGATAACCATTATCAGCAAGTGCGCCCATAAAAATATCATCTGAAAAAATTATTCCGTCATATCCAAACTGATTGCGAAGTAAGTCTGTTACCCAAATTTTTGAAAGACAAGAAGGAACTTCAGAATCAATAGCGGATGTTCTTGCATGAGACATTAGAATTCCATCAGGATAAACAGAAAAACTTTCGGTGAATGACTGAATGGAAGAATATAAATCCTCTTTTGAAAGAGTAATTTCTGGTAATCCAGTATGCGGATCAGTATTTGTATTTCCTGGAAAATGCTTAATAACTGTACTTACACCATTATTTTCGTAACCATTTATACAAGCTTTTCCATATTTTACAGTTTGTTCAAGATTACCAAAGCTTCTTCCATCCAAAAATTCCTGATTATCTGGTGTACAAACTTCCATAACCGGAGCAAGATTCATATGAAAACCTAAATCTTTCATTTGTAAGGCTTGCTGACAGTATAAATCAAAAGCTTGTTCAACATTCATTGAACTTGCAACAGTTTCCTGCGGCGGAAGCTTTGTGTTTAATTTTTTCAGGCGATTTACATACCCACCTTCCTGATCAACTGCAAGAAATGGCGGAATTACTTTATATTTATTGCAATATTCTTTAATGGAAGCAGAAAAATCTTTTTGTTCTTGCCGAGTTTGAGCAATATTGTAAGAAAAAAACAAATATCCGCCGGCAACAAGTGGAGTTTTATTTCCATTCTTGATTAAATCGTCAAAAGTTTCATATGACTTAAAGTTTGTACAACCTTCCAGATTTTCTATAAAAAGTTGAGAAAGTTTTTGCTGTACAGAAAGACTATTTACAAAGTTTTTTACAGCCTGATTTTGTTTTTGCTGAAGCAGTTTTACATACTGTTGAGTAACTGCAGCAGAATTATGGGTAAATTTTTCTTGTTTGGAAATTTTATCAGTACAGGAAATAAAAGTAAAAAAGCCTGCAAGTAAAAAAATTAAAGTGATTTTTTTCTTCATACTGTAATTATATTCAAGTACATAAAAAGAAACAAGAAAACAGATAGTAAGAAAAGTAATTATTTTATATACTTAAATTATGAAAAATATTGCTGTAATTACTGGTGCAAGTTCTGGTTTGGGTAAGGAATTTGCAAAACAGGTTTCAAACTTTTCTTTTTTTGATGAAATTTGGATTATTGCCCGCCGAACAGATAAACTTTTAGCGCTTGCGGAGGAAATCAGTTTAAATAAAAAAACTGTTAAAATTAAACCGGTTACTCTCGATGTGGCAGGAAAAGCGGGCGTTGAAGGTTTAAATCAGCTTTTTTTAGAAGAGAAAGAACACCTTTCTAAAAATGGTGAGGATTTTCAAATTAAGCTTTTAATAAATAACGCCGGTTTTGGCACTTACGGTCCATTTGTGGAAACTTCAATAACACGTCAAATGGATATGGTTGATTTGAATTGTACAACAGTTACTGGTATTACAGGCATTGCAATTCCCTACTTAATCAAGGATTCAGTAATTATAAATA
Source organism: Treponema sp. (assembly GCA_045615645.1). Lineage (GTDB taxonomy): Bacteria > Spirochaetota > Spirochaetia > Treponematales > Treponemataceae > Treponema_D. The sequence goes on from JAZLFF010000032.1 coordinate 5,938, forward strand.
CAGCTTCACTGGCAGCTTTTATGCCGCTTGGCAATTTTGCGGTTTATGCAGCAACAAAAGCTTTTGTTTTGAGTTTTTCGGTAGCACTGGCAGCAGAACTAAAGGATAAAGGAATTAAAGTTTGTGCATTATGTCCAGGTTCTGTAAGCACTGAATTTGCAAACGTTGCTTCAAACGGGGCTCGTAAAGAAGTAAAAGGCGGTCACGATCCGGTAAAAGTTGTTTCTCATTGTTTAAAGCGAGCTTACCGTGGTAAAAAAATTGCACTTTGGTATCCAAAATGGAAGTTTACAGCTTTTATGAGTCGCTTTGTTGGACGTTATTTGGTTGCTCGTTACACTTACAAATTTAACAAAAGGCCTCATAATCCAGATTAAAAAAAATTCATTTTTGCCTGCGCTTTTATGGTAAATATTCTGTTTTAATATTTTTTAATGAAAGGAATAATTTTTCTTTTTTAGAGATATTGCCGTCTGTTAAATTTTCTAACAGTTTTCTAGCTTCTTTTCTTGTTGAATTTTCCTGATAATTGCAGGTACATGTAAACTGGGTAAATCCTTTTTCATTTGCATATTCAATAATACGTTCTTCGGCTATGTAGCACATTGGTCGAATAATTGTTACTGGAAAATTTTCATATTTAAGACACGGCGGCATTGTTGAAAGTTCAGCTTTATTCAGTATATTCATTAAAAGGGTTTCAAGCATATCATCCAGATGATGACCAAGGGCAATTTTGTTATAGCCATTTTTAATTGCATAATTCAATAGCTCGGTTCGTCGTTGAGTAGAACACCAGTAACAACTCATTTTCTGTCCTTGTTTTACACGTTCTGTGGTATTTACATAAATTGTTTCGAAAGGAACTTTCCAACTTTCAAAAAAGGTTTTAATTTCTTGAGGAAACTCAGGCGCAAAATCATTTTTGATATGAATTGCCTTATATTCAAAATCTTTTTGAGGACGTTTACTTCTATTTGCAAAATATTCAATAAGAGCTGTAGAATCTTTGCCGCCACTAGCTCCAATTAAAATGCGGTCCCCTTTTTCGATGAGATTATAATCAAATACTGCTTTGTCAATTAAACTGAATAATTTTGGTGATTTTTTCATAAAAAAAAATGCCACACGGATTTGCAGCGCAGGACAAATGGTAACATATAGTGCAACGGCTACTGCGCACGCAACTGTGCATGCCTACTATAGCAAATGCGTTAAAAAAAGAGCCAGTTACCTGGCTCTTTTTAGCATTTACTTACAAACCGGCTCCGAGCATTTATGCGAGGCCGTAGGCTGCATTGTTGCTTGTGAACTAGTTCGTAAGCAATAAGATATCTTAGAAACTACCAGCTACGGCTACTGCACAAGCAACAGTGCAGCCTACCATAGGGTTGTTACCCATTCCCATGAATCCCATCATTTCAACGTGAGCTGGAACTGATGAAGAACCTGCGAACTGAGCGTCTGAGTGCATACGTCCAAGAGTATCTGTGAAACCGTATGAAGCAGGACCTGCAGCCATGTTATCTGGGTGAAGTGTACGACCTGTACCACCACCAAAAGCTACAGAGAAGTATTTCTTACCAGCGAGTAAGCGTTCCTTCTTGTATGTACCAGCTACTGGGTGCTGGAAACGTGTTGGGTTTGTTGAGTTACCAGTAATAGAAACATCTACGTCTTCGTGCCACATAATTGCAACACCTTCACGTACATCGTCAGCACCGTAACATTTTACGATAAGACGATCTGGG
>JAZLFF010000033.1:0-91483 GCA_045615645.1 Treponema sp.
GCACATAAAGCATTTGACGAAAATATTAGCTTAAAAGAAGCTTGCGTTGGACTTGGATTCTTAACTGCAGAAAAATTTGATGAAGTATTCAAACCTGAAGATATGGTAAAATAGAAAATACTATAAAATCAATTATTAAAACTTGAAAAGGTGGTTACGCAGTCCGAAACCACCTTTTTTTGATTTAAATGTTATAATTTAATTATGAGAAATTTTTATATTAATGACGAAAAAAAATTAAATTTTTTAGTTTGCGGACAACTTGTAAGTAAAGATAACTTTATTCACATGAAACGTAAAATAAATGAAAATGTTCTTATTTTTTTACTGGAAGGAACTTTATTTATAAATACAAATAATAAAAATTATACAATTTCGAAAAATCAATATATTTTATTAAAAGCTGAAGAAGAACACTTTGGTTATAAAGAAAGCACTGGACCTTTAAAATATTATTGGGTTCATTTTTCAAATAATTTAATTACAGAATCTAGTACTGAAAATAATAATCAAAAAGATTTTCCATATTATTTTCCAGAGACAGGAACTTTTGAAGATAATTCCCGATTTTTGCTTTTATTTCGTCAAATGATGGATTTTTCACTAGATAAAAATGTCCATAATAAACAAATTTTAGATTATTCCTTAAGCATTTTGTTGCTGGATTTTTCTCTTTCATTAAAAAAACAAAAAAATAATATTAATCAAATTCCTTCTATCATTTCGGATATTTGTATTTGGATAAAAAATAATTTTCAGAATAACTTTTCAATTGAAGATATAGCAGAAGAATTCGGATATCAAAGTTCATATTTATCAAATCTATTTAAAAAACATATGAACATGTCTATTATACAATACACTTCCGAAGTTAGAATTTCTGCTGCAAAGAATCTTTTATCAACTTTCAGTGTAAAAGAAACTGCATGGTCTTGCGGTTTTGAAGATGAAAAATACTTTATGAAAATTTTTAAAAAAATTGAAGGAATAACGCCTACTCAATATAAGCAGGCGTTTTCAAAGAAAAATATAAACAATTAAATTATTTCTTGGTAAAATATATAGTATATTTTTCGTCAGTTATTTCATAAAGCGGAATAAAAGTAAAATTCTTTTCCTGATTTAATGTATTATAAGTTCCTTGTTTCCAAGTAAACGCAGAATACAAATGTTCATATTGCGGTAATAAAGAGTTTTTAATATCCCCTTCCAACTTTAATCCACAATCCGAATCTACAAGCCCGGCCAGAACTATAGGCCCTTCCATAACTGCTACTTTTGTTTCATCGTCAGGCAGGCCCACAGTATACAATTTAGGAACAAAACTCAACTGTACTTCCAAATGAGTAATTTTTTCTTCCAAAATTGCATATCCGTCAATAATTTTTAATTTTTTATCAGCTTTATAAACTTTAAATTTAGGTTCATCTTCAATCCACTGAGGAATACGGAAAGCAATTTTTCTATTTGAACCATCTCCATCAATTATAAATTTTAGTTGCCAGCGAGACATCTGCCCTTGTTCTTCTTGTGAAAATGTTGATTGCGTATCATAAAATTTCATATCAACTGATTGATCAATAACTAAATGACCATCATTATATTTAGAAGGAATATACTGATTTATAAACACATATTCATCATTATGAGCATAACATAATGAACCATAAATTGTCTGAGATTGAATCATTGTTCCATGACAGCACCAAAAATCCTTTGTTCTTGATCCCCAAACTTTTAATCCGCCAGCATTCAACGGAAGAAAATATGTTGGCATTCCAGAAAATTTATTTTGTTGAGCAAGAAATCCGTTATAAATATTTAATTCAATATAATCCTGATATTTTTTTTCTCCGGTAATTTTATACATATACTGTGCAAATCTTACCATATTGTAAACTGTACAAAATTCCTGATCACGTTCATTTAAGAAATGTCCTTGTTTTTTACATGGAACCCAAAATTCTCCGGAATTACTGCTGCCTGTACAAAAATATCCGCGTTCTTCAACTGCCCAACGCCAAAATTGTTGTGCAATATTCAACCACTTATTATCACCTGTAATCTCGTACATTTTACAAGCACCATGTGCAAGAGGAATACTAGCATTACAATGTATATTAGTTAAAGCATCTTTACCTTGATTTAATTGTTCAAACTCTAAATTACCTGAATAAGCTTCTGCCAAATCCATATATTTTTTTAATCCGGTAATTTGATACAATTGAGCCCATATTTCTAGCATTCCACCTTGTTCACCGTTATAAATTGCACGTGGACAGTTTTTCTTTTCAAAATTAACCCAGCGAACATACCAATCTGATAAATTATTTAAAATTTTTATTGCTTTTTTATTATTTGTAAACTGATAAACATTCATTAAGCCCATACAGGTTTTGTGCATTGTATATTGCGGAGACCAGATATATTCCGTAGTTTCTAATCGATTAAAATATTTCTCCGGAATTGAACCTACCCATTTTCCACCGTTTAATTTTTGACATCGTTCAAGTTCATCAATAATAAAATTTAATTTATTTTCCAATTCTTTATCATTATTTGCACTGATTAGCATACTTGCAGCTGAAAGCCAATGTCCTAAAAAGTGACCACGTAATTGACAGCTTGGTGATTCCCATCCCCAATGCATTTTTGCAGTTTCCGGAGAATGAACTCGTGAGTTTGGTGTGCAAATTCCAGCTTCAAAATAAAAATTTTGTAAAAGACATTCAGAATCTAATTCGAGTAAATATTTTCTATTTATAATTTCTCTTTCTTTAAAAAGTCCGTTCGTAAGTTTTACCTGATTTGTTTTTGGAAAGTTTATCATTTTTCACCTCTTCTAAAAGTTTAACATGATAATATTCCGTTGTCGGTGGAATTTTTTTTTATTTAGTGTAATTTTTTTGATTTTTTTAATTAGCTGGATAATTTCTTTTAATTTATTACAAAATATTCTTTTCAATTTAAAAAAAATATCTCAGTAATAAACCTTAATAATAAGTAAACATTATTCCCTAAAATCCTAAAATACGCTAAAATCTTAACCAAATTAATATTGCAATAATTGTATTTATAGGAGCAAGTATGACATATTCGTATTTCCCTGGATGTACGCTTAAAAACAAGGCTGTTGACCTTGATAGATATGCGCGCGTTTCTGCGGAAGCATTAGGATTCACACTTGAAGAAATTCCTGACTGGCAGTGCTGTGGTGGTGAATACCCTATGGCTAAAGATGAATTTGCTACAAAACTTTCATCATTTCGTGCTCTTGCAAGCGCAAAAGATGCTGGTCACGATTTAGTAACTCTTTGTTCTGCTTGTTACAATGTTATTAAACAAGTTAATAACGATGTACAAACAGACGAATTAGTTGACTTTAAGGTGAACAATTATCTCAAAACAGATGAGATTGAATATCACGGAGAGACAAAAGTTCTTCATTACTTAGAAGTTTTGCGTGATGTAGTTGGTTGGGACAAAGTAACAGAAGCAGTTAAAGCCGCAAATGGTGGTGATATTAAAAAATCACCTTTGTTTGGTAAAAAAATTGGTGCCTATTACGGTTGTCTTCTTCTCCGTCCAGGTAAAGTTTTACAGCTTGATGATGCAGAAAATCCTCAACTAATTGAAGACTTTATTAAAGCTATTGGCGGAACTCCTGTTATTTATGCACAGAGAAATGAATGTTGTGGTGCTTACACAATGTTCGAAGATGAATCAATTCCAAAAAATCGTGCTAATAAAATTTTGACTAACGCAGAAGACATGGGTGCTGATTTCCTTGTAACTTCTTGTCCTCTTTGTCGTTATAACCTTTTGAAGAATAAGGGTGAATCAAAGCTTGATGTTTTGTATTTTACAGAACTCCTGGCAGAAGCACTCGGTCTTAAGGAGACAAAATAATGTTAGCTAAAGAAATAGAACAAGTAAAAGAAGAAATCCTTCTTAAATCAGGTGTTAATCCTAAAAAATGTATGGTATGCGGAAAATGTTCTGGAACATGTCCAAATTACGATGCAATGGAATATCATCCACATCAGTTTGTTCAGATGGTAGAAAATGGAGAAATTGAAAAACTTCTCAATACTAAATCTATTTATGCCTGCTTGAGCTGCTTCGCTTGTCTTGAACGTTGCCCTCGTCAGGTTGAACCAGCTAAACTTATTGATGCTGTTCGTCAGGTTGTTGAAGGCGCTCGCGGCCCTCATCATTTAGATCCTAATCAAGTACCAGAGCACTTAGATGAGGATATGCCACAGCAGGCTATTGTAAGTGCTTTCAGAAAGTACAAAAAATAAGGAGTGACGTAAAAAATGGAAAGAATTGGTGTTTTTGTATGTCACTGCGGTACTAACATTGCCGGTACAGTTGATGTAGCAAAAGTTGCAGAAGAGCTTGGAAAAGTACCAGGAGTTGTTTATTCAACTAACTATACTTACATGTGTTCTTCTGCCGGTCAAAAAATGATTGAAGACCACATCAAAGAAGACAAATTAACAGGTGTTGTTCTTTGTTCATGTTCTCCACGTATGCACGAAAAAACCTTCCGCGCATGTGCTCAGAGAGCTGGTCTTAATGCATTCAAAGTAGAAGTTGCAAATATTCGTGAACAGGATTCATGGGTATGTAAAAATCAGGAAGAAGCAACAGAAAAAGCTATTGCCCTTGGTAAAGCTGCTATTGCTAAAACTATTCTTGATACACCTTTAACAGAAGGTGAAAATCCAATGACTAAACGAGCTTTAGTTATTGGTGGCGGTATTGCAGGTATTACAGCCGCTTTGGACATTGCAGACGCAGGCTTCCCAGTAGACATTGTTGAAAAGAAAGCTACAGTTGGTGGAAAGATGGCTATGCTCGATAAGACATTCCCAACTTTGGACTGTGCATCTTGTATTGTTACTCCAAAAATGACAGAAGTTAGCCAGAATCCTAACATTCGCATTCTTTCATATTCAGAAGTTTGCGCCGTTCGTGGTTATATTGGAAACTTCGAAATTGATATTAAACGTCATCCTCGTTATGTTGATGAAGTTAAATGTACAGGTTGTGGTGCCTGTATTGAAAAGTGTCCAAACAAAAAGGTTCCAAATGATTTCAACCTTAATTTGAATACTAAAAAAGCTATTGATATTCCTTTTGCTCAAGCAGTTCCTAAAGTAGCAGCAATTGATCCTAATTACTGTTTACATATGAAGGCTCTTAAAAACGGAAAAGACAATGTTTGTGGTTTCTGCGAAAAGGCTTGTGCAGCAGGTGCTATCAATTTCAATCAGAAAGAAGAAATTCTTACAGAAAAATACGGTGCAATCATTGTAGCAACTGGATACAATCCTATTTCTCTTGAAAAATTTGATGAATATGCTTACAGCCAGAGTCCAGACGTTGTTACATCTTTGGAATTTGAACGCCTTTGTAACGCATCTGGTCCTACAAACGGTCATCTTCTCCGTCCATCAGATGGAAAAGAACCTAAAAACATTGTATTCGTACAGTGCGTAGGAAGCCGTTGTTCTGCAGATTCAGAAAAAGGTCACGAATATTGTTCAAAAATTTGCTGTATGTATACTGCAAAACATGCAATTCTTACTCGCGACCATTATCCTGATACAAACTGTTATGTATTCTACATTGATGTTCGTACTCCAGGTAAAAACTTTGATGAATTCTACCGCCGTGCTGTTGAACAGTATGGTGTTCACTACATTAAAGGTCAGGTTGGTAAAGTAACTCCACAGTCAGACGGAACTTTAGATGTACAGGGATCAGATTTGATTTTGAACAAACAGGTTCACATTAAAGCCGACATGGTTGTTCTTGCTGCTTCAATCGAAGCTGATAAATCTGCCCGTCCATTGGCAACAATGCTTACAACTTCTATGGACAACAATGACTTCTTCCTTGAAGCTCATGCTAAACTTCGTCCAGTTGAAAGTCCTACTGCAGGTATTTTCCTTGCTGGTTGCTGCCAAGGTCCAAAAGATATTCCAGAAACTGTTGCTCAGTCTTCTGGTGCCGCTGCAAAGGCTATCTGCTTACTCGTAAAAGATAAGCTTAAAACAGACCCTTGTACTGCAAATCCAGATGAAAACATGTGTAACGGTTGTGGTTCTTGTAAGAATGTTTGCCCTTACGGTGCTATTTCTTATATTGATAAAGATTTCCGTGGTCCAAACAGAACTACAATTACACGCCACGTTGCTCAGGTAAATGCAGCTATGTGTCATGGTTGTGGTGCTTGTACAGTTGCCTGTCCTTCTGGTGCTATGGATCTTAAGGGATTCACAAATAAACAAATCTTAGCGGAGGTTGATTCGGTATTGTAATTAAGAATTAAGAAGGAAGAATTAAGAATTGAATCTTAGTTCTGAATTACTAGTTCTTTTATTAAAAGCTGAAAAATTGAATTATGGCTGAAAATAAAACTTGGACACCTAAAATCGTTGCCTTCTGCTGTAACTGGTGTTCTTATGCAGGTGCCGACCTTGCCGGAAATAACCGTCTTGAATACCCTGCTAACGTAAAAATTATCCGTATTCCATGTTCATGCCGCTTGAACCCAATGTTCATTTTGCGTGCATTCCAGCGTGGAGCTGACGGAGTTATTTTGTGTGGCTGCCATCCTGGTGACTGCCACTATTCTACTGGTAACTATTTTGCACGTCGCCGTATGACTTTGCTTTTCAGTATGCTTGATTATCTTGGTATTGAAAAAGGTCGTACTCGTGTTGAATGGTGTTCTGCTGCCGAAGGTGTTCGTTTTGCCGGAATCATGAATGATTTCGTAAAACAGATTACTGATCTTGGCGAATGTAAAAAATTGGAGGATGTAAGATGCAAAAACAATTAACATCAGAATTAGCTGCAAAAGCTAAAGAATTACTTTCCTCTGGTAAAGTACAGAAAGTTGTAGGTTGGTCAAAAGGTCTTTTTGATTACGACGTTACACCTTCTGTATTTACATCTGCAGAAGAAATTGATAAAAACTTTGTTTACGATGAAAACTGTGCTGCAAACCTTTCAAAATACCTTGTAAAAATTACAAAGGAAATTGAAATTAAAAAAAGCACAACTCGTACAAACAATGCCATGGCTAAACAGCGCGATCCAAATGCACAAGATGCTCCAATTCCATCTGAAGTTGTTGCAGTTTTCTTAAAACCTTGTGATACATATTCTTTCACACAGTTACTTAAAGAAAACCGCATTACACGTGATGATGTTTATGTAGTTGGAATTCCTTGCGATGGAATGAAAAATCCTGATACAGGAAAAATTGCTGAACGCTGCGAAAATTGTAAATCTAAAAAACACGTTACTTACGATGAATTGATTGGCGAAGATGGCGATGTTCTTGATTCAAAACGTTTTGATGAAGTTGCAAAACTTGAAGCAATGACAGCTGATGAACGTTATGCATTCTGGAATAACGAATTCAGCCGTTGTATCCGTTGTAACGCTTGTAGAAATATTTGTCCTGCTTGTACTTGTGAAAAATGTGTATTCGATAACAACAATCTTTATACTTCTCAGAAAGTTGCTGAAACATCATTTGAAGAAAGCCTTTTCCACATTATCAGAGCATGGCACGTTGCAGGTCGTTGTACAGACTGTGGTGAATGTTCAAGAGTTTGTCCTCAGGGCATTCCATTACACTTACTCAACCGCAAATTTATTAAAGATATTAATGAAATTTATGGACCTTATCAGGCTGGAGCAGATATGGAAACAAAACCAGCAATGCTCACCTTCAAAGAAGAAGATCCAGAAACTTCAATTATTAGTGATAAAGGAGGAAATGAATAATGTTATCTATTTCTTCTGAAAAAATTAATGAATTATTTGAAGCAATTGCTGCTATAAATGATTTATATCTTCCTGTAGACACAGCTGAAGGCAAAGCTGATTTTAAGAAATGGACAAAAAATTCAAAACTTTCTTCAAATCTTAAAACTGTTCGTTCAGCAAAAGATTTCTTCTTCCCAAAAACTGAACATATGGTTAGTTACCAGATGAATGGAACTGAAATTACAGTTGAAGATCCACGTAAAGAATTAAAAGATTTTGTTGTATTTGGTGTTCGGGCCTGCGACGCAAAATCTTTCGAAGTAATTGACAACGTTTATCTTAATATGAATCCTGTTGATTCTTATTACAAAAATCGCCGTGAACACGGAATTGTTATTACTTTGGCTTGTAATGAACCTGCTAAAACTTGTTTCTGTTCAACTTACAAAATTGATGCTGCAAATCCTGCTGGCGACGTAAGTTCTTGGCTTGCTGATGGAAAATATTTATTCCAGGCTAATACAGAAAAAGGAAAAGCATTAATTGAAGCTGTAAAATCAAAACTTTCCGATGGTGATGATAAATCCGTAGAAAAAGCAAAGAAAGAAATTGCAGATAAACTTGCAAAGCTTCCATTTGCTGCTCTTGATGTTTCAAAACTTGGATATCAATCACATGAACAGATGATGAAAGTATTCAATTCTAAAATCTGGGCAAAAGCTGCAGAAGCTTGCGTAGGTTGCGGAACTTGTACTTACGTTTGTCCAACCTGTATGTGTTTTGATGTTCGAGACTTTAATACAGGAAACAAGATTCGTCAGGTAAGATGTTGGGATTCATGTATGTATTCTGATTTTACTCAGATGGCAGCAGCTAATCCTCGTCTTACACAGGTAGAACGAAGCCGTCAACGCTTTATGCATAAACTTATGTATTATCCAATGGCACATGACGGATTATTTGCATGTGTAGGCTGCGGACGTTGTCTTGAAAGCTGTCCTGTAAATATGAACATCGTAAAAGTTATTAAATCAATACAGGAGGATAAAGATATCTAATTATGGAAAACAATGAAAGCTTTATTCCTTATGTAGGAAAAATTATTGATATCAAACAGGAAACTCCTGATGTAAAAACTTTCAGCGTAGTTGGACTTGATGGAAAGAAATTGTTCAACCACATTCCCGGACAGTGTGCAATGCTCATCGTTCCAGGTGTTGGTGAATCTATGATTTCTATTACTTCTTCACCTACTCTCGAAACTCACATGGAATTTTCTATTAAGAAATGCGGATGCGTAACTGATTGGTTACATAATGCAGAAGTTGGTCAGCAGATTTGTGTTCGTGGCCCAATTGGAAATGGATTCCCTGTTGATACAAAACTTAAAGGAAAAGATATTCTTGTAATTGCCGGTGGTATTGGTATTGCTCCAGTTCACTCTGTAGTTAATTACATGATGGATCACCGTTCAGATTACGGTAAAATTCAGGTTATTTACGGTTCTCGTTCAATGGCAGATTTAGTTCGCCTTGATGAAATGAAAAATGTATGGATGAAACAACCAAACTGCTCAATTGACTTAACAATTGACCGTGCAGAAGATGGTTGGGATGGCCACGTAGGATTTGTTCCACCATTCGTAACAGAGCTTAATCCAGATCCTGGAATGACTGTAATCATGTGTGGACCTCCAATCCTTATTCACCTTTCTCTTGATGCACTTAAAAAACTTGGTTTCAAAGATGAACAGGTATTTACAACAATGGAAATGCGCATGAAATGTGGAATTGGTAAATGCGGACGCTGTAACATTGGCGACAAGTTCGTTTGTAAAGACGGTCCTGTATTTAGTTTTGATCAATTGGGTGAATTACCACCTGAGTATTAATTATTTGCTACAGATTGGTCACAGATTAAACTCAGTTTTTTTTCTGTAACTTATCTGTGTACCATCTGTGGCTAATACATAAGGAATATATTATGGCAGATAAAAAAGAAATGGCTACTATCTATATTTTTGGAAAAAAATATGATGTACCTGCAGAATTAACAATCATGAACGCTATGGAATATGCTGGATATCAGCTTAAACGCGGATGTGGATGCCGCAACGGATTCTGTGGTGCTTGTGCTACAATTTATCGTATTAAAGGACAAAATCAGTTGCAGACATGTTTAGCTTGTTCTAAAAAAGTTGAAAATGACATGTACATTGCAACACTTCCTTTCTTCCCACTTGTTAAACAGATTTACAACATAAACAAGATTAAACCTGAACAGGCTGTTATGATGCAGCTTTATCCAGAAATTTACTCTTGTGTTGGATGTAATGCTTGTACACGTGCTTGTCCTCAATCATTAAAGACAATGCAGTATATTGCATACGCTCAGCGTGGAGAATTTGACAAATGTGCAGACCTCTCATTCGACTGTGTAATGTGCGGATGCTGTTCATCTCGTTGTCCAGCTGGAATTTCTCATCCACAGGTTGCAGAATTGGCTCGCCGCTTGAATGGTAAATACATTCAGCCACAGGCTCAGCACTTGCTCGACCGCGTTGCAGAAATTGATGCAGGAAAATGCGAAGAAGCAATCCAGAAGTTTATCGCTATGTCTACTGGTGACAAAGCAGAAATCAAAAATCTCTACAACAATAGAGACATCGAAAAATAAATAAATTTCACGCAGATAACGCAGATAAACGCGGATTATAAAATTATTAAATCTGCGAAAATCTGCGAAATCAGCGAGAACCTATTAGGAGATAATTAATATGTATGGTAATTATTTAGACGATGCTGCAAAAATTGTTGCAGAAAAACGTGAAGAAAACCTTAAATTTGAACATGCTCGTCTTACAGCAGAACAGAAAGACGATTTATTATTAAAATTCCATCCTGACCGTATTAAGGAACAATTTACAGAATTGAAGATTGGTCCTAACAAAGGTCAGAAAGCTCCAATTGAATTGGCTGAAATGCTTCAGGCAAAACCTCGCATTGAACCAGAACACATTGATTTGAATCATATTGATTATGAAGCAGATGTTTTAGTTATTGGTGGCGGTGGAGCTGGTACTTCAGCTGCAATCATGGCTTCTGAAGCTGGAGCAAAAGTTTTACTCGTTACAAAACTCCGTGTAGGTGACGCTAACACAATGATGGCAGAAGGTGGTATTCAGGCTGCTGATAAACCAAATGATTCTCCTGCTCAGCACTATTTGGATGCTTTTGGTGGTGGACACTTTGATGGAAAACCAGAACTTGTTTATACATTGGTAAATAAAGCTCCATCTGTAATTAAATGGTTGAACGACCTTGGTGTTGAATTTGATAAAGCAGAAGATGGTACAATGGTAACAACACACGGTGGTGGAACTAGCCGTAAACGTATGCACGCTTGTAAGGACTATTCTGGTGCAGAAATTATGCGTACATTGCGTGATGAAACTTTCAACCGTGCAGACAAAATTACAGTTGTAGATTTTACATCAGCTATTGAAATTATTAAAAATGATAAAGGTGAAGCTTGCGGTGCTGTTTTAATGAACATGGAAACAAACGAAATCCGTATTGCAAAAGCTAAAGTTGTAATTATTGCTACTGGTGGTGCTGGACGTATGCATTACCAGGGATTCCCAACATCTAACCACTATGGTGCTACAGCTGACGGTCTTGTTATGGCTTATCGCGCTGGTGCTAAATTATTGTATCAGGATTCTTTACAGTATCACCCAACTGGAGCTGCTTACCCAACACAGATTCTTGGTAAACTTGTAACAGAAAAAGTTCGCTCACTTGGAGCTAAACTTATCAATAAAGACGGTGAAGTTTACATTCATCCTCTTGAAACACGTGACGTAAACGCGTCAGGTATTATCCGTGAAGTTCGTGAAGGCCGCGGTGTTAAAAATGAAGTTCAGGACGCTGTATGGCTTGATACTCCAATGATTGAAATGATTCACGGAGAAGGAACAATTCTTAAATCAATTCCTGCAATGTATAACATGTTCATCAAATATGGTATTGATATCCGTAAGGAACCAATTTTGGTTTACCCTACACTCCATTACCAGAACGGTGGTGTTGAAATCAATAAAACCTGTCATTCTTCAGTGGCAAACTTGCTTGTAGCTGGTGAAGCATCGGGAGGTGTTCATGGAACAAACCGTTTGATGGGTAACTCTTTGCTTGATGTTGTTGTATTCGGACGTGAAGCTGGTATTGAAGCTGGTAAAATGTTCAAAGACATTAAACTTTCAGACAAGATGAATCTTGATCACGTAAAAGCATTTGAAAAAGAAAGAGACGCTGCTAAGATTTCTGGCGATGCTGTTTCTCCAAAACTTTTACCAACATATCATCATGGAAATCCTGAATTCGATAAAGTAATTCCAGGTGCAAGTAAATAATTTGTACAGAAATTAAATCTGTAAAAAAGGCTCAATCGAACAAGGTTGAGCCTTTTTTATTTATCTGTATTTTTATACAACATACTTGGTCTTCCACCCGTTTCGTAATTTACAGTTTCTTCGATATATTTTTGTTCAACAAGATAATTCAAATAATGACGAACTGTAACAATTGAAAGTCCAAGTTTTTCAGAAATAGAATCAGAGCTCATAAAGCCTGTATTTTTATCAAAATAGTCTTTTATTAATATAAGTGTATTTTTTTGTATACCTTTAGGCAATTCTTTTTGAGCAATTATATCATTTTGTTTCTGGGTAAAAATTTTATCTACAGAACTTTGATCTACAAATTCCTTTTCTTTTAAACTGTTTTTTTTGTTTATAAACTTATTAAGTGCAAGAGTGAATCTTTCAAATGTAAAAGGTTTGATTAAATAATCTATAACACCAAGATTCATTGTTTCTTCAAGTGTTTTAGTATCATTTGCTGCTGTAACCATTATTACATCACATTTAATTTCTAGTTCACGAATTTGTTTTAATGTATCTGTGCCATTAAGAATTGGCATATAAACATCAAGAACAACAAGATCTGCTGAATTACTTTTAAGAAAATCGATTGCTTCCTGTCCGTTTCTACATGAACCGCAAATTTTGAAATTTTTATTTTTCAAAACAAATTGTTCATTTATCATTGCAACCATGGGGTCATCATCAACTATTAAAACTGAATACATAGCTACCTAAAATTATTATCAAAAAAGTACTTTAAAATCAAATACCGCAGGTTGTTTCAACAACCGAGTATATTGAATTCGCCATAAAAGAGTTTCAAAAAAACTCTAAGTTAAATCAAATGGCTTATATAACACCATTTGATTTAACATTACCATAAAACAAGTCCCTTTGTTTAATTCTGATTCAAATGTAATTGTACCACCTAAACTTTCGATTAATTGTTTTGTGTGATATAAACCTACTCCTCTGTTCGATCCTTTTGTCGAAAAACCTTTATTAAAAATATATTCTTTATCTTCTTCTTTAATGCCCGAACCAGTATCCTGCACTGTTAATAATAATTTTCCAGGATAAGTAACAACATTAAAAGTCAAAACTCTGTTACTAATATCATTTGATAATACATTCATTGAATCCAGCGCATTATCTATAAGATTACCTGTAATTGTTACAAGCGCTTCTGAAGGTACTTCAATATCCCTTTCCTTAAAATTTATTTCATCTTTTAATATAAATTTTACATTTAATTCAGAAGCTCTTGCAATTTTTCCAATTAATAAAGCAGCAAATGACATATTATCAATCGAATGCATAACTTTACTTACAGTTTCTCTTTGTATAATAGAAATATTTTCAATATATGAAATTGCTTTATCATATTCACCAATTTGTATTAATCCAAGAATTACATGAAGTTTATTTGTAAAATCATGATTATTTGCTCGCATCGAATCTACAAGAAACTTTGTTCCTTCAAAATCTTCTGTAAAGGTCATGAATTCCTGTTTAACTTTTTTTGAAAAAGCATTACAAATTGAAAGTTCAATAATAATCGCAATTACTGTAACTATTAAAAATAAAAGAATAATTCTTATTGTTACAGATTTGATAGAAGTTTTTAAAACAATAGTTAAAATAAAACCAGAGTAATTTCCCGATTTATCAAAAACTGCAGAATAAGTTCGTCGTTGTGGACCCGATGGCCCATTACTATTTTCTGTATAAAAATTTTGATGTGTATAAAAATCTGGGATTGTTCCATCATACTTTGTATTTATAAGTTTATGATTTGTGTGATATATACGATTATTCTCTTTGTCTACAATTGATATTACATCAATATCAGGCAAGTCTTTAATAACATTATCAAAATAAGTAATAAGTTCGTCCTGTTCAAATTCTTTTGTAAAACTGAACAATTTTGTTATAAGTTCGGAAGTATTCTTTAATGTTTGATTCAAGGATTTTTCAGTTGAGTGAATATTTATTACAGCACCCCCAAAACTTAAGAGAATTGTTGTAGAAATTATCAAAATCAGTTGATTCGTTTGAATTGATTTTCTGAGCTTATTCAAACGCCCCTTATTTGTTTTCATCATATTTATTTTAGCATACTAAAAAAACTTTTTTAAATACTTTAGAAAGTTAAAAAATTTTTTTTAACTGTTTTCTTTTTATTAATCTTTCAAAAAATTATCCTTTTATTTTCCAGATGATATTATACATAAAAAATATGAAATGGAGACACAAATGGAATTAAGTCATCTTTTTGAAGCAATTATGCTTGTATGTTTTGGTTTTTCCTGGCCGCTTAATGTAAGAAAAGCATATAAGGCAAGAACAACAAAAGGTACAAGTCTTGCTTTTATTATTTTAATTATTACAGGTTATATTGCCGGTATTACTGCAAAATTTATGAATCATCAGATTAATTATGTTTTATCAGTTTATTTTCTTAATCTGGCAATAGTGTTATCAAATGTATTTGTTTATATAAGAAACAAAAAATTAGATAAACAAAAAATAATTTCAAAAACAAAACAAACAATTTTACATATAAAACAACAAAATACTATGAATAATTCAAAGGAGGATAAAATGAATTATCAGGAATTAAATAAAATTGCAAAAAAGAATGGCGTTATTCTTTTAGGTTGAACTTTGGATAAGGACATCCCAGTTACAGAACTTTCAGAATCTTTTACATTCAACTTTAATATGTATAACAGAAGTAAAAAAAATTTATCTATAAAAAATGCAGTAGATTATTTTAATATGAATGTAAGTTCTCTTATTCCTGAAGGAATTATCATTCATCTAGGTGATGAAGATATTGAAATGTGTAATTCCTCTCCTGATGTATTTACAGCCTATTATCTTAATCTTCTTAATGCAGTAAAAAATGTAAATAAAAATTGCAGAATTGCCCTTGTTTCAATTTCAAATGACAAAAATGATAAAAAGATTAATTCTATAAACCGCTATATCAAAGCAATCGCAGATTCAGAAAACTGTACATTTATTAATCTTGATAATGCTAAACTCTGGAATCCTAATTCTTCTAAAGCAGCAATTACTTTTGCAAGAAACTTAGGATTAAATATTAGAAAACCATTAACCGATTTAGCAGAAATTCTTTACAGCTATATCTACCTTGAAGAACAAGAATTATTGAATAAAGAAATTACTGCATAAATTATACATTTTTTGTAAAAGAACGTTTCTTTTTCATAAAAACTACACAATATTGCATTAAAATACGCAGAATACTATAATAAATCATAAAATATAAATAATATAGAGGTTTATTATGGTACTCTTCGGAGGAATTCTTTCAATTAAAACAGTATCATTTCTTGTTTTCTGTGTATTTTTAATTGCAGGACTTGGATACTTACTTGGTAGAATCACAATTAATGGTGTTTCTTTGGGAACTGCAGGTGTATTTATCGTAGCTCTTCTTTTTGGTGCTTTTTTGTATCAGCCTTTAGCTAATCAGTTAAAAGTTGGAAATGCAAGTTATGTTACAAATGCACTTAAAATTGTAGAAAACTTAGGTTTAATTCTTTTTGTAACTTCAGTTGGTTTTATTGCAGGACCTTCTTTTTTTGGTGATTTGAAAAAGAATTTTAAATCTTATATCTTACTCGGATTAATGATTATTATTATTGGTGGACTTTCTTGTGCTGCTTGTATTTGGTTCGATCATAAAGTTTATGGTCGTCCACTTAATGAAGTTACTGCTATGTTGGTAGGACTTCTTTCAGGTTCACTTACTTCAACACCAGCCTTTTCTGCAGCAAAAGCAACAGTTGCAAGTGAAGAACTTGAAGCTATTGTTGCCGTTGGACACGGAATTGCTTACTTGTTCGGTGTAGTTGGTGTAGTTTTATTTGTACAATTAGTACCAAAGTTTGCAAAAGCTAATATGGACGAAGAAAGAGCAAAACTTAATGAATCTGCACCAGAAGCTCCTTCAAAATTATCTGGAAATGAACTTGAATTAGATCCACTCGGATTCTGTGCTTTCTCAATTGTAGCACTTCTTGGAATTATTGTTGGTTCATTTAAGTTTGGAAACTTTTCTCTTACAACAACAGGTGGTTGTTTAATACTTGCATTAGTTTTCGGTCATTTCCAAAAAATTGGTAAAATCTGTATCATGCCTAAAACAGAAACTCTTCAGGTTTTCCGTGAACTTGGACTTATGTTATTCCTTATTGGTGCCGGTGTTGCTGGTGGTGCAAGCTTTGTTCAGTACTTTGAATGGGTATACTTCATTTACGGTATTATTATGACAATGCTTCCAATGATTATTGGTTTCTTCTTTGCAAAATATGTTTTAAAATTAAACATGTTAAACAATCTTGGTTCAATTTGTGGTGGTATGACTTCTACTCCAGCACTTGGAACTTTAATTGGAACAGCAGGAACAGAAAAAGTTGCAGGAGCTTATGCTTCAACTTATCCAATTGCTTTAGTTGCAGTTGTACTTGTAAGTCAGTTCCTTATTATTCTTTTCTAAATATATCTTGTATTGATTAAACTTAATTAAATCATAAAAAAATACCCGATAGTTTTTTTTACTATCGGGTATTTTTTATTTAATTCTTTTTATAGCTTTATGCTTTTGGATTATTTTGAAGTCATATTAATTACGCCGTCCCAATCCTCAGGAACTCCTTTTTCAATAAAGTCCTTACAGCGTTGAGCAAACAGTAAAGCAGTATCATCCTGAATACCAGTTTGCGATGCTTGCATAAATAATTTACCAGCATTAACAAAATCTCTTTCAAGATATTTATCCAAACCAGCGTGGAAAATTTCAATTTCTTCCTTCTGTTGAGCAGAAAGTTCATTTGTAAATCCAATAATATTATACAATTGAACAGGAGTTGAACGTCCAACTACACGAACCTGGTCCAAACGACGAGCAAGAATCTTACCTTCGTTAGCTCCAGTGTTAGCAAGTTGCCAAGTATCTCCAGAACACAAAATCCATGAAGAATAAGCTTTATTTACTCCTTCAAGACGAGCAGCAAGGTTTACAGTATCACCAATCATTGTATAATTTAATTTACTGAAAGAATCTGTTTTACTACCCATAAGACCAACAAAAGCTTCACCAGAGTTAATACCAATTCGAGTTCTAAACGGATTCAAAACAACATCTTCTTTTAAGTGAGGAAATTCCTCTGGAGTATAAACTCTAAATAATTCAGGATGTTCTTCATTAAACTGTTTTTCAACTTGTTTCATTCGAATTGCAGAATCCAAACTATAATATGCCCATTCTTCTGCATTATGTAACTGCATTGGGTCAGGAGCACCAAACATAGAAATAATAGCATCACCTTCATATTTATCAATGTTACCATTATTACGCAGGATTTCATTCGACATAGCACCAAGATAATCATTTAAATGTTTAATAAGCTGATTAGCACCGTCCTCCTGATAAATCTTTGTAATAGATTCTGAGAACGTTGAAAACTTTTGAATATCTGTGAACAACGCTGTAATTGTTTTTTTCTGACCAGTTGTTGTAAAACTTTCTGGATTTTTTCTAAGTTGTTCAACAGTATCTTTGTTTGCAAAAGAAGATGCAATTGCAGTAATAAATTTCTTTTCTTTATTTGAAACACTGAATCTTAATGCAATAAGTCCAATGTAAGTAAAAATCATATAAGCAAAAATACCAACAAAAGGCATCCATCTGTTTCCAAGAACAAATAAAAGAATAAATGCAATAGTAATAACAATAATTACTATTCCATTAAATATATTTTGGAAGGAATTAGATTTATTTGTAAAAAGAAGCATTATTAAGAAAGCAAGTAATGCGATAATGAAGCCCCAGTACCATTCTACAGTATAAATAAATTGCTGTGTCAAAATTGTATTCATTACGTTAGCGTGAATACCAACATTTTCATATTTTTTACTGAAAGGAACTGCACCCAAATCGGTTGTTGATGTAGCTGTATTTCCAATAATACAATAAGAATCTTTAATAACATCTTTAATTTCTGATTCAACAGTTAAATAATTATTACAAAGTTTTTCAAGGTCAGTTAAATCTTTAATAAGGTAGTCAATACTTTCCTGATCTGCATCAAAAAAACCGTCCTGAATAATTTGTTCAATTCTTGCAGGAAGTGTTTCATAATATTTATTATCAACAAATGCTTTTAATGCACTAAAGAATTGCTGTCTTAAACCAAAATATTCTTCATATTCAGCATCTGTAATGCCATCAAATAAATTATCATTTTCATCATAACCAGTACATTTTTCGAGTAAAGAATTTTTCATATCTAAAATATATGAATAAAACTCGTATAATTCTTTAGCTTCTGTGTAATAAGAAAGTGGAAAAAAATCTTCACCAAAAACAACATAATCATCTGAAACAATATATTTTAATGTTTTTGTGTAAATATCTTCTTCAATTAATTCCAAATCATAAATATCCCAAATTGGTAATGATTTAAACTGCTTATCAACTGTATCTGAATGTAACCAGTTAATCATAATACGTCCGTGATTATCTACAGGGATTTTTAAATCAAAACGTTCACCAGTTTCAGGATCTTTCGCATTTTTTAAGATATAAGCTTTATTTTCACGAATAATCTGATCAGGTTCATAAATATTTAAAAGCGGACCAAATGAAAGCTGTGGTAAATATTTATCATTATATTTATAAAGCAATTCCATTCGGCGGCGTGTACCATCACTATCAATTACAGAGTTTGTAAAACTAACACCTTTTGAACGAGTAATTAACGTATGTAATGTTGGAGTAAAACCTTGATCCTCTTCCTGCTGCTCTGAAGTCCATTTATTATCAGGGCCGATACGGTTATCTTCATCAATTACGTTATCAAGCAAAAGTCGGTTTGTAATATAATTAATGTCTTCATCAGAAGATTTATAACCTAATTCCATATGATTTACTGTACACCAAGTATAACCAAAAAATTGAATAGCACGTGCAAAATACTCATCATTATCACGAGACATATTATTTTTTACGAAATTTGTAAGTTCAGAAAAGGATTGAACATTAGCTTCCTGAAACATTAACGAAAGTTCATCTTTTGGAAAACTTCCAACAGCATTTATTACATCAACTCCATTTCGAATAACATCATCACCTACAAGTCCAATTTGATTTGTAATGTCAACTTCGGCGTTTCGTGGAATACCCATTTTTGAAGGTGAAATATACTCAATATCGAATACAGCACAGCGAGCACCATATTCTTTCAGTTTAATTAAAGTATCAGCAACAACATCTCTACTCCAAGGCCATTCACCAAGTTTTTCAATAGAACCGTCATCTGCTTTTACAAACATAATATTTTCGTTTTGTACAGGTTCTTTCCTAAGATGAGAAAGCCCATCATAAAGACGATAGTCAAGTTTTTGGAAAATATTAATTGAACATAAAAGTGCAAATAAAATTGCACTTACCAAAACAATAATAAAAGGAACATATAAGATTTTCTTTTTCATAGAAAGTTATTGTAACATACAATTAGCTTTTAGTAAAACTTTTCCAATGCTTCCTTAGCCGCAAGTTGTTCAGCTTCTTTTTTAGAAGATGCGTTTTTTGGACCAAAAGTTTGATTTCCTAAGTGAACAACAACTTCAAATATTGCCTGATTTTCCGGACCAGTTTTACTTAATAATTCATAACGAGGAACTTGTTTATGTGTCTGCTGATATTTTTCCTGCAAAAGTGTTTTAAAATCTTTTAAACCGTTTGTACAAACTTTTTCAATTTCTTTACTAATAAAGGAAAGTACGTATTTTTCAGCTGATTTATAACCTGAATCTAAATAATACGCACCTATTATAGCTTCCATACAATCTGCCAAAATTGCAGGTTTTGAACGACCGCCAGAAAGTTCTTCGCCATGTCCAAGAATTAAAAGTTTATCTATTTGTAATTCACCTGCAATTGAAGCAAGAGTTTTTTCAGAAACTACAGCAGATTTTATTTTTGCCAAATCCCCTTCCGGATTTTCAAGATTATTATATAAAAAAGAGGCAGTTACCATTCCAAGAACAGAATCACCTAAAAATTCAAGCCTTTCGTTATTTTTTAAATTTTTCTTTTCGTTTGTAATTGATCGATGATGAAATGCAAGGTCTAAAAGTGAAATATCTTTAAAAGAAATATGAACTTGCTTACAAAATGATAATAATTGATTTTTTCGTTCAGAAGTTAATAAAGTTTCTTTTTTCATAATTTTATTATAATGACAATTTGGGCAAAAAAAAAGTACAAGCTATAAAAACTTGTACTTCTTACAATCTAGGAAATAACTTTATTTACCCTGTTCTGATTTTATAAAGTCATAAGCATCACGAACTGTTTCAAATTCATTTGCCTTTTCATCAGGAATACTAATTCCTAATTCTTCTTCAATAGCATATACTAATTCATATGTATCAAGACTATCTGCTCCAAGATCATTTCTGAAAGATGAATCCAAAGTGATTTTTCCTTCATCAATTTCCAATTTGTCAGCAATAAGCTTTTGGATTTTTTCGAACAATTCGTCCATTTTTTTCTCCTAAAAAATTAGTTGTTAGTTTCTGGTGTAATAACCTGGCGTCCACGGTAGAAACCGCATTTTGGACAAACATGATGTGACTGAACAAGGTTTCCACAGTTATTGCATTCAACCAACTGAGGTGCCTTTAATTTCATGTTAATAGTTTGACGTCTTTTTGTAACGCCTTTAGAAACTTTTGATCTAGGTACTGCCATATATATAACCTCACTATAAAATCTGATATTAACTGGGATTTATAATACAACAGTTCCAATCAGAATGTCAATAATTATAACAAATTTTCAATTTTTGTCAAACTAAATATTTCTTTTTTAACTGTTCTTCAACAATTTTTGGAACCATACGACTTATATCACCACCAAATTTTGCAAGTTGTTTAATTGAACTTGAACGTACAATTGCATATTTTTCTTTAGTTGGTAAAAATAATGTTTCAATTTCCGGATTTAAGTTCTGGTTCATATGTGCAAGATCAAATTCGTATGCAAAATCATTTGTTGAACGAATACCACGAATTAGAACTTTTGCACCAATATCTTTTGCATAATTAACAATAAGGCCATCCCAAGTATGTACTGTAACATTATTGTAATCTTTAACTAGTTCTTTCATCATTGATAATCTTTCTTCTTCAGAAAAAAGAGTTTTCTTTTCCAAATTTATTGAAATAAGAACATCTACACTATCAAAAAGTGCACTAGCTCGTTGAATAATATCTAAATGTCCATAAGTTGGAGGATCAAATGACCCCGCGAATACTGCTTTATTCATTTTTCCAATTTATCTCATTTGACGAAAACAAACAATAGATATAAAATTGTAAGAATGAAAACACTCAATAAAACTTTTATTTTACTTTTTATTACAACAACTTTCTTAATTTTTTCGTGTAAATCAACAGAAGTAGAACAACCACAAATTGTAGAAGAAATTCAAGATGATGACGAAGTTTCTTTTATTGATGAAATTGTTGAACCTGAAATTATACTTGAAGATGAAGAAGAAGATGATGACGTTGATGAAGAAGAATACATTCGTTCAACTAATAATTTAAATGGAGAAATTGTAACAAAACATGAATTCTCAGAAGATAAAGCAGAAATTTTAAGAATTATTGCAGATCTTTCTGAAATTATGCAAAAACAGGATGTAAATGCTTGGCTTGAATACATTGATCCAGAATCTATTAAATATTATTCAACTCCAGCAAACGTTCGTAAAGCTCAAAAAAAGTTACCTGATAAAACCATTCAATTAAATGGTATTGGTGATTATTTTAAATACGTATTTATTCCTTCAAGAAAACGTAGTGAAGTTGATGAAATTCGTTATATTTCAAAAACAAATATAAAGGCTGTCAAAGTTAAAGACGATAATTCTATTAATGTTTACTATTATTTTGTAAAAATAGATGGAAAATGGCTTGTTCACATTCCAACACTCTAGTTTTACATTGATTTTTTAGTATCTATAAATTATAATTACTTAAATGCACTTTTATATAAAAAAGTTTGCAGGAGGATTTTATGAAACTTACAAAGAAGACATTATTAACTTCTTTATTGATTTTTTCTTCGGTTTTCATGTTTGCACAGGCAAAAGAATCTGAAACTTCAGTCGAAGATGAATACTTAAATGATGTTGATGGCGACATTATTATGACACTCGCTGAATCTGATGATTATGACAATAAATTAGTTGCTTTACAGTATCTTGAAGCATCACTTGATGGTGGAAATACTTCTGAAAATGTTGTAAAAGCATTGGATAAACTTGCAGGTGAAGGTTTAACAAGTCAATCAAGAACAAACAATCGTCTTGTAAACAATTATCCAGATATCAGACGTCAAGCATGTCTTCTTATGGCAAAAGTTCCAACTGAACATTCAAAAAATCAGCTTATTTCAATTGCTATTGCAGAAAACGAACCTATGGTTATTGCAGCTGCTGTAAGTTCTCTTGGTGAAATTGGAATTAATAATAATGATGAAACTGTTGATGCAATTGCATTTGCTAATCTTCGAAATCAAGTTTTGAATCCAACTTCTTCTCTTGCACTTGAAGTTCTTAATGCATACGAAAAACTTGCATCTTCTACAGAAAACAAAAAAACAATGATTGATTCAATCGCTAGAATCTCAACTGACTATCATTATGTTACACCAGTTAGACAGCGTGCTTACAAATTATTAAAAACAATTTCAGGTTCAAATAACTCTGAAAATAAAAATAATGAATCAAAAAAATCTGATACTTCAGAAGTAAATGGTGACTAATTATTTATTTTAATAATTCTTCTAAAGACCGGTGATATTCACTGGTCTTTATTTTTATATTACCGTTAAGGCGGTGTTTTTAGGAGGTAAAAATGGAACCTATAATTCTTGCTTCTTCATCCCCTCGCCGACAAGAAATTTTAAAAATGCTTAAAATTCCTTTTAGAGTTATTATTCCAAATATTGATGAAACTTTATCATCTGCTATTGAATTAGAACAAGTTCCAGAATTGCTTGCCAGAGAAAAAGTTACCGCAGTTATTCATTCATTACCAGTTGGGCAGGAAATTCCCTGGGTATTAGGTGCCGACACTGTTATTATTTTTGAAAACGAAATACTTGGAAAACCGCAGGATCAAAATCAGGCTGTAGAATATCTTAGAAAACTTTCAGGAAAAACTCATACGGTTGTAACAGCTTTAGTTTTATATAATGGAAGAAGTCATATTACAACTTCAAAAATTTGTAAAACAAAAGTTACCTTTTCTGAAATGTCTGAGGAAGAAATTAATTGGTATGTTGAAACTGGTGAATGGCATGGAGCTGCAGGCGGATACAGAATTCAAAGTCTTGCTTCATGCTTTGTAAAGAACATTGAAGGGTCAAACTCCTGCGTTATTGGGTTGCCTATATTTGAGCTTTACGATATATTAAAAGAACAAGGTTATTCTATTTTAGAATAATTTTAATATTTTACAACGATTCGTAGAATCGGACATTCCGGCCTTTAATTAGGTACGAGAAACAGAGTTTGGTGGTTATCATCTGATAATAATTTAAATTGTTTCAGTTGAAGAACCCGTGAAGGAGCGTTACTCATGGCAGTAGTAACAATGAAAAACCTGTTGGAATCTGGAGTTCACTTCGGACATCAGGTAAAACGCTGGGATCCACGTATGAAGAAGTATATCTTCGCAGAACGCAATGGAATCCACATTATCGATTTGCAGAAAACAATTGCTGCAATCAAAGACGGCTATGATGAAGTACGTAAAGTAACTGCATCAGGCAAATCAATCCTCTTCGTAGGAACAAAAAAACAAGCACAGCAGGCTGTACAGAAAGAAGCTGAACGCTGTGGTATGTATTATGTAAACAACCGCTGGCTTGGTGGTATGCTTACAAACTTCTCTACAATCAAAAAATCACTTCAGCGCCTTAAGAAAATCGAAAAAATGGAAATTGATGGAACTTTCGATAATCTTACAAAAAAAGAAGTATCTTCTTTACTTAAAGAAAAGGCAAAACTCGAAAAGAACCTCGGTGGTATTAAAGAAATGAAAGAACTCCCTGGAGCTATTTTCATTATTGATACACACAAAGAACAGCTTGCAGTTGCAGAAGCTCGCAGAATGGGTATTCCAATCATCGCTGTAGTTGATACAAACTGTAACCCAGAAGGCATTGACTTCCCTATTCCTGGTAACGACGATGCTATTCGTGCTATTTCTTTGTTCACTTCAATTATTGCTAATGCAGTAATCGAATCTGACAATGAAGCTGGACTTAAGATTCTTGAAAATCTTAATGATGATGAAGAAATTACAACAGATGCTGCAATTAAGAATGAAGACGAAGAAATCGTTGATTATTCTAACTATCAGCCAACAGAACAGAAAGAAGAAGATGTTGAAGCTGATGAAAAAGACAGCCTTGTTGATGAAGACAAAATTTATAAGGACTAATAACTATGGCATTTACAGCTGCTGATATTAAAAACCTTCGTGAAATGACTGGTGCAGGAATGATGGAATGTAAAAAAGCCCTCACAGAATGTAACGGAAACATTGACGAAGCTGCAAAATACCTCAAAGAAAAAGGTTTAGCTGCTGCTGCAAAACGTGCAGACAGAGCAACTGCTGAAGGAAGACTTTTCATCCGTCAGGAAGGAAATAAAGTTTACGTTATCGAACTTACATGTGAAACAGACTTCGTAGCTGGTAACGCTGATTTTATTGCACTTGGTGAAAAAATGCTTGATGTAACAATTGCTAAGGGTTACACAAAAGTTGAAGATGAACACAATAAAATGTTGGAAGACCTCAAAGTTTCAATTCGTGAAAATATGAATGTTTCTAAAGTTGAAGTTATTGATGTTCCAGCTGGTGCAACAGCTTCTTTCTACATTCACTCAGACAAAAAGACTGGTGCTGTTGTAGTAATTAACGGTGCAGCAGATGGTATTAAAGAATTTGCTTATGATTGCTGTCTCCACATTGCAGCTTTCACACCATCTTATGTTACAAAGAAAGAAGTTCCAGAAAATTATATTGCTGAACAGAAAGAAATTTTCAAAGCTCAGATGGATCAAGATCCAAAAATGGCTGGAAAACCAGACAATGTAAAAGATGGAATCCTTATGGGTAAAGTTAATAAACATCTTGCTGAAATCTGTTTTGAAGATCAGATGTTCGTAAAAGATGATAAAAAATCTGTTGCTGCTAAACTTGCAGAAGAAGGAAAAAAAGTTGGTGCAACACTCTCATTTGCAACAGCTAAACTTTACGTTTTAGGTAAATAAAATAAACATATATCACCCTGAGTTTATTTCGGGGTGATATATTTAATTAAGGAGTAATACAAATGGCAGATATGGAAGAAAGAATGGAGAAAACAATTTCTTCACTTAAAGATTCATTCAACACTATTAGAACTGGACGTGCAAACGCCGCTATTTTTGATAAAGTACGTGTAGACTATTACGGAACAAAATCACCTCTTAATCAGGTTGCTACAATTCAGATTCCAGAAGCACGTTCTGTAATCATTGCGCCATTTGACAAATCTCTTATTGTTGAAATTGAAAAAGCAATTTTAGCATCTGATTTAGGATTAAATCCTTCAAATGATGGAAAAGTAATCCGCATTTCTATACCAGCACTTACTGCTGACCGTCGTAAAGAACTTGTAAAACAAGCAAAAACTATGGCAGAAAACAGTAGAACTGCTATTCGTAACATTCGTCGTGACGGAAATGACGAACTTAAAAAACAGCAAAAAGATGGTGAACTTACTGAAGACGGTTTGAAAACAGAAACTGATAAACTTCAGAAGCTTACTGACAAATATATTGAAGAAATCAATAAGATTTACGATGCAAAAGAAAAGGATATTTTGCAGAACTAATGTCTGATATAGATTTACACAATCTTCCGTTACATGTTGCAATTACAATGGATGGTAACGGAAGATGGGCAACATTAAGAAATCTTCCAAGAACAGCAGGACATGACCAGGGACTAAAAGTTGCAAAAAACATTGTAAAAGCAGCGGCAGACCTTGGAATTAAATATTTAACATTTTATGTTTTTTCAACAGAAAATTGGAAACGTGCTGAAACTGAAATTAATTTTTTAATGAATCTTATTCATATACATATTAGAAACGAATTAGATTTTTATAAAGAAAATAAAATTCGAATTAATCATATTGGAAATCTTGAAACTTTACCAAAAAATATTCAAAACGACATTTTAAACGCAATTAATGACACAAAAGATTTTACAGGTTTGACAGTTAATCTTGCAATTAATTATGGTGGTAGAGACGAAATTGTTAGAGGCGTAAAAAAAATTATTTCTACAGGAATAAAAACTGAAGACATTACTGAAGAAATAATTAAACAAAATCTTGATATGCCTTCAGCACCAGATGTAGATTTACTTATTCGTACTGGTGGTGAAATCCGATTAAGTAATTTTTTATTATGGCATGTGGCCTATGCTGAACAAATCTATATAGATACACTTTGGCCTGATTATAATCCTCAAGAATTTGAAAAAAACATTGTTGAATTTCAACAAAGAAATAGACGTTTTGGAGCAGAGAAATCAGTAAAAAAAGGAGCTGCAAATGAATAAAGTTATAAAAAGATTACTTGTCTTTTTTATTGGTATTCCAGTAGTTTTAGGCATAGTTTTTCTTAATTTTTACAATCATATTTTACTAAATATTGCACTTTGTATTACATCAGGAATTGCAGCCTCAGAATTTTATAATATGCTCCGACCAAATTATAAATTGTACAATAAAGCATTTGTAATTATTTTATGTATATTATTACCTTTGCTTTCTTATATTTTTATATTTTTCGGTTTATCAGTTGAATTAGCACCTTGGTTTTTTGTTTTAGAAATATTTGTTTTATTAGCAGTTGAATCTTTATTTAATAAAGAATTTTCTAATTCATTAACAAAAACAGCTTTTACACTTTTAATTATTTTTTATGCCGGATTATTACCAACATTTATTTCTAGAATGACTGTATGGAATAATTCAGTTTACTTTTTATCGCTTTATTTTATTCTTGTTTTTATGTGCGATTCTTCAGCTTGGTTTTTCGGAGTTTTGTTTGGAAAAAATAACAGAGGTTATTTTGCCGCAAGCCCAAATAAAAGTATTGTAGGATTTTTTGGTGGTATTTTTGGTTCAACATTATGTGGATATATTTTTACATTAATTTTCCCTGATGTTTTTGACGCACCATTATATAGCATAATAATTTTAGGAATTTTTACATCTTTAGCTGCAATTATTGGTGATTTAATTGAATCTGTATTTAAACGTTCTGCAAAATGTAAAGATAGTGGAACAATTATTCCAGGCCGTGGCGGTTTATTAGATTCAATTGATTCTTTACTTGTTGCAGCACCTATTTTTTATATTGGAGTTCACTTTTTATACTAAATATGAAAAAAGTTTTAGTTTTAGGTTGTACCGGTTCTATTGGTACTAATGCTATAAGAATTGCACAAAATATGAGCAGTGATTTTCAAATTTGTGGATTGCAGGCTCATTCAAATAAAGAAAAATTAGAACAATTGAAAAAAAATTTTAATTGCCCTACTTTACTGACTTCAGAAAATAATTCACCAGAAGCTTTTCAAAAATTAATTGATGACTCAAAACCGGACATTGTTGTAAACGGAATAGCAGGTGCAAGCGGTCTTTTACCTTCAAAAATTATTCTTGAAAATGGAATTGATATTGCTCTTGCCAATAAAGAAACCATTGTAATGGCAGGTCCATTAATTAAAGAACTTGCAAAATCTAAAAATGCAAAAATAATTCCAGTGGATTCTGAACATTCTGCAATTTTTAATCTAGTTGAAAAAATTGGAAAAAATAATATTTCCAAAATTATTATTACTGCAAGCGGCGGACCATTTAGAACTTTTTCTAAAGAACAGCTCGAAAATGTTTCCGTTGAACAGGCTTTAAATCATCCTACTTGGAAAATGGGAAATAAAATTACAATTGATTCGGCTACATTAGCTAACAAAGGACTTGAAGTAATTGAAGCTGCTTATTTATTTGATGCAAAAGCTGAACAAATTGAAGTTGTTGTTCATCCGCAAAGTTTAATTCATTCATTAGTACGAACAAATGACGGAATGCTTTATGCACAAATTTCAGATCCAGACATGAAGCATCCAATTTTAAATGCTCTTACTTGGCCTGAAAATAAAAACTGTTATCTTGAACCGTTTGATTTATTTGATCAAACAATGACATTTTTTAGACCTAGAACAACCGATTTTCCTTTATTAAGTTATGCTTTTGAATGTGTAAAAGCCGGAAATGGTTATACAATTGCATTTAATGCGGCAAATGAAGTTGCAGTTCATGCTTTTCTAGAAAAGAAAATATCATTTACAACTATTACAAGAATAGTTCGTTCTATTTTAGATAAAAAATGGCCTTCTTCTGTAAATTCCTTTGAAGAAGTTTACGAAATAGATTCAAGTGCAAGAGCTCTTTCTTCGGAGCTGATATGAAATGGTTATACGGAATTCTCTGTTTATTCTTTTTAATTCTTTTTCATGAATTTGGTCATTTTATTGCAGCAAAATTATTTGGTGTAAAGGTTGAATCTTTTTCAATTGGATTTGGGCCTGTTTTATTACACAAGACAATTAAAGGAACTGATTATAGACTTTCTCTATTACCGCTTGGTGGTTATTGTGGAATGAAAGGTGAAAAAGATTTTCAAAGGGCAATAGAAGAAAATCTTTCTGAAATTCCAGCTGATAAAGATTCTCTTTATGGAATACATCCTGTAAAAAGAGCATTAATAGGATTTGCCGGGCCTTTTTTTAATTTTATATTTGCCTTTTTGGCTTACAGTTTAATTTCTGGAATTGGATATAAATTTTATACTTACTCAAATAAAGTTATAATGCTTGATGAAGTTTATGAAGATAAAACCAGTATTGCAGCACAAGCAGGAATGAAAACTGGTGACGAAATAATCAGAATTAATAATGTTGATATAGAAGATTTTTCAGATATTATTCAAGAAATTTCAATTAGACCTGATGAAGATATTACTATTACTGTATTAAGAAATGGTCAAAAAATTTTAATTCCGCTTCATACTGAAATGGATAAAAGTCAGGGAACTGGTAAAATTGGCATTTCTGCAGATACTTCTAATTTACTTGAAAAAGAAGCTCCACGTTACTCATTTTTTTCAGCAATTGGTCACGGTTTTATTGAAACTTTAAAATCAGTTGGAATGACTTTTAAAAGTATTAAAATTCTTTTTAAAGGTGTTGAAGTGCAAAATGCTGTTTCAGGACCTGCACGCGTTACCGATATTCTTGGCTCTACAGTTCAAGCCGGATTTAGCGAAGGATTTCGACAAGGTCTTGTAAGTATGCTAGATTTAATGGCAATTATTAGTATTTCGCTATTTATAATGAATTTGTTACCTATTCCAATTTTAGATGGTGGTATTATTTTCATTGCTTTTATTGAATTAATTATTAGAAAAAAAATAAATCCAAAAATACAATATTATATACAGTTTATTGGATTGGCATTTATTGCTATACTGTTTATTATTGGTTTAACTGGTGATATAAACTTTTTTATACATAGGAAATAAAAATGAAAAAAATTGTCTTAATATTTTTTATCTTATTGTTAACTTTTTCATACACTTTTGGTGATTCTCATTTTTCTACTCAATCACATCAGGCACAAGTTAATAAAATTGTTCCCATTCCGAATAAATCGAATACTGATAATTCTTATTTTTCTGCTGGAGAGGACGGCTTTCTTATAAAATGGACAGATGATAATCAAGGTGAACATTATCAAATTTCAGACGTTGGAATTAAATTAATTGCTATTTCTCCAAATGGAAATGATGTTGCTGTTTATGAAAGTGATGGTGGTTCTGTAAATAAAGTTAGTGTTTGGGATTGGAAAACTTTATCTAGAAAGTATCAGAAAAAGTTTTCAGACTCTATAACTTCACTTGCCTTTTCTTCTAAAGGAACTTATTTAATTATTGGAACTGCAACTGTTGATGGTGCAATTTTCGTAAAAACTCAAGGTTGGACAACCGTAGATAAAATAAAAACAAATACAAGTATTGTTAATTATATTCAAACCAGCGACACTGAAAAAACTGTAGTTTTTTATTCACCGGCAGGAAATCTTTCTTACTATAATTTGCAAACTGGTCAGCTTAAACAGAAATTTAACATTGTACAAGGATTATCCCAACCAGTTTTGTACAACAACAACATTTTTTTTGCAGGCGTAAAAGATAATCAGATTTATATTATAAATGCATATAAAGGAACTTCCGTTGCTTCAATTCCAGCCCTTAATCCAATAATTCTTTCAAACTCACGAGATTTTAATTTGTACTATCTTGAATATGATGGAAGAAATACTTACGAACTTAAAATGCTCGAAAATCTTGATAATCAAACTGTTTCTAATCCGCGAATTGTAAAAACATTAAAAGGACCTCGTGGAGACGCATCAATTATTGCAGGAACTAAACAATATGGAGAATTATGTTTTGGAAGTCGTTCTGGAGAGATTTATAAACTTACTTCGGAAGCTTCGTTACAAACGGAAAATCTAACTGCATTAACAGAAAATTCGTATTCTAAAATTTACGGAATGTGTCCCGCAGATAAAGATTTTTACTTCCTTACAGGTAAATCAATTTTTAAATCTTCATATGATTCAGGTAAAATTGTAAACATTGCTACTACAGAAGGTCAGACTCAAATTTTAAATTATAATGACAATAATGTAATACTTTGGACTAAAGCTTCTAGAAAACCAGTCTCTATTACGGATTTGGATAAAAACGTTACTAAAGAATTATTTACTCCAAAAAGTAATATTCAAACGCTTAAAGTTGCACAAATTAAGGGCCATGACTATTTAATTGAAATAGAAAGCAATACAATTGTTAATATTTATGATTTTGAAACAGAAACCTTAAAAGAAGTTTATTCCGGTACTGGTATCCAAGATGCCGTTCTTGCAAATAACGGATATCTTTATATTGCAAAATCTGCCGCAACAAATCCGGCAGTTCCAATGCTTTGTGTTAATATAAACACACTCGAAACTGTACCACTTGCCGTAAAAGGAAATGTTGCTTATGCATTAAGTACCGATGGCGTTATGATATATGGAATTAATCTTATTTCTGATGATAATGGCCGTAACACTTACGTTTTTTCATTTAATACAGAAACAAAACAAGTTACAAATATTTTGAAATTTGCTGATGAAGATTCAGAAGCCTTTACTTATTTATGTGGGGCTAATCTTTTTACTAACATTGGTAAAAATAAAGTTTATTGTTATAACCTTACTTCTAAAAAACGATTTAGTTATAACCGAAGTGCTTCCATTCCACAAAGTATTTGTGAAAACGGAAAACATGTAGTAATTTTGAATAATAATGGAAGTATTTCCTGGTGTAATAATAATAATTCTTCACTGCTCGCCGACTGGTATTTAACAACCGACGAACAGTGGTTTGAATTTTAATCCAGATTATTTCCAATCTGCGGTGTTTATTCCACATCCACGCATAAGTGCTTCAGAATAAACACCAACGTAATTATTTACTGACAAATCCCAACTGAAATCTTTTGTCATACCTTTAATCTGCATTTTTTTGATATGTTGTTTTTTATTATAAAAAGCATACAAAGCCCATCCAACTGTATCATAAATTGCATTAGGAGTTAGACTGTCAAATAAAAATCCCGTACCATCACCTGAAAATTCATTGTATTGTTCAACTGTATCAGCAAGTCCACCAGTTCTACGAACAATTGGCAAAGTTCCATACAACATTGAATACATTTGATTCAATCCACAAGGTTCATATTTTGAAGGCATTAAGAAGAAATCAGAACCAGCTTCAATTAAATGGCTTAAACTTTCATCATAACCAATGTAGGCCCTTAAATTTGGTAAACTAGATTGTAAATTTGCAATTTCATCTTCACACCATTTTTCACCACTTCCGAGAATGGCAAACTGAAGATTCATATTTGAACACATATGATAAATGCTTCCATATGTCGGAGCGAAAATTTCTGCAATACCTTTCTGATCAGCAAGTCTTGTAACAATTCCAATTACTGGTACATTTTTATCTACAGGTAATCCCATTCGTTTTTGAAGCGCTTCTTTACACTTAGCTTTATTAGCAAGATTTTCTGCACTAAATTTTGCAGGAAGATATTTATCTGTTTTTGGATTCCATGTTTCTAAATCGCAACCATTTAATACACCGCGAACACAATCTGAACGAACTCTTAAAAGACCATCAAGACCAAATCCACCTTCCACAGTTTGCATTTCACCTGCATAAGTTGGAGAAACAGTTGTAATCATATCAGCACAAGAAATACCTGCTTGTAAAAGATTTATTGAACCATTTCTTTCAAGTCCTGCTCCATAATATAAATTCCAATCCAAACCTAACGCAGGAAAAGAATCTTTTGGATACCATCCTTGATAGCCTAGATTATGAATTGTTAAAACTGAAGCAGTATGTGCAAAATATCCATTTCGGCAAACATGTTTAAGAAGAACTGGAACTAAGGCGCAGAACCAGTCATGTGCATGCATAATGTCTGGATACCAGCCTAAAAAACGGCAAAGTTGGAATGCTCCATGACATAAAACTGCCGAACGATATGGATTATCATGAAAATCGGATTCAGTTTTTGTACCATATATACCATCTCGACCAAATGCCTGTTCGTGATCAATAAAATAAACAGGAACTTCACTTCCCGGCAAAGTTGAATGATAAAATTTTACCCAAGTTTCAACTGTTCCAGCAGCAACTGCAACAGGTTCATCAATTGGAATAAGCTTTGAACGATCAATTTTATAATATCTTGGCATTACAATGCGAACATCGTGACCTTGTTTTTTTAACGTAATTGCGAGTGCAGAAACCGCGTCTGCTAATCCACCAGTTTTTGCAAAAGGAACAGTTTCTGAAGTTACCATTAAAATTTTCATTTATTTTTCCTCCACAGCTTTTTTAAATGCTTCCTTCGAATTTATAATTGATTTTTCAGGGCAACAATAAGCAATTCTGAACCAGCCTTTTCCAGCAAAACCGCTTCCTGGTGCACATAAAATATTATATTTTTTAAGATGATTAGTAAAAGCCATATCATCATCATTCCAATTATCTGGACACTTTACCCAAAGGTAGAATGCTCCCTCTGGTTTTACGTATTTTAATCCGGCATAATCCATTACTTCGCAAATTTCGTTACGTCTTTTTTCATAAGTTGAAAAATCACATTCTGCATCCCAGCTAAGTTCAATAACTTTTTGGAAGAAAGCAGGACTGTTTACAAAACCAAGGACTCGTGTACAGAAAACTGCAGCTGCTAAAAACTCCTTTTTTTCTGGACAAGCTGGATTTATACAAATGTAACCAATGCGTTCACCAGGTAAACTTAAATTTTTTGCAAAAGAAGTAGCAATAATCGAATATTCGTATTTATCGAAAACTGAAGCAACTTTTTTACCATCGTATACAATTGCACGGTAAGGTTCATCACAAATTAAAAATGGGTAACGACCCGTTGCTTTTCCATGTTTTTGTAAAAGTTTTGTAAGTTTTTCAATATCTTCTTCAGTGTAAATTCTTCCAGACGGATTATTTGGTGAATTGATTAAAACGGCTGCTGTTTGTTCATTTAAAACAGCTTCAATATTATTTACATCAAGACCAAAATCTTCTGTAGTTTTTACAGGAACAATTACTCCCTGATAATTTTTTATATAATTATTATATTCTGCAAAATAAGGACAAGGAATAACAACTTCATCACCAGGATTCAAAATGGCCTTAAAAATAACATTTAATGCACCTGCAGCTCCAACTTCCATAATAACGCAGTCTGAATCAACAGGAACTCCCTGCTCCTTTGCAGTTTTATCAGCCATAGCCTTACGAGTTTGTGGATACCCTGCATTCGGCATATACCCGTGACGTAAATGGCTTACATCTTGAGCAACTTTCTTTACAGCTTCAACAACTTTTTCTGGAGGATCCAAATCCGGATTCCCAATACTAAAATCGTAAACTTTATCTTCGCCATACTTTTGTTTAAGTAAAGCGCCCTCTTCAAACATCTTACGGATTACACCATTTGATGGACTTTCAACTATTGCTTTTACATTCTGAGAAATCATATCTTTATTATAACACATAATATTCCTCATTGAAACTAACTATAATTTAGAATATAATAAATTGTTATGAAAAAAACTTTTTTACTTTCATTTATTATTTTTTCATTTTTTGCAACTGTTAATCTTAATGCTGCAACTTTTAATGATAAACTTAAGGAAGATGAACTTGCTGTATTAAATTCAGGAGAAGTTCTTATTCGTAATATTGATTATTATCGTAACGTTTGTCTGGATATGTCGGATAATGAAAAAGCTGTAGAATTAAAAGAAGCCATTCATACTCTTTCTCCAAGATATCTTGCTGAAGTAATTCAATTAAAACCATACAAAGGAAATGAAGATTTACCTCAAAAACTTACAAGTATTTTATATAATGTTCAAGATTATGCAGGTATTCCATATTATTCAGAACAGAAAGACAAATGGTATAATCTTTATGAGTGGGCAAAAATTAATGATTCTACAAAAGAAGGTTCAATTACTTCCATAAATGCTACTTTTAATATGAAGCCTTTCGATATTGTAGAAGAATTTATTACTTTAGATGAAACAGAAGATTGTATTGTTTACATTGCAACAAATAAAAATAAATTACGATATCTTGATAAGTTTGACTGTGTTTTCCCTAACAAAATGAAAATTTGTATTTTCCTTTTTAGAGATGGTGATAACTGGGTATTGTATGGAATTGGAGGTGTTAATGCACCACGAATTCCTTTCTTTACTGAACGCATTGAAACTTCTTTCATAAATCGTATTAAAACTTTCTGTAATTTCATTTTTAAACAATTTTAATTTTGGTGGAGAATAAAATGATTTGGTTAATCGGTTGTAAAGGAATGCTTGGTAGTGAAGTTGCAAAACAACTAGATGAAAATAAACTTCCATGGATTGGAACTGATAAGGAAGTTGATATTACTGATTATCAGGCACTTGAAAAATTTGAAAAATCTGTTGAAACAGCCGCTTATTTTCCATCAAAATTAAATCATTCAGAACGTCAGATTCACTGGATTATCAATTGTTCAGCTTATACTAATGTTGATAAAGCTGAAGAAGATGTAGAATTAGCAGAAAATTTGAACACAAAAGGTCCTCAAAATATTGCACGCCTTGCAAGAAAAATCAGTGCTAAACTTATTCATATTTCTACAGATTATGTTTTTAATGGAAAAGGAACTGAACCTTATACTGAAGATATGGAAAAATCACCTCTTGGTGTTTACGGAAAAACAAAAGCAGCCGGTGAAGACGAAATTGAAAAAGAAATGAATCAATATTACATTCTTAGAACAGCTTGGCTTTATGGTTTTGATGGAAAAAACTTTGTCTACACAATGACAAAAGCTATGAATACTCACGATGCTGTAAAAGTTGTTAATGATCAGAAAGGAACTCCAACTTGCGCTGTAGATTTAGCTCGAATAATTATTAAACTGATTACAAAATCAGACAATGCAAAATCCTTTTTTGGAAAACATAGCGCACCAGCTTATGGTATTTATCATTTTACAAATCTTGGAGAAACTAATTGGCACGAATTTTGCGAAGAAATATATAAATTTGGAAAAAAATACGGAAGAATTTCACAGGATTGTGTAGTTAATGCTTGTACCACAGAAGAATATGGTGCAAAAGTTCAGCGACCAGCCTACTCTGTTTTAAGTAAAGATAAAATTCTTAAAACTCTTAATATTAAAATTCCAGACTGGAAAGAAAGTCTTGAAAAATTTATTAAAAACGAAAGATTTGAAATTAAATAATTATTTGTTCAAAAATCTTTTTATATTTTCATAATCCTCAATATAATCAACTTCAGCCCAGAATTTTCCTTCAACATTTTTTACATAAATATTTTCATCTTTGGAAAGTTCATATAAAACATTTTCCCACCATACCGAATGTTTTTGTTCCGAAATCATAGAACAAAGCTGCTGATAAAATTTCTGAACATATTCTTTATCCATTTTTGCAATACCAATATATTCGCCAGTAATGTCTGAACCTTTAAGTTCTTTACCATACTTTTGAAGAATATTGTTTTCATATTTAAGTTTGTAATCAGCTTCTTCCTTTCTAGATTCATCTGAAAATAAAACAGGATTCATTTTTTCTTTTAAGATTATATCCAATATATCTGGTTCTATAAAAACATCACCATTCATTATGATTAAATCTTCGTTGTTGCTAATAAATTCTTTGGCAAACCAGCAAGAAGCAATACTGTTTGTAACATCAAAAAAGGGATTATAAAAAAAATCAATGTTTTCATTCTTAAACAAATTACGAATAACTGTGTCTTTATATCCTAAAACAATTCCGATTTTGTTTATTCCTTTACTTTTTAAAATACTTACAGTGTATTGAATTAAAGCTTTTCCACCAACATCAACCGTACACTTTGGTTTTCCTTCCAGATAGCGACTTATTCTAGTTCCTCGTCCAGCAGCTAAAATTAATACATTCATTATAATTCTCCCTGACTATTTAATTCATGTAAAGCAGTAATCAATTTATCAATTTCTTCTTTTTTAATGTAACCTATATGACCAACTCTAAATATTTTTTCAGCCATATCACCACCATTTGGGCAAACGTAAATACCGTAATTATCTTTCAACTTTGTAAAAACATTATATGCGGATTTTCCACTTGTTAATGTAAGCGGAGTTACTGCATTTGCTGGCGATTCAGTAAATATTTTTAACGGTAAATCCTTTATAGAATTTCTAAAATACTGTGCAAGTTCGTAAACCTTTTGAACTTCTGCTTCAACACCACCAT
The DNA here is from genome assembly GCA_045615645.1 of Treponema sp. Lineage (GTDB taxonomy): Bacteria > Spirochaetota > Spirochaetia > Treponematales > Treponemataceae > Treponema_D. The sequence continues at coordinate 37,377 of JAZLFF010000033.1, forward strand.
TTTGTTGTATTTGCTTTAATCTTGTATGCAACTGAAGTAAAACGCTAACGGCCGGAGTAAACGGAGTTTGACCGCGTTCTCCATCTTTTAAATACAATTTAAGATTCATATAAATTGATTTAACATTATTTTCAAGAATACGTTTTACACCTTTTTGATTTGTTGTAATAAAGGACATTCCTGGTGGAAGTGCAAATGCCTTTTGACTTCCCATTAAAACTGTATCAATATTCATTTGTGTCATATCAATTTTTTCAGCAAGAAAGGAAGAAATACAATCAACACATAAAAAAAGGTTATTCTTTTTGCAGAAATTACCTACCATATTTAAATTATACAGAACACCAGTAGACGTTTCATGATGTTGTAATAACATTCCTGTAAAATTTTTATTTTTATATTGATTAAGCATTTCCTCTGTAAGATTTTGCCCGTACTCAAGTTTAATTTCTTCAAATGGTATTTCAAAAACAGTACAAAGCTGAACTAATCTTGTACCGAAAGTTCCTCCATTTACAACAAGCACTTTATCTTCTTTAGTAAAAAAATTTTCAACTGCAGCTTCCATACTTGCAGTTCCGGAACCAGTCATAAAAATTGTTCTGGAATTTGGAGCATTTAAAAATTGAGAAAAAAATTGTTCATTTTCAAGCATTATTTTTGAAAATTCAGGAGTTCTAAAATATGGAATTTGATCTGCACCCTGATTTCTAACTGCATCATCCATTTGAACTGGACCAACAGAAAAATTTATCATTTTTTTACCTCTAAATTTATTATACATATAATTTTAGATTTTTGATATAGATTAAAAAAAATGGAAATTATCAAAAAGGCTTATAAAAAGTCAAACTCTTGTTAATTTACATGTAAAATGTTATATTCACCTTATGAGAGATTATAAACGTTTTGTTATATTTACAATCCTTTTTATAATAAATTTTTCCTTATTTTCACAGGAAGCCCTTCTCTCTGAAGAAGAAAATTTTTATGATTTTCTTGCATTAAGTGATTATATTGACCGTCCTTATATAAATTACCGTACTTTATCTGATTCTAACTGGAATATTGATAATCTTACAGAAGATCAAAACTTTTGGAGTCAAAATCAACTTTCAACAAACTTTACTTTTTACGATTTTTTACAAACTAAAATTTATAATCCACAATGGTATTCTTCCATTAATACTCAGACACCTTATGGTCAAAATGACGGCGGATTGTGGCAAGGAAAAGGATACAATTCCAGTTTGGAAGGGGGCGTTCGGCTTGAAGCGTTTGGCGTTGAATTAACTTTTAAACCGCAATTATCTTTTTCGCAAAACTTAAATTATTTATACCCTTCGCGTAGTTATATGCAAATTGATGTGCCTCAAAGATTTGGTAATAAACCTTTTTTTAATTTTGATTGGGGCGATTCAGAAATCAGATATACTTGGAAAAATTTAACAATTGGTTTTGGAACTCAGGCAATATGGCTTGGACCTGCAAAAGTAAATCCTATAATTCATTCAAATAATGCTGCAAGTTATCCAAAGTTCGATTTTGGTATTAGAAAACAATCTATTAATATTAAAGATATTTGGTTTGGAAACATTGAAGCACGTTACTGGATGGGGCAATTAACTGAATCTGATTATTTTGATTCTAATCCTTTAAATGATAAAAACTTAATTACAGGGCTTGCCTTAGGGTATGAAATTCCATTTTTACCAGGTTTAAGAATTGGTGTAAACCGTACAATGCTTTCTGCCTGGAATGACGTTTTTCCATATAATAAAAATACTAACTACTGTTTGTGGGAGCTTTTGGTTCCTTATATGAAAAATGCTGCAGGTTATGATAAAAGTGACCAGAGAGCTTCTGTTACCGCAGATTATTTTATTCCAAAAGGCGGAATTGATATTTATTTAGAATGGGCTAAAAATGATTATAATTCCGGTCTTGATAATTTGTTGCGTTATCCGTTCCATACTCAGGCACTAACTGGCGGTTTTAAAAAAGTTATTAATTATGAAAAAACACCTCAATTACATGGTGAGTTTATTTTTGAATTATCCTTTATTGAAAGTTCAATGGATTATCATTTCTTTTATGATTGGGGCGGTGGCGGAAATTATTTTTACACTCATCACATTATTACTCAAGGTTACACTAATGGCGGTCAATACTTAGGAGCTGGTATAGGTTCCGGTGGAAATAGTCAGTATGTTTCTTATAAACTTTATTATCCTAAAGGTTATTTTTCATTTTTTGTACAACGTTTAAATCCTGATTTAAATTATTTTTATTTTGTAGCACCTAGAGACGGTTCTGATAATCAAAATCACAAAGTAAAAGAAAGTATAAGTGTTAATCTAGATTTTGGCATTAGTGCTTTGTATTATATAACCCCTTCTCTTAGAACGTCGCTTTCTTTTATAATGAATGATCAACATAATCCAATGCTTTATAATACAAATAACGATAATGAATTTACTGCAAAAAAATCCGTACATCGTTATAATTTTGTAACTCAGTTTAATATAAAATATTATTTCTAATGGTAAAAATATGACTTTAAATAAAGAAACTTTAAGAAAAGTACAATTACTGGAATTGCATTGTTTAAATGAAGTAAAACGTATTTGTGAAAATAATAATATTCCTTACTTTTTAATAGGTGGAACTTTAATTGGTGCTGTTAGAAATAAAGGTTTTATTCCGTGGGATGATGACATTGACATTGGAATGCTTCGTTCGGATTATGAAACTTTTTGTAAAATTGCTCCGGAACAAATTAATAAAGATAAATTCTTTTTTCAAACTCCAGAAACTGAAAAAAATTGTGCTGATTATGGACTTATACGCATTCGATTAAATAATACAAAATTTGTTCAGGAACACCGTCAAAATCTAGACATTCATCACGGTATATTTATTGAAATTTTTCCATATGATGATCTTCCTGAAAATGCAAACTGTAATTTTTATTATAATAAATTTAAATTACTGAAAAAATTGACAGGTATTCGCATGGGCTATAAATATAAAGTAACAAAAAATCCGGTACTTAGAACAGCTTTTTATTTATTTTGCTTTATCAGTCGGATTATTCCTTTAAAAGTTTTGAAAAATAAATTAAAAAGTTATTATCTGAAATATTATCAAACAAATTCTACAAAAGTTTTCCTTATGTCAGGTGCATATCACTGGCAAAAAGAAAGTCATTTACGTTCAACAGTTAGTGAATATTGTGAAGTTGAATTTGAAGGACAAAAATATCCGGCTCCTAAAAATTTTAATTTATTTTTATCTGAACAATACGGAGATTATATGACTCCTCCCCCAGTTGCAGAACAAATTAATAAATGTATTGTAACTGAATTAGATTTTGGAGATTATTATAAAGAGGCTTAAATGGCAGAAGAATCATTAAAAAATAAAACAATTACATCTATGCTCTGGTCCGCAACACAACGTTTTGGTGTTTTATTTTTATCTTTTGTTTCAAATCTAATTTTAGCAAGATATTTAACTCCAGATGATTACGGTGCTATTGGTATGCTCACCTTATTTATAGCACTTGGAGAAACTTTTGTAGATTCCGGTCTTGGCGCTGCATTAATTCAAAAAAAAGATGCAACTGAACTAGATTATTCCACTGTTTTCTGGACAAATCTTTTAATTTCCATTCTTTTATATGTAATTTTGTTTTTTACAGCACCTTTTATTTCTATTTTTTATAAAATGGAAATATTAACTCCAGTTTTACGGGTAAAATCAATTTGTTTAATTATTCAAGGTTTTAGAATCATTCAGACAACACGGTTGCAAAAAATACTTAATTTTAAGAAAATTTCATTAGTTTATTTATCTGCTTCGTTAATTTCTACAACCATTTCTATTATTTGTGCAATTTGTGGCTTGGGCGTTTGGTCTTTAGTAATTAAAACTTTAACTGACACTTTTATTCGTACTTGTATTTTCTGGTTTATAGGAAAATGGAAACCATTATTAAAATTCAGTTTTAAGTCATTTAAAGAATTGTTTTCTTACGGTGGAGTAATGCTTTCTACCAGTATTTTTATGACAATTTACAGTAACCTTCAAACTTTAATTATTGGTAGAGTTTTTTCCGCTTCTGATCTTGGTTATTATACACAGGCTTATAAACTTGAAAATATTCCGGTTAATGCTTTTGATGAAATTGTAAATCAAGTTTCTTTCCCTATATTTTCTACATTAAAAGATAACAATGAAAAATTAAAAAATGGATTAAGAAAAATTATCATTAGCATTTGTTACATTGTTTTTCCAATGATGGTATTTTTTATTGTTTGTTCTAAACCAATTTTCCAATTTTTATACACTTCAAAATGGGACAAATCAATTCCATATTTTAGATATTTGTGTTTAATGGGAATGATGTATATTGTAAATACAATGCATACAAATCTTCTTAAAGCTTCCGGCAGAAAAAAATTATATTTTAATTTGCAGGTAGGAAAACGTATTTTTGGAATGATTTTAATTATTGCAAGTGTATACTTTGGAATGCAAAGTTTGCTAATAACGTTAGTTTGCATAGAATATCTTTTCTTCATAATTAATGGTATTTTTACTAAGAAGGTAATTAATTATAAACTGCATGAACAGATTTTAGATATTTTGCCAACCTATTTATTATCATTTGCAGTTGGAGGGGGTGTTTATTTTATTTTTATGAATATAACCCTTCCAAATGTATTAATTATTATTTTTGAATTAATTTTATATATTGTACTTTTTGTTGGTTTATCAGCTTTATTTAAATTTAAAGGCTTTAAGATTTATAAAGATATAGTTATAGAAAAATTTAGTAAAAAATAAACAGGAGATTTTATGGAAACTGAAATATTAAAAAAAATACAGAAACTTGAATTTTATGTTTTAAAAGAATTTAAACGCATTTGTGAAGAAAATAACATTCCATATATGATTATTGCAGGTTCTTTAATTGGAACTGTAAGACATAAAGGTTTTATTCCCTGGGATGACGATATTGACGTTGGACTTTTACGTCCTGATTTTGATAGATTTATTGAAGTATGTAAAACAAAGCTTGATACAACAAAATGGTTTTTACAAGTTCCTGAAACAGAAGAAAATTCCGCTGATTACGGTATTGCTCGTTTAAGATTGAATGACACTCATTTAATTATTGAATCTCGAAAAAATGTAAAATGCCACGACGGTTTCTTTATTGATATTTTTCCATATGATAAAATGCCTAATAATAAGTTACACGCATTTATTTATGGAAATGGTTTTGCCGTAATTAAACGTATTTATGCAATGCGCAAAGGTTACACTTCAAATCCACGAACCCTTTACGCAAAAATTGCCGTCCGAACTGCCAATTTCCTTTTAAAACCAGTAAAAACCGCCACTCTTGAAAATTGGTTAAAAAAATATCCTTACAAGTATGCAAATACGAATGCAAAACAAGCTTCAATTTTAAATGAAGGTTACGCGCATGAACATCACGATTATAATTTATTAACAGAATATACAACTGGTACTTTTGAAGGTGAAACTTTTTCAATTCCAAAAAATTATGACCGTTATCTTACTGAAGAATTTGGTAACTATATGCAGTTTCCTCCAGCAGAACAACAGGTAAATCATCATAAAATTATTGAAATTGATTTTGGACCTTACGAATATTTAGTAAATACGAATATTTAGTAAAATAAAAGTAAATGATAACAGATTTTTTTTGGGAGATTTTATGCTTCATTGTTTATATTCAATAATAATATATCCATTAATTCAAATAATAGAATTTGTATATTCCATTTTTAATAATATTACTAAGAACTCTGGACTTGCAATTATTGGTGTCAGTATAGCAGTAACTTTATTATGTTTACCACTTTATGCCATTGCAGAAAAATTACAGCAAATTGAACGCGATACTCAAAAAAAATTAAAACCAAAAGTAGATAAAATTAAAGCTGTTTTTAAAGGTGATGAGCAATACATGATTTTATCTACATATTACAGACAAAATCATTATCACCCAATTTACGCATTAAGAAGTTCCATTAGTCTTTTAATTCAAATTCCTTTTTTTATTGCAGCTTATTCCTTTTTGTCTAAACTTGAATCTTTACAAGGTGTAAGTTTTTTATTCATAAAAGATTTAGGAATGCAGGACGCACTTATTAAAATTGGTAATTTTCATATCAATTTTTTACCAATAGCAATGACTTTAATTAACTGTTTTGCCGGTGCAATTTATACAAAAGGTTTTCCACTAAAAGAAAAACTTCAACTTTATATTATGGCTTTGGTTTTTCTTGTATTATTATACACTTCTCCTTCCGGCCTTGTCTTATACTGGACAATGAACAATGTTTTTTCTCTTTTTAAAAATATTTTTTACAAATTAAAAAATCCTCTCAAAAGTTTTTACTATTTTTGCATTGCCTGTGTTTTCCTTGCCATTATTTACATACTTTGCTTTGATGAGCATGGAATTAAAATTAAAACAGTTGTTACAGTTGCCCTGCTGTTTATTATTTCAATACCATTATTATTAAAAATAACAAAACCTTTCTTTAAAAATCTTCTTTCAGATTTTAACAATAATGAAAAATTAAAAACTGGAGTATTTCTTTTGTCTTGTATAGGAATGGCTTTACTCAGCGGATTAGTTATTCCTACAAATACAATTTCGTCGTCAGTTGGAGAGTTTTGCTTTATTGAAGATATTTCTTCTCCTTTGTATTTTGTAAAAGAAACCTTTTATCAGGCAATTGGTCTTTTTATTTTTTGGCCATGTTGTTTTTACTTTTTATTCCCTAAAAAAATTAAAACTGTTATTTCCTTTAGTCTTTTTAGTGTATTAATTTTTGCAAGCATTGATACTTTTTTATTTACAAATATTTCTACAACAATGACAAATACATTCCAATTAACTTATGCAAAGCCACCATTAAAAGAAATTGCTTTTAATTTGCTGATTTTGCTTTTCAGTTTTGCACTAATATGTGTTGTTTTCAAATTTAATGCATCAAAAAGTAAGTTCCAAATTTCTAGTTTTCTAACAATAATTCTTTCAATTTCATTTTTATCACTTTCCATTTTAAATATTTCAACTATAAAAAAGGAATATAAAGAATTGTCAGTAATTAATGAAAATAATAGTCAAATTGATTCTATAATTCCAGTTTTTCACTTATCTAAAACAGAAAAAAATGTTGTTGTAATTATGATTGACCGAGCATTAAGCGGATTTATTCAACCAATTTTTAATGAATGTCCAGAACTTAAAGATAAATTTTCAGGTTTTACTTTTTATCCAAATACAACTTCTTTTGGACGCTTTACTCTTTTAGGTTCTGCAGCACTTTGGGGCGGTTATGATTATACACCTTTTGAAATGAATAAACGTTCTTCTATTCCACTTGTTGAAAAACAAAATGAAGCATTAAAACTTATGCCAAAACTATTTGGTGAAAATAATTACAACGTTTACGATGCAGATATGCCTCTTGCTAATTTCAGTCAAATTTCTGATATGTCAATTTTTGATGAAATGAAAAATGTAACCGCATATAATCTTAAAGGTAAATATACAAAATACTGGTGCGATAATAATAACTACAATTTTAAAGATAATACAAAAGCCATGATTGAAAGAAATAGTTTGTGGTTTAGTATTTTTAAATGTGTACCATCAGTTTTTAGATATTATGTTTATAAAAATGGAAATTATTGGAGCGCTTCTTTGTTTGATGATCAACGAAAAGTTTTCCTCGATTCTTATGCCGTTCTTGATTATTTACCAGAACTTACAACTTTTGACTCAACTAACAATTGTTGTATTTTTTATAACAATGAAACTCCGCACAACGAAATATTCCTTGAAGCTCCAAAATATACCCTTTCTCCAGAAGCTGACAAACTTAACAAATATATTGGCTACGGCACTGAAAAAAAGAAAGATGTTACATCTTTTGAAACGGATAATCTTTACCATACAACTGCAGCCGCAATTCATAGACTTGCAGATTATTTAGATTTTTTAAAACAAAATGATGTTTACGATAATACAAGAATAATTTTTGTTTCAGACCACGGCAATGTTCCAAATTATAAATACGATTTAAATCCACCAGAATATGATAATGGTGAAATCCGTTATAAAACAAATTGTACACTTATGTTTAAAGATTTTAATAATAACAATGAATTTTCTATAAGTAATAAATTTATGTCAAATGCTGATGTTCCATATCTTGCAACTTTAAACCTTATTGAAAATCCTGTTAATCCATATACAAATAATCCAATTTTATCAGATGAATTAAAATTAAACGGATTAAAAATTACATCAAACAATAAACATAGAATTACAGAACATAATACAAATACATTCAAAATATCGGATGATGAATGGTTTACTGTACAAAATAATATTTTTGAAAATAATAATTGGAGTGAAGGAATAAATGAATAATTTTTTATATATTGATCCTGGAACTGGAAGTATGCTGTTTTCCATTGTAATTGGAATTGCAGCAACGGTTTTCTTTTTATTTAGGGCTTTACTCATCAAAATTAAGTTTTTCTTTACAGGTTCTTCAAAGCAAATTGATAAAACTGCAAATAAAATTATAATTTACAACGAAGGTAAACAATATTCAAAACTTTTTAGACCAATTTTGGAAGAAGCGGAAAATCGGAAGGTTGAAATCCTTTATTTAACTTCAAACGAAAAAGATGAAGTTTTTGAAAAAAATTATCAATTTATTAAGAGCGAATATATTGGTGAGGGAAACAAAGCTTTTGCTAAATTAAATTTCTTAAGTGCTGATATTTTACTTATGACAACTCCAGGACTAGACGTTTATCAGCTTAAAAGAAGCAAAACAGTAAAACATTATTCTCACATTGTTCATATGCCGTCTGATACAACAACTTATCGTTTATTCAGTTTAGATTATTTTGATTCAGTTTTACTTTCTGGAGATTATCAAAAAAAAGATATTCGCTATTTGGAAAAAATTCGTGGATTACCTGAAAAAGAATTAATAACTGTCGGATGTCCTTATCTTGACGTTGCAAATCTACAAAAAGAAAATTATGACAAAGATGAAAACAATTTTACTGTACTTGTTTCACCTAGTTGGGGTGCAAACGGTATTCTTTCAAAATATGGTGAAAAATTATTGGATCCTTTAGTACAAACTGGTTATAAAATTATAGTTCGTCCTCATCCTCAATCAAAAAAATCGGAAGCTGAAATGCTCGAAAAACTTACAGAACGTTATAAAAACAATACGAATGTTATTTGGGATTACGATTCGGATAATATGATTTCTATGTCAAAATCAAATATAATGATTTCAGATTTTTCAGGAATTATTTTTGATTATTCATTTTTGTTTGATAATCCATTATTGTATGTTGATTCAGAATTTGATAAACGACCTTACGATATGGATGATGTTCCGGAAGAAGCTTGGCAATTTGCTACTTTGAAAAAAATTGGTATAAAACTTTCCGAACAGGATTTTTCAAACATTAAACAAATAATTGATAATGCTTCTTCAAGTAAAGAACTTAAAGCTAACCGAGAAAAAGCAAAAGAAGAAGCATGGCAGAATATTAATTCCAGTGCTAAACATGTAGTAGATTTTTTATTGAAAAAAACTGATAATAATTAAAGGCAAAAAAATATGAAAAGAGTAATTACATACGGAACATTTGATTTATTACATTATGGACATATAAATCTTTTAAAAAGAGCAAAAGCTTTGGGCGATTACTTAATTGTTGCTCTTTCAACTGATGAATTCAATTGGAACGAAAAACAGAAAAAATGCTATTTTTCTTATGAAAAACGAAAAGCTTTATTAGAATCTATCAGATATGTAGATTTAGTAATTCCAGAAGAATCTTGGGAACAAAAAAAATCTGATGTAAAAGAATATCATATTGATACTTTTGTTATTGGTGATGATTGGAAAGGAAAATTCGATTTTTTAAAAGAAGATTGCGAAGTCGTATATCTTGAACGAACTCCAGAAATTTCTACAACTAAAATAAAACAGGACATTGGTAATAAACAATAAAATTATGAGTACAAACACAGCAAATAAAAATCAACATAAATACACTTCCTCACGCCTTACACATATTATTCAAAGCTTACCATATGCTTTTCTTTCTCTTTTTGCAAAACGAGATAAAAAACTTATAGTATTTTGTGCAATGCACTGCGAAACTTTCGATTCAAATTCAAAGTTTTTATTTCTTCACTTTTTACAAAATGAACCAGACTACACAGTAAAATTTGTAATAAATAATGATGAACGCCGAAATGAACTTATTAAACAATATGGTGAACATTTTATTGATACTCGCACAAAAGAAGGTAAAAAAATTGCTGTAAAAGCGGCAACCTGGATTGTTTCATGGCTCGACCTTCCACTTGGCGGATTATTTTTAAATTTCAGAAGATTTGTTCTTCACCTTGGACATGGTACTCCCCTAAAATGTATTGGAATACCCGAAAAAGATGGAAAGTTGATTAAAAAAATTTATTATAAATTAAACAACACAAACATTACTTTTTCGCTCGCCTCTTCAGAGTTTTTAAAACCAATTATTTCTCGTTGTTTAGGCTTTTCTACAAAACGTGTAATTGTAAATGGTCAACCACGGACAGATGCTTTATTTTTTAAACCAGTTCAACTTCCAGAAATAAAACAGGATTATTTCAATATTTTATATGCACCAACCTGGCGTCAACATTCCGAAGTAAAGCTTTTCCCTTTCGAAAATTTTGATCTTTTAAAACTTGATACTTTTCTAACAGAAAATAAAATTCACATTTTTATAAGATTTCATCCTGCATATGAAGAATCAATTCCGAAAGATATTCTTTCCTTAAATAATATTTCATTATTTTCTGCACAAAAATATACAGAAGTCATGGATTATATAAATTGCTTTGATGCACTTATTACTGATTATTCTTCAATTTATCTTGATTATATGCTTTTGGAACGTCCAATTATGTTCCTACCATACGATTTAGCTGAATATGAAAATACTGTAGGTTTTACAATGGATTATATGGAAAATACACCAGGTCCAAAGCCTTCAACATTCGAAGAATTTTGCAATAATGTTCTAGCATTTAAAAAATCACCTCAACAATTTGTTGAGATGATTAAAGAAGCTAATAAAAGATTAAATAATCCAAATAAAGATTCTTGCGTTCAATTAGCAAATATTATAAAAAACGCTTAATTACTGGCACATATCAAATGCAAACAGTTTTAAACTCAAACTAATTACAACACCTTGATTTACAGGATATTCGGCTGTATTTATTTTTTTGTAAGGAGTTTTTTGATTTGCGCCACCACTACTTTGTGTAAAATAATCATAAAGATACCCTACAGTACAAGAAAGTTGTAACGGAACTTTTAATTTATTAAAGTTATAAGAACCTTCCAAAGCAATAATATTCATCCATTCGTAAGTTCCATCATGTAAAAAGTATTTATATAATGAATCTCGAATACCTGTAGGCATTTCTGAATATAAACTGCTACCTGCAACGGCTCCACTTCCAAAATCTGCACCATGACGAATCAACTGATACTGTAAAGAAACTGAAGTAGCTGGAGCTGGTTTTGTATCAATTCTAACAAAAATTTCATCAGAATTAGGATCAAGATAATAACCTAAAGGACGACCATTATTCATGTAGGCTTCACTTATGTATTCTGAATACCAAGGTTGTTTAATAATAGCCTGATGAGTATAGCAATATGGTTCAATTTTTGTATAACGTGCGGAAATTGTTGCAAATGGAAGGAATGGTAAAGCAACTTTTGAACCAAATTGATAAGCAAACATACATCTGGTTTTTGTAAATAATTTTGGAGTTAATGAATTTATTTCATCAGCATAAGCAGAGAACCATATTGAACCAATTCCAGGTAAGGTTCCTTTAATATCACCAAATAATGAAAGGTTATCATAATCACCTACACTATTTTGGTAAACAACACGATCAATAAGAGGGAACATATAACCAATTTCAAAACGTTTAGGCCATATACAAGTACTACCAAAGTCTATATGAAGATTTGTAATATCAAAATTTATCATTCCAACTGAATAAGCATTCTGGAAGAAATATGAATCTTCAACTGTATATTTTGGATCTTTCTCTACAGCTTGTGCACCTTCCTGATTTTCAATTCTTCCTTTTTTAAGCATGTACCAAGCATTTTCATTTATGTATGCTGCATTTGGAAATTCGAATACACCTGTTAATGTATCAAAAGAGAACCAGTCAAAAAGTTTTAATGAAGCATCAATAGCAATGAAAGGAGAAGCAAATTTATTTAAAACAAGACTTGAACCTTCATCCATTGCAGCCCATTCTCTATTAACACGGGAAATACCTAACGATAATCTGTCATTAATAAAATTTCCACGTAATTCACCATACATACCAAATGCAAGAGATGGAACAAAAGGCCAGCCTTCAAGTCCATTACAATCAAGTTTACTTAAAAAATAAACAGAGCCATCCCACTTTTTTTTGTAAGAATACGGTAGACAGTTATTATTTTTATAAGTACGTATAGTTCTTTTTGTAAGTTGATCAATTGTAAGAAAATCGTGAGTTTCGTCTCCGCCACCTTCCTTTGTATCGCGCCAATCATCATACCACCAGTAACCAATTAAATAATCTTCACCGACAGTCTGCAAATTCATTTTTGTAAATCCAAGATATCCGGATGAACGGTAAGAAACATTGTTTCCTAAATCTCCAAGAAAATTAAAATTATGGAAAAGTTCAAATCCTGTTGAATTTAAATCACTGTTACTGTATATACCTGAAGAAATAAAAGTTTCTGTAGTATTGTTAAATTCCAAACTTAACGGAAAATTATCTGCATTATTTTCAAAACGAATTGACATTCTACTCCAATCAATTCCAGGAACTTTGTAATATCTATTTAAATAAAAATTTACAGTATCTAATTCCTGATTATAAAATTTATATTCATTTTCAGAATTTTTTTCTTTAATATTTTCTTTAATTTCCTCAAGAACTTTAACGATATACTTTTGAGTATAAGGTTTAATATTTTCAAGGCGTTCGCAATAGCCGTTTTGCTCTGCAATTATTAAAAATGAATAAACATCATCAGTAATATCAACTGTATCATAAGTTTGAGCAAATAATGGTAATACAGCAACAAAAGTTAAAATTAGTAAAACAATTTTTTTCATTTTTTTCCTCTAATAAAAATTATATGTAAAAGCTAAAGAAAGTTCTATTCCACTTTTTACGTTTCCTACTTGATTATCAACATTAAGTAATAACTCATAAATAATTTTTCCGGATAAATCAATTTTATCTGTTAAATTGTAATTTGCCTTTACACAAAACTGATTACTAATTTCTGGTGCTACAGCAAATCCAAGACTTATTGCATCCTGATAAAGAGCATCTAAATTTTCTTTAGAATAATCCTTTCCAGTAAATACATCCGTTAATCCATAATAAATAAGATAAAATTTTAATGTTGGATAATAATAGTAAATATCTATTGTTTCGCCGCCCTCCTCAGTTTCATTTGAAAAGCGACTGTAATTTTCAAAAATACTAAAATCCTTTGGACCTTTAGCACAAATTAAATAATCAAACTCACAATTCCATTTTTTTGCAGGTTGATATTTTACGCGAAATTGCCCTGCTAAACTATTTGGACCAAAAGGAGTTCCCATCCACGAGTAAATTTTTCCACCAGATTGCATATCGTTACGGAATCTGTAAAGCGAAGCTGATGGTGTTTGTTTTATATACATATATGGTGATGTATAAACCCCTTCCAATGCAAAATTCAGTAAAGAACTGTTTTTTGTTATGTAATTATATTCACCACCAAACTGCAATGCAAAAGAATTAGGCATATATCTTCCACGCAAATGTTTTCTTTCCCACGGAAGTTGAAACTCAATTTGATCATAAAGACCGTAAAGTCTTAAATTGGAAGTTGGAATAAGCTCAAAAAGTCCCGCAAAAATTGCACAGAAATTAGTTTCCCGGTATTTATTTGCATAAAATTTATACGGATTTTTCATAAAATTGTTTGTATCATTATCTGCATATTTTGCAGGCCAGTCATAATCCGACCACCCTCCAAACTGATGCATAATTATTAAAGGATTTAAAAACCGTAACGACATTGGATTACATACAAGAGAACCTTCAAAAACTGAAAATTTTGCCTTTTTGAATAATCTAAAATCATACTGATGTAAATATAAATAGCGGTCAATATTATCAGTTTGAACATTATCCATTCTATTTCCGCTAACTTGAACTACATCGCAAGTATATTTCATCCAATTTGAAAAAATTACAAATTCAGCATAACCATCAGTTTCAAAAGTTGAATTATAAATTATACTTCCAGTAATAGTGTTTCCAATAGTTTTTCCTTGTTTTCCAAAATGAAAATTGTATCCCCAATCATCGTAAGTTTTTCCAAAAGAGCCATAAGCAAAAGTTGGGAAGAAAAAATTCAAATCATTAAAACTGAAAGGAATATTTGTAAAACTATCATTTTTTTGCATTACAACTTGATTTTTTCCTACAAAAATATCGGAAGTTATACTAAATAAATCTCCAAAACCAAATTTTATTGGAATTGTAATTAAATTATCTTTGAAAAAGTAATCATGGCTCCAGGAAATATCTTTATTTGTTTTATAATATCCTTCAATATTTATTCTTGGTTTAATATCAAATTGTAAATTATCGTAAGGAAGCATGTTTTTTTTGTTTAATTGCGTACAAATTGAATCGTATAATTGTTTTGAATACTCAGATAAATTATCATAATCCATTTGGCGTAAGTACATTTTAATTTCGCCCGCAGACATAGGTGTGTTTTGAGAAAAGAAAAATAATTGATTATTCATCTGTAATTCATTTAATTCTTTATAAATTTGAGAATCTGGATTAATTATTTGAGAATCATTTAATACTTGTGTAAAAATCAAATTATTGAAAAGAAATATAAAACTCAAAATAAAAAATAATCTTTTCATAATATAAATATAACAAATTTTTATAATTATGTGAATAAAAAACTTTTAATACTTTATTCTTATAGACTTATTGTATTAAAAGGACTAAAATAGAAGAATATTATGAATGATAAAGAAATAATTAAAGATTTTAAGAAACGCTATCCGACAACAAGTTCTTTTTTCTCTGGCCTTTCTATGTTTTTTGTTGATGCTTTTGTTTTACTTTTATGTATTGGAATAGGCTTTTTCATTGTAAATCTTATTGTACCAAGAAATATTAATTTCCGTTCATTTTTAGGTTACAGCTTTTATTTACCTTTCATTCTACTGGTTTTTGGTATTACCGGATTATATCCTGGAATTATGCTTCCACCGACTGAAGAAGTAAGTAAATTCTGTTTAAGTACTTTTATTTGTTACACTGCAATTATCATTAGTATTTTCGCTTCTAATATTACAAGTTTTACCTTTACAAAATCAATTGTAAAAAACAGTCAGAATATTGCAGTTATGTGGGCTTTTATTATTTCTTACATTTTTACAATTATTTGTTTACCGTCCGCGCGTGAAATTTTTAAACGAGTTTTCTGTAAATTTAAATGGTGGGGTGTTCCTGCTGTTATATATTGTAACGGTAATAGTGGAAATGCTGTTATTGATCGTTTAAAATCACACGATTATTTAGGTTATCATCCTGCAATTATTATTGATTCTATGGCATTTGGACCTTCTGAATATAATGGTATTCCAGTTTATCCTCCAGCAGCTGAAGTTTTGCAGGAAATTAAAAAATTAAATATAAAAACTGCTGTTTTGTGTGATTACAAAGGTGATATTTCACAAATAATGACCTCATATCGATACACAATTACTGTTTCTAAATCTCAAACTTCATTTACTTGTACACAGCATTTAAAAGATATTGCCGGTATTATCGGATTTTCTTCTACACATAATCTTACATTTAAAGCAAATCTATTTTTTAAAAGGCTTTTGGATTTATTCTTAGTATTACTTGCATCTCCTTTTGCAATTCCAGTCCTTTTAATTCTTTCCATTTTAGTAAAATGTACTTCAAAAGGACCAATTTTTTACGGTCATAAACGAGTTGGAAAAAATGGTAAGGAATTTAAGTGCTGGAAATTCCGTTCAATGGTTATTAATGCAGATAAAATGCTTGAACAAATTTTCAAAGAACATCCAGAAATGAAAGCTGAATGGGATAAAGATTGTAAATTGGAAAATGACCCTCGCGTAACAAAACTTGGTAAATTTTTACGAAAAACAAGTCTAGATGAATTACCTCAAATATTTAATATTATTTCCGGTGAAATGAGTTTTGTAGGTCCACGTCCTGTAACAGAACCAGAACTTGCAAAATATGGTGAATTTAAAGATTATGTACTTTCAGTTTCACCAGGATTAACTGGTATGTGGCAAGTTTCTGGACGTTCAGATACTGGTTACGAAGAGCGAATTTCCTACGATTCTTATTATATTCAAAACTGGTCAATTTGGCTTGATTTATGGATTTTAATTAAAACCGTTTGGGTTGTAATTAAAGGAAAAGGTGCTTACTAGTGAAAAAATTATTTTCATTATTATTTTTACTTATTTCATCATTCTGCTTTGCACAAACATTTCATATAAGTGAAGTAAAATATAATATTGAAAGCAGCGGAAATTTTTCCATTTCTAAAACAAAAGAATATGCCCTTGAACAAAATGTAAGCATTGATAAAAAAACAATTTTTGCATCGCAAGAAGAATTTGAAACCTATATAAATAATTATATTCGCGAATTAACAAACATTCGTGCATTTGAAATAATTGATGTAACTTGGGAAAAAATAGATTCCCTTTCAACTGACAATGCCTTTGAAGTTCTTTTTCTAGTTCACGTAAAAGATTCACTTCATCTCCTAGCTCTTCCACATGTAATTAGTTATAACTCAAACGAAGGCTGGAAACCTAAACTTAAAGCAAAAGATTCAAACTTTTTTGGTTCCTTAAATATGATGTCAGCCGATTTTTATGGAATTGTTCCAGTTGTTTCGGATAATAAAAGTTTTGAGGTTGGAGCTGAATTAGATTTTAACATTCCATTTAAAGCCGGTATTTTTGATGCAGAATGGACAAACGATTATGTTTTCTATTATAACTTTTCCAAACCTACTCCAGAATGGGAAGCACAAACCGGAGTAAAATTATCTTTACCATTTGACACCTACAAACTTCAACTTGAATTTAATCAATACGCATTCAGAAATTATGAATACGAAATATTCGGGGACACAACTTATTTTAAAGAAGAAGCAATTGCTTCCATTCCTTTAACAGTTGCAAATATTGAAAACTGGGGAAAAATTATTTACACTCCATACTCTCAAATTTATTTTAACTGGGATAAAGATTCAATAAATATTCTAAATAATGATTTATCAAGTCCAACCGCTTCCATTGGACATAATTTATTTACAAGCAGAATAGACTGGATCGGAAATTATCGAAAAGGTAGTTCCTTTGAGTTAGATAACGCCTTTCAATATTATTTTCAAAGACACGATTTTGTTCCATTTATTTCTTTTGAAAGTAAATTATACAATTATTTTGTGCTTTTTGATTCAGACTATTTTAATAAAATTGGAATTACCTCGCAACTTTATGCTTTTACATATTTAAATACAAAAGGAAAAAAATATTATTACAGTGAAAAAATTGGTCAAAGATTAAGAGGTATTCGCGATGATCAACGTTATTCAGATTCTACATCAATTCCATCCGAAAAGATTCTTAATACTTCTTCTGCAATTGTTTTAAATCTTGATTTTCCATACCATATTTTTACAACACATTTTACAAATCACATAATGAATTATTTTAATTGTGATTGTCAAATTGCACCATTTTTCGATTTTGCTCTTATTAATAATCGATCTACTAATAAAACTTTTAATCTAAAAGACGGATTTTATTCTGGTGGTGTTGAAGTTCTTGTATATCCTAAAAAATGGTCAAGTTTTACAGTTCGCGCAAGCTTAGGAATTGATATTGGTCAATTATTATTTAAAAACTCATTAAATTATGATTGGCGCCGAGATATTTCTTTATATGAACTTTCAGTTGGAATTGGTTTACATTACTAATCAAACATTTCCAATTGTAAAACAGCTTCTTTTTGCCAATAAGAATCAGGTGTAAATTGAGCTAAGACTTTTAGCAATTCTTTTGAAAAAATATCGTATCCACTTTCTTTTGTAATCTTTGCCAAAACGTTAAAACTTTTCCAGACATTATTTTGAGTTCCCCATTCTATAATATCTGAATAATAAGATAATTCCTGAAAAAATGTACTTAAATTTTCATATTCATAATCCGGATTTCTACTTTTTAAAATTTCATAAATTTTTGTAAAACCAGTTAAAACACTTAATGCAGAAAGTTTTAATGCTTTATCATTTTCATTTAACGAAAGATAATAATCAATTAATTCATTATAAGCGATTAAACAATAATAAGAACTGGCTCTATATAGATTGAAAAACTTTTCCAATGAATTATTTCTGTTAGATTTTATTGTTCCCATCATAGAATTAAATAAAGCCTGATTTTTGTAGTAGTGATCATAAACTAAAATATTTAATAATCTTACTTCCATTTGTGGATAATTTTTCTCTAACTTACTAATTTCTGCTAACATGTATAAAATATCATACATCTGGTTTGGAATATCCAAAATCTCAGCATTTTCCAGAGCCATATTATAATATTGTTCAGCAAAATCATATTCACCTTCCAACTTATAAATATCTCCAATAACTTTATAAGCTTCCGGATATAATTCAATTCTTTTTATATATTTTGTCAAATTAGTAATATCACCTTCAAAAAATTCTTCACTTTTAATTCTTAAGTAAAAATTAATTATATCAATTGATTCTTGTTCTCCACGTTCATTTAATATAGCCAGAACATCTTTAATATTATTTCCTACGTTTACAACAGCTTTTGCAGTAAGCGAATTATGTAATACTTTTAATTCGTAATCAGATTCCTGTTTTCTAAATAAAATTGCGTCTTCAGCATATTTTAAAGCTTTTCCATATTCCATTTTGTCAAAGTATTCAAGAGAATTACGATAAGCTTTAATACTATCACTGTTAATTTGTGAATTCTTAGCAAAAACTTCAAAACTTAAAAAAAATAAAATTGAAATAATAAATCTTTTCTTCATTTATAAATCCATTAAAAAGTATTTAAAATTTGTTCAAATACATTATCGGCATCTTCATTATTAATTGTTTGTATTATCTTTCCTTTTTTGAAGATAATAACCTTATCTTTTGTTCCTGCAATTCCTAAATCAGCATGCTTTCCTTCACCAGGACCATTTACAACACACCCCATTACAGCAACTGTAATATTTTTGTCTAATGCCAAAAGTCTGTTCTGCCATCTATCCATAAATGAATGAACATCAAAACCTATTCTTCCACAACGAGGACAGCTGATTATTGTTACACCACCTTTACGCTTTCCACATTCTTTTAAAATATTTAAACCTGCAATTATTTCATTTTCAGGAGAAGATGAAAGACTTACTCGAATTGTGTCACCAATTCCTTCATTTAATAAAGTAGAAAAAGCAATTGAAGATTTTACAATTCCCCCAATTAAGGGGCCTGCTTCAGTTACTCCTAAATGTAATGGATTATTATATTTTTGAGCATAAAATCTGTTACACTGTATAGTTTCGTTAACATCTGAAGACTTCATACTAACTACATACTGATCAAATTTTAAATTTTCAAAGATTTCAGCTTCGCGTGCGGCAGTTTCGCATAAACCTTCAGCTCTGGATATTTCTTTTGCTGCAATTTTTTCCTGCAAATCAATTGGTAAACTTCCACTATTTATTCCTATACGAATTGCAACTCCATTTTCATTACAAGCATTAACAACAGCTTTTGTATTTTCAATTGCTCCAATATTTCCCGGATTTATTCTTATTGCAGCAACATTTCCTTTTAAACATTCTAAAGCAAGAGTATAATCAAAATGAATATCGGCAACTAATGGCATAGAAGTTCTTTCCGCAATTAAAGAAAGACCTTTTGCGCTTTCCATATCTGGCACTGCAAATCGGATTATGTCACATCCAAGTTTTTGTAAACTAGAAATTTCTTTTAATATTCTATCTAATTTTTGATTATTTGTAGAAAGATCATTTATTGGTTCTTTCCACATTGTTTGAAGAGTAACAGGTGAATCTCCACCAATAGAAATACGTTTTGTTATTCCTTTTCCACCTAAAAATACTTTCTTAGTCATAAATATATTATAGCATAAAAAAAGCGTTCTGCAAAAGACAGAACGCTTTAATTTGTAAGTATAATGTACGAGTTTTGCTTTGCAAAACTCGCTAGTATGCTAGTTTTCGAAGAAAACTAGCATACAATCATTGAGAATACCATTGCGAACAAAGCAACAGTTTCACAAAGACCTACAACCATGATGTACTGTGCAAAACCTTTTCCAGTTTCTCCTAATGCATCAGAACCAGCAGCACCAGCTTTTCCCTGTGCAATAGCTGAGAAAGCCATAGCTAAACCAGAAGCAATACCTAAACCAAGAAGGAATCCAGGATTTTTATCTGAAGAAACCATAGACTGCATCAACAAGAAACCATAAATTGTCTGAGTAAGAGGAGCACCAGCAAATACAGTAAGAATAAATGGAGCTGGTTTGTTATTGATGTAACAACGTTTCCAAGCTCCAATCGCACCCTGTCCTGCAATACCAATTCCAATTGCTGAACCAAGAGCAGCAATACCCATTACAACAGCAGCACCAAGCATACCAAAATCAAAAGTCATATTAAACTCCTTTGCCCAAATATCAGGCATATGTTATTCCGATTTTCGGAAAAATTATATTATTTTTTTTCCTTTTCACTAAAAGGACTATATTTAAAGCCAGACCATGACATTCCTAAATGACTTGAAAATTCAAGTGTATTTAATCGAACACCATGAACAATTACAGAAAGCAAGTTCAAAATCATGTTTAATCCATGACCGAAAGCAATTAAAATTACAAATGCTATAAATGTTATTGCATGACCTAACAAAGGTCCTGCCATTTCATTTACAGTATTACTAATTGCAGCCCCTGCCAATCCAACAGCCCACAATCGAATGTAAGAAACAATATCCGAGAATACGTTTACTACACCAAGCAGTACTGAAATAATGTTTTTACAACTTTCCAATGTAGATTTACCAATGCTTCCTTCATAATTAGAGAAGATAAAACTCATTACAAAGCCAACACCGATTAAAGATAATTCAATTTTTCCAACCGGTACTCCGTAAATAACTTCATTCATTGTAAATACTTCACCACTTACTACCATTGAAAGTACAAGCCAGAACATACCAATTAACTGTAAAAGTGAACCTAAGTCACCAATACATTTTAATGAATGTATGTCACGACAAATTGCTTTAATGTGAGCAACAGAAAGTTGTAACAAAGCAAGACTGAAACAGAAAATCTGCAAGTTCTGTGCTGTTGTTAATCCTACAAGACTATCAGGTTTCCAGAAAGGAACCCAAATTATGTCATCATAAGCATTGGATATTTGAGGAATGGAAAGTTTTACTAACCATTCTGGTAATTGTTCAGGTTTTAATCCAAACCAGGTACAAGTAACAAGTCCCCAAATAACAGTAGCAATACCGACTAACGTTAATAATCCAATAAATGGTGATATTTTCTTTCCACCAAACACATTCTTTAGAATAAGTAATATTCCGACAGCAGTTACAAGTAATCCATATCCACCATCACCAAAAATCATTCCAAAGAAAATTGTAAAGAAGAATAAGAACCATCCAGAAATATCATATTCATGATATCCAGGAACAGTACCCAAAAAGTCTGTTAATGGGTAAATTAAACTTACAAATTTATTATTTCTAAGTTTAGTTGGTACTTCAATATCATCATCTTCTGGATCAGCATATGCTATAGCCCAGCCATTTTCAGCACAAGATTTTTTGAAAACTTCCATTTCAGCTTCAGGAATGTATCCGCTAATCCATGCAAGGTCTGTATCAGCCCCTTCTGTTTCATGGTACATTCCGGCATTTATGTTTTCAAATTCTATATCGCTTTCCAAATTCTTTTTGAATTTTGTAATAGCAGGAACAAATTTAGCATTTTCAACGTAAAAATCCTCAATAGCTTTTATTTCGGCTTCGTCCTTTTTGATTTCTTCTTCAAGAACTTTTGTTGTAAGTCTTGGTAAAGGAACTTCAAAAGCTTCAGGTAAAAGTTTTTCAGGTCTGCCTTCTCCACCATTGACAATCAGGAAACGAACAATTTTCTTGTCATTATTAACAAGAATTGTTTGAATTGATTCATCAATTAATCCGTATTTATCTGCAGGAATTTCATACATCTTAAGTTGAATATCTTTTGTTTTTAGGTATTCAAAATCATCAAGATCAACACTTCCCCATAATGCAAAACGATCTAATTCAGTAGTATCAGCATTAATTTCTTCAAGTAACTGCTTTTTTCTATCGTTCTTATAAACAACATCAGCACATAAAGAAATTACTTTTTCATCACTTAAAGAGAAATCCTGTCCCTTAGATTTTGGAACTTTAATTTCTCCTAAAATGCTTTCACTTACGTTGGCATTATTTGTATATTCTTTAAAAGCATTAAGTTTTTCAGATGAACCTTCAATCTTTTCAAGATGAATAAGTCCTATTTTTCTTAAAGCTTTTAATGCAGCCTCTTTTTCTTTATTGAGAATTACAATAGAGACTTTTTTCATTTTTTCAATCATTTACCAGCCTCCTGTTCTTCATCAATCTTTGCCTGCAATTTTTTCTTAGAAATTTTACTTCGAACAACCGCAGCTGTCTGTTCATCGCCAAGATAAACAGAAATTTTCTTAATATTAGCCTTAGTCTCAGGAATTTTAACCTTTTCAAAAAGATTTACACGTTGGGTTGTAGTTCTTAATTCCTGTGAAAGCAATCGTACCTGTTCATCAAGTACTTCTGCTTCCAAATCCAAAGATAAAGCTTTTTCCATACGATCTGCAGCCATATCAATCCAGAGAGGAGTTTCATACAAATCGTAATCTCCTCGTCCAAAATCGGCACCTTCATAAACAGGAATAGTAACCCCTGCAATATTTCCGTAACCTTTTTTGATATTTTTTACAGTAACCATATCTGGCGTAAAAGCTTCTCTTTCACCGAATACTGCAATCCATTCGTCGAACTCTTTTTCAAGGGTGACTCGTGCAGCTCGAACTTCTTTAGCCTTGGCATCTATAGTGCGGATTTCTGTTTGAAGCTGTTGTTTTTTGAGCATAAGAGTTGGAAGATAACGCTTATACATTTTTAGCGCATCTTTTTGAACTTTAAGCTCATTTTTTGTCAGCTTTATTTTTGCCATTCAATTTCCTCTCACTAGATTGTGATTCAGAATGTTGAATTAATTAAATATCAATTCTACATTCTCAATTCTCAATTTATTTAGGCCAATACTGTTCGATAAGTGAAGACTTAAGACCAGTTTCTTGAGGTTCAAAACATTCTGCAAGAATCTTCCAACCTAAATCAAGAGCATCTTCCAACGGTATGTTTTTTGACAAATCCATCATATTATCTTCAAATTTTACACCGTATGTAAGAAGTTTTTCATCCCATTTACTCAAATTGAAACCCATAGATTTCTTTTCGAGTGTATCTTTATAACTAGAATAAAGACGAATCATACCATCCATTAACGCACGATGGTCTGGACGTGTATCACCGTTAACATTCTGTTTAAGACGAGACAAAGATCCAAATGGTTCAATACGACCTCCTTTAAGGTAGTACTGACCTTCCGTAATATATCCAGTATTATCTGGAACCGGATGAGTAACGTCATCACCAGGCATTGTTGTTACAGCAAGAACAGTAACCGAACCTGCACCTTCAAAGTCTACAGCTTTTTCATAACGGCTTGCGAGCTGAGAGTACAAATCTCCAGGATAACCACGATTAGATGGAACCTGTTCCTGTGTAATGGCAATTTCCTTCATTGAGTCAGCAAAGTTTGTCATATCAGTAAGAAGAACTAATACATCTTTTCCTTTAAGGGCAAACTGTTCTGCAACTGCAAGAGAAAGGTCTGGAATTTTCTGACATTCTACAGTTGGGTCTGCAGCTGTATGCATAAACATAACTGTTTTTGAAAGAGCTCCACCGTCTTCCAATGTCTTTTTGAAGAACAAGTAGTCATCGTATTTAAGACCCATACCACCAAGAACAATTACATCAACTTCAGCCTGCATGGCAATGCGTGCCAAAAGCTGGTTGTAAGGTTCACCGGAAATAGAGAAAATAGGAAGCTTCTGTGAAACTACCAATGTGTTGAACATATCAATCATTGGAATACCTGTACGAATCATACGCTTAGCCATGATACGTTTAGATGGGTTTACAGAAGGTCCACCAATTGTAACTAAGGAATCAGTTAATGCAGGACCATTATCACGTGGCTGTGCAGAACCATTAAAAATTCTTCCAAGTAAATCATCAGAAAATGAAACTTCCATCTGATGTCCAAGGAATTTAATATGGTCTCCAGTTGAAATACCACGACCACCGGCAAAAACCTGTAAAGAAACTACATCGCCTTCAATTTTGTTTACTTCAGCAAGAGATTTACCAAAACGTGTTTCAATTTCGGCCAATTCTCCATAAGCAACATTATCAGCTTTTACTGTAATAACACTACCAACGATGGATTCAATTCTACTGTATACTTTATTCATTATTCACCATCCTTGAGCATTTCATTAACTTCATTACGAAGTTCACTCTTAACTGAAGCAAAGAATTCTGTAATTCCTTTTTCAGCCTCTTTAAATTCTGGAGAATCCCATTTAGTATAGTTCCAGTCCAAGAATTTTTGTCTAAGCTGGTTAAAGAAGTTACGTGAATCATCTTTTTCTGGTAAATCAAAATCAGATCCAAGAACTTGTAAAACCTTAGCAAAAATGTATTTCTGACGTTCAACACTAACTGCATTATCAACATCATCAAATGAATTTTGCTGCATATAAACTGCATCAAGGAATTCACTCTTAAGATATTCAATGTAGTCTTCAGTTGTTGTACCGTCTTCACCAACTACTTTCATCATCTGATTTACTTCTACACCGCGAAGGAATACTTTACGAGCAAAAGCAACCCAGTCTTCACGAATAACTGATTTGTATTTAGACCATGAAATAATTGGGTCAATAGCAGGATATTTACGAGCATCAGAACGTTCACGTGAAAGACCGTGGAAAGCACCTACAACTTTAAGAGTTGCCTGTGTTACAGGTTCTTCAAAGTTACCACCGGCAGGAGATACAGTACCACCAATTGTAACAGAGCCAAATGCACCATCACGGAGTCGAACATAACCTGCACGTTCATAGAATGCTGAAATGTAAGATTCAAGGTAAGCTGGGAAAGCTTCTTCTCCAGGAATCTCTTCCAAACGTCCAGACATTTCACGTAAAGCCTGTGCCCAACGGCTTGTTGAATCTGCAAGCAATAATACGTGCAAGCCCATCTGGCGGTAATATTCTGCCAAAGTAACCGATGTATAAACTGAAGCTTCGCGGGAAGCAACAGGCATTGATGAAGTATTACAAATGATAATTGTACGTTCCATCAATGAACGACCAGTTCTTGGGTCTTTAAGTTCTGGGAACTCTTTAATTGTTTCTACAACTTCACCGGCACGTTCACCACATGCAGCGATAATTACGATATCTACGTCGGCATTTCTTGAAGTTGTATGCTGAAGAACAGTTTTTCCAGCACCAAATGGACCTGGAATACAATATGTACCACCTTTAGAAACAGGATAGAAAGTATCAATAAGGCGAACCTGAGTAACCATTGGTTCAGTTGGAGCAAGACGTTCTGCATAACAATCAACGGCACGTTTTACAGGCCATTTGAAAGCCATTTTCAATACATGGTCATTTCCTTTTTCATCTGTAACAACAGCCATTTCATCTTCAATTGTATAAGAACCGGCAACTGTTACCTTCTTTACTGTATACATTCCAAGTAAATCGAATGGAACAAGAATCTTATGTGTAAAAGGTCCTTCAGGAACAGTACCAATTGAATCTCCTCTAAGGAGTTTATCACCTGGTTTTACAGTTGGAGTCCATTCCCATTTTTTATCTCTTGGAAGAGAATCTACATATACACCTCTTTCAAGGAAGAATCCTGCTTTTTCAGCAACAAGTGGAAGTGGATTCTGCAAACCATCAAATGTTTGTCCAAGAAGTCCAGGTCCTAATTCAGCACAAAGAAGATCGCCAATTAATTCTACAGTGTCACCAGCTTTAATACCCTGTGTCATTTCGAAAATCTGCATTTGGGCTTTATTTCCGCGAATACGGATAACTTCACCACGTAACTTCTTTCCGTCTACATTTACGTAGCCTACTTCATTCATAGAAACACTACCATCAAATTCGATAGTAACCATGTTTCCATTAATGCCGACTACCTTTGCTTTTGTATCCGTCATTTATTATCTCCGTCTAAAATTGTATCGTAAATCTTATGATAAGATGTCTTTCCGTTTTCGACTTCAAACTTTTTCATGCGTTCAACAAGCATAAGTTTTAAGCCGTAGGCATACACTGCATCAATTGAAAATGCGTCCAAAGGGCGTAAATCATCTAACAAGCGTAACCTGTAATCAAAAAGAAACTGTTCTGCACTTAAAGGACTATCCATACCAACTGCTGTTCGCGCTACAGTAATAATATCAGCGGTACAACCTGGTGGAAGAGGAACGCTATCCTTTTTCATTTTTTGAGCACGTATTTGAGCTAAAGCACATCGTAAATTTCTTTCTTTTTCGTACCAATTATCCAAAAAAGTAGAACCAGTAGTTTCAAGTTCTTTTGGAGGAACTAGTGATAGTGCATTTATAACTACTTTTTCATCAACAGAAATATATCTACTTACCAATTCACGGAATGATTCTGTGTTTAAAGGTAAAGAAGTTTTACTTTCCGTAGATGAGATATTTGGTAATTGTGAGACCAAATAATAATATGCCACTAGTTTGCATCCTTTGCGGCTACTTTAATTAAGCCTGCAACTTTTGGATTAAGATATGCTGCAAACATTTCGGCTAAAGCTTCCGCAGAATAGTCATAATATGCAGCTCCATTCTTTACACCAATTCTAAATCCGGCAGATAATGTTTTATCAGGTTTAATTTCCAAACCTTTCGAAATTTCTGCTTTCAATTCTGATGTAAGTGATTTTTCAAGCTCTTTCAAATCTTTTTCACTAAGTAAAACAGAAAGTTCTGAAGCATCTGCATTTTTTGCCCATGCTTTTACAGTTTCTGGAATTAACTTTGCGAGAACATCCTTTGATTCAGCTTTTGCAGTTTCAGCCTGAATAAGGCCATCTAATTCTTTTACGAGTGAATCTTTAAAAGACAGGAGTAAGTTACGTGCAGCTTGTACAATAGCTTCTTCACTTGCTTTTTCCATTCTCTCGATTTCATTTTTACTATTTTTAATTAGTTCATCAGCCTTTGCTTGAGCATCGGCAATAATTGATGCAGCTTTTTTTTCAGCGTCAGCAATTACTTTGGCAGCTTCTGATTCGGCAGTAGCAACACCGTCTTTCTTGATTTTATCAATCAGTTCCTGTAATTGTACATCCATTACAATACCTCTCTAATGATATACTCTTTTATGTAAAAACAATTTTACAGCCGAAATTAGGTTTTTTCAACGAAAAAATGCTTTTATTTGAGAATTATTTTAATGTCAACAATTTTATGATCAGACTTTGTATAAATAAATAGTATGTAATAAGACTATTTAAATGAATAAATAGTTTTAGCTTTCATTCTTTGACCTGGTCTAAGAATACAAGTTGGGAACTTTTCTTTATTCGGTGTGTCCGGGAAGCATTGTGTTTCAAGACAGAAAGCATCGTGATTCATATAGAAAACTCCGTTCTTTCCGCGAACTCCTTTAATGTAGTTGCCTGAATAAAACTGGCAGCCTTCCATATTAGTGAATACTGTCATTTCATGTCCTGTTTTTGGATCTTTTACTTCTGCAAACTCAACTAAATCTGAATCATCCAATGGAAGGCCGCACTGAGGTTTATCAGCTGAATACATTTCTGTTACATAACAGTGATCGTATCCAGGACCAACATCTGCAATTTCCTTTCCAATTTTCTTTTCTTTAGTAAAATCAAAAGGTGTTCCAGCTACGTCAAGCATTTTTCCTGTTGGAATTAATTTTGGATTTACTTCAAGAATTTTTGTTGAATTCATTTTCATTGTATGTTCTGTAATTTGACCATTTCCAGCCAAATTAAAGTACGCATGATTTGTAATATTAATTGGAGTTGCAGCATCAGTTTCTGCATTATAAATACAAGACAAATTATTATTGTTATCAAGGAGATATGTAACTTCCAATTTTACATTTCCTGGAAATCCTTGTTCTCCATCAGGTGAAAGTCTTGTGAATTTTACTCCAGCAAAGTTTTTATTTTTAATGGTTTTTCCTTTCCACATCATTTTATCATATCCGGAAAAACCACCATGTAATGTATTTGGTCCATCATTTTTATCTAAAGAATATTTTTTGCCATCAACTTCAAAAGAAGCTTTGCCAATTCTATTAGCAAAACGTCCAACAATTGCGCCAAAACAAAGCTTTGTATCTAAATATCCTTCCAATGTAGAAAAACCTAACAAAACGTCTGTTGTTGTACCATTTTTATTATTCAAAACAATACTTGTAAGAGTACATCCATAATCAGTACATGAAAAAGACATATTTTCATTTTTTACAGTATAAAGATTAACTTTTGTACCATCACATAACATTCCAAACTTTTGCTTTTTTACATTCATAATTTGCCTCTTTATAACATATCTATAATAAACTGAACTTCGGTAATTGAGCAAGACAATTTTTTTGCAATTTCTTCAACCTGATAACCTTCGTTAAACAGTTTTTTTATATTATCATTTAACATTTTACCACGTTTTTCAGATTTGTTAAGAATAGGTTTTTCATCAAATATTTTTGTTACAATCAATGGAACTTCTTTATAAGCGGCGCCTTCCGGAGTTACTTTCGTTTCATCTTTTAAAATTGATTTATTTTGCGGATTTTCTTCTTCATCAAATAAAGAACTTTGCATCTTTTTTACAGAATAAGCTGCTTCCGGATCAATTTTAGTTGAAGACATTGATTTATAAGAATTTGAAATAATATCGGAAGTTCTTTGGCCTATTGGTTTAATATTTTGTACATTTTGGTTTTCAACAACAACATTATTTAACTGTGAGTTATTTTCAAGTTTTTCGGCAAGAGCAATCATATCTCGAAGTCTTTCAGTTGCTTGTTTAAATTGTTCCATTTTCTGTTCAGATTCAACAAGCAAAGCCCTTAAACGTCGTGAAGAATCATTAATTAATTCTATATCTCTATTTGCATTTCCGTTTATATCTGTAATCATCTTATTCATCTGATTTCTTGTTTTTTCGATGATTGCATCTGTTGAAAAAAGTTTTTTAAAACGGATTAAGAGAATTATTAATAAAATGATACATACAAGACTAATAAAAACTGCAATATAAGAAGCCACACTTACCTCGTAATATCAATAATTGTACCAATATATGCTGAATCAGATTTTACAGGATGATTTTCTGTTTCATCTTCCGAATTTTGGTTCTGTTTATTTTGTTTTGTTTGTCCGTAAGCTCCTGAACCGCCACGTCCATTCGAATTAACTAGATTTGTATTACTTTTTTCGTTTGAAGTTTTATTTACCTTTGAAACTTGCTCAAGATTTTTTTGAATATTGTTTTGTTGCTGCATTGCTTCGGTTAACTGAGCCTGCTGTTGACCAGAAAATGTTTTTGAAACATTTGACATTTGAGAATACATTGTCTGAAGGTCAATCGGCTGTATACCCATCAGGTTCCTCCAAAGTTAATGCAGGTGGTTCATATGCTCCACGTTTACTAAAACTCTTTTCGTAGTAGAAAGTAACACCAGTTGTATCAATTTTAACTTCATCCAAAGCATCACGAACATAAACTTTTACACCAGCGTATACTGTACCTTCAACTTTAACTTTTCCAACCGCTTTTAATTCTCTTAAATGAGCTTGAATTTTGTTGATTTCTTCTGTCATTGCATCAAGCTCTTCTGTAATCTGTTCTCCACGACGTTTGAAAGATAAAAGTTTTTCTTCTTTTTCCTGAGGTAACTTTTTGCGAAGTTTTTTTTGCTGTTCCAAAGTTTGAATATCCAAATCAATTTTTTCGTATTCTTTTGTTCTATCAGCTTGAAGTTTCTGTAACTCTTCAAGTCTGCGCTTAGCTCTTGGATCAATACCAACTTCAAGAATAGTTTCAGTACCACCACCAGGAGAACCAATTTTTCGTGCACAAATCTCTTCTGTAGCAAGTAAATGTCCACCAATAATCTGAGCTTTTTTACCGCGCAAAACAATATTCTTCATTGCAGTAACAGTTGAATTTACAATACTATCAATAACAATAACATTTTCTTCAACTTCAACTGTTGTATCATTAATAAACTTAGCCCACAAAGATTTTCCAGCTTTGATATAACCTTCGCCTTTACCAAAAACACCATTTCTTACAATAATATTTCCTGTAGCTTCCAATCGTGATTTATCAACAATTCCATTAACTTCAATGTTTGTAGCTTCAACCTTGTAACCTTCTTCAACATTGCCTTTAATAATAACTGTACCGACAAATTTAACATCACCAGTTTTAACATTAACGGCATCAAGGTATTTAACTGGTTCAACAGTAACCTTACCATTAACAAGCATAACTTCACCGGCAATTTCTGATTTAATTGTTACACCATCGCGATCAAGTCTAACATTTTGTCCAAGTTGAATTTGAATATCTTTTCCATTTTTTGCTTCAAGATAACGGCCGAATAATGTTTTACCACCCTTACCTCTTTCAGCAGGTATTTTTTGTGCAAGAACCTGATCAGCAACAACATTCTGAATTTGATTTAATTCCTTATAGTTAATCTGTCCTGTTTCAGAAATTTTAGCTTTTAATTTTTTAGGATCAGTTTCAAAACTATAAGATAAATATGCATCTTTTCCATCTATCGGTAAAATTGCAGAAGCAACTTCAAATGGAACATTATATACAGGATTATCAACAAATTCGTTTACTTTATCTTCAAGAATACAAGCTTCTACAACCCCTTGCTGCATTAATGAACGTTTAATCAAATCAAAAGAAGCTTCAGCACCACTCATTGCAGGAGCTGAAACAATAATAGAACCTTTCATTTCATCTTTTGTAATATCTACTGCAACAAGAGCATCACCGGCCTGAACATGTTTATATTGTCCAATCATATAATATTGATTTTCAGTACCAGTTTTTGCATATTTTTTCACTAATTCTTCATCAAACTCAAGTGTATCCTGACGTTTAACTTCTTCAAGAATTTCTTTTACATCAACTTCTGTTCCATTTCCTAACGGAGTAATAACTTTTAACATAATATCCGAACTGAAATGACGAACATAGAACATTCCATCTCTATCAATTACTTTCGATTCGTTTTCAAGTTCTTCTTCATCAAATAAACCGTCAGATGCAAGTTTAACAGCTTTTTTAACAGTTGAAGGATCCTGATAAATTTTTAATTTCCAAGGTTTTTTCCCAAGTCCTAAAAAACCATCACTACCTTTTTCAAGAATTTCATATTGTAAGTTTTTTGGTCCACAGTTTAACTGAACTGCAGCATCCGCAAGGGCTTCGTCAATTGTTTGAGCATTTACATCAACCTGATGTAAATCTTTATCAATTGAGAGACGTTCTTTCATGTCTTTACGGATTTGGTCCAGAGTTACCATCTAAATTAGATAATTCCTTTTCTTAAATTTGTAAGTTTAGCTCGAAGTCTTAGATTTGCTTTCGTATGTAATTGTGAAATTCTAGATTCACTAACCTCAAGAACTTCACCAATTTCTTTAAAAGTTAAATCTTCATGATAATACAATACAATTACCATTTTTTCTTTTTCTGGTAATTCACTAATTGCCTGTGCAATTACTTTTTTTATTTCTTCTCTTTCTGCAATAACGTCAGGATTTAAACTTGAAGGTGATTCAATATTATTACCAATTGACATATTGTCATTATCATCACCAGCGTACCAAACATCATTTAACGAAAGTACACTTGTACCTGAAACTTTCATAACAGTTCTATGATATTCATCTTCAGACATATTCATAGATTGCGCAATTTCAGTATCAGTTGCAGTTCTTCCAAGTTTTGCTTCCAAAGTAACAATTGCATCTTCAATTTCTCTAGATTTCTGTCTTACAGAACGAGGAACCCAGTCAATTTGCCGCAATTCATCAAAAATTGCACCTCTAATTCGAGTAACAGCGTATGTTTTAAATTTTACATTTTTTGCAGGATCATATTTATTTATTGCATCCAAAAGTCCAAATTGTCCAAAACCAACTAAATCATCAAATTCGACACTACTTGGCATGCCAACTGCAACTTTACCAGCAACGTATTTTACGAGAGGCATATACTGTCTAATAAATTTGTCTCTTATGGCAGGAGCTCTTGTCTTTTTGTACTCTTCCCAAAGATCGTCTTCTTCTTTTTCATCATTAATTGGCATAATATATTTCCTCTAATCAGTTTTCTTCTTCTGAAAGAATTGAACTAATTGCTTTCGCATAAAGCGATGCATCTTTAATTTCTACTTCAGCATCAGTCTTTTCAGACCTTGTTACTGATGTTACAAAATTTCCATCATCATCATCTGTATCCGCATCAATATCCGATGATGAATTAGCAGGTGAATTGTCTACTGCAAATCCGGAAATATCCGGTAAAGTATCAATTCCCTTTTCTGATTCCTGACTCGCAACTGGTTCCGAATTATAAACTGTAGCATTTCCAGCAGAAACTGCATTATCCGGACTGATAGATTCTTTACTGGAAACATTTGTTAAAGTTTCAAGTCTACGAACTGGTTTAAAACTAACATTTGCATCCGGTTCAACTTCAGTTGTAACATCCATTGAATTATGTACACTATGCGTGTCATAATCAGATTCATTAAGCATTTGATGATTATCACCAACTACAAAATGATTTTCACTAACACTTTGAGGTAATTCTTCATCTTTTATTGTAATATCTACAAAATGACCTTTAGAATTATCACCAGATTTTACAGCTGCTTGTGATACGGAAATATCACTCGAAAATTCAGAACCATTATCTTCCAGCAAAAATTTATTTGCTAGAAACGAAATTCCAAATCCTAAAACTGCAAAAACTAATGCAAAAATAAAAGCCTTTGCAAATACTGAGATAAAAGTTGTATGGGAAAAAAGTCCAAATACGAATGATAAAATAAATCCGCAAGCTGCAAATCCAGCTACAAATTTAATATTTCGCATTATATCCTCCCATATAAAATTACCCACAAATATTATACACCATAATTATAGAAAAATACAAATTTTTTCTATATTAGGATTATTTTTTCTTACTCAAGAACTTCTTTAAGAAGCTTGCAACTCCTTCATTATATTCAGGTTCAGTTTTTTCAATTCTTCCAACAATATGTTTTAAACAAACTGACGGTTTTGAAGTTGGATTAACAATAATAAACGGTTTTTGCCTTATAACTGAGGCCTGTACAATTGGATCTTCGTATATACAACCTAAATATTCAACTTTATATCCGAGGAATTGTCCTACAATTGTAATTATTCTTTCTGAAATACGTTTACCTTCATCCACAGAATGTACACGATTTACAATTAATTTAATATCAACAGGTCTATCAACAATTTCCGTTGTAATAATTTTAATAATTCCGTATGCATCTGTAATTGCAGTAGGTTCAGGAGTAGTTACAACAAAAACTTCATCTGCAGCTGCAACAAACTGTAATACATTATTAGCTATACCTGCACCTGTATCAATAATGATAATATCTGCATTACCGAGTGTTGAAAATTGATTTGCAAAATATTCAAGTTCTTCTACACTTAAGTTTGCAATTTTTGAAAAACCATTAGCACCTGCAATATATTTAATACCATATTCAGTATCCATAATGATTTCTTTCATAGTCTTTTTCTTATTGATTACATGCATTAAATTATATGTAGGAACTGTATTAATAAGAACGTTTACATTTGCCATTCCTAAGTCACCATCAATTAAAATGACTTTTTTACCAAGCTGAGCATATGCAATTGACATATTGACGGCAAAATTTGTTTTTCCAACACCACCTTTACCACTAGTAATGGCTATAATTCTAGTGTTAGATTCTTTTTTTTCTGATGATTCCTTTGCCGAACTCTGACCCAAATTAGAATCATTTCCGTCTCTCATCATTTCTCTTAATTCTTCTGCCTGTTCTTCCATAATTATTTATCTCCAAATTTATCTTCAATGTGGACTCTATCTACCTTAAAACCTTCAAGGCGGATTAAGAAATCAACAACACTAGCTTTTAAAATATTTGTCGAAGCTTTCTGCCCATTTGTAATGTAAGAAATTGCTTTACGTCGTTCGAACAATTTACTAATTACATTTCCATACTGTTCAGATTCATCACATTTTGTAATTATTACTGAGTTATAACCAAACGGTTCATAATTTTTCATTATATTATCTAAGTCTCGAGCTTTTGTAGATGCGGTCATTGCAAGGTAAACATCCGGATTCATTCCTGGTATATCTAATAAAGCTTTCATTGCACCAATATGAGTTGCATCATTAGGACTATATCCACTTGTATCAATAAAAATTGCATCCATTTGATCTCGATTTTCATCATACAAAGTTTTTAAATCTTCTGTTGTTTCTGCTTTTAACACTTTGTATTCCATAATTTCGCCCCAACGCGAAAGTTGTTCCATAGCACCTACACGCATTGAATCAGTTGTAATAAAACAAATTTCAGCTTTACGTCCTTCATGTTTATATGAAATGCAGAATTGTGCAGCAAGTTTTACCAAAGTTGTTGTTTTGCCTACTCCTGTTGGTCCTACAATGATTACTACATGAGGCGGTCTAAAAATCTTTTGTTTAGCTAAAATTATTGATTCACCAATCCAATCGACAACACGCCTTTCAACTAAATCAAAATTTTCGAGCTGTTCCAAAGAAAATTCATTTCTGATTTTATCTTCAATTTCTTCAATAAACGAAAAAGTAAATTCATTTTCTTCAAGCATTTCGGAAATTTTTTTAATAGATTCATGTTTTTCTTGAGAAGCAATTGCAATTTGTGAAAGTTGACTAGACATTTCTTTTTTTAAATTTTCAATTTGCTGAGTTATCTGATTATTCATCAAAATAGCCTGTCTATTTCTTTCTAACTGATCTTCTTCTTTTTTTAATTCCTTTGAACGTTCTGAGTAAGAATTTCCGTGATCAATAACATAAGTTACTTCTTTAACATACTTTTTTCTTAGTTTAAAAGGACCATATGAAACAGGTTTACTTTGCTGATCAATAATTCTATATTCACGACCATACATAGCGTATAATTTCTGCTTACAATCGTCTAATGAGTCACCTGTTATTGTTTTTTTAATCTCATCTTCGTAAGCCATTTTTTATATTTCCTCTTGTTCAGTTATTTCATCAATAATTTCAATTTGAACATTATTTCCAGCTGCATAAATTTCCATATCAGAAATTACTACAACACCTGGCTGTTCGCGCTCAATAGCCGATCTTACTAATTGTCTTACATTACTTACACACAAAATTATTGGTAAATATCCTGATTGATTTATTTTACTTAGAGAAGCACTAACTGCATTTATCCATTTATGCCTATCAACTGGATCAAATGCTACATAAGGTTTTGAACCATCTGGTGGAAAATAAGCATGATCAGCAACAAGTTCTGTTAAACTTTGTGATAATTTCATAACTTTGAGCGTTTTATCATTTGGATCTGCGTATTGCTTACATATTTGTAATCCCAAAGCCTCTCGAACCTTTGCAGTAAGTTCCCAGGAATTTTTAGCAACACCTGCATAATTTGCCATTGTTTCGAGTATTTTTACATAATTTCGTATTGAAACCTTTTCTTCCAAAAGATTCTGGAAAACTTTTTCGATGATACCATAACTGACTTTTGCAGTATTTAAAACTTCGTCTACCAAAACAGGATTTTTTTCTTTTACTTTGTCAATTATTACAGATACAGATTGACGATTTAACATTTCTGAAGCATGAGAACGTATAATTTCCGTAATATGAGTAGAAATTATTGTTGGTGGATCAACTACAATGTATCCTGCAGCTTCAGCTTCATTTCGTCTGTCTTCTGGTAACCAAATTGCATCCATTCCAAATGCAGGATCCTTTGTTTTTTCACCTTCTATTGGATCGGTTACCTGTCCATTATCCATACACATTAAATAGCCAAGTCGAACAGTTGCATGACCTGCTTCAATACCTTCAATTTTAAAACTATAATCATTTGGCTCCAAAGTCATATTATCTTGAATACGAATCTTCGGAATATCAAATCCCATATCAAGTCTAGCTTCTGTTCTAATTCTTGTAATACGTTCAAGAAGTTCGGCACCTTTTTCTTTATCAACCAAAGGAATTAATGCATAACCTAATTCAAGCGAAAGTGGATCAAGCATTACAATTTGTTCATTATCAGCTTGCACTCCAGACTGTTTAGTTTTTTCAGAGGAACTTTGCTGCTGCATTTGAATAAGCTGTTTTTCTTTTCCTTTTACAAGTAATACCCCAATGTAAATGAATAATGCTCCTACAGGTAATAACAAATACACTTTTAGTGCAAATCCAGACAAAATTAAAATTGCACCAAGAATTTCGTAAATATGACCATCGCTTGTAAATTCTTTTTTAAGCTGCTTATCAAAAGTTTCATCAGATTTAGTACCAGTAACGAGTAATCCAGTTGCAAAAGAAATTACCAAAGATGGAAGCTGTGAAGTTAATCCATCACCTATTGTAAGTGAAGAATATGTAGATAAAGCAGTACCAAAATCCATATTGTTTTTTACCATACCCATAATAAATCCACCAATAAGATTTATAACGGTAACTGCAATACCTAACTTTGCATTTCCTGAAACAAACTTTGACGAACCATCCATTGTAGAATAAAAGTCTATTTCTCGACGAATAGCATCTTTCAAACGTTCTGCTTCAACTTCATCAATTGCACCACTGTTTAATCTGTTATCAACATCAAACATTTTCTGATTCATGGAATCCAAACTAAAACGTGCAGCAACTTCAGAAACACGGGTTGCACCTTTTGTAACAACCATCATCTGAACAAGGATAATAATTATAAAGATGATAAAACCGACAACAAGATTATCTCCCGTAACAAATTTTGCAAAAGCTTGAACCATTTCACTTTGTCCTATAAGCTTTCCGCCTTTTAATTCGCCAGCAAGGATTAATCTTGTAGATGAAATATTTATGGACAATCCAAAAAGAGTTTCAACAAGAACTATTCTCGGAAATGTCTGAAAATCTGAAGGTCGAGGGACATTAATAACGACCAACAGAATAATAATTGCCAGAGAAATATTTAAAATCATGAATAAATCGACAAGAACTTTAGGAATTGGAAGTATGAGAAATATAACTATTAAAACTACAGAAACAGCTACTATATTAGTCTGTAAAAAATTGAGAATTTTCCCTCGACTTTCGTTTGCCATTAGTCCCCACCCAGCAATCTACTAATTTCGATTAAATTTTTCTAAATGCGCATAGATATTAGCAATTAATCTAATATACTTTTCTGGTATTATATCACCAATTTCCAATTCTGTATACAATGTTCTGGCAATTGGTCTATTTTCAACAATTGGAATATCATTTTCACGAGCAATTCTTTTTATAGTTTGTGCAATTTCATCTTGTCCTTTTGCATTAACTTGTGGTGCATCTGCAGCAGTCTGATCATATTTTAAAGCAACTGCATAATGTGTAGGGTTTGTAACAACAACATCTGATTCAGCTACAGCTTTTGGAATATTATGTGAAAGTAATTCA
The DNA here is from genome assembly GCA_045615645.1 of Treponema sp. Lineage (GTDB taxonomy): Bacteria > Spirochaetota > Spirochaetia > Treponematales > Treponemataceae > Treponema_D. The sequence continues at coordinate 75,708 of JAZLFF010000033.1, forward strand.
CGTTGCATTTGTTGTAATCGGCTTTTAACTTCAGGATCCCCTTCCATTTCTTTATATTCTTCTTTTTGTTCCTGCTTTGTCATTTTCATTTCTTCCATAAAATCATGTTTTTGGACAAAATAATCAGGAATTGCAATAACAAGAAAAATAACTGCAACAATAATCAGTAATTGTGCGGCCATTTTAGAAATTTGCCCTAAGGCTCCATAAACGCTTCCATTACCTATAACATCAATTAAAATAAAAATATCTTTTTTTATACAAATATAAGCAACTGCAACAATAATAGCTACTTTTCCCATGGATTTTATAATATTAAATAATCCTTTTCCTGAAAAAATAGTTTTCTTAAAATATTCTCCAAATTTAGGCGCAATTTTTGAAAATTTTGGTTCAATTGGTTTTAAACTAAAAATAAATCCTTTTGTTTGAATTATATTTCCAATAATTGCCGCAATTACACCAACAATTGAGGTTGGCATTATACATTTAACAAAAAAATTATATGCAGCTGTAACAATAGCTTTATTTCTAATATCAGGATTTGCGCATCTAGTAAAATAATAAGTTAAAATTCCAGCTAATTGAGTAAATAAAAATTTTGCAAAAAAAACTAAAACAATTACAGTAAACAATAAAACAAGCGCACTGCCTACTTCCTGACTTTTTGCAACTCTACCTTCTTTACGAGCTTTTTCCAGTTTATACTCTGACGGTTCCTCTGTACGTCCTTCATCTTCAGCAGCCATTATTTAATACCTCCTGAAATATGAATAAAAAATTGTTGCAAATCCGCAAAACCAGAAACAAATGACCGCTGGAAAAAATCAATTAAATTTGGGAAAACCCATCTTATAATACTAAAAGCTACAAGGATCATAATTGGAAAACCTTCAGAAAGAAGATTCATTTGAGGTGCAGCTTTAGTTAAAAGACCTGTACAAATTGAAATTAAAAGTAAAGTTCCCATTACTGGTAAAGAAATTATAAGTGCATCTGCAAAAAGTTTTGTTAATCCTGAAAGCAAAAACTTTACAAGAGCTTCTCCGTTTTGAATTATTGTAATTGCATTTACAGTTTTAAAACTACTTCCCAAAATACCTAAGAACAATCTTTGAAACCACTGAGTTTGCATAAAAACAAGCATTGCAACCAGATTAAAAAATTGTCCCATCAACGGATTTTCAACCTGAGAAAGAGAATCATATGAAGAAGCAGCACTTAATCCCATTTGGAAAGCAATAAATTGGCCTGCCGAACTGAAAGCTGCGAATATTATTGTAATAAAAAAGCCCATTATTACACCAAGTAAAGCTTCTCCAACAAGAATTAAAATATACTCCATTGAAAAAACTCCATCTTCCGTCAAAAATGGTGCATATTCGGCGTAATTAACTGATGACAACATAAAAAAAGCTATATAACCTGCAAGTGCAACTTTTGCAATACGACTTACAGCTCTCATAGAAAAAAGAGGAAGTGTCATTAACATGGCAAAGCATCTTACAAAAACTAAAAGAAAAACAGGGGCTTGTAAAAGAATACTATCAAGCATAAATTACCTTTATTTTGCAAAATCAGGGATTCTATTGAATAATTCTATAGTATATTCCCCCAATCCCGATAGCATAACACCACCTAACAAGGCTATTACAACTAAAACAACAATCAGTTTTGGTAAAAAAGTTAATGTCTGTTCCTGAATTGAAGTGATTGCCTGAAAAATAGCAACAATTAATCCAACAATAAGAGCTAGTCCTAAAACCGGAGCAATCATTGAAATAACTTGAGTTACTGCACCTCGCATCAAATAGTTTAACTGACCTACAGACATTTTCTAATTTCTCCTACTTAATTACAGAAACAAAAAGCTGTTGTGTAAGTAAACCCCAACCATCAACTAAAACAAATAATATTAATTTAAAAGGCATGGAAATTTGAACAGGTGGTAACATCATCATACCCATAGACATTAATATACTTGCAACAACCATATCTATTATCAAAAATGGGATATACAATATAACACCAATTTTGAAGGCAACCGTTAATTCATGTAAAATATATGATGGAACCAGAATATAAGTTGGAACATCTGCCAAAGTATTCGGTTTGTCAAGTTTTGCCATATTCATAAACATTTTAATATATGAAGTGTCATCAGACATTTGAGTGTACATAAACATTCGGATTGGTGCTTCCGCTTCATGATAAGCTTCTTCAATTCCTATTTCATTATTTGATAACGGTTTATACGCTTTTTCATAAATTTGCGTAAAAGTTGGCCACATTACAAATAAAGTCATAAAAAAAGCAATACCATTTAATACGGCTGTTGGAGGAACCTGCTGTAAAGACAAAGCCCTTTTTATAAAATCTAAAACAATTGAAAATCGTAAAAAACAAGTAACAAGAATTAAAATACTTGGTGCTAAAGTTAATATTGTTAAAAGGATTAATAATCTAACAGAAAAGGCAACTTCTTTTCCAGATTGTGGTTCTGTAATTTGTACCGCAACATTAGGAATTTGCGCATTTCTAATGTTGCGATTCATTTCAGTTGTTCCATTTGAAGAACCTTGCGGAAAATTATTTGATTGAGCAAAAACTGATATTGTACTAAATGAGAAGAAAAATAGAATTACCAATACTTTTTTAAGAGTTTTCATTTCCTTCATTACCTTTATACATATTATCTATTTGCTGTTCAGTTTCTGTAAAAACGTTTGATTTCTTTTTACCTTTAGCTGTAAAAATATCAAGAACATCATCAAAATTTAATGGCTTTTTAACATTTTGATTTTTATCTGCATTAACGTTCATTGCGTTAATAAGCTCTTTATCTTCTATTTCGCCTAAAAAAGTAATATTATCTTCGGTAACGCCAATTAAGTAAGCTTTGTCAATTAAGGTAATTACTTCCACAGTTTTACCAGGCGCAATGTTGATATATGCTGCTCTTCTTAAAAAATCATCTTCCGTTTTTACAATATTTGTCTTTTTCTTAATAAATCTTAAAACAACATAAATTAAAACAATTACTATTATTAAAACAAATATCATTTTTAATAACAAACCAACTGTAGAAGGTGATTTATAATCTTTATCTACGGCTGAATTATTTAAATTTATAGAATCCTCTAAGATAATATTTGATTCATCAAATTGAGAGATATTTTCTTGTGATTTTTCATTTGAATTTTTTAATTCTTGTGCAAAAATAAAACTGCACAATAAATTGAAAATAATTAAAATTGAGAGATATTTTTTTATTTTTACCAATTTCCCCACCCTAAAAAACTGGTTTTAGCTTAATTCACTAACACGCTCTGAAGGAGAAAGAATTTCAGTTACACGAACACCGAAGTTTTCATCAATAACTACAACTTCTCCCTTTGCAATAGGTTTATGATTTACAAGAATATCAACAGGTTCACCGGCAAGTTTATCCAATTCAATGATTGTACCTTCACCCATACCAAGAATATCTTTAATAGATTTCTTAGTACGACCAAGTTCTACAGTCATTTCCATGTTAACATCCATAATTAAACTGATGTTACCTTGTTCACCTGCGTTCATACCTGTCTGCAAATTAGGATAAGACAAAGACTGAATATTTGGAACATTCATTCCCATATTCACACCCATACCCATTCCATTCATAGGCATTTGTCCCATTTGCATACCCATGTTAGGCATCTGTCCCATTTGCATTCCCATATTAGGCATAGTACCACCCATTGGAGCAGCTCCCATACCACCCATATTTGCCTGCATGTTTGGCATTGCACCGCCCATTGGAGCAGCACCCATGTTTCCACCCATTGGAATATCAACTGGAGATAATGCAGTAGCTTCTTCTGTTTCGCCTACAAGAGCTTTAGAAATACCTTCTGCAGTATCACCCCCCATACATTCCCAAAGAGTATATGCATTACCATCTAAAGTTAATGGGTAACTATTTAATACGAAATCTCCCTGTGGGAACATAACCATTGCTTTAGATTCATTTACAGTTTCTGGCGTAGCAAATGCTAATCCTGGAAGTTTAGAATCCAATTCTGTAATCTGAGCACTAATATGTGTAGAAATAATTTCAGAAACTACAGAAAGAACCATATCATCAACTTCTGTAACTTCTTCACCATTTGCAAGAGAGAACAACTTAATTGCAAATTCAGGTGACAACAAATACATATGTGCACCTTTAACCCCTTCGTTATAATCAGCATTTACACCAATAACAACTTCAGGAAGTTTTGCAAGTACTCTGTCTCTGTTTGTTTCTTCAACAACAGGATTATCAACAACAAATGAAGCACTTGTTGTTTGATTTATGCTAGCCTCTAACTTAGGCTTTAAATCTTCCGCCAATTTTTGAAGAGAAGGAATATCATAATTAAAAGTTGGTGAATTACCAACATGTCCAGATGAATTTAATCCATCAATTGCTACTCCAGATAGCAAAGCATCAATTTCATCTTGAGAAATAGCACCATCACTCATATGTTTCGTCTCCTTCTACAGAAAGCTCTTCAAACTCGTCATTTTCAACGTTTTCAACTTTACCTGTAATTTGAACTGCCATTTTTTTACCGACAACCCCCGGCTGACAGTAAAACTTTTTCTTATTTCCTACACTAAGTGTTAAAGGATCTCCAACCTTTATTGTTGAAAGTCGTACAACATCACCTGTTCGTAATGAAAGTACATCCCTGATAGGCAAATTTACTGTTCCAATTTCAGCAACAACATCCATATCCACTGATGTTAATTGTTGTTTAATTGTACCTAAATATTGTGTAGTGGAACTCTTTCTAACAGAAGAGAACCAGAATTGTGATGAAAGTTTAGAAACGATTGGTTCCAAAACCAAGTAAGGAATACAAAAGTTCATCATTCCTTCTTCATCACCGACCTTAGTTTCCAGTGTAACAAGTACGACCATTTCTGTTGGTGGTACAATCTGTGCAAACTGAGGATTTGTTTCTATTTGTGCAAAACGTGGACGCAAATCAATTACCTGAGTCCAAGCTTCACGAATATTCGCAAGAATACGAACAATAACACCTTCCATTACTTCCTGTTCAATATCAGTAAGATCGCGGTTTTTATTTCCTGTAGTAGCACCACGTCCACCAAACAAACGGTCAATCATACAAAAAGTAATTGCAGGGTCAATTTCCAATACGGCATTTCCTTTTAATGGATCCATATTGATTACAGCAAGAGTTGTTGGTGTTGGAATAGAACGAATAAATTCCTCGTATGTAAGCTGATCTACAGAAGCAACATGTACATGAACAAGAGAACGTAATTGAGCTGACAAACTTGTAGTAGTTAAACGTGCAAAAGTTTCATGCATAATTGAAACTGTACGCAGCTGTTCCTTTGAGAATTTATCAGGACGTTTAAAATCGTAGATTTTAATTTTTCGGGCACTATTGACCGGTTTAAAGTCATCTGTTTCAGAATCGCCTGAACTAATGGCTGTAAGTAATTGGTCAATCTCGTCCTGTGATAGAACTTCGTTCATCCAACTTCCACCTTTTACTAATTTTGCTCAATAATATCTTTTTGCAGGAAAACTACATCACGAATACGTGAGCTGCTAAGGATTTTATCATTAATACCATTTTTGATTTCATTTTCCAAAGCATCTTCATTATTTGCATTGCGTAATTCTGCTGCAGTTTTACCATTAAAATATCTTCGCAAGAAGGATTTTAACTCTACAGTTCTTTGTGTAATTTCTGTAGATGTTGCTTTATCATCCTTTTTGTAAGCTAAAGCTACGTCAATACGTACAGTTGCAGGAGGATCATCACATGTTGTAGTTTGAATAAGACCTAAAGATGTGTACCAGTCAAATATTTCCCGCTGACCTGAAATATATTCATCAGATGAAGGAATTGAAGTTGCCTGAGTTGTGTTTTTACTTGTAATTTTTACAGTAACAACAACAATAACAACAATCAAAATAATTGCAGCGAGAGCAATAATAATCCATTTTAAAAGGCCAGGAAGTACCCCGCCTAATCCACCTTTTTTAGCAGGAGCCGCAGATGCAGCACCTTCTTCAAGGTTAATTTCATCATCGTCTGCCATTTCCCCTCCAGCAAATCAATAATATTTTATATTCTAACATTAAAAATGTCCTTCGTCTAGAATAATTATATCTACACGCCTGTTATATGCTCTACCTTCCGGAGTTTCGTTCGAAAACTTAGGTTTGGTATCTGCATACCCTGCTACAGAAAAATTATTCTCCTCTACTCCATAATCGGCTAAATAATGCAATACATTAACAGCTCTTGTTGCAGATAATTCCCAATTACTTGGAAATTTTTCATTATCAGCAACTGGAGTATTATCCGTATGTCCTTCAATTCTAAAATTTCTTCCTTTAAGTTCAGGAGTTTTAAAGAAATCTGAAAGACGGAGTAAAGTATCACGAGTTTCATTTATATTTAATTCCGCACTACCTTCTTCAAAGAAATTATCCGAAAGTAATGTGATAATTAAGCCACGTTCATCACTAGTAATTGTAATTTTATTAGATTTAATATCTGGTGCAAATAAACTTACAGCTTTTTTCTTTGCAAGACCAAGTGACTTTCCTTTTTCCAATGATGGTAAAGCGTTGATGTTATTACCCAAATCTGAGAGCTGTCCTGCAGAAAGAGAAAGACCTCCAGATGTAGATTCTGTTTCCTGCATCTGAAGAGATTGAGTAATTGTAGCTAATTCAGTGATATCTACTTCTGAAGGGTTGTACAACATTACGAAGAAGCACAACATAAGAGTAATCATATCACCATAAGTACCCATCCACGCGGTTGATGGACCTTCGGGTTCCTTTTTCTCTTTCTTTCCCATTTTATATCTCTAATACCTTAATTAGTCTTTTAATACATCAGCTTCAATAGCTTTTCTTGTAACTGGATCAAGATAAGTAAGAAGTTTCTGTGCCATAATTCGAGGGTTTTCACCAGCCTGAATAGCAAGTACCCCTTCAATTACCATTTCCTTTGCATTCATTTCATGTGCATTTAATGTTGCAAGTTTTGTACCGAATGGAGCAATTAACCAGTTTGCAAGCATAGAACCGTACAATGTTGTAATCAACGCAACGGCCATGTTAGGACCGAGGGAACTCTTATCTTCCAAGTTGTTCAACATACCAATAAGACCTACTACAGTACCCATCATACCAAAACCAGGACCGTAACCAGCCCAGGCATTGATTACACCAAGCCATTCCATATGACGTGATTCTATCTGATTCATTTCGTTTTCCATAATGGCACGAATAATATTTCCATCAGTACCATCGACTACAAGTCTTAACCCCATTTTCATAAAAGGGTCTTCCAAATCATCAAGACCATCTTCAAGGGCTAGAATACCTTCACGACGAGCTTTTTCAGATAAAGCCTGCATATTTACAATAATATTTTTTTCACCAAAGTCATGAACTTTAAAAGTTTGTCCCATAATTTTGAAAATACCCAAAATCTTATTCAAAGGACATGCAATAAACATTGCAAAATAAGAACCACCAACAGTCATGGCTAATGAAGGAACATCGAAAATTCCACCAAGTGTACCACCGGAAGTAACAACAGACATGACGATCATGGCTGCACCACCGACAAGACCAATTATTGTAGCTATATCCATTACAAAACCTCTTGCTTATCAACACCAAGTTTTTGGCGATAAGCGATAATTTTTTCTATAATTTCATCGGGGGAATTTCTGACAATGATTTTACGACCTGACAACATTGTAAGAGTCAAGTCTGGAGTAGATTCCATACTTTCGATCATGTGCGGATTCACCCAATATTTTTTCCCATCTAACCGCAATACATCTATCATATTTTATAATACTTTAATCATAGCGGATTTTTTATAAAAGTCCACTAATATCTAACTAATTATATCAATTTTTGATATTATTTCAAACAAATTCAATTTTTTTTGCGTTTTTTTTAAAAAAAAATAATAAATTTCCGTTATTCCTCGAATAAGTATACATTTTTTTTCCATATCCTATTATAATTAAGGGATAAAAAAACTGAAGGTTTATAAATATGCAAGAAACAAATCCTTATATCTACATTATTGAAGACGAAGAATCAATTTCGAAACTTATCTGTTTATATTTAACAAAATCAAATATGAACACAAAACCTTTTTATAATGCTGAAGACGCACTTGAACAAATTAAATCTGATAAACTTCCTGATTTAATTATTCTTGATTTAAACTTACCTGGTATGAGTGGTTTTGATTTTCTTGAAGAACTTAAAAAAGTTTTTCCAACGAATATGCCAACTGTAATAATTCTTTCAGCTCGCGATACAGATGAAGATATTATTCAAGGTTTAGGATTTGGTGCTGATGAATTTATTACAAAACCTTTTTCACCAAGTGTTTTAGTTGCCAGAATTCAAGCAAATTTACGTCGTCAAGTTTCTGCCACTGCAAAAGCTGAAGATTCAATTCAATTTGATGATTATACACTTTTATTGAACAGTTGTGTTCTTAAAAAAGGTAATACTAAAATTCCATTATCAACTAAAGAATATGAAGTTTTGGAGTTTCTTGTAAAAAACGCAGGGGAAATCCTTTCACCAGAAAGAATTTATCAGGCTGTGTGGAAAGTAAAATTTGGTGATTTAACTGCAGTTGCTGTTTATATTCAAAGATTACGTAAAAAAATTGAAAAAGATGGCAATCTAAATGAATATATTAAAACGGAATTTAGCAAAGGATATATTTTCAACAAGGATTGTATTAAAAAGTAAACCATGTCAATTAAAAAGCAGTTTTTCATTTTAGCTGCAATTATTATAACAGTTCCAATTCTTTGTGCTCTTTTTATTATTACACATAATTATGTAAAATCTTCTGACCGTTTATTAATTCAAGGTTACAAAGAAATACGTAAAATGGATTCTGGGAAGTTTACTTATAATGACTGGAATACACTATCTTTAACTTTGGAAGGTTTACCTATTGATGTAGAAGCAGCCTTACTTTCTGAAGATAACATTGTCATTATTTCTTCAATTCCAGAATTTAAAATTAATCATCAGATAGCACCTCGCGAAATGTGGGAACTTGTAAACAAAGCTTCAGATAAATATTTTTATCAATTTACATCACCTCCACTTGAAAATACAAAAGTTACTTTATTAACACGAACTCCACGTGTAAAAAATACTCAAGCCTCTGAAAAATCTTTAGGAATTGCAGTTTTAATTTTTATTATCGTTTTCGTTGTTGGCTGCGTTATCTTAATTCTTTTTATTTCATCTACCATTTTTAAATCTATTGTTGTATTGGAAGAAAAAACTCAATTAATTGCAAATGGTAATTTACAAACTGAAGTTAAAGCAAATGATGATGCAACAAAATCAAACGAAATTACTACTATTCTTGAAAGTCTTGAAAAAATGCGACTTTCTTTATTAGAAGCTCAAAATAGAAAAAACAAGTTTATTATGGGCATAAGCCACGATTTACGAACTCCAGTTGCAATTATAAAAGGTTATACAGAAGCAATTTCAGACGGAATTATTACAGACCCAGAAGAAATTAAGACTTCGCTCGAATTGATTGGTACAAAAACGACCCAGCTCGAAAACATGATAGAAACGTTAATCAACTTTATGAAATTAAACAACACAGAATTACGTCAAAAACTATTACCACGTTCCATCACCGATTTAATCAAAAACTTTTCAAAAGAATCAAAAATAACTGCAAATGTTTTTAAAAGAAACATAATTATTGACCTTTCTCTCGATAAAAACATTGAAGTTCCACTTGATGAACAACTCGCTTCCAGAGCTTTTCAAAATTTGTTCAGTAATGCCCTTCGCTACACAAATGACGGTGATGAAATTGATATAATTTCTTATTACGATGATAAAAATGTTTACCTTAAAATAAAAGATTCAGGAATTGGCATAAGCAAAAACGATCTTGAACATATTTTTGATTTGTTCTACCGAGCAACCAATTCACGCCGCGAAGAAGGTATGGGAATTGGGCTTTCCGTTGTAAAAAATATTATGGAAACGCATGGCTGGGAAATAAATGTTGAATCAGTTCAAGAAGAAGGAACAACTTTTACAATTATTATCCCTTATAACTGATTATTCATCTATATTTGTTAGAAATTTATTCAAGAACAAAATCCCTTCCCTCGTTAAACTATAATAAATCGAGTTATTTTTTTTACAAATTACCGCTAATCCTTTTTCCTTCCATTTTTCAAATTCCTTTACAATTTTTTGAGGAATTTTTTCATTAAAATATTTTTCATAAGAAGCTGATGATATTCCTTCCAACTTTCTAAGTCCCATCATAAAAAATTCAAACTTTTCATTTTGAAGAGAAACTACTTCTTTAATTTCCGGAATTTTTTTTCTTTCATTACTCAACCAAAATTTAATATATTCACAAATATTTTCAGAATTTGTCCATCTATTAGGATAAACCGTTCCAGTTCCACCACTTCCGCAGCCAATATAATTAAAATGATTCCAATAGGATAAATTATGAACACATTCTTTTTTTGGACGTGCAAAATTAGAAACTTCATATTGAATATAACCATTTTCGGTAAGCAAATCTCGTCCTAAAATCCACATTTTATCAGCAAAATCCCAATCGTATTCAAAAGTACAATTATCGTACATTTTTCCAAAAGGAGTATTTTCTTCTATAATTAAAGAATAAAGTGATATATGCGCTGGTGAATAACTGATTACTTCCCTTAAACCTTTTTCAAAAGATTCTAAAGATTCCTCAGGCAACGCAGAAATTAAATCCACTGAAAAATCGTTTGGCCATATTGTTGAAAGTTTTTCTAATGCCAAAAGATTCGTTTTTCTGTTCGCACGTCGCCCTGCAAACTTCAAAACTTTATCGTTCATAGACTGTAATCCAACAGAAATTCGTGTTACGCCATTTTTTTCAAAATTTTTTAACATTTGCTCAGAAATATCATCTGGATTTACTTCAATAGTTAATTCTTCAAGCTGATTTATACTTACAAAGTTATTTAAAGTGTTTAAAATTTTAGACAGTTGATTTTCATTTAACAAACTTGGAGTTCCGCCCCCAATGTAAACAGTTTTCAAATCTTTTACATTAAAATAATCAGCTCTAAAAGACAATTCTTTGCATAAAGCTTCAACATAATCTTGTGGAATATGTGGCTCATTTTTATTTGCAATGCTAAAAAAATCGCAATAATTACACTTTGAAAGACAATAAGGAATATGTATATAAAGTGATGGTATGTTTTCCAATTTAGAATAATTTTAATTTATTGAACGGAAAATAACAAAATAAAGCTTTTGCATTTATTTCATTATTTGAAACACAACCCCATAATCTTGAATCATCACAGGATTTTCTGTTGTCACCAAGTACAAAATATTCTTGTGGGCCTAAAACAATTTCATCAAAAGAACCTTTTACTCCAATTGAACTGTCCCATTCTCCAGGAGCTACAAAAAAAGTTACATTATAAGTTTTTTCAGAGGTTTCAAATTCTGTTAAAAAATGTTTATCACCAGCAGGTTTTATATATAAAACATAATCACGCATATAAATGGTGTCACCAGGAATGCCTATTACCCTGCGTAATTTTTTTTCTTTTCCAGGATAATCATTATTTTTTCCAGGAACTATCTGCTGAGCTGTAAAAAATCGAACTACAACATTTACGCATTTTTTAATAAATGGTTGTTTTTCGCTCGATTTATTTAAATCTACAAGAACAACATCACCCCGATTAAGTTTTTGTACAATTGGACTAAGCATTACAAACGAATTTTCAGGAATATCCGGATTCATCGAATTAGAAATTTGACGTACAGGAAAAATTAAAAAAGAAATTAATAAATTTATAATTACAAAAATGGAAATAAAAAAGAAAATAAAATTAATAATCTTTCGCTCTTTTTCTTTTTTAATTGAATATGAATATTCTGATAATTTTTCGCTCACAATTAAACCTCTAGTTTAAGTATACTAACTTGCAAGCAATTCTTCTATATCTTATAATATAGATTATGGCTGAAGGAACAAAACTTATTGCTGAAAACAGAAAAGCCAGATTTGATTACTTCATTGAAGATACTTATGAATGTGGAATTGCATTAGAAGGAACTGAAGTAAAATCTGTGAAAAATGGAAACATCTCATTCCCAGATTCATTTGCTGAAATTACAAATGGAGAAATATGGGTAAAAAATTTTCACATTTCTGAATATTCATATTCTTCAATTTTTAATCACAATCCAGACAGACCTAAAAAATTACTTTTACACGCTGAAGAAATAAAACGGCTTACACGTAAGGTTGAAGAAAAAGGCTACACATTAATTCCATTAAGTTTTTACCTCAAAAATGGTCGAGTAAAAATGTCTCTCGGAGTTTGTAAAGGAAAAAAACAGTTTGATAAACGCGAAACTATTAAAAATCGAGATATAGACCGCAGTTTACAAAGGGATTTTGCAAATAAATTTAGAGGATAATTTGAATACAAAGAAAACGAGTTTATTGAAAATTATTTTCCTCTCCCTTTTTATTTTTTCAAATAAAATTTTCGCTCAAAGTTATAACATTGATTATCTTGGAATTGTATGTTCTGACATTGATCAAAATATGGCAAAAATGACAAGTGATTTATATTATACGCAATTAAACGAAATGCAGGAAATAACCGTTTTTGATAAAAGACTTGCAAACAGTATGGAAACTTTTCCACATAAAGACACTTTATCCGGTATAAACATAAGTTTTTTTACTGAAATTAAAAAATCTATTAATTCTGATAAGTGGATTACCACAATTCACGTTATTAATCCAATATCAAAAGAAGAACATACAAAAGAAAATGAATACGATTCTTTTTATAAAGTTTTAATGGAATCAAAAAATACCTTAAAGGAAACAATTTTAAAACTTTTAAATAATGAAACTGTTCAAAAAGAAGAAAAACAATTTTCTGCAGCTGCTGTACTTCAGGAAATAAATTCGACTGAATTTCTTTCTGGAACATGGGCTGGCGAAGAGTTTGTTGATAAAATTGTAATTATGCGCGGGGGAAGAGGATTTATAATTTTTAAAAATGGTGCAACCATGAATATAAATGTTAGTTTGGAAGATTCTTCAAACTCGCAGAAAGTTGTAATCTCTCAAAAAGGCAGATCTAATGCTTCATTCTACCCTAATCTTCCTAGAAATATTGCAATGGAAGCAGCATTAGAAGCAGAACCTCTTGAATGGACCTTCAATATAGCTGATTCAAATCTTTTATCAGGATCTAAAAAAACTTTAACAGAAAAAGACGGCGGTTATACATATACAACAGAAAGCGTAACTTGGAAAAGAGTTCAATAAATTTTTAATTTAACGGAACATCGTAAATTGGAATTCCTTTTACAATAGGCTTTTTATCTTTACCAAAAGCAACATTTCCTTTACTTACGTCATATAAAAATAAAATTACAGCACTTAATACAAAGAAAAATAATCCAATAATTTTACAGATTTTATCAGAAAGATAAACAGGTTCTTCATGGCGCTGTACAGTACCTGTATCATAAAGAGTTGTTTGTGCAGGTTTTAATCCGGTAATTTTTACAAGTTTTTCATCATCACTTACATAATCAAGTTTTCTAGCATATGCTGCAATAACGGCTTTATCATTTTGTAAAGCTGTAAGTTCTAACTTCAATTCTGTATTAATGTTTTGTATATCAGCAGCTTGTTTACTGATTATTCTTTTTTGATTTTCCATTTGATTATAACAACGCAGACTGTTCTGACCAATTGTAATCGAAAGAAGAACATATATAAAAGTGCCAATAAAAACTGTTACCAAATATTTTTTACAATTCATGATTATATTTAATATCGGATATTATTTATGTTTTCTGAAATAAAATTATGTGATATAATTAAATTATTAAGAATGTTTTTTTTCTATTTATTTTGAAGCTTCGTGCCGATAATTAAAATGAAATATTATATTCTAAATGCGAGGAATTTTTATGAGCATGTCTGACGATAATACAAATGAACTTGATAGCTATGGAGTATGGGTTAAGCATTCATCTGGAGACGAAAGTTTACCAGAAGTAAATGAAAATCCAGAAGTTACACCAACTGATGACTCACTTGATTTACCTGATTTTGATGATTCTGACTTTTCAGATATGTTTAAGGATGATTCGCAATTTTCAACCGATGCAGGTGATTTCGGAAATGACACAGATACTACATTAAGTGCAGATGAACTTGCAAATATTACTTCAGGAGATATTTCTATTGAAGAAACTACTGCTAATCCTCCATCACAAGATATTCCGGTTGATGAAACTGTAGATTTTAATTTTGATACTGAAATTCAGGAAGAAAAACCGGAAGAAGGTTATATGGATATTCCTGAAGAAGATATACCTGTTGAAAGTAATAATATAGAAGAAGCTTCAACTGAAGAAAGTTTTGATATCCCTTCATCTGATGGAGAAGAAGAAATCAGTCTTGATGACTTTGGTTTCGATGTTGATGCTCCATCTTCAGAAGATAATTCAACACAAGCTGCTGCTGAAGAACCAGCTTCTGAAGCTTCAGGTGAAGAAGAAATCAGTCTTGATGACTTTATGGATGAAGGTTTTTCTGATGAATCAGTTGCGTCTGGAAACAACGGTTTTGAAGAAGGAAAAGGTCCTTCATCTAACGAAACTGAAGAAATTTCACTTGATGACTTTGTTGATATGAGTGATTTTGGTATGTCTTCATCTCCAGAAGCTCCAAAAGAGGAAGAAATTGTTGAAGAAGCACCTCTTGATATGGACATTTCTTTTGATGAATCTGCAGATACAGTAGAAACTGAAGAAAATGTTTCAGTTGAATCTGATGAAGAAGATGATGATGATGATTCTGAAGATGTTTCTCTTGAAACTGAAGAAGTTTCTTTAGATGATTTTTCAAATGGATTTAGTTCAGACAACTCTTCTAACAACGTAACTGAAAATATTGACACAGAAGATGTAGATTTGTCAGATTTTGGTATTGATGCAGAAGCTGAAGAAACTCCAATTGTTCAAGACGTTGAAGAATCAAAAAGTAATGATGCAATTGTTGATTATGATCTTTCTGTTGGTGATGAAAATACAGCCGCAGCTCCAGTTGTAAATGAAATTAAATCAAACAATGAAGAACCTTCAATTTTAGAACAAGAACCAATATACGAAAATCAAACTCCAGCACCTGGAACAGAAAACGTAAGCACTTCCCTTTTACAGCAGATTGTAGCTGATTTATCAGGCTTAAAAGATGAAATCAACATGTTAAAAACTAACCTTGCAGAAATAAAAGCTGGTGAACATGTTGCTGCTCCTATTGTTGATGAACCTATTATTGAAGAATCGGTTAAAGCAGAACCTGTAATTGAAGAAATAGTTTTGGAAGAACCAGTTGTTGATGAAGTTTCTGTTGAAGAACCGGTTATTGAAGAGTCTGTTATAGATGAGGTTTCATTTGAAGAAACTGCTGTTAATGAACCAGTTATTGAAGAATCAGTAACTGAAGAACCTGTTATAGAAGAACCAATCGCAGAAGAACCTGCTGTTGAAGAAGTTTCAGTTGAAGAATCTGTTACTGATGAAGATATTTTTGGTGAAGCTTTCAATAATGAAGTTGAAGATTCTGGAAATGATGGCGGTTTCTTCGGAA
>JAZLFF010000034.1:0-7987 GCA_045615645.1 Treponema sp.
ATAATTAAAAAAAATTTTTTCATAATTTTCCTTCTAAAAATATTCAATTTTTCGTATTTTAAAATAATATTCCTATAAGAATATGAAATCAACAGAAAAATTATCCCCAAGAAATATCTTCAGCTTTTTAATTCTTGTCTGATACTGGCGGGCAGTACAAAAAAAAGTTGTTGCATTTTAAAATCTGTATGCTACAATAATCCAATGTTGACTGCACATAAGCTTTCCAATAATACTAGTTCTCAGTTCTCAGTTCTCAGTTCTCAGTTGCTCTAATATTGCAGTTAATCATAAAGAAAGTTATCTCAAAAAAAGTTTTTCAAAAAGAGTCGTTTTTTACAGTAATTTACTAATGAATATATAGGGGGAATGTCATATTTTTTTTATATGACACGTCTCCCTTTTTTTTTGTTTATTGCTTGTACTAAACATTAAAATTGATTATTTGTAAGGTGGAGAAAAATGAAAAACTTTTCCAGGGTATTTTTTGCTTTCTTTGTGTTTATAATAATTTCCCCTGTTGTAAACAATTTGTATGCAAAAGATTTTCGTGAAATAGTAGAGGATTTGGAACTTGGAGCCTACGCTGAGACTCGATTTTCTTTTGGGGCTCTTACAGAACACGAAAAAGGTAACATTGGTTTTGGAGGTGAACTTTTTTATGGTTTGCCTATAAAATTACCAGATTTTATGCAGGCTCTTGGGGTTTCTGCTAAATTCGAAGAAGAAACTCCTTTTTCCAAAGAAAGATATATAGAGAGTTGGAATGTAGTTAATATTTTAGGCGGAGTTTATGCTGATTTTAAAATAAATGATTATTTTTCAGTTCGCCCAGAATTAATTTATGGCCCAAGTATAAATATCGTTCGTGCACCAGTTAGAGGTGTAGATGGAGCGTACGTAGATCAAACTGGTAGAATAAGCCTTGGATTAGTTGCACATCCTTCTGTATTAGATACAATGCACATGGCTCTTCACACATCAATAAGTTATACATTCATGCCTGAAAAATCTAACATTGGTAATTATTTTGGAGTTACAGCAGGAATTTTAATTCGTCCATTTGTTTTGTCAGTAAAACAGAAGCGAGACAGAGAAAATAAGGCACTTGCTCAAGCTGCAGAAAAAGCAAAATTGGAAGCAGAAGAACGACAGCGAGAACTTGAATTAGAAATGCAAGCTGCCCAAGATGATGCGGAAAGGGAACGCCTTGCAGAAGAAGCTCGCCGTCTTGCCGAGGAAGCCACAATTGCCGCAGAATTGGCCGCAGCTCCAACTTTAACCTTCACAACATTGCCTCCGGATTTTACCCCAGATGGCGATGGTGAAAACGACATATTTATTATCAAAGCAGAAAGTTATGCCCGTTCTGGTCTTAAAATGTGGTCTCTGGATGTATTTGATGAAGAAGGAAAACTTTTCTATGAATCAGAAGGCGAAATTTCCAATGATTCAATGCCATCAGAAATTACTTGGGATGGAAGTAGCAGTTCTTCTTATAATCGTGCTAAGGCAAATCAAAAATATACAGCTGTTCTTAGTGTTACAGCAAATAACGGTAAAGTTACAGACTCAGAACCAATCAATATTACAATTGAAGAAATGTTGAATGAAGATATAAAGATTGTTTTTGCTCAGGATAAACTTAACTTAAAGGGTAGTACTCAGGCAAAACACATGACCTTTATAAACGAAATCCCAGATGAAGAAAATCTTGAAAGTTGGAAAATCAACATTGTTACAACAAAAGGCGAACTGGTTAATGTTCTTGAAGGAACAGGAATGGAATCTCTTAAAGCTGCAACTTGGGATGGTACAAATCTTAAAGGTGAACAAAAACTTGGGGAATACTCAGCATCAATCAGCCTTACATATGATGATGGAACAACTTTAACAGCTGTATCTGACGAAACCTTTACAGTAGTAAGTGAAACTCCAAAAGTTGCAAAAACTGTAGAAGTTGTGGAAAACAAAGATGGTACAGTTTCAATCGATGTTCCAACAATCGGCTTCTTGCCAGACAGCGTTGAACTTACAACAGCAAAATCAAATCTTGAAACAATTGAAAAGGTTTATCAGATTCTTATTGAAGAAGCCTACGTTGATTTCAAAATTGAAATTACAGGTTATGTAAATCCAGATAACGAAATTTGGACAGAAGATGAAAATAAACTTGCACAAGGTCGCGCCGAAACAATTAAAAATAAATTGGTTGATAAAGGAATTAATGCAGACCGCTTGGTAACTCACTTTGGTGAAGGAAAAACTCAGAATAAAGAGTTTAACCGTCGTGTAGAATTTAAGCTTACAAAATAGGGTGTGATGAGTATGAAAAATAAAATAATCTGTTTATTATCTGTCATTGTTCTTACTTTTACATTTATAGGTTGTAATACTGACTTAATTGAAGAATTAAAGAAGTTTGAAGTAGACAATATATTTTTTAGTGCTTCTGATTTGGGCTTAGATGCAATTGATGAAGTTACTGTTGGTAATGATTTAGTTGTTGAAGTTTATAAAGAAACTGAAAACGAAAAAATCGGCGTAAAACTTGTTTCAGTTGGATATGGTACAACAGAAATAAAAGTTAACGGGAAAGATGCTGAAGGTACAAGTTTAATTACAACTATTACAGTAAGTGTAGATTATACAGGAAAAATCACTTATGTAATTCTTACCCCAGATGGTTCCAAAAAGGAAATTCAGACTTCAAAGGATGAAGAAACCGTTGATTTTGATAAAGTAACTTATACTTACGACAAACATACGTTAACTTCTGAACCTCCAATAAAGAGCACAGATTCTGAAGTTGCAGAAATTGTACTTGATTCAGAATTGAACATCACTGTTATTGGAAAAAAAGAAGGTAAGTCTGAAATTCTTCTTGTTGATGAAAATGGAAACTTTGTAGAAATTAAAGTTGAAGTAGACAAAGAACTTCGTATGATTACAAAGTTTAGAGCAGGAACCTTTACTAAAAATAAGGAAACTTTTGATTTTTCACAAATTAATTTTGAAATTGATGATGAGACTCTTATTGTTAGTGAAAACGACATTGTAATTATTACAACAACTAAGGACGGAATAATCCTTGAAGGTAAGACAGCTGGTGAAACTGTGATTGTTATTTCTAAAAAAGGTCCTAGAAATACAATCAAAACGGCAAAAATTAAAGTGAAAGTTGCACTTGATGGAACAATGGTTACAGAAGTTGAACCTTACGACCCAGCAAGTATTTTCACAAAGCAGGTGAAAGAAGTTCTTAAAGGAATCCTTAATTCTCAAATGACTCCAATCACTTTGAAATCAGAAGATACTTCTATTATTGAAGTTGCCACAACAAATAATTCACAAGATCCAATTCATTTTACCTCTAAAAATCCTGGTTCTACAGTTGTTTACGTTGAAACAGAAGAAAAGCCAAATCCTACAGGTCTATTGGATATTGGTACAGAAATTCACCCTGCGGAAAAATATAAGCTTAATGTAACAGTAGAAGAAGATGGATTTGTTGTAATTGAAAAGGTAACAATTATAAAAGAATATCCTTATTCTACTATTATTTATGAATATTCATACAATTCAGACCTTTCACTTTCAAATGAACCTGCTGTTCCAGTAATTGTATCAACTCCTGTGGCAATTGGTTCGGAAACATTTAAATTACCAGCAGGAAGTCATAATACAATCTGGAAAGTTGATGATGTTGTTGTAGACGGAACAGATTCAAGTTTATGTTTTGAAGATCCAACAGAAGAAGGCGAAAAATATATTTCATTTACAACCTATGTTCCTTCTCCAAATTCTGATGAAAATTCTGGAGAAATTAAAATTACAAATAATATTAAAGTAACTACAAGTATTAAGACCTATAGTGTTACGCTTGAAAAAAATGGTGGTGTTTACAAGAGCGGTAAACCAGACGTACAGATTCCAAAAACCATTAATTATTATAGCGCTGTACTTCCACTTCCAACTGCCGATGATTTTGAATCACGTATGGAAGAAGGTTTAAAATTTATAGGTTGGTTCACAAAACCAGATTTTTCAGGAAAAATTGTGACAACTCTTGAAAATTTGTGCGGAGATATAACTTTGTATGCTCGCTGGTCAATTGTTGGAAATGCAACATTTACAATTTCATACCTGCCAGGAAATATGCACGAAATTATTTATGATGAAAATACAAAGACTGCCAGCATAGAAAGCGTAGAAGGCAGCACTTATCAGTGGTATGTAGATACAGTTAAACAGGAAGGACAGACTTCATCAACCTTTAGTTTTGCACAGTTTACAACTCCAGGTATTTATGAAGTATCGGTTGTAGAAATAACAAAAGATAACAGATATTACAATTCAAGATTGTATCTGACAGTGGAAGCAAGCAATTAAAATGATTGTTTTCCAGAAGTTTTATAAGGAGTTATAGATGAAAATAAATACTTCAATAAAATATAAATTATATTCAACCTTTACGGTTTTAGCCACTTTAGCTGCAATTGTGTTGATTTCTTGTGCCAATGATTTTTCTGATAATAGTGCTGATGAATCTAACAAAACAGCAAGCGTAAACTTTAGTGTTAATAATCAGGTTTCCCGAAATATTTTCCCTGAAGTTAAAGCGGACATGTTTACAGATATTACGGTAACCGCAATAGAAAAAACTGACACAGAACATACTCCACGAACTTGGATTAGTGGTAGAACTTATGAGCAACTTTTAACAGATGTTGTTAAAGATATTCCTATTTCTGATTACGAAATTACGGCTACAGCAAAAATTGGTGTAATGACATTTACAGCCTATATTCCGGAACAGAAAATCATACAGGGTATTAATTCTATAGATTTAGTTTTTAGATTAACTGATACAGGAATTGCTGATCCTGAAGAAAGCGGAAGTTTTGAAATTGATATTAATTTTGCGGCAGAAATAAAAAATGCTGTGAAAAAAGTAAACTATGAACTGACTACTGTAGACGGAATCCCAACAGGTATTTCTGGTAATTTAATTCCTGATTCAAATGGAAAAGTTCTTTGTAAGAAATCTGTTAAAACTGGAACTTACATTATTACATTTAAATTCTACGGTGAAGATTCAATTGTTGGTCATTTAGGCGTATACAGCGACTATATTAATATTGCTAATGATTTACCAAGTAAAGCTAGTATAGATATTCAACAATTGAACCAAGTTTACACAATTACTTACGAAAATCTTGAACGGGAACAGCTTGCTACCGGAGTAGTGATTTCGGAAAAATGTACTCGTTTTGGAAAAATCAAATTGCCAGTAGATTCTGATATTTCAGAATCAGTAATCAAGTATTTGTCAGGCTGGTATACAACTCCAGATTTTGCTGGAGAACCAATTACACAGTTAAGTAATGTAAGTAGCGATGTAGTTCTTTATGCAAAATGGGTTAAGCGTTCTCTTGTAGATGCAAAACTTAAAATCAAAGGTGAACTTAAAACTAATGCAATATTAACTGCTGATTACAAAATGAACGATGGCGTTACAACTAATGATCATGTTCTTAATAATGTTACTTTCCAGTGGTACAGAGATGATGAACCAATTCCACAGGCTAATGCTCCAACATACACAATCACAGAAGAAGATTCAAACCGTTACATAAAATTAGTTATAACAGCAAAACCTGACAGTGAATATGAAGGAAGTGCGCAAATAACATGTGCAACGGCGGTTCGAGGTATAGGAAATGCTGCATTTGATATTTCTCTTGAAGCAGGAAATCCTTTTGTTCTCAAAATAGTAGATAACAAAGATGAAAACTTGCATACAATTGAAGTTGTAGGTGGTAACAGTAATTATACCTATAAATGGTATATAGATAACAAATTGCAAGATACAACAACAGGCATTTTTGATTATTCAAGTCTTGTAAGTGAAGATGCAGAACCTGGAAGTTATAAGATTACAGTAGAAGTAAAGATTGAACAAGAAAGTACAGTTTCTGCCAGTGCTATTGTAACTAAGCTTTCTTCATCTAGGGAGGGTACATAATCATATTCTAAACTTAGTAATAACTTAGTTAAAAATATTATGCCAAATTTATGAAAATGCTTCATAAAATTTGGCAACACATGTAGTAAGAACTTAATAGGAGAAATAAAACTATGCAAACAAAAATTAAACAGTTGAACAATGTAATAAAATCAACATTAATTTCGTTATTTGGTTTACTGTTAATAGCAGGATTTGAGACATCTTGTTCGTTTGATAATTTAACTTTATCTTTAAAAAACAGTACTAAAACTACAACCGTAAGTTTTTCATTAGATGAACAATCTAGAAATATTTTACCTGTTGTAGAAATAAACGATGATCTGCTTATTACTAAAATTACCTACAAAAAAGCAAATGCTGCTGCTGTAGAAATTATGGCAGATGAAGATGGTAAAAAAATCAGTGAGTTGGAAACTTATGTAGATATTCCTGCTGGTGAACGATTAACTTTTGAAGCAACTGCAAAAATCGGTCAGTTAGGTTACGAAGCCGTTACAGTTGAAACATTAAGGGCTGGAGTTACTAATTCTGTTACATTAAAGTTTGTGCTGGCAGAAACTAACGACAACTATGAGGCACAGACCAATGAAAAAGGCAATATCAGCATTGGAATTAAAGTTATAGATGATAACGTAACAACTGTAAAAGCTAAACTTACAAAATATAACGGCACAGTTGTAGAAGAAAATGTAAATATTGCCCTTTTAAACAAGCAGGGAACTTATGTAAAAAATGAAGTTTTGGCTGGAACTTACAAAATTGCTTTTACTCTTTATAATGGCAACTTAAAACTTGCAGAACATACAGCTTTAATCAATGTTGTAAAAGATAAAACAAGCAGTCCTGTTAGCCCTCTTGAATTAGATGGAAATGATATTTACAGCATTACTTATAAAAACTTTAAGACAGAATTACTGCAGGAAGGAATTGTTTTACAAACAAGCTGTACACGTTTTTCTGAAATTACATTACCAGAAGCAAATGATATTGGTAAGGATAGCTTAAAAACATTTGGCGGCTGGTATAACAACAAAGAACTTTTAGGAAATCCAGTTACACAACTTGCTGATGTGCGCGATAATGTTATTCTTTATGCAAAATGGATAAAAGTTCCTCTTGAAAATGCAAAGCTGTCATTTAGCGGAATCCTTAAAACAGGCAAAACATTAACTGCAGATTATAAAACAGCTGATGGTTCTGCTACTGACGAAGATGTTCTTGCCAATGTTACTTACCAGTGGTATAGAGGTGATGATGCAATTGAAGGTGCAACAGAAAAAACATATAAACTTGTGGAAGAAGATGGCATTGAAATTATTTCTCTTGTAATTACAGCAAATCCTGACAGTGAATGTGATTATGAAGGAACAGCCACAGTTGTCGCAACAACTCCAGTAATGAGACTTGGAGATGCTGCAATAGAAGTTCTCTTTGATAATGGAAATCCATTTGTTCTTGTAAATGATACAGAAAATAAGAAAATCATAGTTCAAAATAATCCATATACTTCTTACAAATGGTATGTTGATACTGAACTTCAGACAGAAACTACTAATACATTTAATTATTCGCATTTGGTTGGAAATACAGTTAAAGTAGGAAGTTACCAGATTAGAGTTGAAGTTCAGATTTCTGAAGGAAGTACAGTTACTGCAAGTGCTGTTGTAAGAAACCTTTCTCCAATGACAGCTGAAAATGCTGGAATTAGTGGAAACCTTGTTGAAGGTGAAACTATAACTGCATTGTATAATGGAAGAAGTGCAGACAGAAATTATATTACTATCCAGTGGTACAGAGCAGATACAAGTGATGAAACAGAACCTACTGCAATTAGTGGTGCTACTGGTGCAACTTATACACTTACCGCTGCTGATGGAAATAAGTATATTTATGTAAAACTTACAGGTGACGGCGAAAGATATGCCGCTACTTCTGCTATGGCTGTTACAAGTGCAA
>JAZLFF010000035.1:0-3375 GCA_045615645.1 Treponema sp.
TCAATCCGGCAACCTTCCACCATATCGTTCATGCGATTGATAGATTTTAGCAATGTAGATTTACCGCAACCTGAAGGTCCGATAAAAGCTGTAATTTTATTTTCAGGAATTTCAAGATTTATATTTTTAAGTGCATGAAAACTGCCGTAATATAAATCAAGATTTTTTATTTCTATTTTATTCATTTTTTAACCTACCTTTTGATTTTCCTTGCTATTAAATTTGCCAGCCCATTTATTCCAATAACCATTGTCAATAACACCGCTGCCGTAGCAAACGCCTGGCCAGTATGCAACCCTTCGGAACTCAAAACATACATATGAATTGCAAGAGTTCGTCCGGAGCCCATAATATTTGCAGGCACTTGAGCAACTGTTCCCGCAGTGTAAATCAGTGCAGCAGTCTCACCAACCACACGCCCAGTTGCAAGAATAATACCGCTTAAAATACCTGGTACAGCATTTGGTAAAATAATCCTAAATACCGTCCGCAGTTTCCCAGCCCCTAGGCCAAAGCTTCCTTCCCGGAACGAATCTGGAATGGAAAGCAAAGCTTCTTCCGTAGTACGCATAATCGTAGGCAAAATCATGATTGCCACAGTTGCAGCGCCCGCCATTAAGGAATAGCCCCAGTGCAAAAATCCAACAAATAAAAGCATTCCAAAAAGTCCGTAAATAATAGAAGGAATCCCTGTTAAAGTTTCTGTTGTCATTCTCACAATTTTTACAAACCGGTTGCCTTTCCCAGCATACTCCACAAGATAAATTGCACTTCCGATTCCTAGGGGTACCGCCAGCAACAAAGCCATCACCGTCATGAGCAAAGTGTTCACCAGTGCTGGCACAACCGAACAGTTTTCCGAAGTGTACTGCCAGCTGAACAACTCGCTTCGCAAGAATGGCACGCCTTTTACAAGAATGTAAGCAATCATAAAAAGCAAAACCGCCAGGGTGAGGCCTGCACATAAATAAACAGAAGTTCGAACAAATCCTGATTTTATATTTTTTGAAATACTCATCTCTTACCTCTATTTTTAATAAGATTAAAACTTAGATTAATCAGCAATATAAAAACAAACAAAACCACACCTGTTGCGATCAGTGCTTCACGATGAAGATCCGTTGCATACCCCATTTCTATGACAATGTTTGCTGTAAGAGTTCGCACACCTTTCAAAATTGAATCTGGGATTCTGGCCTGATTTCCTGCAACCATAATTACGGCCATAGTTTCACCAATAGCGCGACCAATTCCAAGAATAATTCCTGCCATAATTCCGGAGCGAGCTGCCGGTAACATTGTCATAAACACACTTCGTTCATGGGTAGCACCTAAAGCACGGCTTCCTTCATAGTAGCTTCCAGGAACTGCATTCAATGAACTTTCCGAAACAGAAATAATTGTAGGTAAAATCATCATGCCTAAAAGAAGGCTTGCAGTAAGAATAGATGAACCGTTTCCTCCAAAAACATTTCTGACCGCTGGCACGATCACCATAAGCCCGAAAAATCCGTAAACAACACTTGGAATCCCGGCGAGTAAATCAATTGCCGGTTTTAAGATTTTATGCAGCCAGACAGGGCAAAACTTAGATAAAAAAACAGCAGTCATAAGGCCGATAGGAACACCAACAATAATAGCCCCTGCAGTTACATAAAGACTTCCTACAATCATTGGGAAAATGCCATAAAGATCATTTCCCGGCTTCCATTTAGTTCCAAACAAAAATTCTGTAAGCCCAATTTTGTGCATAGCAGGAATTCCATTTGCAAATAAAAACAGACAGATAAGTAGAACAGCAAGAATACTAAAGCCTGCTGCCAGAAGAAAAATAATTTCCCACAATTTCTCTTTAATTTTCATGTTCTTACTTTATAAAACCTTTGTAAATTTCCTGAGAAGATTCTGTAAAGTTTTTGTAAAAAAAAGGACCTCCAGATTAAAGCGCTGAAGGTCCAAAAATGAATTATAAATAGTTATTTAACATCTACCCACTTAAAAACTTTTCCTGTAAAAATCTGTTCTACCTGAGCTTTTGTCATATTTTCAACTGGGTTTGCTTTATTTACGATTACTGCAATTCCATCGATGGCGATTGTAACTTCCTGAACACCTTTTGCTTTTTCGCTGTCTTTGAGGGCGCGGCTGGCCATTCCAATATCACAAGTTCCGTTGATAGCATTTGTAACTCCTGTTGTGCTGTCAGAAGTCTGAAGTTCAATTTTTGCATTTGGATTTACGGTCTTGTAACTTTCAATCAACTTTTCCATAACTGGAGAAACTGAAGATGAACCTGCAACTACAACTTTTCCGCTTGCTTTGTTTGAAGCATAAGCCTTTGTATTCTGGATTTTGATATATTTGTTGGCTACGATAATTTTCTGACCTTCATCGCTTATAATAAAGTTTACAAAATCCTGGGCAACTGGGGTCAGACCTTCTTTTACTGCAATATTAAATGGACGACTGATTTTGTACGAGCCATTATTGATGTTGGCAACTGTGGCATCGGCACCATCAATTTTTACGGCCTTTACAGAATCGTTCAATGAACCTAAAGAAACATAACCGATTGCATAACTGTCACCAGCAACACTTGTTAGCATTACTGCTGTGGAATTTGTAATGGCTGCTTCATCTGTTGTGTAATCAACTTTTTTACCTGATGTATCTTTTTTTTCAATACCAAAAAGTTCAATAAAAGCACCCCGCGTTCCAGATCCATCTTCCCGACTCAAAACTGTAATTGATTTCTTGCTGTTAAATTTTGGAGCAGCATAAACCGAACAAATCGATGTAGCCAAAATTGCTCCAAGAATCATTTTCTGTAGATTGATTTTCATAATAACTCCTTGAGATTTTAATCTCTTTATTAAGATGTCCTAAATCTACAGGAGTTGTGTTAAGTTCCAATGTAAAAATTGTTAAGAAAATGTAAAAAAATAATAAAGAGTCCAGAGAACATCGGTCTTTGGCAGATAATCCAAAAAGACAGAGTCTTGTTGGCGGAGGATTAGAAAGGGCAACGTTGCCCTTCTCGGGTTTCCAAAGGGCAGAGCCTTTTGGTGGCTATGAAGTGGAGAAAAAAAGCGGTGAAAACTTCCTTTTGGGGAAGGTTTCATTTGCCCGCGCTTTCGGAACGGCATAGGCAAGGGGGGCCGGGGGGATGTATCCCACCGCTCAATAGAAGTTTGCTCGGTTTTTTATAAAAAACACGGGCAAACTTCTATTGAGTTAGAACTTGGTCTCAAGTTCTTGGTGTCTTCAAGTGTTTTTTCGGTGCAACTTTTTGGTTCAAATTCTTTATATTTTTTGTGGATTTTTTCACTTTTTTAGAAAGAGCAACGTTTCTCTAAGCAAAAAAAACGGAGAAGC
>JAZLFF010000036.1:0-19518 GCA_045615645.1 Treponema sp.
AGAAATTTCCAACACTGATGCAGAAAATGCAAAGCTTATAAAATCCGTGGAACAGTGCAATGATAACGATAGCCTGAATGACGCTTTAGATAAATTTGAAGAAATTAGGAAGAACTACATTAATCTTCTTGAAGTAAATCCCTGTTTTATTATTCAGATTTCCAACAAGGACAAAGCTGAAGAAGAACTTAAAAACAACATCAAGCCGGCACTGGAAAATCATCAAGATTTGAAATGGGTTTACATAAATGACAAAGGTGGAGAAACGAACGACAACGGATTAAAAAAACTTCCTGTTTCAAAATGGAAAGACTACATGAAAGAAAAAGGCTCTACAATTTCTGTAATCATTTTCAAAATGGTCATTTCCGAAGGCTGGGACATTCCACGTGCCTGTATGCTTTATCAGATTCGTGATTCTAAAAGTAAACAACTTGATGAACAGGTTATGGGGCGAGTGCGAAGAAATCCGCGATTACTGGATTTTGAAACATTAAGTGGAGAAGCAAAACATCTTGCCTGTACTGCATGGATTTGGGGAATCATTCCAAAAGATGAACATTCTCCAAAACAAGTTAATCTTTATGCAGATTTTGAAATTGAAAATAAATTCCGTGTTAAGCCTGTAAAATTACAGTCAATATCGTCTGGAAAAAAACATCATTTGCAGGAATTTGTAGATGAGCTTAAAGATGACAATTTAACTCATCCATCCATTTTTATTTTATATCAGCAACTTTTAAAACAAGACAATGAGATTCAAAACTTCTGTTATGATTATGCTGATAATTTCAGGAAATGGACTTTATTTTCAGAACATTTGGGTTCTATAAAATCTTCTTATGAAAAGTATATTTGTGATTATGAAAAAAGTATGATTGTTTGTGATGATGTTGCTTTCCCTGCAGAAAGTTGCTTTATGGAAAATACAAATAATCTTACTTTGGATGACTGGGTTTGGTGTAGAAAAGACCATGAAACAGATTTTTCTTTTGACAGTGAAGCGGAAAAAAAATGGGCTGAACTTCTAAAAGACATTCGTTCTAATTCAATTGAAAAGACGACTAAAAATAATAATGCACTATTTGAAGATTCAAGATTTTTGTGGGGGAAAAACTTTCCACTTAATTCAGAAATTAAATATGAATATTATCTTGATGGCATACATTCGTCTTATCCTGATTTTGTGATGAAAGATAAATCTGGAAAAATTCATATTTTTGAAGTAAAAAGTGTGAATAAATCTTCTTCAGTTAATATTGATGAAGAAGAATATAAAAGAAAAATTCTTGCAATAAAAGCCTGTTACAAAGAAGCTTCAAAGAAAACAGAACACATTTTTTATTTGCCAATTCTTGATAAATCTACTTGGAAAATTATACGGTTTGTAAATGGAAAAGAAGATACAATTGATAAAAGTCAATTTTTGTTATCATTACATCCTTCACTTGAATACCTTAAAGATAACCCCAACTTCGGTCTTAGTAACGTTGCCAACTCGCGTTAGGCAATGGAGCAACGCCGAAGGCGGCCACCGCAAGGAAACGTAGTTTCCTGAGGAGGCTGGAGCGATAGCGGAATTGCGGAACTGCCGACCTGCTGAAAGCAGGGAACGCCCTTCTATTTAATCCCTTCCATAAACTTCATTGCCATATCCGGCCATTGGGCTACGTCTTCGTAATCTTTTGGGTCTTTTGGTGGGTAGGACGGAGGATCTTGGGGTTCATCTGGGAACTGCTTTTTTAGTTCTTCGGTGCGCTGTGGGGTGATGTCGACGGCGGTGCCATTTTTAACTGCGGCAACAGAAAGATTAAGCTGTTCCAAAACGTAATCGCCGCCAAAATTGCCTTTGAAAAATGGTTCGTTTGCAAGACTTAAGCCGTGGTCGCCGTGACTAAAAATGTGAAGTTCAAACGGAATGTTATTTTCTTTTAATGCCTGTGCAAACATCAGACTGTTCTGAACTGGAACAAGGCCGTCTGGTGCGGTATGCCAGATAAAGCAAGGAACTGTGTCGGCGGTAACTGCCTTTTCGAGCGAAAAATAATCAAGTGTTTCCTGAGTTGGATTTGGACCTGCAATGTTCAGTCTTGTAAATGATTCTGCGTACTTTCCAAACGAAATTACAGGGTAGCCAAGAACTGCTCCGTCCGGACGGTTAGAAAAATCTTTGTAGCTGGCAGAAGTTTCCGGGCAATCCATATAATGTGTTGCTAAGCTTGCACAAAGGTGGCCGCCTGCAGAAAATCCTGCAACAAAAGTTTTATTGTTTGAACCGTTCATATCGAACATTGTTTTACGAACGGCACGAATTGCACGTGAAGCATCCATAAGCGGCTGTTTCATGAGCGGAACGGCAGTTGTAATATCTGTTGTGTAAGTAAGTACAAAAGTGTTCATTCCTTTTTCGTAAAAGGCTTTTGCAATGAATTCGCCTTCCGGTGGACAAACCATACAATAAGCGCCGCCAGGAATTACAAGAAGATTTGGGCGGTCTTTTCCATCTTCGTGAATATATGTTCTAATATTTGGTTTAAATCCGTAAGCTGCACGGTATGTGTATTCACCGTCTTTCCATAAATCAATTCTGTTAGTTATCATTTTTTGCATCGCTCCTTTTTTAACAATTGGTCTATTTGTTCCCAGCCCTCGCAGCGGGTAAAGCTGATGGAAGGAAGATTTGCGGATTTGTTCCACGGACGGTTAAACACAGCGATCTGGCATTTTGGAAAATGAAGAAGATGTTCGAACGCTGATGGTGAATCTTCAACTGCAAAATCAAAATCCATTTTGTAAAAATCGTCCAGCGTCAGACTATAGGTCCACTTTTGAACATAATTTTCGCGGCCGTATTTATCAACGCAGAAAAGTGGAGCGCGGGAAAGATTATGCTCATCAAGCCACTTGCGCGATGGTTCGTAAGAATCAAAAGGGCGTCCGGTAATAACAAAAACCTCATTACCTTCATCAATCCATTTGTTGATTGTTTCAGAAGCACCTGGAGTTTCTTTGTATGCAAGCAAAGTTTCCGGAACATGACCGGCTTTCATCAGTTCTTCATATTGAGAATCATCCAAATTAAAAACTTTTTGCAAATTAAAAAACTGCACTTCGCTGTACGGCAAATCAATTCCAAAAAGTTCTTTTGCCAGCTTTACAAAATACCGCGCCGTTTCGCAAATTACATCATCAAAGTCAATATAGATTTTCATACGCTTTTACTTACTATCAACAAAATCTTTGCCATTCCAAACAGTTTTTACATCATACTCTTCTGTAACTTCATTTCCAGAAAGGTATTTTCCAGTTATTTGAACAGTATTTTTCTTTCCACCATTATCACTCGGAAATACAAAAGAATTTTCCGATTGATAACCACCATCTCGGGCATACGTTGCAAATCTTCGCTTATTTACAAACTGTCCATTTTGGAAAGTATAAAAATCTGTTGCTTCTGCATAATGCGGTTCTTCTATTTCCTTAATGTTCAAAGCGATGAATGAATAATTTGAAAATTGATCCTTTATAATAGAAGCTTTTGAAATATTGCTATAAATACATTCCTTTTGGATTATTTTTGCATTTTCCTTTGTAAAAAACGTCACTTTAGAAAACGATTTTTCAATTTGTTTAACTTTTTCGCTTGCATTTTTAAGTATTTTTTCAAGACGGATAAAAATTTCCATCGTTAACGCTTCATCCGCATATTCCACAAAATCTAGATAATCAGAATCTCCGGTCATAAAATAATGCTTTTTTAAAACATCTTTATCTTCTTCTTTCAAATTTGATGCAAAATCAATAGAAATTTCGTATGGAATACTAAGTAAATAATCATATTTTTTATCAAAATAAACCTGTTCTTTTCCATTAAAAACTAAATTGTCGGCATTATCAGAAATGTATCCGCCAAACATATATCCAGTCCCAAAACTACATTCTACCTTGTAAAAACAATCGTAAATTCCTTCAGATTCAAAATAAACTTCTGTTTTTTCCAAAACGGTAACTTTATCTCCAAGATTTACTTTTCCTATTTTGTCTGATTTAAGAGATGGTTCACTTCGTACATTAACTGAAGAATCAATTGAATAATGAAGACCAGGGGCTATTTTCTGTGTAGAAATTTTAATTTCTGCAAAAAGAGAGAAGGAGATGAATAATATTAAACTAAACAAACAAACTTTTTTCATAATTTTCAATTTAATATTATTTTATATTCTTTCAAACTGATTTGCAACGAAATAAAAAACTACGGTCCTAATCAATGTTGATGAAAAATCAACTAACGAATTAAAGAGAATCAGCACATTATGATTTTTAGTTGATACAAATATTCTGCTTGATTATTTTCGCGGTCATAATAAGGAATTTTACAAAACCTTTGATGGAAAAAACGAATAGGAGATCATACTTTTATTGCATTGGGCGTGTGTATGACGACCTTCATCGATTATAAATTGTTATATATTACAAACGAGAATTCCGTTTAAATCTTCCGCAAATTTGTGTTTCGGCAATTATGTGACCTTGCATGGCATTTTTGAGTGCCTTTTTATTTGAATTTTCTGAAATGTCTAAAAAGGTATCGAGCGCATAAAAATAGAAGACATAACGGTGTTCTTTTTTGATGAAAAACGGCTGTTTTGGACCGCGGTAAACTTTTTTTCCCCAGGCTTTTCCTTGAGTGGCAGTTATTGGAGATGTAATTTTTCCGCCGGCAGGTAATCCTTCTGGGATAATTTGCGTTTTCGGTATGTTCCAGATTATCCAGTGATTGAAATTTTTTGCCCAAGGTACATCAAGGTCATCAAGAATAATTGCAAAAGAGGCGGTTTTTTCAGGAGCTTCGGAGATTTTGAATTCTGGAGATTTATCTTCGCCAAAACCTGTATGCTTTACTGGAATGTTTCCGTTGTTTGTAAAAGATGGGCTAGTTACAATCATTTTATTCTCCCTTTTTGCGCGCTTCTTTAATTGCAGCAAATGCTCCGGATATAAAATCTTTTGTGCGTAATATGGCAAGTCCGTTTGATTCATCACCTAAAACTAAAAGACTTTCGCCAGGTTTGTAACCCATAATTTCGCGTGCTTTTTTTGGAATTACAATCTGTCCTTTTTCGTTCATTGTGACTGTTCCAAAAATATGTTTACCTTTTGGATTTGGCGGTAAAGTTCCTTCGAGCATTTCAAGGCCTTCTGGAACTTCCATTTCTTTGTAAAGGCGGTCGAGCGTTGTGTTGTAAACTTTTGCAAGCTCGGCACATTTTTCTATATCAGGAATTGTTTCGCCTTTTTCCCATTTTGCATACGCTTGTCGCGAAATCCCAATTTTTTCTGCAACTTCTTCCTGCGAATATCCAAACGAATTTCGCAGGTTGATGATATTTTCTTTAAGCATTTTTCCACCGTTAAATTTAAATGTATGTTTAAAATTAAATGCACATTAATCTTACAATCTCTAAAACTTACTTCCGGTCAGTAAGCAGTTTCCGGCACCGCTAGCTAGCGTCGCTGGGCCTGAAAGTCGGCAAGGAAACTATCTTTCCGCCTTTCAAGCCCTGCCGGCAACTGCTTCCTTCCCTCGCGTAAGTTTTAGACTTCTACTATAAAATGTACATTTAATTTATTCGTACCTTTTTAATCCCGTAAAGAACATAACGCAAAACAGGAATTCTTTTGCAGATTTCCCACATCGCAATGCTTACCGGCAAAGTCACAAATAATTCTATCAAATAAACAACCGCGATTGGAAGATTTGGAACGGCTGGTTTAAGCAATGTATTCAAAATCAGCATGATTAAAATGTGATTAACGTAAATGCCCCAGTTGCAGGTCCCCATATATTTAGAAAACTTATTTTCAAACTCAAAAACAGTCTGCGCAATTCCAAGAATTCCCATCATTGTAAACCACGCATGAACAATTGAAATCCAGTTGTTTTGAACTTCTAAATCTGAATAGCAGATGCCGTAGAATTTCTTGAAATAAATAACGCCGAAACTTATTCCAATCAAAAGACAAATCCAGCCAAACTTTTTAAGCTGAGCAAGAAGTTTTTCACTACTGAAAACATAGTAGCCGAGAAGGAATGCCATTGTGTCGTATCCAAAGCGATAAGTTGGAATCATTTTGATGTTTAAAACCCGGCTTGCACCAATCATCAAAATTACAAAAGCAGCGGCTACAAAAATATTTGATTTTTCACCTAACGCTTCCAATCGTCCTTTTTTATCAATCAATTTGAGCAGGGCAAGAACACAGCAGGCAAAAAACAGAACATGGCAGAACCACAAAGCACAAATTCCAATGTTGTTGTAGTAATAAAACACATGAAAAATAACAACGACTAAAATTGTTATCCAGCGCAAATTGTCAATCCATCTTTTTCTTTCAACTGTTTCCATTTAAGTAACACGTCTCCTTTTTAGTTGTCAAATTATAATTTATCTAACAAGTAATAAAATTGTAACGTGTAGTTGTGCAGAAAACAACCAACCAAAAGTAACATTAAAATAGAAGAAATGTTCGTTTTTAGTTGCGTTATATTAGGGAAGTAAACTTTGTTTTTGCAATTTCAAAGGCTTCTGAATCAAAAAGAACAATGCTTAATTCCATGGAGTCTTTGTATTGTGAAAGAATTTCTACGGTAACGGCCAGCGCTTCTTCTTTTGGATAACCGTAAACGCCCGCGCTGATTAATGGAAAAGCAATAGATTTGCAGTTATTTTGAATTGCAAGTTCCATGGAATTTTTGTAGCAGTTTTGGAGAAGCCTTTTTGATTCTTCTTGTGAATGTTGAAAATAAATTGGGCCAACTGTGTGGATTACGTGTTTTGCCGGAAGATTGTAGCCGCCGGTAATTTTTGCTTCACCGGTTTTGCAACCGTTCAATGTTCGGCATTCGCGTAAAAGTTCCGGGCCTGCTGCTCTGTGAATTGCGCCGTCAACACCGCCGCCACCTAGCAAACTGGAATTGGCCGCGTTTACAATCGCGTCTGTTTTTGATTTTGTAATATCTCCGTTTGATATTGTCAGCATTTTTTTCTCCCAGGGCGTTCCCTTTATAAATGTTTACCTTTCTCTGCAATTTACGGTTCTACAAAGCACCAACGTAATTATAACCCGTAATTTCCCTTGTTTTATATAAATATTTCCTTAATTTTCAGACAATTTACGGGTTGTTTGAGCACTCACACTGAGTTAACCCGTAAAATTTCATGGTTTACATAAATAATGGCCTTGTTTTCAGATAATTTACGGGTTAATTAAGCATCCGCACTGAGTTAACCCGTAAATTTCATGAGTTACCACAAAATAATTCCAAGTTTTTAAAAAAATTACGGGTTATTCCATCACTCAATCCAAGTTAACCCGTAATTTTCAAATTTTCTTCAAAAAGTTTCCCTTGTTTTCAGACAATTTACGGGTTTTTTGAGCACTCACACTGAGTTAACCCGTAATTTTCAAAATCAGTAATCAAAACTTATTTAAATCTTCTATTTTTTCCCAAGCTTCTGTAAAGTTTCCCCGGCAATTCTGTAAACTGTCCAGTCGGACATTGGAACAGCGCCCATTGATTTGTAAAAGTCTATGCTTTTCTGATTCCAATCCAGGCACCACCATTCAAGACGGCCGCATCCACGTTCAACAGCAATCTGTGCAAGCTTTGTTAAAAGTGCTTTGCCATAACCTTTGCCGCCGGAGTGGAAAGATTTAATTTCTTACGTAATTATCTTCTGGACCTGGATTAAATGTTTCTTCAGCACCGTTCATCACACGTTTTACACGTTCAGTATGTAATTTGTTTTTTGTTACAGAAAATTTGTAGTACATTATCAAAGGATCACAAGGTTCAAGTTTTCCGCCATTCCAGTCGCCGCCAAGTTCTGTAATTGTTAATTTAAGAAGTCCATCTTCAATACACCAGGTACCAGCATCAGTTTCAGTTAAAACACCTTCCTGTGTGTAAACTTCGGCAGCAAATGAACCGTCTTTATTCCAGTGGCCAATTTCTTTATTACCAACGCGGTTTGGATCTTCTACCCATGTTCCAATAATTTGCTTTGCTTCATCAGATGCTTTTTTCTTTGAAGCCGCATTAGCTGTACATAAAAAAGCGCATGTAATAATCAAAAACAAAATTATTTTTTTCTTCATCATAAAATCCTCTCTTAGATTGATGTATTAATTATACAATTATTTATTTATAAACTCTATTTTTTTTAAATAAATATTTTCCGTTGTATAATAATCATAGAGGTAAACATGAGTACAAATCCAGAATGGCTTAAAAATGCAGTTTTTTATGAAATCTATCCGCAGAGTTTTATGGATTCTAATGCAGATGGAATTGGCGATTTTAAGGGAATTATTTCAAAGCTTGATTACATTAAGCGATTGGGTTGTAATGCCATCTGGATAAATCCGTGTTTTGATTCGCCTTTTGGTGATGCGGGCTATGATGTTCGTGATTATTACAAAGTTGCGCCGCGTTATGGAACAAATGATGATATAAAAGAACTTTTTGAAAAAGCCCACCAGCTTGATATGCATGTTCTTTTGGATCTAGTTCCCGGTCACACTTCTATTGAACATCCATGGTTTAAAGAATCGATGAAGGCCCTAAATCAACTTTAAATGAAATGATGAATATAATGGCTTTCTGGCTTAAGTTGGGATGTGATGGATTCCGTGTTGATATGGCCGGCAGTCTTGTAAAACATGATGAAGATGGAAAAGGAACTATTGCTCTTTGGAAAAAGGTGCGTACATTTTTGGACAAAAAATTTCCTTATGCCGCAATGGTCAGTGAATGGGGAGAACCAGACAAATCTTTACAAGGCGGGTTCCACATGGATTTTCTGCTTCATTTTGGTCCTTCTCATTACAATGATCTTTTCCGTTGTAAAGAACCATATTTTTCTAAACGCGGCGAAGGCAACATTTACGATTTTGTGAATAAATATATAGAAAATTATGAAAAATCAGAGCGAAAAGGTTTGATTTGCATTCCTTCTGGTAATCACGATATGGACAGACTTGCACGTTCTTTGTCGCAGGAAGAAATGAAAATTGCCTTTGCATTTCTTTTAAGTATGCCGGGCGCACCATTTATTTATTATGGTGATGAAATTGGTATGCGTTATGTAGAAAATCTTGTCTCAAAAGAAGGCGGATATGGAAGAACTGGTTCGCGTTCTCCAATGCAGTGGGATAATTCAAAAAACTGTGGCTTTAGTACGGCAGAAGAACAGAAGCTTTATGTCCCACAGGATTCGTCAGCAGATCGACCGACAGTTTTGGAACAGGAAAATGATAAATCTTCTTTATGGAACGAAATTCACAACCTCATTCAATTTAGAAACAGTAATCCGGCTTTACAAAGTTATGGTGAAATTGATTTTCTGCAGGTTGGCTATCCTCTTGTTTATAAAAGAAGCTTCCAGAATCAATCTATAACTGTAATTATCAATCCTGCTGATAGAAAATGCTGTGTAGAAATTCCTGAAGGTAAAATTGTTTACAGCACAGGCGGCTCTGGAATTTACACTCACGGCACATATATTGTAGATGGCGGAACTGCTTTATTTATTGAGTAAAGTAATCCTATAAAACATACTCCGCATTTTTTGTAAAC
Source organism: Treponema sp. (assembly GCA_045615645.1). Classification (GTDB taxonomy): domain Bacteria; phylum Spirochaetota; class Spirochaetia; order Treponematales; family Treponemataceae; genus Treponema_D. The sequence continues at coordinate 9,641 of JAZLFF010000036.1, forward strand.
TCACGGTCATCACCATCATCTACAAAAAGGGTTCTGCTAAATTTAATATTGTTTTTTGCCATGCAAATTTCAAGGATGCACAAAAAGATTCCAACATCAATTCTATTGTTATAAGAAACTTTTGCTGCCGGCATAATTCCACGTTTGCCTGGTTTTTTGTATCTGAAAATTGTAAGTTTTTCGCCTTCATTTTTTACAAACCACGGTTGAGTATTGCAGGCACTTGGAGAAAAACGTGCAATTTCGGCAATTCCTAAAGTTTCACCTTCCCATATTTCTTCAAGTGGTTTTCGTTTTGATTTGAACATATCTTTTCTAAACTTGGTTTCATCATTTATTTTTCGAATTGCAATCATGATTACAAAATCCAAGCCGTTGTACTGTGGTTCATCTGGTTTTCCAATTCCAAACCACAAGCTTCCAATGTTATTTGCCACAAGGTACAAATCAAGCTGTTCACCGATAAAACCGGCGTTCATCAAATAATTATCCTTTTTTTCGCTGTAAATCAAAATGCAGTATTCAGCATCCCGCTTAAAATTAACTTTTGCGGCTGGAACAATTCTGATTGCAGTTTTAATTTCCGGATAAAGTGCTTCAAAACCAGCGTAAGCTTTTTCAATTCCACTAAGTTCTTCAGAAGATATTTTATCTGAACCGACATTCCTGAAAAGATGAAAAGATTTTCGTTTGAAAATTGTATTGTAATATTTATCTGTCATATTGATGATTATACAGCAATTAAAAAAGTTTTTGATAATACATTTTTTATTCTAAGGTAACTTTTTCTGCCAAATTATACTCAGCGGCAACTTTTCCATTTTTCAAATACTTTACTTTATAGTTAATTCCAAACTGATTATAAAGATAAGGCATTGTAATTTCCTCTGCGTAATTATCAAAAACATTTTTTGCAGAATAAAACGTTACAAAAGGAGATTTTGAAAGATAATCGAGAAGTTTTTTACCATTTTTTACAGAAGTTTGATCTCCAAATCCGTAAAAAGCAATCTTACTTAAAATTGGCGATGAATATTTTGGCTGAGTTTGTGACTGATTTTTCCAGATTTCAACAAACTCAGATTTCTTTTCTTCAAGTTTTGTTTCAGAAATAAGGTTTATATAATCATAAACGTGAACTGCTTCGTGAATAAAACACTGCAAAAATCCCATGTATGCATCACTGCATTCTACTACAAATCGATTTTCAGCATCTTCATCAAAAAACAAAGTATTATCGCGGGTTTCCAGCCACTTTGACAGCGTTGTATGAAAAGTTGCTATATTAAAATAGAGAATACAATATCTGCTGTTTCCATTTTCATTAAAACACCAGTCAGTTAATCCGCCGTAACACATTCCATCAATAAAATAGATTGCAAGAACTTTATCCAAAATCGTTTGCTGCAAATAATCTGGGAGATAAGAAAAATATTCCTGGAACAAAGCTTCTTCTTCTGCTGTCAAAACATGATTTTTATAACCAGAAGTTTCATCATATCCTTCCAGAAAAATCTGACCTGGACCTTCAAACATCTGAATTTTTTCCATAAGATTTGGCGAAAACTTTGCATTGTAAAAATCGTAAAACTTGTTTGGGGATTGCAGATAATTCATAAAATCAGTTGTATTTGAATCTGAAAAAACCGGAAAAATTAAAAAAGTTGATAAGAAGATTGATAAAAGCTTTTTGTTCATAGGGTGATTATATGAATGAGCGGTGAAAAATACAATTGAAAATATTTATCATTTTATTAGATTGAAATCATTTGTTTTTTCTTTATAGTTTAAAACATATGTTATAATAGTAGACATTAACATCAGAAAAAGTGTAATCATTATTAAGGGGAGAATATGAGAACTCGAACGGTAGTATTAATTGTAACCGCAGTAATACTAATTTCTTTTGGTGTTTCTACTTTTAGTTCAATTATTTCGCTTAGCAATCTTTTTGAAAAAAGCAGTTCAAAAGAGGCTCAGCTTTTTATTGGAGAAGTAGAGAAAGATATTACGGATTCCTTTTCGGATTCGGTCAGCATTTCAAAGACAATTAACAATTCATTTATCAAAGATTTTATTAACGATAGAGATACTTATTCAAATGAAGAAGCATCTTTATACGTAGGCCATTATCTTGACGGATTGAAGAAACAGTTTGGATATGACACGGCTTTTCTTGTTATTGATTGTACGCGGGAATATTTTACTGAATATGGAAGAATGAAAGTTCTGGATTTAAAAGGCGAAGATGATAGCTGGTATTCGAATTTTAAATCAAGCAACAAAGAAATGGAACTTAATGTAGATAATGATCAAGCGAACGAGAATCGAATTACCGTATATAACAATATTCGCATGAATGATGAAAATGGAAATTTTTTTGGTGCTTGTGGTGTAGGGCATACTCTTGAAGCATTAAATAAAGATATAGATAGTTTGGAAGAAAAATATGAATTATCGGTAGTTCTAGCTAATAAAAGCGGAGTAATACAAGTTGCCGGAAATGATTCTTTATGTGGTACAAAAATAAATCCGCTCTTTCAGCAATATATTGATAATTATGATTTTTCTCAAAAATATGAATACGATATTTTTGGTTCTGGCGGTTATTTTGTAATTAAGTATATTCCTGAGTATGACTGGTATTTGTGCGTAGAAAGTTCTGAAAAAACTGATGAAATGCAGAGTATTATCATGAAGAATCTTTGCGCAGCTTTGATTGCCCTTGTTATTATGGTTATATTTATCAGCATTGCAATGAAATATCAGGAAAAAGAAACTTTGCTTTTTAAGGCGGATTCCGAAACTGATGCATTGACTGGGCTTTATAACAGGCGCGCCTTCCTTGAAATGATGGAGGAGATTAAAAATCATGGAACTGTCAGTGATATTTCAATAGTGATTGTTGATGTAAACGGACTTAAACAGGTAAATGATGAAAAAGGCCATATGGCAGGCGATGAACTTATTATTAAAACTGCAGAGGCAATTCATGAACTGTATGGAAATCATGGAAAAACATTCAGAATTGGTGGAGATGAATTTGCTATTTTTATTACTGAACCGCTTGATGATGTTCAGGAGTGTATAAAACAGATACGAAACAGAGTTGCTAAAAGTGAACTGGAACATTCGGAAAAAATATCTATTGCAGTTGGAGTTGCTAGAGGTGAAGATTATCTGGATTTATCAGTTGAAAAACTTTTCGAATTAGCTGACAAGGCAATGTACAGCGACAAGGAAGAGTATTACAAGGATAAAAGACACGAAAGAAGGTCTAGATAGATATCTTTACGGAGGCATTCACGCCATCCTGGTTCGCCACTAATGTGGTGATTTATAGGGGAGTATTTATATGATTACAAGATATAATTTAGACTTCGATTTAGCGGCTGTAATAATTCTGTTTTTGGAAATGGTATATGTAAGAGCTCATTATTCACATGAAAAGTACAGTAGCCGTCTGTTTATTATGTTATTACATTCTTCATTTTTGCTTGCAATAGTAGACATACTCAGTTCGATGATGCTAACTGGGGAAGTGTACTGGGCTTCAAAATCAATGGTGAAGTTTACGTGTTCGTTCTATTATCTTTTGAATGCATTTACGTTAATGGTATTTTATCGATACATAGTTGAGTATTTGGGTATAAAACTGGAAAAAACCGTCAGCTATTTTATAATGACATATTTTCCGTTCTTTTTTATTTTGGAATGTTTACTGGCCAATTGTTTTGCTAATATTCTTTTTACAGGTGGTAAATATGGCTATTTTTCATATGGACCACTCATTACGGTTATATATTATTATCCTATCTACTATTTTATTCTCACTATAATTCGATTGATTCGTGATAGGAATAATATCAGTTTAAAACAATGTTTACCGGTTTTGTCCTATATGGTAACTACGCTGATTGCAATTGTAATTCAGTATTTGTTTCAAAATGTAATGGTAATGTCGTTTGCATCTTCAGTTTCTCTGCTGATTATGATGTTGTCGCTCGAAACTCCGGATTACAGACGACTGGTTTAAACAACTGAATTACTTGAGGCGGTCAGAGGAGAATATGATTATCAGAGTGAAATTAATGAAACGTTGATTTCAGAAATGGTAAAAGATATTTGTGAACCTGTAGGAAAATTACTTGATAAGAATAAATCTTATGACTTAAAGGCGGGTGATGAAACACAGACAGAATTACATGAATATGTTAACGGGTATGGCGAAATTATTTATTCGGTAGTCAATAACGCAGTTGAGTTTAACTCTCACGCAAATAATCAGAATTTAAAAACCGCTGAGTATAGCATTAAACAACTTGCTTTCGATGTTCGACACATAATGCTTCCTGTTGCTAAGGATTCGGCAAATTCTATTTCGATTGAAATTGATCCTTCAACTCCCGATTTAATAGTTGGTGCGGTAGAAGAGTTGAAACGGATTATAATTAATTTGCTATGCGAATCGCTTAAAAGCACAAAAGGCGGATTGGTAACTATTGAAATAAGCGGCCGTAAAATTGAAGCGGATATTTTAAAGTACGAATTGCCAAGTACCTGGTAGAAAAAATGCACGGAAAACTTCATATAGATAGTGAAATTGATAAGGGGACAAAATATACAGTTGTAGTTCCACAGGAAATAGGTTAGTAAATTTTAGTTTAATAGTTTTTTGAACGATTAATTTCTAACTTCAACAAGTTTGGCTCAAACAAAACTTTTTCATTTCTGGTAATGAAAATTTAAAACATTCCAGGATTTTTTCAGAAAAAACGCCGCATTCTCCGTTTACAATCATTTTTGCGGCTTTATCTAAAGAATACGCCTCTTTATAACAACGTTTACTTGTAAGAGCATCAAAAACATCTGCGAGCGAAACAATTTGCGCTTCCAAAGAAATTTCATCACCTTTAAGACCATCCGGATAACCGTGTCCATCGTAACGTTCATGATGATGACGACAAATGTCATAACTATATTTAAAATAAGTTGCTTCCTGAATTTGCGGAATAGTCTGCAATATTTCGCAACCTTTAATAGTATGAGTTTTCATTGTTTCAAATTCTTCAGCAGTTAAACGGCCTGGTTTAAGTAAAATATTATCCGGAATTGCAATTTTTCCAATGTCATGCATTGCCGACGCCGCCGAAATAATTTCAATTAATTCATTTGTATATTCAACACCTTCAATTAGCTTTTGCGCAGTTTTAAGTAAGATTTTTGTAAACGTTTTAATTCTGGAAATATGTTCACCACTTTCCAAATCACGAAATTCAACAATTGTACTTAGAGTTTCAATCAATTCAGTATTAATTTCTCTTACATTGCGCTTATTTCGTTCAATTACACTTTCATTTACATCAAAAATTAATAACAAAAAGGAATCATCAATTGTACTTTTCAACTTTTGAGTTTCGAATTTTTTCCAACGATATTCTCCATCATTTTCCTTAATTCTAAACTCTCGGAACATAATCTGTTCATTATTGTTTTCTTCCGGATTATCACTAAGCGTTTGAAAAATTTTCTTCAATATTCCAAAGTCACTCGGATGTAAAAACTCCACAATATTGTCGATAAAACTATTCCATTCACCAACTTGTACAATATTTTTGAATACACTGCCTGCCTGATAAATATAGTAAAGATTATAAGCAAGGTTTACATATAAACACAAATCATACGATTCTCTAATTTTTGAAAAAATACTTTTTTTAGCATTTATGATTTCAACGGACAATATTTCATCGCGTTTATTCGCATTGTTCACCGGTCTAATCAGTCCAGAAAATCTTGTAAGATTCATATCTTTGTCGTAAAACAATTTCAATTCAAAATGACAAAGCGCAACTTCGCCGTTTTTATTTAAAAATCTAATTAAATGAACAATATTGGCCGGCTGAGATTTTATTTCCTCATAAAAATTTTCAATAATGTGATAATCTTCTGGAACTATTGATTCTTTTTTAAATCTGTTATTTTCAAAAATATCAAATTCAGGAATATCTTTAAGAATTTCAAGTTGATTAGTAACTATAAAATAATCGAAAATTATGGCAGGGCTATTATCATTAAAATCTTTATAAACTACATTTTGATTTTTAATTTCGGGAGCAGGGGGAATTACAACACCAACCATTCCCTGAACTTCGTTGTTCATCATTAACGGTTGTTTAAAAATTTCATGATAAGAAACTTCATTTTTTGAAAGCGTTGGAATGTAATCGCGAAAAGAGGCTTTTTCATTAATGATTTTTAAATCGGATGCTCTATACCTCTCTGAAAGTTCTTTTGAATGGAAAACTTCATAATCCGTTTTTCCATAAATTGTACCAGGTTTTACATTATTAAAAACGTTATAAAATGCATTGTTATAGACGTACTGAAAGTTTTTATTTTTTGCAAAAACATTGAAAGGTAAACTGTCTAATAGTGCAGAAAGAAAATCAACTTGTTTTTGAAGTTCGGCAATTTTTTGTTCTTCAGTTGTAGCTTCATTTGACATAAATAAAAATCCCTTATAAAAAAAACTTATTTACATCAAACAATTTTATCTATTTAATTATTTATTACATTCTTCAAATTGTCAAATTTTTGGAAGGGGAAATTTGTTTTTTCAACTTTCAATTAGTTTAGAAGTTCGTAGTTGCAGCGGTCAACTTCACTGGTAAAATCATGATGAAGATGCATTCCATAACATGCAGTAAAAGTTGTAGTAATACCACAAGCTGCCAAAACCGTTGCAAAAACTCTTAAAAATTTATTCTTAATTCTATTCATTTTTATGTTCCAACTATTATTGTAACATACTGAGGTAAAAATATCAAATTAGAGAGTTTGAGTTATAGTTTAAAGGAAGAGAATTCAATTTACGGAAAGCAAACACTTTTAGCAAAGCAGGAAAATCAGAAATTAAGTGGAAAAAAATTGACAAAAATGAAAAGTGGAAGATAATTTTATGTAGTAGTAAAAACTAATAAACCGTATGTATATGCGGATAGAATTATCGGAGGTTTTTAATGAAAAAAACTTACAAAATCTTGGCGGCTGTTGCAAGTGCTATACTTGTATTTGCTGCAATGGTTGGATGTTCTGCTTCTATTGAAGATATTCAGTTAGATGCTCCTGTAGTAACAGCAGAATCAAAATTTGGTGCTAACGTAATTACTTGGGGAAAAATTGACAAAGCAAGTGAATATTATGTTTATCGTCAGGAAGTACTTCCTCCAGAAACAGATGACGAGGATGAAGAAGAAAAGTATACAAAACTGGAATACCTTGGAACGGTTAATCAGATAACTCGTTCAGATGATGAATTATATTATGTTGACTTTATTACCATTTCAAACGTTATGGAAGAAGGAAAAACATATCATTATACAGTTGAAGCTTTAGCCGGAGATGGTTCTGATGCACGTTTTGGTTTTGCCGAAATTACAGATAAATCATTTGTTCGTGGCGTTGGTTCTGTAAATGTAACAGTTGCAGCAGGTAATATGCCAGCATTTGGAACAAAAGTTCCAGATCCAGAAAAAACAACATTCAAAGCTTATACATCAAATAATGTAATTAATGCAAATTCTGGTGCAAAAGTTATTATTGAACCAGATGTTCTTGCAGATGGAAAAGCTGTAAAAACAAATTCTTATGCAGAATTAGTTGGGTTTGGTAGTTATGGAATTTTCCCTAATGAATATGATTCATATGTATATCAGATTTGGGGAGGAACAGGTGTTGATAATCCAATGATATTACCTCTTCCTGGTACATACAGAATTGCAACTTCTAATAGTGCTGGAGACCGATACTACGAAGATTCTGACTATGTTTATGCAGAAGAAACAGTTACTGTTTCGGTAGATAAAGCATTGTCTAATACATATTCAGTACCTTCTTTCAATTGTAACCAAAAAAACAATTTGGTAGAAATTTCTTGGGATGCTTCTAAAGTAAATGCTGCTGCTGGTGTTACATATAAACTTTACAAAACTGAATATGAAATGTGTTGGTCAAATGTAGCTGGAAAAAATGTTTATAACTTTGGTGAAATTGCAGAAGTAAAAGCAGAAATTACTACAATTGCATTAGAAAATGGCGGATTTGGTTATTCTTGTTATGATAAAGTTGAAGAAGGAAAAGAATATTTTTACTTCCTTCAGGCTTATTTAGGAAATGACTTAATTGGTGTTAATTGGAATTCTGTTGTAAGCTATTCAATTTCTGAAAAAGATTTGAAAAAATCTTGGGAATGTAATTTCGATTCAGAATTTGGCGACACTTATTTTGCTACAGTTGATGAAACAACAAAAGCTATAAAATCAATAGACTACTATGCAGGCTTTGTTATTCCTGTAAAAAATGTAACAACAAAATTAACACGTTCTATATTTAATGTAAAAACAGGCTACCATGATATTGTAACTATTACACCTACAATTGGCGAATTAGATGGCAAGATGTACTTTGTTGTAGAAGATAAAGCTCTTCCATTATTTAAAGAAAATGATATTGAGATTAAATATACATTAACAGTCACAGATGGAATTGGAGTGGATACTGTATATTACTGGAATGCCAGCGATTATTCAAATGTGGAATATGCTAATGTAAATATTGTATACAGTACACTAAAAGAAATAGCTGCTAATAAAGCTGTTTATACTGTAGAAGTTGCAGATTATTTTAATCCAGAAAATGATTTGTCAAAAGTAACTGTAAAAGTTCTTGTTCTTGCAGAAGTAAATGCATCATCAGCTACTACAATGGGTTCAAAATTCACTATGCAAACTTATAAAGTTACAGGCTTTACAAAAGATGCTCCTTCAAAGGATATTGAATTGACAAACCTTGAAGCAGGAACTAATTATCAAGTTATTTTTGCAGTTGAATACGCAGGCACTGAAGAAAATCTATCTTGGGGTCCAAGAAAAGAATACTTTACAACTTTAACTGAATAGCGGTTAGATTTTTAGTTAATCAAAATACTAATGGGGATGTCTACACAAATTGGGCATCCCCATTATTTTATATAAAATGATAATTGACTTTTCATTTTACCAATGTTATCTTTAAATTATTAAAACTCTTTGCGCTGCAAAACATTCCATTTATGAAATGCAGACAACAGTACAAACTGAGCAGGCGATGATTTTCGTTTGAAAATTGTGGGGCCGGGTTACCTTGTGTAACAACAGATTGTGTATTTAATACACCTTCTGTGGGACAGAAAGTATGTTCCATGGAAGGCTTTTTTTTTGCCCAAATCGGTGGAATAGAAAATGTAAAGAGAATACATATTCTGTGAGGTTCCATATGAACGAAAACAAAATTATTCGTAAGGTAACATTTGTAGGTGTTGCTGGAAACATCCTGCTTGTTGCATTCAAACTGTTTGCCGGAATTGTCGGTAAATCTGGTGCAATGATTTCAGATGCGGTACATTCGCTTTCTGATGTGTTTGCTACAATCGTTGCATTTATTGGCGTGCACATTTCTAAAAAAGCTCCCGATAATTTACATCCGTACGGACATGACCGTTTTGAAAGTTTAGCTTCAATGCTTCTTGGCTTGATTTTACTTGTTACAGGTCTTGGCATTGGATATTCCGGTATTCAGACAATTCTTGCCGGAAATTTTGACGAGCTTAAAGCACCTTCAAGCATAGCATTGATTGCCGCCATTGTTTCAATTGTCACAAAAGAAGCAATGTTCTGGTACACCCGCTTTTATGCAAAAAAAATCAATTCATCAGCATTTATGGCAGACGCATGGCATCACCGTTCAGATGCACTTTCTTCGGTAGGTTCATTTATTGGTGTTTTAGGTGCGCGTCTTGGTTTTGCAATTATGGATCCTCTTGCGTGTGTAATAATCTG
>JAZLFF010000037.1:0-20713 GCA_045615645.1 Treponema sp.
TTCATTAAAGTCTGTGCATCATTTTGGGTAAGCCTATCTACAATGCTTTGTAAGTTTAGTGGGGTGGTTGTGTTTGTCTTAGAATCTAAAAACTTTCTTGAACTACTGTGTGCAGTTGGTACTCCATTCTGTAGCCAAGAAGTTGCAATCATAGTAGCCTCAACTTTGTCTTTTGTATGTGTGCTTTTTCCTGTTCCCTGAACTCCAGTAACAGGGTCAATAAAATGTACACGGTAAAAACCGTATTTGTTTTTTGAAAGATAAAACTGACGCATAATCAAACCTCCAAAAACATCATTTTGAATGTCTTTGTGGCTTAATAAGGTTTTATACAGTCGTCTATACAGTATTCTCTACTTTCGTCTCTACTTTCGACTCTGTTTTAACCTTGTAAGCCAAGTTTTTAGCGCCCGTTTCAGCAGAAGGGGAAACTAATTTAAGAGCATTTTTATATCTAATTCCTTATGACATAAGCATTTAGACATAAAAAAAGCTCATCTTACGATGAGCTACTTTCTTTGAGACTGACACGATTCGAACGTGCGACCCTCACCTCCGCAGGGTGATGCTCTAATCCAGCTGAGCTACAATCTCATACTAAATTGCTGTGAAGTGTTACGCTTGGAGGGTAATATCCGGAGGCGACAGGAGTTGAACCTGCCCGGCCCTTTCGGAACCGACGGATTAGCAATCCGTTGTATTACCGCTCTACCACACCTCCAGTAGAATCGGAGCGAGAGGGATTCGAACCCCCGGTATCTTGCGACACAACGGTTTTCAAGACCGCCCCAGTACGACCGCTTTGGTATCGCTCCAATAGGTGAGTACTAATTTATAAGTTTTTTTCATTTATGTCAATAGATTTTCATTGACTTTTAAACAATACCTAATTAAATTTATTTATATAATATAAGTTTGTGGAGGTTTTCTTATGAAAAAAATGGATTGGCTTTTTGGTGCATTAATTGCAGTGCTTGGTTTACTGTTAATCATTATGCCAAAGTTCTGGATTTGTGCAATTGTTATACTGCTAGGCTTGGCGTCAATAGCTTACGGAATATATTGTTTAACTGTAACTCGTAAATTGTTTGATAATTCAAAATATAAAACTTCCCTGCTTATTAAAGGTATTGTTAGTATTGTAATTGGTGTAATTGCAATTTTGTTCCCTATGGCTTTTGGAAATACTGTATGGAATGCAATTGTTTACATCTTGATTATTTATCTTGTACTTTCAGCAGCTGTTGGTTTTTATTCTGTTACATTGCTTAAAGAAAGTGGAATTGACCGAAAAAAATATGTTTTAGAAAATCTTGCTTTGCTTGGAATTGCAGTTGTTTTATTACTGATTTCTCCGAATAGCCTTGGAAAAGCAATTGTACGTATTATTGGAATAATTGTTATGATTATTGGCGTTGTCTTTGCAATTTTAGGGATAAAATCAACTAAAGATGTTGTAATTGTTGAAGCTGAAGTTCAGGATTCTAACAGTGAAGAGTAATTATAGTTGCATTGAATAGGACGCATATTTACTGTAATATAGAAGGGGTTACCGGAATGCATTAAAGCACGGCCGGATACCCCTTTTTTATTATGAAGAAATCATTTTTACTTTTAACAACTTTATTATCAATTTTTTTAATTTCCTGTTCTGACAAAATTATGGGATATTCTGTAGTTTTATGGAACTTTCCTCAGAAAAATATTCAGAGTGGAGAAATTGTCCCTGTTTACATTAAATCAAATATTTCGCACGTGTACGTTATTGGTGCGGATGATGGTGAAAAAGTTGAAATTCCTTTATGGCAGCTTACAGAACCTGTAAAAAAATCAAAGATAAAAACCGTTCAGCAAAAATATTTGGAAAATGCTCATACTTATGCTACGGTAAAATCAGATGGTCTTCCTTCGCGTGCAGAACCAGTGAATACTGCTAAACAGGTTTACAGATGCCGTAAAGGAGAAATCATAAAAATTCTGTATAAAGGTAAAGGTCAGGCTCCAATGACTGGTGGAAAACCGTTGGAAGGCGACTGGTACCGAATACTTACTGAAAATGGTACTTTAGGCTGGTGTTTTTCTTACAACTTAAACTTATACGAAACTGACGTAATGGGTAATTCTACAGATGGACAGATTCTTGAAGATGAAGAAGAGGAAGACACAAGTTATATTACAATTACATCTAAAAAATGGTATCCGGATTATTTCCGTACAATGATAGACAATAACAACATTGATTTATCAAAACTCCATTCATCATACACGTTCTATATTGACGTGGAAAATAATAAAGTTTCGTTAAATACTGCTTCAATTCATGAACAGTGGGATTACGAAGGTTATACAAAAACTGATGACTGGCAGTATACATTAAAGAACATTCCAATCATTGTAATTTACAAAAATATGAACTTTATTGTTTTGCGTTATACAGATGCAAGCGGTAAACCTCAAGATTTGAATTTTGTTTCAATCAGTGAAAATATTGATGAAATTGTAAATGCTGAAAAAGACAGAAGAAATCAATCTTACCTGCAAATTTGGTCACATGGTCCGGTTTATGAAAGTTCAAACTACGGAAAAATCACATTAAATGAAGATGGATCTTTCCGCTGGTCAAGTTACAAACTGCTAGTTCCTTCGGTAATTGCTGCCGGCGCTAAAAATGTAGGAACAGTAAGCGTTAAGTATTCACTTTCAAAGAGCCTTGCAGAAGCTTATGACGGTGTAATTACATTTAAATTTGACGGAATGAATAATGAAGTAAACTTCCTTTACAAGCTGGAAGACGGTGGTTTACAAATGGAAGATGCTGTTGGTGCTACAATAAACGGAAATCAGTTGACAACACGTGGTTCAAGCCCAATGAAGCTTTATTTTAAACCGATTAAGAAAAGTACAAGCAGCTTTCCTGCAGTTCCTGTAAATTAAATTATGGCATTTGTTCAATTTTCAAAAGTGTCGCTGGCGTTTGGTGACCGCGACATTCTAAAAAGCGTTACAATAAATCTTCAAACTGGTAGTAAAGTTGCTCTTACAGGTGCCAATGGTGCTGGAAAATCTACGCTTATTAAAGTTTTAGCTGGATTACAACAGCCGGATTCTGGTGACCGTGCAGTTCAAAAAGATAGCCGTATTGCATATTTGCCACAGAGCGGATTAACTCATCATGGATGTACTTTGCGTGAAGAAGCGGATAAAGCTTTTGAGTTTGGTTATGAATTGCAGCGCCAGATTGATGAAATTGGAGAACAGCTTTCTGCAGGGCAGGGAAATACTGATGCGTTGGTTTTACGACAGTCGGAATTGATACAGAAACTTGAGGATAGTGAATGGTACCGTCGTGACGCAATGGCCGAAGCAGTTTTACTTGGTCTTGGTTTTAGACGAGAAGATTTTAACCGTCCAACTGAAGAATTTTCTGGTGGATGGCAAATGCGTATTGCGCTTGCAAAAGTTCTTATGCAAAACCCAGACATTCTTTTGCTCGATGAACCTACCAACTATCTTGATATTGAAGCACGTGGTTGGCTTGAACAGTTTTTACAAAAATTTCACGGCGGATTTTTACTCGTCAGCCATGACCGATATTTTCTTGATGTTACAATCAATGAGGTTTACGAACTTTTTGGTGGAAACCTTAAACGTTATAGCGGAAACTTTTCACATTACGAACAAGTCCGCGAAGTAGAATTAAAAACTCTAATTGCAGAATATACACAACAGCAGGAAGAAATTCACAAACTGGAAGATTTTATTAACCGCTTCGGTTACAAAGCAACAAAAGCGGCACAGGCGCAGGAATACCAGAAACGATTAGACAAAATGGTTCGCATTGAAATTCCTGAATCACTTAAAAAAATCCATTTCAGTTTTCCACCAGCTCCTCACAGCGGCCGATTGGTTCTCCGTATGAACAATATTTGTAAAAGCTACGACGGCAAGCGTAACGTTTTGAATAACCTTGAACTTACGCTCGAAAATGGCGACCGCCTTGTAGTTGTTGGCCGAAATGGTGCTGGAAAATCAACCTTGCTTAGAATTATTGCCAGCGTGGACGACAAGTTTACCGGTGAAGTAATTCCTGGAGCTGGTGTTCAAATTGGTTACTTCAGTCAAGATAACGCCGAAACAATTAAAGGCAAGGAAACAATTCTCGAATATTTGGAAGCTCGTGCACCTCTGGAACTTATTCCAAAACTCCGCGATATGCTTGGTGCTTTTTTGTTCCGTGGCGACGATGTTTATAAATCGCTCGATGTACTTTCCGGTGGTGAAAAATCTCGTATTGCGCTTCTACAATTGCTTCTTAGTCCTGTAAATCTTCTTATTCTTGATGAACCTACGAACCATCTTGATATTCACAGTAAAGACGTCCTTCTCAGTGCCCTCAAAGATTTTGGCGGTACAGTAGTTTTCGTTTCGCATGATCGCGGATTTATCGAACAACTTGCTACTCGCGTTTTGGAACTGAAGCCAGGAGAGTTTAAGGCGTTTCCTGGTAATTATGAATACTATGTTGAGCAAATTGCAAATAGCGAATTAAAAATGAATAACGATTCAAAATTTCTCGCTCCAGCCGACAAGTCGTCTTCCGCTACACTTTCTAGCGGGGGCACATCATCCGCAACGCCCCCTGCAACAGAAAATAAACTTTCTTGGGAAGAGCAGAAAAAACGTGATGCAGAAAAGCGCAAAGTAGAAAAAGAAATAGAACGATTAGAAAAGGAAATTGAAGAACTGGAAGGAAAGAAGTCGGAGTTAGATACAAAAATGGCCGATCCTTCTGTGTATTCGAATGGAGAAAAAGCAAAAGCTGTTCAACGAGAAATTGAAGAAATTGTTCAAAAAATAGAAGAATCAACTGCTGCGTGGGAAGAAGCTTCTGAAAAATTAATGGAATTATAAAGTCACACTGTAAAGAGGAGAAAATGATAAACAAGGTTGAAAAAGCTCTATATCTAATTCCCGTAACCTTGGGTGAAACTGAAATATCTCAAGTATTACCTTCTTACAATCATGATGTAATTGTTGAAATTAAGCATTTTATTGTTGAAAATATCCGTAGTGCTCGTCGGTTTCTAAAAAAAGTGGAAAAAACAATCGACATAGATGAGCTTACTTTTTATGAATTGAATCGTCATACCGACCGGAAGTTTATTGCAGAATATTTGGAACCGTTAAAAAGTGGGCAACCTGTTGGAATTATTAGTGAAGCAGGGTGTCCTGCAATTGCTGATCCTGGAGCAGATGTAGTTGCTATTGCTCAAGCTCGCGGATATCGTGTTGTACCGTTAGTTGGACCTTCTTCAATTATCATGTCAGTTATGGGAAGCGGTTTTAATGGACAAAGTTTTGCTTTTAACGGATATTTACCCGTGGAGGTTCCGCAAAGAATTAAGGCTCTTAAAAAGCTGGAAAACAAAGTTTGGAATGAAGATCAAACTCAATCTTTTATTGAAACTCCTTACCGCAATGCAAAAATGATAGAAACAATTTTAAATTCTCTCAAACCTCAAACAAAACTTTGCATTGCAGCTGGAATCACCTGCGACGAAGAATACATCAAAACAAAAACAGTTGAGCAGTGGAAAAAAGAAAAAATCCCCGACCTTGGAAAAATCCCGTGTATATTTGTAATAGGTAAGTAAGGGAATTGATAATTGGGAATTGGAAATGGATATTTGAGAAATAACAAATCTTTTTTTCTAATGACTAATGGCTAAATTTTCACTATACTTTAACTTATGGCAAATGAAATTTACGATTACATAATTATTGGGGCTGGTCCTGCGGGGCTTGCTAGTGCTCAGTATGCGGCTCGCAGCGGATTAAAAACCGTTGTGCTTGATTTAGCTGGAGCTGGCGGTCAGGTTATGCAGATTACGGAACTTGAAAATTATCCGGGAATGTTTCCGGCTGTAAACGGTTCTGATTTTATGGAAAATATGAAAAAGCAGGCCGAAACTTTTGGTGCAAAGGTTGAGTTTGTT
The DNA here is from genome assembly GCA_045615645.1 of Treponema sp. Taxonomy (GTDB): domain Bacteria; phylum Spirochaetota; class Spirochaetia; order Treponematales; family Treponemataceae; genus Treponema_D. The sequence continues at coordinate 5,997 of JAZLFF010000037.1, forward strand.
CAGGTTTCATCAATAGATAAAATGGGTGCAAATTTTGTAGTAAAGGCAAAAGACAGAGTTTTTGAGGCGCCTTGTGTTTGCCTGGCAACTGGGGCAGTGCACCGAAATCTTGGAGTTCCTGGCGAAAAAGAACTTACAGGTCGCGGAGTTTCTTATTGTGCAGTTTGTGACGGACCTTTTTTTAGAAATCGTAAAATTGTTGTAGTTGGAGGTGGAGATTCAGCTTGCAGCGAAGCAGTTTACCTTTCAACCCTTTCAAAGGATGTTTCCATTATTCACCGACGCGATTCTTTCCGTGCGCAAAAAGCCGTTGTAGATAAAATGCTTAGCGCAGGGGTAAATCCAATATATGATACGGTTGTAAAGTCTATAAACGGAGATGGCCGTGTTCAGTCAGTAACAATTGAAAATGTGAAAACTGGTGTTCAAAGTGAAATAGAAGCTGATGCCGTATTTATTTTTACAGGAATGCTTCCACAAACTGATTTAGTTGAAATGCTTCCAAAAGACGAAGCTGGTTATATTATTACGAACGAAAAAATGGAAACAATAATGCCAGGCCTTTTTGCTGCTGGTGATGTTCGTAGTAAGCCGTTCCGTCAAATAGTTACTGCTGTTAATGATGGTGCAATTGCTGCACATACTGTAAGTGAATTGAGAATGGAGAAAAGATAATTGAAAATTAAAAAATCTCTATTCATTCTCTTGATTCTATTTTCACCCTTCTCAATTTTCAATTATACACTTCATTCCCTTTCCTTTTGGGATAATATGCCAAATGAGCAATTGGCACAACAAATTACAAATGAAATGACAGACTCAGAACTGCTTTCGCAAACTTTTATGTTTGGATGGGCAGGAACTGAACCTCCAGAGCTTTTATATGACTGGGTAAGGAGAGGTCTTGGTAGTGTAAAGGTATTTGGGTGGAATACGGATGATATCCATTTAGTTGCAAAATCAATTACAGCATTGCAGCGAACCTCTAACCAGGGCAGATTTAATATTCCACTTTTTGTTGCAACTGACCAGGAAGGTGGATGGATTCGTCACGTAAAAGGTGATACTTCAATTACCCCTGGAAACATGGCCATTGGTGCGTCAGGTTATCCTATAGATTCTTGGTATACAGCATATTACATTTGCCGTGAAATTAAAGCACTTGGTATAAATATGAATTTTGCGCCCACAGTGGATTTATTTACCGATCATAACTCAACAATTATTTCTACTCGTTCCTTTGGTGATAATCCTGATAAAATTGGTGTACTTGGTTCTTCGTTTGTTGCAGGTTCTCAGGCTGCAGGTGTAATTCCAACTGTTAAACATTTTCCGGGGCATGGAGACACAAATATTGATTCGCATGGTCGACTTCCAATTATCAATATTGATTTTGAAACTTTTAAAAACCGCGAACTGGTTCCATATTTTTACCTTGTAAAAGAAAAAGTGCCTGCAGTAATGTCTGGGCATTTGAGTTTCCCGCAGATTGAAAAATCCGGAGCGCCAGCTTCTCTTTCAAAATACTTTTTAACCGATTTATTGCGTAATCAGTTGGGTTTTGAAGGATTAATTATTACAGATGATATGATGATGGTTGGTGCAACTTCGTATGCAGGTTCTCTTTCTGAAGCATTTAAAATGGCATTGGAAGCTGGTAATGATATAATCCTTTCTTCTACTACAGCCCGCTTAAATGAAAGTTTGTGGACAAAAAATCTTGAGTTGATGACAACCGACGAAACTTTTCATGAGCGTGTAAAAAATGCTGCTTACCGAGTTATAAAAGCAAAGCTTGAATATTTTAAAGCTGGAAATGCCGCTCCTTTGTATCCGGACCCAAATTCTGTGGATGAAGCAATTCCTGACAAAGATGGTGAAAAGTTCTTCCTTGAGCAGGCTTGTCGTTCTGTAACCGTAGAAAAGCAGGGAAGTTTGCCGTTAAAACCTGAAAATGCCGGTCGTGTTCTTCTTATGGGTTCATTAAACAGTTTTTTTGAAAATGGAAAAGTTCATTATCCACAGGCTGGTGAATTCCGTTTTACGTATGATACTGGTCCTAACGAAACTCAATGGGTTTTGGATAATATTCCATCTGTAGAAAGTGGTTACGATACAGTGATTATATGTGTTTCGAATGAAAATCACGTTAAAATTGCTGAGTATTTCAAAAACAAAAATAAACGCGTAATTATTCTTTCAACAATGTCTCCAATTTTGGTAGAAAATTTAAAATGGGCTGATTCTATCCTTTTAGGGTATAGCTGGCGTTGTGATTATTCATTACAAGCTATGGTAGGGGCAGTTGCTGGTGATTACGTTCCTGCTGGTGTAAAACCGTATAATTAATTCTACATTAAATCCAAAAAAAGTTAAAAAAAAAGAGGAGCCGGAAAAACTAAAAAACCGGTTCCTCTTCAAAAAATTAGGAGGCTGAGTTATTACTGCTTGTCGGCCATAGCCAAAGTTATTCCTGGTACAAGTTGTGTTTCAAAGTAAGCAACAACTTGTTCAGAAAACAACTGATCAAGCATTTTTTCATATGACATGATTTTTCCAACATAATTTAAAGTAGACTGTGGAGTCTTGTTGGAACGTACGCGGCCAGTTCCTGCGTTATACATTGCAAGAGCCGAAACTTCGTTTCCTGCTGTGTTTAAGCAGAACTTTAAGTGCGACATGCCATATTTTGAACTAACAAAAGGATCAAAAAAATCTGCTTCTGTTAAGTCCGGAAAGGAATTACTATTAAGCTGAAACAAACCACGGTCAGTTGTTGTATTTGAGTTTTTGTTTACAGCTCTTGTATTATAGTTACTTTCAGTGTGAGCAAGGGCAAATGCAAGTGAAAGCGGAATATCATTTTTTTCTGCTTCATTAAGAATTGCCTGAGTTACACTTTTATTTCCAGTTACCTGATAGTAAAACCATTCTACTGCGGAACGAGATAAAGGTTGACGGTATAAAGTTAATCCTTCATCTGTTGTACTTGTTAATTTTGAAAGTGAAACTTCTGCAAAATAATCTTGAAAAAAAGGAGAAAGTTCATCTTCATTTTCTTCTGTTATAGTTGAAATAGCAAACTGAGGAATAACGTCTTCTTGAGCCGGTTTAGCGTTAGGTACGAGAAAATAAACAAGAAGAGAAGCTGCAAGAAGTAATGTGCACAAAACAGAAGCCATAATGCAAGAATTTGCAAATGGATTTGAATTTTTTTTAATCTGCATTCGAGAATTACCTCAAAAAATTTTTTTATAAACAAGTGATAAACGCTGAGTGAATAATGACATAAACTCAAAAAAGTTACAAGTAAATTTTGAAGAAAAAATTGATTTTTATGAGAAAATACTTACGTTATTTTGCAAATAATGCGGTTTTTCGCAAATGTTGTAAATTAACCCAATATAACAACATTTAATGGAGCTTTTGTAAGCTTTGTGAAGTATACGTATTGTGCATGCTTGATAGCAATTGTTTCCATAAATGTATTTGCAGGAGAATTTTCTTCAAATTCTTGAAGAGCAGTAAGTTCAGCTGGCAGTTCATATCCGGCAACGCTAACGCAATCTTTTACACGGCGTGCAGTATGATTAAATGCGTTTATGAACAATTCAATTTGTTCTGGAGTTGTAAGAGGTTTATCTACAACTGGAACTAAAACAGCAAACTGATTTAAGGCTTCGAGAGTTTTTAGTTGGTCGCGGAGGGATGCAAGGTATTCTTCGTTATAAGCTTCTGGAGACATTTCAACCGTGGACCATGGAATTTGTATAAATTTTAGGGTTTGTGTATCTACAAGGGAATTGCTGTCGATTGTATATAATTGATTATTGTTTACTGTAAAAACTGGATCTAATTTCATATTGTGTATCTCCTGATTAAATGGTTTAAAAAAAGAAACGGTGGTTTTTATTATAACCACCGTTTAATTTGCTTAAGTTCAGGCTATTCAGTTAAGATTCGAATAACTTCTGCCTTGTCCTGTGTATCAAGAATTTCCTGACGTTTTTCAGGACTCTTGAAAAGCAAACTAACTTCGGCTAAGAACTGAAGATGTGGACCAGTTTTGTTTACTGGTGACAATGTCATAATAAAAATACGGCATGGTTCCTGATCCAGAGAATCGAAATCTACAGGATTATCAGAAATACCAATACAAGCTACTAAGTCAGTAACTGTATCTGTCTTTCCATGAGGAATAGCAATTCCATGCTTCATTCCTGTTGACATTTTTCGTTCACGGTCTAAAACACATTCACGAGCTGCGTTCTTATCTGTAACTTTTCCTGCTTTGTAAAGCACGTCAAGCATTTCATCTACAATTTCTTCTTTTGTTGTACCTTTCAAATGAAGGTTTACTGTGTCTGTTGTTAATACTGTTCTCAAATCCATAAGAATAATTTTAGTCTAGATAGGAAAAATGTCAAGGTCGAAAAGGTGAAAATTAAAGAAAAATAAACAATGAATAATTTTTATCAACAATTCTTAATTATTCATCTGTAATTGTTCATTTTGTAAATGACTAAATAGGTAAAAACTACTATAATCTATTTATCAATATTATCTACTTAAAGTTTGTATTTTCAAACTTTGATTCAGCGCCTCCATGCGCTGCCGCTAATGCGGTGATTTTAAGGAGTTTTATATGATTACATGGTCTAATGCTGACAAACTTGCTTCATGGAAGAAGTTAATGTCGCTTAAAGGAATGGTTTCTGTAGCTGATGAATTAAGCAGTGCAGATGCTGCGAATCGTATTGCGAAATATTCTATTACTATGGGTGGCGGCCTTACTTATAATTATGCTGCAAAACAAGTAAATGAACAGATTATTAAAACTTTTGCTGAATTAGCAGATGAGCAGCAGCTTATTGAAAAATATCAGGATTTATTAAATGGATCGGTAATTAATACAGGCGAAAAACGAATGGTTTTACACCAGCTTACACGAGGTCAGCTTGGAAAAGATGTTATGGCTGACGGTGTAAACAAACGAGATTTTTATATCAATGAAGTAAAACGAATTGCAGACTTTGCAAACGATGTTCATAACGGAAAATTGTTGAATGAAAAAGGTGAAAAGTATACAACTGTTTGCCAGATTGGTATTGGAGGTTCTGATCTTGGACCAAGAGCTATGTACCTTGCTTTAGAAAACTGGGCAAAAAAGAATGATACTTTCAAAATGGAAGCACATTTTATTTCGAATGTTGACCCAGACGATGCTGCTTCAGTTTGTAAGTCTCTTGATATTTCAAAGACAATTTTCATTTTGGTTTCTAAATCAGGAACTACACTTGAAACTTTAACAAATGAATCTTTTGTAAAGGATTTTATCAAAAAAGCCGGTTGTGATGCTTCAAAACACATGATTGCTGTTACTTCAGAAACTTCTCCATTGGCTCATAATCCAGATTATATGGCAGCCTTCTATATGGATGATTATATTGGTGGACGTTATTCATCAACTTCTGGTGTAGGTGGAGCTGTTCTTAGCCTTGCATTTGGTCCAAAAGTTTTCCAGGAATTTTTGGATGGTGCTGCAGAAGAAGATAAACTTGCTTTGAATAAGGACATTACAAATAATCCTGCGTAAATGGATGCTTTGATTGGTGTTTACGAAAGAAACGTTCAGGAATATCCTGCAACTGCAATACTTCCTTATTCACAGGCTCTCAGTCGTTTCCCAGCACACTTACAGCAGCTTGATATGGAATCTAACGGAAAATCTGTAAACCGTTTTGGAGAACCTATGAATTATGTTACTGGTCCTGTAATTTTTGGAGAGCCAGGAACAAATGGACAGCATTCTTTCTATCAGTTGCTTCATCAGGGAACTGACATTGTTCCATTACAGTTTATTGCTTTCCAGGAAAATCAAACTGGAAATGATGTTGTAATTGAAGATTCAACAAGTCAGGTAAAACTTTGCGCAAACGTAACTGCTCAAATTGTTGCTTTTGCTTGCGGTAAAAAAGACAGTGATCCAAATAAAGCTTTTGCAGGAAATCGTCCTTCAAGCTTAATATACGGTAAACAGGTTTGTCCAAAAGCTCTTGGTGCTTTGCTTGCACACTATGAAAATAAAGTTATGTTCCAGGGATTTGTTTGGAATGTGAATAGCTTTGACCAGGAAGGGGTTCAACTTGGTAAAAAGCTTGCAAAGACTGTTTTAAGTGGCCAGATGGAAGGGGCTTTGAAAGCTTATGCAGGTTTGCTGATTAAATAAAAACATTTGACAGCTTAAAATTGTTTTATGAACACCTTCGGATTGAGTTCTGAAGGTGTTTTTTTTAATTGGCTTTTGAAGTTATTTCCAGAAGAAGATTTCTGATTTTCTCAAAATCATTTATTACAGGAACTTTAATATCGAAACATTGAATTGTGTTGCGAACAATTTCTGGAATGTCGGGCGATTCGCCTAAAACGTGACGGCAAAAATCTGAATCAAGGCCAGCATGTTTTTGAGAAATTAAAACAAAAGCGCCGCCTTCGTCAAAAACGTCTTCACCACGGGAACGAATTGCCGCATAGCTTCGGGCAGCGCGTTCATCAACGTAAAGTCCGTATTTTGTAAAAAGTTCTTGTGCAGCGTGTTCAACATCGGTTTCGGTAATTTCGACTGGGTAAATAAAATGCCGCATCATCATCTGATTTCGTCCGAAAAAGGCTTCAAGGCGTTCAAGGTTTGCCGGTAAAATTGGTGAATTAGTTTTACGATTGTCAAAAGAAACAAAGGAATCGAGTAAGATTGGATTTCCCATTGTATCTGCACAAAGGCCTGGTGATGCTGGTAGGTAAAATCCTTGCACAGGAAGCGCAAAACGCCAGCTGTATAAACCTGCAACCAAAGTCGCATAATTTCCAGCATCTACGGCATAATAAATGTCACCGTTTATTTTGTGTTTAATTCGACTGAAAGAAAATGGAAAGTAAAAAACTTGTGCCATTAAGCGGCAGATATTTGTAGTATTTGGAACCGTTAGGTTGCATTTTTGTGAAAAGACTTTATCTGCAAAAATAGATAAAATGCCTTCGTTTATTTCAGTTTCAGTCTTTTCCATTTGAATTGGATAGATGTTTCCACCGTTCCAGTATAAATCTTCATCAGAAATACCGGTAACATCGCCTTTTTGGTAAAGCAAAACTGCTTTTATGTGTTTCTTGCCGCGTAAAGTTCGTGCAAGCAATCCGCCCATTTCTCCATGTGTAAAGTCGAGAAAAATTGATTGTCCGCCATTTAGCTCATGGGTTATTTCCAAATATGAACAAAGGTAAGAAACGCCATAATCGCGGTGACAGCCTGTATAGCCGTTTGTTAATTCTAAATGAAAGAACTGATTATCAACTTGTTTAATTACTGGTTCAAAAGGAAATGCATCTTGTGCAATTTTGTCGCAGATAATTGGAGAAAATTCTTCATGCATAAAAGCGGATGTTAGAGTTCCTGCAATTGATTTAAACGGTGTGTCTTTATTGATGTAGGCAATCCAATGACGCAAATCTGCAATTTGCAATGGAGAGGGTACAAAAACCCCGCCGTCATTGGAAATACAATCTTTTACTGCTTGCGAAAAACTGAAATCTAAATCTATCGTCCGAGTACTAGTGAATAGCACGAGATTTATTTTAACACAGAAAATGATAAAACAATAGTAAAAACGTTTTTCTTAAAATTAATTATTTACGTTTATTGTTTTAGTCTTGATAGATATGCATAATACGGAGAATTTCTTCTTTAATTTTAAAGAATTCCTGAATGAGAATTGGATCAAAGTGTGAGCCGGATTCATTTTCAATGATTGAAAAGGCCTCTTCAGGTGGAATTGGCTTTTTGTAACAGCGTTCGAAAACAAGGGCATCAAAAACATCGGCAACAGCCATAAGTCTGGCACACAGCGGAATGGAATTACCTTTCAGTCGATTTGGATAACCATTTCCGTCCCAACGTTCATGGTGGCTTTGAGCCATATCTATTGCAATTTGAATATATTCCTTATCATCTGTAAGGCCAATAATATCATTTACAATTCGGCCACCTTCCTGAGCATGGTGTTTCATTTCTTCAAATTCATTATCATCCAAGCGGCCTGGCTTTTTTAGAACATTATCCGAAACTACAATTTTTCCAATATCATGCATTGGAGCGGCTTTTACAAGGTTTTTAATGTAACTTTCAGTAATTATGTCAGTGTAAAAACCGTCTTTCATTGTACGTCGAGCAAGCAGTTCTACAAAAAGACTTGTACGGCGGGCGTGTTCACCAGTTTCTGTGTCGCGGTTTTCAACAAGGTTTGAAAGGCTGATAATTGTATGCTCCTGAAAATTAATAAGCTTTTTCTGTGTTGACTGAGCTTCTTGTGCTTTGTTTATAAAATCATTTTCAAGATTTATATGGAGATTCAAGAAAATTAACAGAATAGAAAGAGTCATTCCAATGTTTACAAGTGCGAGTCCGTAGAAAAGTAATTGCAAACTTTCGCAGACAATTGGCAAAAGTGGGAATGTAAGGAAAGTGATAAATTCTTTGTGAGTAAAGTAATTTTTGTTTCTAATAATTACAATTGTTGATAAAAGGTAGAAGCCTGCATAGAAAACATAACTTACAAAATTAAATTTTCCTCGTGTGTAGAAATTGTCTGGAGTAATGTAATAATAAAATCCTGTAAATGGAGTAATGATAGTTCCAAGTAAATAACAAATGGAAATTCCAATACAGATTTTGAAACAAATTGAATTGGAATTACTTGCTTGTAAATAAGTTTCTGTATATTTGATGAGAAAAATAAAAATGAAAGGTGGCACTGCATAAAAAATAAAGGTAAAAATATGAAGCAACGGAATTTTCCATGCCGGAGAATTTCCTTCAAAACACCAGTTAGAAATATCTGAAAAATTAAAAATAAAACAGCAGAGACAAACTACTGCAAAGTATTTATTCGCTTTATTACTTTTTGCAGAATCTAAAAGAGAAAAGAACATAAAAAGGCAGATAATACAATTGTAGATATCTAAGCCAGTGTTGAGTATGTTTGTAATTTCTCTAGATAAAACCATAATATATTATTATAACACAAATTTATATTTTAACTATATTTTTTTTGCGCAGAATAAAGTGCGTAGTATTCACCTTTTTTTCCAAGAAGCTCGGCATGGGTTCCAATTTCTACAATACCTTTATCATCTACAACGGCAATTGTATCGGCATTTTGAATAGTTGAAAGGCGATGTGCAATTACAAGTGTTGTGCGACCTTTTGAAAGTTCGTCGAAAGCGTGTTGAATTTTAATTTCTGTTGCACTGTCTAAAGCGGATGTTGCCTCATCAAGTATAAGAATTGGTGGATTTTTTAGAAAGCACCGTGCAATGCTTACTCTCTGTTTTTGTCCGCCACTTAATTTTATGCCACGTTCTCCGACAATTGTATCATATCCGTTTGGCATTTTTATAATGTCATCATGAATTTCCGCTCGTTTTGCAGCTTCAATAATTTCTTCATCTGTTGCTGTTGGAAGTCCATACGAAATATTTTCTTTTACAGTGCCTGCAAATAGAAAAACATCCTGCTGAACAATTCCAATTTGTTTACGAAGAGACTGAAGCTTAATTGTGCGGATATCAATTCCGTCGAGCGTAATGCTTCCACCTGAAATTTCGTAAAAACGTGGAATAAGATTACAAATTGTAGTTTTACCTCCGCCACTCGAACCTACTAAAGCAAATTTTTGATTTGACGGAATGGAAAATGAAACTTTTTGGAGAACCGGATAATCCTTTGTATACGAAAAATCAACATTATTAAAAGTGATTTCTCCTTTTATGGAAGACAGTTCAACTGCATCGGGTAAATCCGTAATTTCGGTATGAGTCTGCATAAGTTCAAGAAATCTGTGAAAGCCAGCCATTCCAGTTGTAAACTGTTCGACAAAATTCGTAAGCTTTCGAACTGGGGCTGTAAAAGAAGCTGTAAAAAGATTTGCTGCAACAAGGTCACTAATCTTCATTTTGCTTTGCATAATCAAGTAACCACCAATTGCAATTACAAGCAGACACAGGAGATTGTTACAAAATTCAATGTTCGCATGAAAAGAGGCCATATATTTGAAACGCCATTGTTTTGCAAGACTGTATTCTTCATTGCATTTGTCAAAGTGTTTGCGTTCGTAATCTTCGTTTGAAAAGCCTTGTGTAACTCGTACACCGGAAATGCTCGATTCAAGGTTTGCGTTTATTTCGGAAGTTTTTTCTTTTACAGTTTTGGAAGTTTCCGAAAATTTTCTGCGCGAACCGATTGTTATTGTAAGCAGAATTGGTAATGCAATAATAACAACAACGGCGAGTTCCCAACGGATTTTAATGAGCATTGCAAAAGAACCTAACAAAGTAAGAATTGCAATCAGAAAATCTTCTGGGCCGTGATGAGCTAGTTCCGTAATTTCAAAAAGATCGGAAGTGGCGCGCGACATAATTTTTCCAGTACGATGTGTATCAAAAAAACTGAAAGATTGATTTTCAAGGTGATAAAATACATCTCGGCGCATATCCTGTTCTACTCTATTACCAAAAATGTGTCCCCAATAGTTGATAAACCAGTTACACCCCATGCGGATTATGTAACCGGCAAGCATTACAGAAACTAAAATTAAAAAAAGTCTCATATTTTGATTTGGTATGAGTGTATCAAGAATATATTTAGTAAGCATAGGAAATGCTACATCAATTGCCGCAATAAGCACTGCACAGAACATATCAGCTAAAAATAAATGTAAATGCGGTTTGTAATAAGAAAAGAAAATTTTTAAAGGATTTGTATTGTAATTCACAACGAAAGTATAATCAAAAATGGAAAGATTATGCAATCAATAGAAGGGAAGAATTGTGAATAAAAATAATTGTTCACTGTTCATTTTCCTTTATTAATTGTATAATAATTGCATATTTATACATTTTTGAGGAAATTATGAAAGAACGTCAGGCTCGCTTAAAGGCAATTAAAAATCTTATTAAAAATAATACAATTGAAAGTCAGGATGATTTACTTGCTTTGCTTTTAAAAGAAGGATATGACGTTACTCAGGCAACTCTTAGCCGTGATTTAAAACTTCTTAAGGTTGGAAAAGTTCCGGACGGAAAATCCGGTTATATGTATGCGCTTCCTGGAGATGATGAAAATGCAGAATCTGAAGCAATTTATGTTCAGGATTTTTTGCGCGGTTATGTAAGTATTGATTTTAGTGGAAATATTGTTGTAATAAAAACCTTCCCAGGTCATGCAAATACTGTATGTAATGCAATTGATAATCTTAATCTTGATGAAGTTCTTGGAACTGTGGCGGGCGATAACTGTATGTTTGCTTGTTTGCGCGAAGGGGTTACAGGGGATGAATTTATGACTAAACTTAAAAAACACATTCCAGGGATTGAAGATTAGTTTAAATTTCGCTATATTATCCCGCAATGATTTTTACAAGCACACGAGATGATAATTTATCGGTAAATTTTTCGCAGGCAGTAAAAGAATGTCTTCCTTCTGACGGCGGAGTTTTTGTTCCTTCTTCAAATTCATTTGAAGATTTGCGTCGTTGGATTTATTACATAGACGAAAAAACGACTTTTACTTCCATTGCGGGAACTTTAACTTCTGCCTTTATTCAAAATGAATTTTCTCCAATTATATGTGAACGAATTGCAACAAAAGCATTTCCGTTTTCGCCTGTTGTAAAGCAGCTTGATGATAACCTTTTTTTAATGGAACTTTTTCATGGTTTTACAGGCTGTCACAGGGATTTTGGAGTTAGTTATCTTTGTTCTTTTTTGGAAACTACGCATGAGTTAAAAGGGGGAAAATCCGTTTTTGTTGATTTTACTCATGGTGAACTGGGAGCTTTACTTGCCAAAGTTTTACGCGGAAAAAAACATATAAAAGCGGTTTTGGTATACAAAAAAGGTACTGTTCGTGGTTTGACTGAGGAAGATTATATCTGGAATGGTGGAAATATTCTTCCGATTGAAATGGAAGGTGCTGAGGTAGAAATTAAACGTCAGATTAAGCAACTAATGCAAGATAAGGCTTTTGTAAAAGATTATAATTTGACTCTTGCAAACACAACAAATGTGTGTCGTTTAATGGCACAGGTGTTTTACTTTCCGTATGCGTTTGCGCAGATTAAGAAAAAGGTTGGTGGATCAATTTTTTACGCTATGGAAGCTGGAAATTATGCAGCACTTATGGCCGGTTTATATAGCTGGCGTTTTGCATTTCCTACAAGTGGTATTTTTATTCCTTCTTCTGCGGAGTTATCTTTAAATGCAGTTGGTAATCCGGTTGTGCTTGATTCTTTTGTTGAAGTTGAAAATCGTAAGAATGCAAATCCGATTGTACCTGCAAATCTTGAACGGCTGGAATATTTTTTCAAAAATAACGAACTGATGATGCGTAACTTTGTATTTCCTTGTCCGGTGAGTGAAAAAAATCGTGAAAAGGCTGCGAAAAAATTGTTTATTGAATATGGTGTTTTTGCGGATTCGGGAACAGCCAGCGCTTATGCTTCGGTTTTGCAGAATGGACAGGATGTTTTTGATGAGGACGGTGCGGTTGTGCTTGTTTCTCAAAATCATCCGGGATTTAGTGCTGAATATTGCAGGCATGTTGTTGGGGAAGGACCGGAATTGCCGGAAAATATTCGGGAAACTTTGCGGGGCGTGGAAGTTGGAAGGGAAGTCCTAAAAACTGCAGAAGAGCTGAAGAAAATAATTGTCGCAAATATAAATTTCTCACAGAGCTAGGGAGCATAAGAGAGAAATATAAGTTGAACGCAGCGAGTTATTTTTTTGTAGGGGAAGTCTTCTTTTTGGTAGATAGCTTCTTTGCCGGGGCCTTTTTTGCCGGAGCTTTTGCTTTTTTTGCAGGGGCTTTTACCTTTTTTACTGGGGCAAAGGCTTTTACAAAAAGTTCGCATTTGTAGGCGGCTTTTAGTTTTACTGTACAAAGGTTTTTGTAGAAAATCAAAACTTTTGGAATTGCGGCTTTTTTTGCACCAAGCAACATAAGAAGTGTAACTTTGTTTATAGAATCTTCTGTAAGTTCTTTATTAAACCACCAGACATTATCAAAATTGTTGGCTCCACTAAGACTGTAGCGGTATGGACTGTTTACAATTAAGTTTACAGCGGCTGCAGATTGAATGCGTGCTTTTGCAGGTGTAGAAACTTTTGTGCTGTCAGAAACTGTTGCAAGTGTAAACAGTTTTGTAAGTTCTGGTCTGTAATTAAGTTCTGAAAGTTCAAGTTCTTTTATGTACTGACTGAATTTACGTGCAAAATTGAATTTCTGAGCCAATCCGTTTGTTGCCAGCGAACCGCAAAGTGCCCAGCAAAGGAGTTGGAGTGGAAGTTTTTCGTCATTTTGCATCATCAATTTGGCAAAAGTTTCAGTTTCTTTGGCTTTTAGAAGCGCTTTTTGTAAATCTCCAATCTTTTTTAATTGTGCATTATGCATTTCGTATTGTGAATTGAGAACAATTGATAATTGAGAATTTACAATTGATAATTGTTTTGATGGAACAATCGTCTTATCATATTTTGCACATTCCGTGAAAAACTCTAGGGCTTCTGGTTCTACTTCTTTAAGAAGTTTTTTGAGTTTGGAAGAACTAAAATTCTCCATTTTCAATTCTCCATTCTCAATTCCCTTCTTTCCATTCTTATCTGTGCCCATCTGTGTGCATCTGTGACTATTAATTGCGAATTGTTTTAATCCTTTCTTTGCATATTCGCCAAGTGCTTTATACAAATCAGCATAGATAATCTCCTGCCATGCTGTTTCAATGTCTTCGCAACCAGAACCGTTTAAAAACTCGCACAAGATTTTGTAACGGTGATCAGCTTCGTCTGTTACCTGATGAACGTTCATGTAAACCTGGTATTCAAAGCCGTTGAGCATTACAAAAAGACCTTTTTCACAGATTTCACTAGATTTACGAATAAACCAGAGACCGCTTCTGTGTTCCTGGAAAATACAGTATTTGTCATCTTCACTAGATAAGCACAAACCTTCCGAAATAGAACGAGTTTCCAAACGGATTTCATCTCCATTTCCTGTTTTTACTGCAAATGGATCAGACTGTTTAATCCAACCGTAAGCACGGTCATATTTATTGTTGTAAAGAACAAATGCACGTTCACTTCCACTTCCGTTTGAATAGGCAAACACGTTTTCGTTTACAGCGCCGTCCTGCCACAAATCATACAGATAGAAATTTTCTACACCGCTGAACAAATATCGTTTTTTCATAAGCGGGAAGATTTCGCGCCAGTGACGGTCTACAAGATACTGACTTGGCTTTTCATCTTTATACGCTTTTGTATATTCCATACCGTACTTTTCTGTAAAACCTTCTATCTGCCCGTGCCCGAACATTGGAAGGCCTGGCATTGTAACCATGAGCGTACAAACGCCAAAGTATTTATCTCCGTCTCCAAACTGAGCAATTGCCGTCTCTTCATCCGGATTATTCATAAAGTTTACGTAACGTTTAAGAATCTGCGGATCAAAGTTAATTGTATTTTTGATTGTGTCGCGGTATTTCTGATTTTCCTCTTTTTTGAGCATGTTCATGAAGGCAGAATTATAAACGCGGTGCATTCCAAGAGTTCGAACAAAGTAACCTTCCATCATCCAGAAAGCTTCGGCAAGTAAAAGTGTGTCCGGACATTCG
>JAZLFF010000038.1:0-2546 GCA_045615645.1 Treponema sp.
AGTTTTCGCGGCCGTTTTGAAAAATGTCTACTTCATCATTACGGGCAAGCGCAACAAATGAAACTAAACGCGGACACATTTTTGTCTGATTATTTACCGAAAGTTGGGTAGAATTTGCTTCATCTAAAAGAAGGAAAAATCTTCCTGGTCCCAAAAGTTCATGAAATCCGCCTTCAGTTGCAGAAATTTTTGGCTGTCCGTCAGTTTTAAGGCATTTAATGATAAACGGAATTGCGCCCCATAAATCCTGCCGAACTTCCATCTGCGTAAGGATTTGCTTTTGCTGTTCTGGCGCAAGTTCAAAATAATCTGCAATTTTAAGAGAAGGTTCTGCAAGTTTTTTAAGCTCGTACATATGTTCAGCGGCAACTTCGCCGGTTTTTGGGTACGTTCTTGTTCCGTTTGAATCAATCAGCTGCATGCCGATTTTTTTCATTACGTTTGAAGAAGCAAGGTTTCGTGCATCACAATCAGCCAGGAGAGTTTGCACGCCACATTTGGAAAAAGCATAATTTCGGAGGGCAAGAGCGGCTTCGGTTGCAAATCCAAATCCGCGGTAATCTTTTTTCAAAACCCAGCCCATGTATGCTGTTGTTTTATCTTCTTCAAAATTAAGATCGATGCTGCCAATAATTTTATTTTCGTAAATGATGACAAAATTAAGGTTGTCGGTAAGGCCATTTTCCCGTTCGTAAATTACGCGGTTAAAGTATTCAGACGTTTCTTCAAAAGTTTTGTTCGGAAGCCAGTACATCATTGTGATGGAAGTGTCGCCCGCATATTCGTGAGCCTGAATTTCATCACCAGGCAGAAAAGTCCGTAAAGTAAGCCGTTTTGTTTTAAGTTCGATTGTATTCATAGTTTGCTTTTAGATTATACTATGAAAAGAGAAAAATCATTAAACGCGAGATTTAATTCCACTTATTTATACTGACTGAGCGCATCATTCATCTTTTTGTTTTCAGCATTTTCTTTTAGAGTGATTGCAACAACGCTGCCTGTAAAACTTAAAACAAAAGCAAGGGAAGTAAAAATCCAGCCTCTCGAATTGCTTTCCCCAATCCAGCCAAAATGTAGAATTTCAAAAACAAGAAGAATATAAACTACCACAAACAAAATTAAAATACGGCTCCAGCGAGGCAGATGTTTAATCATAAAATCGGAATAAAAAATGTGTTTTAAAATATTTGAACCGGCGCAAAGAATTAAAATCTGCAGAATTGCAGGAACAGAAATTGCACTTGCGCCAAACTCAAAAAGTGATGACATTCCTCTTGCATCATTTCCAATTGCAACTGCAATCACAAGAAGGACAAGCATTACAATTCCAAAAGTTATAAATATGTCGTTTAATATTTCCAATATTTTTTTCATTTAAATCTCCTGTAAACTTGCCTCAATTTTACACACCAAGTTTTTTTCGTAAATCATCAGCATACATTCGGGAAGCAATAATCTGATAGCCGTTTTCCATCGTAATTTTTATTTTCCTGTCTGCTTCTGATTTGAGTGATTTGATTTTCCGCAGCGAACAGATTGTATTTTTACTTACGCGGATAAAATTATACGCTTCAAGCTGAGCTTCAAGTTCATAAAGCTTCAATTCTGATTCATAAACTTCATCGCCAGTGTAAAAAAATGTGCTGCGTTCCAAAGCTTCAATGTAGAAAATATCTTTTAAATCCAAAAGACAAACAGAGTCCCCTTTTTTTGCGGTAATCTGTTTGTCCATAATTCTGAGCGTTGCAAGAAGCTTCTCTACTTCCGGTGTAAGCTCGCTGCACGTTACAAGCATAGAAGTTTCTTGTACAGTTTCATCAACATTAATTGTTATTTTCATCTTATAAATTAAACTCTGTTTCCCCCGAAGTTGTCAATCTTTTTACTATAAAAACAATTGCAATAAACAAAACCGGAAGTGCACTTACAATCAGCGATAAAGGAGATTTTAATGTTGAACCGGTAAGATAATTATATGCTGTTGGAAATCCTGCAAGCGAAATATAGCAGACGATGTAATATAAAATTCCAAATTTCCAGTTTTTGTTTTTCAAATATGCTTTTGTCATAAAAAATACAATTACAAGTGAAACAAACATTACGACAAAAGCAAAAGGATCTGAAGCACTTGCCATAAAATCACCGCCGATGATTGCAACGAGAATTATTCCACCAAGTGAAAATCCTACCGCAGAAAGTGCAGTAATGATAACCGGTAGTTTTAAATTTTCATGAATTTTAAATCCGGATTTTTTGGTTACAAGCACAGAAAAAATAAGCGGTTGAATGATGATTTCCGGAGCTGTCTTTAAATGAAATTCCAGCGGAATCTGAGTGTAAATTAATCCTTCAATAGAACAAGGAGAAGCACCCGGCGTACAAATAACACCAAATCCAACAAAAATAATCCAAAGATAAAGCCATGCATTTTTCTTCTGCAAAATTGAATCTTTCATCAAAAGCAAAATTAATCCAAGAAGGATGCCTCTTACAATCTGGAAAAACGGACCATAAAGACTTGCTGATGAATACGCATCTTTCATATA
>JAZLFF010000039.1:0-87101 GCA_045615645.1 Treponema sp.
CATGTCGGCACAAAGTTTTTCAAGTAAGGCAATTTCTTCGTCTGTATCTGTAATGAACTTATTAACTGCAACGACAGCAGGAAGTCCAAATTTTGCAACGTTTTCAATGTGTGTGCGGAGGTTTTCAAATCCTTTTTCCAAAGCAGCGCAATCTGGTTTGCTTAAATCTGGTTTTGCAACTCCACCATGCATTTTAAGAGCGCGGAGTTTAGCAACAATTACAACTGCACTTGGTTTAAGTCCGGCACTGCGGCATTTAATGTCCAGGAACTTTTCTGCACCCAAGTCTGCGGCAAATCCTGCTTCCGTTACAACGTAATCTCCACTTGCAAGTGCACACAAAGTTGCGTTTACACTGTTACATCCGTGAGCAATGTTTGCAAAAGGTCCGCCGTGAACAAATGCAGGGTTCTTTTCCAATGTCTGAACAAGGTTTGGTTTAATTACATCTTTCAAAAGTGCTGCTACGGCACCTGTACATTTAAGCTGTCCAAAAGTTACGTTTTCTTTTGCGTAGTTCTGACCAATTACAATGCTGTCAAGGCGCTGTTTAAGTTCGCTGATTGTTTTTGAAAGGCAGACAATTGCCATAATTTCTGAAGCAACTGCGATTGTAAAGTGATCTTCGCGTGGAACACCCTGCATGCGTCCGCCAAGTCCGATTGTGATGTTGCGGAGTGCACGGTCGTTCAAGTCTACACAGCGTTTCCAAGAAATTGTGCGTGAATCAATGTTGAGTTCATTTCCTTGCTGTAAGTGATTATCAATTAAAGCTGCAATCAAGTTATTTGCAATTGAAATTGCGTGAATGTCGCCAGTAAAGTGAAGGTTGATATCTTCCATTGGAACAATCTGAGCATAACCGCCGCCACAAGCTCCACCTTTTACACCAAAACAAGGTCCAAGTGAAGGTTCGCGAAGTGCAACAACAGTCTTCTTTCCAATCTTGTTTAATCCATCAGCCAAACCAATAGAAACTGTAGATTTTCCTTCTCCGGCTGGAGTTGGAGTTACGGCTGTAACAAGAATAAGTTTTCCAGGATTTTTTGCGGCTTTTTCCTGCAAAGTCTGGAGTTCTTTGAATGTAATCTTAGCTTTGTAAGGTCCGTAAAGTTCAAGCTGGTCAGCAGAGATTCCAATTTTTGCAGCAACATCTGTAATTGGCTGCATCACATTTTTCTGTGCAATTTCAATATCTGTCATTTATATTTCCTTTTTAATAGTTTACTTATTATGACGAACCTGCTCAAGACCTCGTTTGAATTGAGGAATTCGTGCGCAGGCTGTAGTATTAAATCCGCTACGGTCGCCGCGTTGGAGGAAGTGATAAGCAACTCCGGCAATCATGGCTCCATTATCTCCGCAAAGTTTAAGAGGTGGGAAAATGCAGTTCAAATCTGTGCGTTCTGCGAGCATTGCACGAAGGCGGGAATTGGCAGCAACACCACCACCGCAAACTACAGTTTTAAGACCTGTGTCATCAACTGCACGAAGCAATCGGCTTACAAGAGTTTTGATTGCAGTTTCCTGGAAAGCGGCACACATGTTTTCGGTTGAATGTTCATATCCAGGTTGCCAGAAATGGTCGCACTGATGAATAACCGCAGTTTTTAATCCGGAAAAAGAAACGTCGTAGCGGTGTTCTGCATCATCTAGTTTTGGAACAGGGAATCTAGCTGATTTTGGGTCTCCATTTTGGGCAAGTTTGTCGATTATTACGCCACCTGGGTAACCTAATCCGTAAAATTTTGCAACTTTATCGAATGCTTCACCAACAGAATCATCAACTGTAGTTCCTAAAATTTCAAGGTCATCAAATCCGTTAACCTTACAAATAATTGAATGTCCACCACTAACGAGTAATCCGAGGAAAGGATATTCAACTGGCTCTTGAAGTTGAGCGGCGTAAAGGTGTCCGAGCATATGATTGATTGCGATGAACGGCTTGTTTGTAGCCCACGCAAGAGTTTTTCCAAAAGTAAGACCAACGAGAAGTGAACCCATAAGGCCTGGACGGTTAGTTGAGGCAATGGCGTCGATGTCGTCGAGTGTGAGATTTGCTTCTTTGAGAGCCTGGCGAACAACTGGTAAAATCCATTCGGCGTGTTTGCGGCTGGCAATTTCTGGTACAACGCCCTTGTAAATCTTGTGGAACGGAATTTGAGTAGCAACAACATTACTTAAAATTGTGTGACCGTCTTCAACAATTGCGCAGGCTGTCTCATCACATGAACTTTCAATACCTAAAACTTTCATATAACTTCCTTAAATGAATCTCTCACAGAGCTTTGGAGCTAACAGAGATTAATTTAGTTTTGTATTTATTATTCTTTTAATTCCATCTTTTAGAAGAACTTCATTAAAATTGATGAGTAATCCACAAGGATAATTTCCAATTTTAAGGTAAGTTCCAACCTGTTTTGAAAAAACTTCTGTTAATTTTGAAACAGATTTTAATTCAATAACAATAGTATTTTCGACTAAAATATCAATTCTAAAAGCTTCATCTGATATTTTATGATTATGATAAAATAATTCAACAGGTACTTCAGTTTGAATTTTTAATCCTTTTTCTTCCAAAGCGATAGCAAGGCATTTTTGATATGCACTTTCCAAAAGGCCTGGTCCCAATTCTTTATGGACATCAATTGCAGTGCCAATTATTTTTTCTGTCAGAGAATTTAATTCTGTATCAGATATCTTTTTATCCATAAAAACTCTTTATGCTCTCAAGCTCTGTGAGGGACTTATCTTTTTGGTGCGGATTTGCTTACGGTGGTGAAGGTGTAGCCGGCTTGGATTAGTTCGGGGTACACTTCTCGCAGAAAATCTGGTAAGAAATCGGCAGACCAAATATGTCCTATCATTATAACGTTTCCATTTTTATTGGCAATATCAAGGCCTTTTTTAAGCTCGCGGAGGGCATTTTCGCGAGTTTTTTCGTTGTCTAAAAAGATGTTTCGTTCGTAGTAAGAATAGCCTAATTCGTGGGCAACGTACGGAACCTGAGTGTCTACGTTTGTACGGCTGTCTAAAAAGTAAATACCGTTGTCGCTTGCTACCTGCAGAATTATCGCCATTTTTTCGGCGTCTGCGGTGATTGCGGAGCCTTCGTGGTTGTTCATGCCGGCAATTGGACCAATCTGATTTATGTTTACAAAAAGTTGAGTTATTATTTGTGCTTCGTCCATATCCGGTGTGAGTGCGCCAGGTCCTGGATTTACGCTTGAATTGAGCGCTTGCATTGGCTGGTGGAGCATTACTTCGTTACCGGATGCGCGGACTTTTTGAGCTGCAGTTACGGAGTTTGTAAGCTGCGGGAGTACGGCCACGGTGATTGGGAAGGGCAGTGTAAGAAATTTGTCGAGGTGTGCGTTATTTTGGCCGCCGTCGTCGAATACGAAGATTAACTGGGCACCGGTGCGAGCCTGCGGAAAATTGTACGTTTTGCGTGGCGAATCTGTAACTGGAGGCTGCGATTGTTTTTTAACTGATTTTGCCTGTTGTGGTTCTGTTTTAGTTACTGGAGTTTTTGGTTTTTCTGTGGGTGCAGTTATATTCTTTTTTGTCGAGGTCTGTGATTCTGTTGGACGTTTTTGAGGTTTTTCTTCCTGTTTTGGTGCGGGGATTTTCTCTGGGTCTGGTGTTACTGGAGTTGGAGGGGCTTTTGGTTCTTCGAAACGTTGCGAAATGGAAGGTTCGGTTTGAGTTTTTGAAGGTTTATTATCTTGGACGGCTGTTATCAGTAAAAGGACCATGCAGATTGCGATAATTGAAACACAAAGAATAATTACTTTGTAGGCGGGAATGTAAACTTTGCCTTTTTTGGGTTTTGAGGAAATGTGTGATGTTTTCTTTGTGGAAGTTGTTTTACCGGTGTTTGTTCGTTTTTTTGCCGGTGGTTTTTTATACATTCTTCTATTTTATTGTAAATTGCTAATAATGAACAGTTGTTATTGAATATTGAAGATTTTTTTTCTGTGAAATGGAGAGGCGCTTCGTGAAATGGAGGTCCGTCCCCAATTTCATCTTTTTGTGAAAAAGAGGTCCGTCCCCATTTTCATGAAAATGTGAAAAAGGGGACGGACCTCCATTTCATATTTTAAGTAAAAAATACCATGTTTTATTTACTTAAAAAATAAATATATATTAACTAAATAGAATAAAAGTAAAAAAAATCCATCCCTCGAGGCTATGCTGGTAATTTACGTTAAAAATCAATTTGACAAAGTGTCGCAATATCCGTACCGTTCATTTATTTGACACCAATTCATAAATTCATTATTGTATCATCATATTTATTTAAGGATAATGAGATTATGTATGTTACTTGTTTAGATTTGGAAGGTGTTTTGGTTCCAGAAATTTGGATTGCTTTTGCTGATGCTGTAGGAATTCCTGAATTACGTCGTACAACTCGCGATGAGCCTGATTACGATAAATTAATGAAGTTTAGGCTTAATATCTTAAAAGAACATGGTCTTGGACTTAAAGAAATTCAAGATACAATAAAAACAATTGATCCAATGCCAGGTGCAAAAAAATTCCTCGATGAACTTCGTTCAATTGGACAGGTAATTATTTTAAGTGATACATTTAGCCAATTTGCAGCTCCTCTTATGGCAAAACTCGGTTATCCAACAATTTTCTGCAATGAACTTATTGTAGGTGCTGATGGAGAAATTACAGGTTATAAAATGCGCTGTGAAAACAGTAAACTTACAACTGTAAAAGCTCTTCAATCTTGCGGTTTTGAAACAATTGCCAGCGGCGACAGTTTTAATGATTTAGGCATGATTAAAGCTTCAAAAGCAGGATTCTTATTCCGTTCTACAGAAAAAATCATAAAAGAATATCCACAATTCCCTGCATTTACAGAATATTCAGAATTGTTAGATGCTATTAAAAAGGTGATTTCAGAGTAAGTAAATATCGGAAACGTTGTCTTTAATACAGGAGAGTAAAATGAAAAAAATATTTGCTTTATTTGTTATAACTTTTGGATTAGTTTCATCAACTTTTGCACTTGGACTTTCAGCTGGCGCAACCGGAAATATTGGTGCTAATTTAAAAACAAGTGACATTATTGATGATGGATTTTCCGGGGGTGCCGGAGCATATCTCAATTTGGATTTATTTTTTGGAATTGGATTACAAGGTGAAATCAATTATGTAACAAGTCCATGTAGTCTTTTACTTCCAACAGGTTCAATTTCAAAATACAGTGCAATGGATTTAGCAATAATGCCATGGTATTCACTAAACCTTGTAATTTTGTCAATTGGAGCTGGCGCTGGTATAAACTTTGCTTTTTATGATCAAAATCTTAGAGGTTTTTCTATTATTGATGAAAATTTTATTCCAGGAATTACTTTTACAATAAATGGAAAAATCTATCTTGGCGAACATTTAGGACTGGTAATTGGAGCTCATGGAGTATTTGATATTCTTCCAATGGTTGATATTTCACAATTGCCTGATTCTTACTTTAAGTCAAATCCTAATATTACAGACCTTTTCCGCCGTTCTATTTACGGAACCGTTGGTGTAGAATTCCGTCTGTAAATATAAAATAAAATATGCTGGGGTGTCCTGCCGTGTCAGTTTGGCCGTGCAGGGCTGAGATTATACCCATAAAACCTGATCCGGGTAATGCCGGCGGAGGAAGACATGAAAAAATCCCTGTCTTTTTTAATCAATTTATTTTTAATTTGCATTTTAGTTTTTACTGGATGCAACAAGTCGGATTCTAATCGGTCTGAAGAATTAATCATCTACACTTATAATTCGTTTAGTGGCGAGTGGGGTGCTGGTCCTGAAATTGCGCGTTTGTTCAAAGAAAAAACAGGCATTTCAGTAACTTATGCGGATTGTGGTGACAGTGCGCAAATTTTATCCAAAGCAATAATGGAAAAAAATAATCCATATGCGGATGTGCTCGTAGGGCTGGATAATAACATGGTAGAAAAAGTAACTGCCGCAAAGGTTTTAATTGATTTTGAACCTTCCAACTCCCACCTCCTTTCCGACACTTTGGAATCGCAGTTAGGTGGAAACTGGCTCTTAACCCCGTACGATTACAGTCAATTTGCGTTTATCTACAATTCGCAGGTAAATATCCAAGCTCCACAGAGCCTTGAAGACCTTACAAAAACCGAATACAAGAAAAAGATAATTCTGATGGATTCAAGAACAAGTACAATGGGTGTTGGTTTTGAACAATGGGTACGCTCAGTTTATCCGGATGATGAAAGTTACAATAGTTATATGAAGCGTTTAGAACCGTCCATTTTGGCAGTTGCTCCTGGTTGGAGTGTAGGTTACGGAATGTTTACAAATGGTGAAGCTCCTCTTTGTTTTAGTTATGCAACAAGTCCGGCGTATCACATAGAATATGGTGAAGGGGATCAATATAAAGCACTTAAGTTTTCAGACGCTCCTGTAATGCAGGTTGAAGGTGCTGGAATTGTAAAAGGCACAAAGAATTTATCTGGTGCAAAAAAGTTTATTGAGTTTTTGATTAGCGACGAAGCGCAGAATATTATTCCGCGAACGCAATGGATGTTTCCGGCAAATAAAAATATTGAACTGCCACAAAGTTATAAATTGGCAGGATTTTAACTTTTAATGATTCGAATTTACTTTTATACACTCGAAATTGCTTTTTTCTCAACTGTAATTGCAGCGGCTATTGGAATTGTAATGGCGTATTTTACAGCACAGCGTAATTTCTGGGGACGGAAAATCATTCTTGGTGCTTCTGTTGTTCCACTTTGTGTTCCTCCTCTTTTGATTGCACTAGGTTATGTAGGATTTTGGGGTATGAACGGAACTGCAAATCGTATTCTTGCGCAACTTTTTAATACCGAAAGGAAAAGTTTTTTATATTCACTTTTTGGAATTATTATTGCACAGGGGTTTTATAATTTTCCGCTAGTAACGGGAATTGTTACAGATGCTTGGGAGGCGCTTCCTAAAGAAAACGAAAATGCTGCAAGACTTTTGGGGGCAGGTAATTTCCGTGTATTGTGGACAATTACCCTTCCGCGTTTAAAAGGTGCAATTGCCTCGGCCTGTATTCCAGTTTTTTTGTATTGCTTTTTTAGTTTTATGATTGTCCTTCTGTTTTCTCCGCCTGGTTGTTCTACTCTTGAAGTTGAGATTTATCATTCCATTCGGTCAACGCTTGATGTAAAAACGGGCGCTGGACTTGCGGTTATGGAAACACTTACTGCGCTTTTTATCGTTTTTGCATATAGCTTTATCATCCGAAAAAATCAGAAAAAATCGGATGGAGTGTCATACACACCTTATTACCGTAAGAAGATTACAAAGGTTTGTGTAGCTGAAAAGATTGTTTTTATTGTAATAATGGTGGCTGTTTTACTTTTCTTCTTTTTTCCGCTTTTGTCAATTTTAGGCTCTTCGTTTTCTAAGGTAAAAAATGGTCGGAGTGTTTTTAGTTTTGAACAATATGCAGAGATTTTTGCTTCGGTTGCGTTTTGGAAAGCGCTTGGTGGGTCCGTGGTCGTTGGAGTGTGCGCTTCGGGAATTTGCTGCGTGTTGGCGTTTCTGTATGCGATTGGGGGAAAACTTGCGGGACGGGAGGAAAGTGCGTTTTATGTTACGCTGCCACTTGTTCCTATGGCGGTGTCGTCGGTAGTTTTGGCTTGGTGTTTTGGACTGATTTTTCACCGTGGAAATATTTTTCTTCTTGTAATTATGCAGACTTTGCTATATTGGCCGCTTGCGTATCGGCAAATTCAGAATGGTATGAACAGAATAAACAAAGAAACTGATTGTGCTGCAAAGCTTTTATCAAAAAATAAAGTTGATTCCATCCTGAGAGTTTATATCCCGGCGTGTAAAAACGTAATAATTTCTGCATTTGGTTATTGTTTTGCCGTAAGTATAGGGGATGCAACATTACCTTTAGTGCTTTCAATCCCTAAATTTAATACTTTGGCACTATATACATACCGTTTAGCAGCCACTTACCGGTTTAATCAGGCTTGTTCTGCAGGAATTTTGATGATTTTTGTATGTCTATGGTGTAAAAGAAAAAAAAGTGTGATATAATACTAATTATGGCAAAGAATATAAATTCTAGTATTTCGTTATTCTCTCATATTCATTCACTTACTGCTGATTTCTTGCAAGAAAGATTGGCAAGTAAAGGGTTACCAGATTTTGCTTCATCTCATGGTAATATTCTGTTTCAATTGTGTAATCGTCCAAAAATGACAATGTCTGATTTGTCTGCTGCAATTAACAGAGATAAATCTACGACAACAGTTCTTGTCCGCAAATTGGAAAAAGAGGGTTTTGTAGAAAGCATTGTTGATAATAAGGACAAACGCAGTAAGTTCATTAAACTTACTGAAAAAGGTATGCAATACAACGATTTGACTAAGGACATTTCAAAGGAATTGCTCGCAAAATTTTACCTTGATTTTACACAGGAAGAAAAAGAAAAATTCTTTGGATTTTTGCAAAGAATTGAGATGAATTTCAACGATTAGTACTTGACAACGGTTTTATATAAAACTACCATGTAAGTATGAATAATATGAAAAAAATCTCCGTTTTAGTTCTCTCTTTATTGTTATTGTGTTTTTCTAGTTGTTCGAAACAGAAAAATGAAAGAACAATTGTTGTTTTTGTTCCTGGTATTATAGACAACAGTCCTGTTTATTATATGCTTGTAGAAGGTGTAAAAGCTTCTGTTGAAACATATAATCAGACTGTTGGTGTTGATAAAGCTGTAAATCTTTTTGTTATGGAAGCAGGTACAAATCAGGCTGAATGGTCTTCTCAAATTATTTCGCTTGCTTCTACAAAAAAATATGAATTGATTATCTCTTCAAATCCATCATTACCAGATTTAGTTGAACCAATTCTTGAATATTTCCCAGATCAGAAATTTATTTTACTTGATGCAACTAAAGAAGGAAATAAAAATATTGCAACAGTTTGTTACAACCAAAAAGAGCAGGCATTTATGTCAGGTTATGCTGGCGGATTAATGTCTAAAAGTCATAAGATGGCTCTTATTGCGGCTCAAGAATATCCAGTTATGAATAACATTTTGTATCCTTATTTTGTAAAAGGTGGAAATGCAGCTTATGAAGGAACTTCGGTTGAGTTCCGTGTTGTTGGAAACTGGTATGATGCTACAAAGGCTGCTGAACTTACAAATGCGGTTATGGGTACTGGAGTGGATGTAATACTTCCAATTTGCGGAGGAGCTTCGCAAGGTGTTATTAATTCTGCTGTAAATGGTGGAGCTTATATCTGTTGGTTTGATGATAATGGTTTTGCTAAAGCTCCTGGAACAATTATTTCTAGTACCGTAATGGAACAGAAATTAATGGCAGAAAAAGTTACTAAAGATTATCTTGACGGTAAGACTCAGTGGGGAAGCGCATCGGTTGTTGGCGTAAAAGAAGGTTATGTTGATTTTGTTCAGGATGACCAAATTTATTTAGATACAGTTCCATCTGATGTGCGTGCGAAGTTAAGTACACTTGTAGATTCTATTAAGGATGGCTCTTTAATTATTGAATAGTTTTTCGGGTATTATAGAGAATGATTTCCTTACGGAACGTAAATGTTCAACTTTCGTACAAACATGTTTTAAATGATGTCTCATTAGATTTCGAAGATGGAAAAATTTATTCTATTCTTGGTGAAAATGGTGCAGGAAAATCAACTTTAGCTAAAATTCTTTGTGGTGATAAAAAACCGACTAGTGGTGACATTTTTTTTAACGGAGAAAAAGTTTACTTTGCTAATCCTAGAATGGCAATTCAAAAAGGTATTTGTTGTGTTCATCAAAGACCTCTTCTTGCGGAATCAATTTCTATTCGGGAAAATTTGCTGCTTGGAACAAGAAAACTTGATGTTAAGCAATTAAATTATTATATGGATTTAATCCTTCCGGGGCGTAAAATTTCTACACTCGTAAAAAATTTAACTCCAGCTGAGCACCTTTTTGTTTCAATGATTGGTGCTTTATTAAAAAATCCATCAGTTCTTATTTTAGACGAACCATCGGCTTTGCTAAGTCTTGCAGAACGAGCGTTTCTGTTTGAAAAACTTCATGTTTTTGCAAACAATGGCATGACAATTATTGTAATTTCGCATTTTATTTCTGAAACACTTGAACAATCTGATCGGGTTATCCTTTTGAAAAGCGGAAAAATCTTAATGAATGAAGAGGCTTCTGACGTTGATGAAGATACAATAAAAAAAGTATTGTTTGATGTTGAAGAAAAGGAAGAGTTGGATGATAATGCCTGGCCACCGGAGTTAAATGTCAAATTTGTTCATAATGTTACGGATGATCAAATGCTTAGAAGGTATACAACGGATGGAAGAACTATCGGAATTATTCCGGCAGATAGAACGTTTAGAGGGTCTGATCCTAAATTAACTGTGTTGCAACTTTTAACTGCACTGCGAACTCATCTTTCTAAAGCAGATTCAATTGTATTTGCAAAGGATTTGCTGAGAAAAGCTGACGTTAATATTACTTTGAATGAAAAAGTTGCGAATCTTTCGGGTGGTATGTTACAACGACTTATTTTACAGAGGGAAATTGCTGAAAATCCGGATGTTTTACTTTTGTGTGAACCTCGGCAGGGACTTGATGCCAGTGCTGTTCAGTATTTGTTTGAAGTAGTTGATAAACTTATTAAGGAAGGAGTAATGGTTGTTGTACAGGAGGCGGTTTCGTGAACATTTATTATTTAGGTACCGCATTGAATTTAGCTTCTCTGTATATGTTTGCCGGAATTGGTGCGTCTATTGCGCTTAAAAGTGGTGAAATAAATCTTGGTGGGGAAGGCCAGGTTTATATTGGTGGATTTGTTTCTGCTATAATTCTTACAAGCCGTTGGGGTAGTGCTCTTCCTGCAGTTGTTGCAATTCCTATTGCAATGATTGCAGCTATGTATGCAGCTGGAATTATTTCTGTTATTTCGGGGGTACTGCTTTATTATAAAAAATCAGATTTTCTGTTCACCTCGTTTATTATTTCTGCGGCTATTATTCCGTTGATAGATGGGTTGATTGGAGGACCTTTTAGAGGAGCAACAGGAAATTTATTGGCAACAGAATTTATTTCGAATAAGTTTATGATTTATCCGATTTTAAAACCTTCCACGTTGAATATTTCTATATTCGGGGCAATTATTGTTTGTATTTGTTTTCATTTTATGTATACACGAACGGCTAGAGGTCGAAGACTTATAATTTATGGTATTTCGCATAATTTTGCTGATTATGCAGGGTATAATTCTAAAAAAATTATTGTTGGTGCTTCATTTATGACTGGCGCTTTTCATGGCTTGTGCGGTTGCTTTGCTGTTTGTGGAACTTATTTTACATGTCATTCCGGATTCTATATGAGTTTTGGCTGGAATGCACTTTCGGTTGCTTTGATTGCTGGTTCCAATTCTTTGTGGCTTATTCCATCGTCTGTTTTAATGGCATTTATTATTACATATTCGAACAGATTTGCTCTTTATAATAATTTTGGATTTGATATTAGTAGTATTATTCAGGCTGTTATTTTGTTTTTAATTGCGAATGTTTGGAGGCAGGATTATGATTCTTAGTGTAATTGCTTCTGCTTGTCCGCTTATTCTGTGTTCTATTGGTGCGTTGTTTAGTGAATATGCTGGAGTTCTGGCGTTATTTATTGAAGGAATAATTTCGCTTTCTGCTTTTTTGATTTTTACGTTTACAGTTTTTACAGGGATGCCTGTTCTTAGCGTTATTCTGTCATGTATTATTTGTGTATTTATTGTTTTTCTTCTTGGTTTGATTATTCAAAAAGTTAGGGGCCATGTTTTTATTGCGGCAATTTCCATGAATTTAATGTTTTCTTCTCTTGTTTCTTTCCTTTCTTTTTTGATTTTTGGTAATCGCGGTGTATTGACTTCTCCTCAGTTTGTTTTTAATGTTCAGCAGGTACAGCTTGTAACAGTTGTTATTTCTGTTCTGTTAATTGCTACTGGAATTGTTTTTTTGATTTGCTCTAAACTTGGCCTTTATATACGAATTACTGGTTCTGATGCTGATGTACTTCGGGCAAAAGGTGTAAATCCGTCTTTTTGCAGAATTTTGTCCTGGTGTATTTCGGCATTGTACGCGTGTGTAGCAGGCGGATTTTTGGTTTTCCGTCTTTCATCATTTGTTCCGAATATTTCAAGTGGCAGAGGGTGGATGGCATTGGCAGCGGTTTTTCTAGGTAATAAAAAAGCAGACCGCATTTTAATTACGGTCGCTATTTTCTGTCTTGCGGATGTTTTTGCTGTAAACGTTCAGAATATTCTGCCTGTAATTCCTTCTTCGGTAGTTTTATCGTTACCATACATTGTTGCACTGTTGTTGATAGCAGTGCAAAAAAACGATTAGGCTTATTTTATCCGGTAACTTTCAGGAGCTCCCAAATATGATGAAGGGAGTATTGTGCCAGCGGATGAAATCACTATTTTTTCTAGAACAATGTTTGGTGTAACTGGATAAAGCTTGAGTGTGTTCAGCCCTTTTTTACAATCTGCGTAAACGGTTGAAATACGGATGTCGTTTGTTACGTCTGTACTCCAAGGTTCTTGATTGTCGCCAACTGCAAAATCTGGATCAACTACATTTTTAAGGATTTTTTCACCGTTGATTTCTGCAATGAATTGAAGTTTATTATCTTTATATGCAGGATTTGACGGATTCAAGAAGAAATCAAAGGAGTAAACACCTTCTTCTGATGGAACAAAATTGTATTCGATGGAAGGGGCGTTTTTTCCTTTTGGATAAGAATTGATTACAGGGAATACTTTTACAGCTCCTTCGGTTTTTCCGTAGTTTGGAAGAATCTTCCAGGCTGGATTTCCTTCATCACTGTTTAAATTTGAGTAATGTGGTGCTTCAATTGAAATGTAGCGGTCGGTTTGGATGTAAGTTCCTGAAGGGTAATTACAGTCTGGAGTTAGCGCATCAATGTTTACAAAAATGTCAAAGCGTGCACCGTGTCCATCATCACCTTCTATATGTAGCACTTCTTTTTTATCAGAACATTTAGCGAGGGTTTCTCTGTTTATTGAAAGAATTATTACGTCTATTTGCCCTTGCTTTTCAACTTTTAAGGTAAGCCATTTGTTTTCGGAATTGTCATTTTTTAATGAGGTTTTGTATGAAACGCCTGCTTCGAAACAACTTCCGATGAAAACTTTTGCCTGATTTACGGTTGGGTTTTTGAATGAATTGAGATAAAGGTTTTTGTTTGTCCAATCTTGGCCGGTTGTACAAGTTTCATCACCTTCACACCAAACTACGATTCTTTTTTTACGAGTTGACTCAACATATGTGTAAGTTGGGTAGTGATTAGCAGCTTCGCACCAGTTTGTAAAGCCAAAGTGCTCTGACCATCCCATTGCATAGAATTTTCCGTTTTCAACTAAATCACATTCAGAAACAAGTTGTTTATCATATTCATAGCAGTTTTTAACTAATTTTGCGTAATCGTTTGCTGCCATAATGTTACGAGCTGCAAGCCATTTGTTTTTTCCACTGTAAAGTTGCATTCGTAAAATGTTCATTGTTCCGCATGCAGGGAAATAAACTTGCGAGAAGAATCCTGGAGGAAGCTCGCCGCCAAGTTCATTTCTAAGTTTTTCGGCACGTAAAATGATATCTTCTGCTTGAGTGATAATCTTGTTAGATTCTGAGAAATTAACCGGGTGGAAGGTGTCGGGTGTAATGCATTCGGTACGGCGCAGGTTTGCGAGTTTTGTGTAATTGTTCATAATAGTGCAGATTTCGGAACGCTGATCTGGTGTTAATGTTGCAAATTGGAAATCTACCCATTGTTTTGTGTATTCTTCTGTTGTGTAAGTTTCTGCGCTGTAAGTTTCGTAATCATATGCGAGATTAAGGAAGTAACTTAACGGGAATTCTGTGGTAAGAATGTCACCTACGTTTACTATCCATAATTCGCGGATTCCGAACTCGTAAGCGGCGCACATTTGTTCTTTTACTTTTGGAAGGAAATTTGTATTTACCCACTCGTAGGAATATGGAGAACCGTGGTAATCAAAATGATAATACATTCCGTAGCCACCTTTGTGGTTTCGCATTTGTTCTGTAGGAACGGTTCTGAGATTTCCGTGGTTATCATCACAGAGCATAAGTGTAACACCTTCGAGCTCTTTATCGCCAATTAATCCCTTTGTGTGTTTGTCTCCGTAGAAATAAGGCTCAACTTCTTTGTAAAGAGCGAGCATTCGTGGAACAGATTGAATATCTTCGTTTACATATTTCTTGATTAACGAGTTTTGTGTTTTTAATACGTCGCGAAGTAAATTTATATTATCCTTAAGTGTAGCATTTTTCATAATTGCCGTATCAGCTTCTCCACGCATTCCAACGGTAATTACATTTTCAAATTTTCCACTGCGTTTTAATCCGTCTTCCCAAAATTTTGTAATTCCGGCTTCGTTAGAGCGGAAATTCCATGCATCACCGTAAATTGAACCAGGCCCGCGTAAATGCTTGTACTCCTCTCCAGCACGACAGCAAGGCTCGTGGTGGCTAGCTCCCATAATAACGCCCAATTCATCTGCAAGTTCTGCATTTGCCAAATCCGGACCGTCATCACTGAAACGGCTTGCCCACATTGCCGGCCACAAATAATTCCCTTTTAAACGCAAAAGCAATTCAAAAACGTGTTCATACATTTTAGCATTGAATCCACCAAAATTATGGTTTGCCCAATTTCCAAATGCAGGCCATTCGTCATTTATAAAAAATCCGCGAAAGCGAACGGAAGGTTCTTTTGAAACGAAAATACCTTCTTCCAGGGTAATGCAATCTTTATGTGCGGGCATTATTCCTGCCCAGTCTACGAGTGGAGAAACTCCCATTAATTCTGATAAGTGGAATAAACCGTAGATTGAGCCACGCTTATCTGAACCAATTATGATTATGGCAGAAGTTATATCCTGATTTTCAAAGAAAGGTGTTTTAATTACCTGAAAAAGGTAAGTTTCCCGTTTTCCACGAATTTGCGAAAGATCAATTTTTTTCTCAAGTTCAAGTTTTTTGAAGAGAGGTGATGTGTCGATAGTTCCGTATAATACAACATCACCACGCCAATTATTAATATCGTCGATTAATTCCGGATGAGCACCAGTTACACGTTGTACATCAAGTCTGACTTTATCTGCAATTTTTTTTACTCCGGAAAATTCTTCTTTTTCGCAGTAAAAACCAACACTACTTTCATTATTAAGTACGGAAATTTTCATAATTACCTCGATGAATTCTAGTATACTACATAAAGAAAATTTTATCTTTAGAAAAAGAAAAAAACTATATTATACAGTTATTTTAGCATGGCTTAGGATTTTCTAAATTTTCTTCTTGTAACATTTTCATTTTATTATTATTTTATGTATATGACTGATTATTATGAAGTTTTAGGTGTTCAAAAAAACGCATCTGCAGAGGAAATTAAAAAGGCTTATAGAAATCTTGCGTTTAAATATCACCCGGACCGAAATCCGGACGATAAAGTTGCTGAAGAAAAATTTAAACAGATAAGTGCCGCTTATGATGTGCTTGGTGATGAAACAAAACGCCGTAATTACGATTTAGGCGGATATACAGACAATTCAAATTATCAGCAAACTTATAATCAATACCAATATAGTAATTCAGCACAAGATTTTTACGAGCAATTTTTTAATCAGCGTAATAGATACACTTATTCAAGTCGTGAAGATGATGATACTGAAGTTCAAGACAAACGTTATTTTGGTGTTCAGTTTATTACGAATATTTTTAAAACTTTTGTGGGATTTGCACTCTTACGAACAATTTGGTTTTTCTTTCCGTTTGGAATGATTATTTCGTTTGGTGTAATTGCAAGTGGTATTTCTGGAGTAGTAAAATCAGTTAAAGGATTTTTCAGAGTGCTTAAACAGAAATAAAAAAAACATGATGTCTAAAGGTATTTACATTTAGGACATCATGTTTATGGATTGTTTTGCTACGTTTGGTCGCAAGTACAATATTAAACTTCTGCTAGGTAATACTTTTTCTTACCGCGGCGGAAAATAATCACTTTGCCTTCCAAAGCCATATCTTTCTTTACAAGTAAAGTTTCATCGTTTACAGTTTCACCGTTAATTTGAACTGCGTTGTTTTTAATAAACTCGCGCGCTTCTCGCTTTGAAGAAGCCATTCCATTGTTCACCATAACATCAACTAATGGAAGTTCACCTTCAAACTTGAACGTTGGAACACCTTTCATTCCAGTAAGAATATCTTTTACAGCAAGGCCTTTAAAATCGCCTGCAAAAAGTTTTTCACTTACCTGAACAGCGTTATCAGCTTCTTCCTTACCATGCAAATCTTTTACAATTTCCCAAGCCAAAGTTTTCTGTGCAATACGTTTTTCTGGAGCTGCCTGATGTTCTGCGTAAACCTTTTCAATTTCTTCTTTAGAAAGGAATGTGAATACTTTAAGATATTCCAAAACCTTAGAATCGTCAGAGTTAATAAGATACTGGTAAATTGCGTAAGGTGCTGTCTTTTCTTTATCGAGCCACAAAGCATTTCCTTCAGATTTACCAAACTTTTTGCCAGTTGCATCCAAAATTAAAGGCATTGTGAATGCGTAAGCCTGTTCGTCGAGCATTTTGCGGATTAAATCTACACCAGTAGTAATGTTTCCCCATTGGTCTGAACCTGCAACCTGCATAATACATTTTTTATCTTGGAAAAGATGAACAAAGTCGTAACCTTGGAGCAACATGTAAGAAAATTCTGCGTATGTAATTCCAGTTTCCAAACGGCGGCGGATAATGTCTTTGTCGAGCATGTAGTTCAAGCTTACATATTTACCAACGTCGCGGAGGAAGTTTAAGAAAGAAAAATCTTTTGTCCATTCGTAGTTATCTACAAGTTCAGCAGTTGGAACAAGGCGTTTAATTTGGGCGCGGATTCCTTCAATATTATGATTTACTGCTTCTTCAGAGATGATTTCGCGTTCAGCAGTTGGACGAGGGTCTCCAATACGGCCTGTAGCTCCACCGCAAAGTAAAACTGGCTGATGTCCTGCGTTTGCAAGGCGCTTTGCCATACAAAGTGAAGAATAGTGTCCGATGTGGAGAGAATCTGCTGTTGGATCAGTTCCCCAGTAAAAGGCGAAAGGTTTTCCATCCAAAACTTTCTGTAAATCTGATTCTTCGCCGGCAATATCTTTAATCAGGCCGCGCCATTTTAAGTCTTCAAAAAGTGTCAATTTTGACCTCCTAAGGATTTTTGTTCAAAAAAAAAGCCCTCCGTTTATGCGGAAGGCTTGTAATTACTATATCAATATGTAACACAATAAAACACTAACGTGCTTTTTCCGCAGGGTTAAAGAGAAAATCATAACTACAATAAAGGTAAGCCAGCGTAGAGGAATTAATTTTCTGTGCCCAACGGGTAATATGTTTCATAAGCCAAACTCTAACAGAATAAAAATATTGTGTCAATAAAAGCTTATTTTTGTCTGAAGATAATTCTTCCCTTATTCAAATCATACGGTGAAAGTTCAACTTTTACGTTGTCGCCAGGAACGATTCGAATGTAATGCTTACGCATTTTTCCAGACAAGTGAGCCATAATCATATGACCGTTCTGTAATTCAACACGGAATGTAGTGTTTGGAAGAGCTTCCTTTACTACGCCTTCAACTTCAATAGCTTCTTCTTTTGCCATAATTTACCTTTATATAAAAATAAAATTTGTTTTTTTCTCAATTTGCAATTATCATATTATATACAAAACATTTAGACTTGACAACACAAGTGAAAAAAGGTTTTGGGAGGCATATAAAAAATGAATGAATCGTTTATTGAAGAAATGAAAAATTTATTAAAAGAACAGAAGTTAACAATTCTTGAATCATTAGCTGGACAAAGTGAAGATATGAAAGGTCTTGTTAAAACTGTAGAATCTGGCGATGAAGCTGACGTTGCAGCAGATGTAATTGATAGAACTCTTCTTACAGCACTTGGTACACAGGATGCAAACCGCTTACAATTAATAGAAAATGCTTTGGATAGAATTAAACAGGGACGTTATGGCCGTTGCTTAAAATGCGGACAGGAAATTCCAGAAGAACGTTTACGAGCTCTTCCTTATGCACTTATGTGTATAAATTGTGCAAGTGCTGAAGAAAGAAAAAATAGATAAAATAATTACTTTAAGGAAAGGTGTATGAAATCTTTGAAAAAGTTTGTTATATGCGTTGGTATTCTTTTTTTGAGTACAGGTTTGTTTGCTAAGGATTGGTTTGTTTGTGTTGGATCTTACAGCAGTCCTGAAAATGCGCAGGAACTTGTTGATGCATTGCAGAGAAAGGGTGTTACAACTTTTATTTATGAGTTTACAAAAGATAACGGCGGTAAATTATATCGAGTATTAGTTGATGAATTGTTTGTTTCTCGTGATAAAGCTCGTGTTCGCCGCGATATTCTTGAAGATAATGCGGCAATTACTTCACTTGGCATTACAGGATTATGGATTTGTCAGGCAGAAAAACCGGTTCCAGTTGTAGATGTTCCTGTAATAAATGTTCCGGTTGTAAATGAACCAATAGCAAAGACTCCAATTGTAGATACTCCAGTGTTTGATGCATCTGTTCCAGAACCAGTATTTGATGAATCAATTAAAATTGTTTTGAGCTGGAATAATCAGGAATTGGATTTGGATTCTACACTTGTTACAGCTTCCCTTCAAATTGACTTTGAAAATCCGGAGCAGGAAGGAATTTCATTGGATTATGATGAAGAGGCTGATTATGCTCCTGAAACAATTACTATAAATAAACTGAACAAATCTGAAGTTTACAGATATTTCGTTGAAGATTATGACAATTATTATGATTCGGATTCTACAGCACTTGCAGATTCTGGAGCTGTTGTAAAAGTTTTCCAGAATGGCGAATGTATAAAAACTTATAATATTTTTGGATTAAACGGAACAACTTGGCATGTTTTTGACATTGTAAATGGAGAATTTGTTCTTATAAACGAAGTAAACAACGACGAAGTAACTTTCTAGTTGATTACAACGGAAGTTTAAGAGCCGACTTGCAGACTGGATAAATAAGTTCTGTGTAGCCGGCTTTTTTTGCTTTAAAGGCAGCTATATCAAAAGCACTGTCTATTGTGCTAACAGCATGTGAATCAGAGTTTATACAAATTGGAATGCCTTCGCTATGCAAAAGTTCAAGAAAAAATTCTGAAGGATAAACATCATCCATAAGTTTACGGCCAATAGCTCCGGTATTAATCTCAACAACAACACCTGCTTTTTTTATTTCCTTTACAGTTGCAAGAAGTTCATTCTTATACCAAGTTTCGTTTTCCGAAAAATAGTGAAGTTCCTGGTTTCTTAAGCGGATTAAGTCAGGGTGTCCAAGAATGTCGAAATCGGCGTTTTTAAGCATTTCACGTTCTGTTGCAAAGTATTCACAAACAGCTTTTTTCGCGTCTACAGATTCAAAATGTTCACCATCGCCGTAAAGTGCAATCAGTTTTCGGCGGACTTCATCTGTTTTATTATCAACGGAATATTCGCCTTTATCAGTAATAATGTAATGAACGGAACCAATCAGATAATCCGGATTTAATCCGTGTGTTTTGTAATAATTTTTTGAAGGAATTGAAACTCTTGGGTAATAATCAGCTTCATAACCAAGTAAAATTTCAATCTTATTATTGTAAACTTGTTTTAAACGGCGGATTTCTGCCTCGTATGCTTGGAAGTCGCGTGGAGCTATATGCCAGCTTCGTGCAAATGGAAAAAGACTGTGACCAGAAAATCCGAGAGTTGTAAAACCTTTTTCTATTGCGGCAAGAACCATTTCTTCGGGTGTGTTTTTGCCGTCGCAGAAGGTCGAATGAGTGTGAAGATTTATCATTATTCAATACCGTTAAGAAGGTTCAGTGCTTTTTGTACAAGAACTGACTGTTTTGCAGGTTTAACTTGGTATCCGTTTGCGCCTAAACTTAAAACTTTTACAATAAATTCTCGTTGTAAACTCTGAGAATATACAAGAATTGGAGTTGTGTTACGCTGCTTACGCAGGTTTTCGAGAATTGATAAGCCCGTTTGATCGGTAAGCAGAACGTCAAGAATAATGAGATTAAATTTTTCCGGTTCGTAAGCTTTGATAAAATCTGGACCATTGGTGAATCCTGTTGTGGTAGCGCCAATTTCGTTGAATATAAGTTGCGTCATTCCAAGTGCCTGAGGATTGCTGTCGATAACGGCTATGTTTAATACTGTGCCGTCTTTGCCAGTTGGAGCTTCGCCAGACTGTGAGTCGGATGAGAAACGGGTGTCAATCAGGCCGGAAGTGTCGCCGTATGAATTTGAAAGGATTTTATCAGTAATAAGGTCAGAAACGCTTGAGGTAATTGTTGTGTCGACCAGAGAGTTTAAAATTCGCGAAAGATTTGTAGCCATTTCAATTTCGCCGTAAGCTTTATGTCCACTTAGCAAATCGCGTACAAATGGACTCAGTGACAAAATTTTTACGTTTTTGTTATGAATTTTAGGGCAGGCAATTACGTTATCTATAAGGAATTCAAGATTGTATCCGTCAACAAAGGAAAGTTCCAGGTTTGTAAGCATAATAACTACTTTTGGGTAATCAATATGTTCCTGATTTATCATTTCTGTAAGCTTGTATTGCAATAAAGAAATTTTATCGCGATTTAAACCTAGTGCAAGTTCAATAAAGATGATATTTCCGTTCCTGTGTAAATCTAGTACACAAGGGGATGTGTCCATTGATAAAGGAATATGAAGAACGTTACTGATAGCGTCAAAGAAAATATCGAACTGAATTGGTTTTTCAAAGTATTTGATTACACCGTATTTTGCAAGAGCGGCAATATTTGCACGTTCCTGAGTTGGACCTGTAATAATGACAGGAATATTTACCGCGTTAGAATCGTCGCCTTTTTTTTCAAGGAAAGCCATTTCTTCAGTATTATCATCTGGCATATCTAGAATAATAAGGTTTGGAAAAGCTGTAATCATTTTTGTGTATGTATCACGATTTTCCTGTGTAAGAATAACTTCAACCTGGTCTTCAGAAAGTTTTGTTTTTAAGAATTCTCTGAACAATGCATGATTATCTGCGATTAATACCTTCTTCATGGTTTCATTTTAACATATGTTTGGAAAATTCTCTACAGAGAAATGGAATTTGGAATTAGGAATTGCGGTTTGGGAGGCGAGAAAGAGTACATTTATATGGTTTTGTGGAGAAAAAAAAGGAGTTTCTATGAAATGGGAAATGATTTTATAGTTATGGATAGGGATTGTTTGATAATTAAATGTGCCGTTATGGGTAAATCTTCATTTGAGGGAATATCTAACTTTGCAAGATTTCCTTCAACGGGTTCTTATTTGGGTTTTAATTTTGTAGGCGTAAAAAGATTTGATATTTCAAACAATAAAATAGAAGTTTTCACAGATATTTCTTATAGACTGGAATTATCTGATTTTTCTCCAATCTGTTTATCTGTTGGTGTTGATTACGTATTTTAGAAAAATCTCCTCTAGAATTATCATCATTATTGCATGTAGTTCTAGAGTGGTATTTTTTTTACTTGCCGAATAATCAAAATTTTTATATCTTAAATAAGAAGAAGAGAATTTTGTAATAATTACAGTAATTCCAAAATAACAAACTGATAAAATGTTAATTATTTATTTGAGGTATAAAAATGGCAAAACAGTTATTGTTTAGTGAAGACGCTCGTAAAAAACTTTTGAGCGGAGTAGAACAGATTTCTAAAGCAGTAAAAACAACTTTAGGTCCTTGTGGTCGCATGGTTATGATGGACAAAAAATATGGTTCACCAGTAATTACAAAAGACGGTGTTTCAGTTGCAAAAGAAATTGAACTTGAAGATCCTTATGAAAACATGGGTGCTCAGTTTGTACGCGAAGTTGCAAGCAAAACAAATGATGATGCTGGTGACGGTACAACTACTGCTACAGTTCTTTCTTATGCTTTAGTTCGCGAAGGTGTAAAATCAGTTGCTGCTGGTATGCGCCCAATCGAAATTAAACGCGGTATGGATAAAGCCGTAAAAATTGCAGTTGAAGAAATTAAAAAGAATGCAAAACCTGTAAAAGGTGCAGATGATATTACAAACATTGCTACAATTTCTGCAAATAATGATCCTGAAATTGGTAAAATGCTTGCCGACGCAATTGAAAAGGTTGGAAAAGACGGTGTTATTACTGTGGAAGAATCTAAAAACATGGAAATGACTGTTGATACAGTTGAAGGTATGCAGTTTGACCGTGGATATATTTCTTCTTATTTTGTAACAGACCGCGAAAGAATGGAAGCTTCTTACAGCGACGCTTACGTTTTAATTTACGACAAAAAGATTTCTGCAATGAAGGATTTGCTCCCAATTTTGGAACAGGTTGCAAATGCAGGTCGTGCACTTGTTATTATTTGTGAAGATGTTGACGGCGAAGCTCTTACAACTTTAGTTTTGAATACAATTCGTGGAACAATCAAATGCTGTGCAGTTAAGGCTCCAGGATTTGGTGACCGCCGTAAGGATATGCTCCAGGATATCGCAATTTTGACTGGCGGTACTGTAGTTAGCGAAGAAGTTGGACTTAAACTTGAAACTTCTGGAATTGAAGTTCTTGGTCAGGCTAAATCAATTAAAATTGACAAAGATAACACTACAATCGTTGGTGGCGCTGGAAATGCTAAGGCCATTAAAGACCGTGTTGCAGAAATTAAAAACGCTATCGAAAAATCTACTTCTACTTACGATAAGGAACAGCTTCAGAAACGCTTGGCTAAGTTGGCAGGCGGTGTTGCTGTAATTTCAGTTGGTGCAAATACTGAAACAGAAATGAAAGAAATGAAATTCCGCGTTGAAGATACAATTGCTGCTACACGTGCTGCTTTGGAAGAAGGAATTGTTCCAGGTGGTGGACTTGCATTAATTGATGCCGCAAAAGCTTTGTCAGAAATTCCAGCTGAGCTTACAGAAGATGAAAAAGTTGGTTTCAAGATTGTTCGCCGCGCTTTGGAAGAACCAATCCGCCAGATTGCAGAAAATGCTGGACTTGACGGAGCAGTTATTGCAGAACGTGCAAAGACCGAAAAGAAGGGAGTTGGCTTTAACGCTCGTACAAACGAATGGGTAAACATGCTCGAAGCCGGAATTATTGACCCAGCAAAAGTTACTTGTTCTGCTTTGAAAAACGCTGCTTCTGTTGCAGGTACATTGCTCACAACAGAATGTGCAATTACAGATATCCCAACACCTCCAGCACCAGTTGCAGCTCCTGCACCTGATATGGGCGGAATGTACTAGAATAAGGTTTCTCACAGAGCTTTGGAGCTTTTGAGAGCTAGTTATAAACGCCATCGCGACAATTGTTCGCGGTGGCGTTTTTTTTGCCAATGTTGAGGAAATAGTTTGATATAAAGTACGGGTGGGGGTAAAATATATAGTATATAATTTCAAAAAAAGACAGGAAAAAAAATGAAAAAACTATTCAAACTTGGTGTGGCATTATTAATGTCATGCTCTCTTTTTATTCTTGCTTCTTGTACAGATAAGGATTCCACAAAAGAACCAGATACATTGACTGTTGAGCAGGCAAAAGAAAACATTGAAAAATGTGGTCTTGCTGTAGATGTTTCACTTAAAGCTAATATTGGAGTAACCGCTTGTACAGTTTATCTTGATGCAGAAACAGGAACTTTTGAAGCTTATGACGAAAGCAAGACAAATGCCAGTCTTCGTAGTGCTTCTGATATAAAAGGTACTCTTGTATTTAAAGGTGCATTCTTTTACAACCAGGAGCTTTGGTTTAAAGTAGAAGCGCAGGTTGCCGCAGATGGAACAGAATCTGAACCGGAAGTAAAATATTACACAGTATCTGTTGATTTAAGTAAGGTAAATGAAGCAGTATTAACTGCAGATGGTGAAGTTGATTATACAAGTGTCTTAGTAGAAGATAAAACTACAACAACACAATCAACTGAATCAGATTACAATGAACAACAGGAAGCTTTTGAAGAATCTGTTAAAGATTTAGACAAATTCCGCGAAGACAGTAAGCCAGAATCAACTCCTCCAGCCGAAGAACCTCCGCAGGAAACACCACCAGCTGAAGAACAACCTGTAGAAAATCCACCTGCCGAAGAACCTCCGCAGGAAACACCACCAGCTGAAGAACAACCTGTAGAAAATCCACCAGCCGAAGAACCTCCGCAGGAAACACCACCAGCTAAAGAACAACCTGTAGAAAATCCACCAGCCGAAGAACCTCCGGAGGAAACACCACCAGCCGAAGAACCGCCTGCCGAAGAACCACCAGCCGAAGAGCCACCTGTAGAAAATCCTCCCGCCGAAGAACCACCTGCCGAAGAACCACCTGTAGAAAATCCTCCTGCCGAAGATAATAAAGTTGATGCAAAAATAATTGGTACATGGTCAAACGAAGATGAAACAGAAAAAATTGTATTCACAAATGACGGAAAATTCAGACTTGCTCAGTTTGATTCTTATTTGACATTGTATACAAAAGGAACTTATACAGGAACTTCAAAAACAATTACAGCTACTGGAACAAATATAAGTCTTGACAATGAAACATGGGGAATTCCAGAAGATTTAGGAATGACATCAGCATATATTTCCTTCTATGGAGCTTATACTGTAACAGACACAACTTTGTCTTTAGTAATGGCAGATAATGAAACTCACAATTACAAAAAGGTTTCTGCAAATGAAGTAGATATTACAATAACAAAAGGTCTTGGAGACCCTGATCCAGAAGATGAAGAAGATCCAGATAACCCATTGGCAGGAAAGACATTTGTAAGATCAGAGGTTGATCACCTTGGAAATGATATGCAACAATGGACATATCTTGCTAAATATGTATTTAAGAAAGATATGACTATGGAAATGATTACTCGTCAATTTACAGAGGAAACAATAACTCATGATAAATACACATATACTATTGATGTTGAAAATAAAACATTTACTACTGTTTGTACAGAATATGACCTTGGAGATGGAACCTTTATTCATTCTGCAGAAGAAGCGAAAGATGATTTTCAGAAAGAGTGTTTTGAAGAAACAACATACAAATATTTCTTGTCTGATGATCATATGGTAGTACAAAAGATACAAAATGGATCTTATACGCAAACTCAAATTTGGATTCCATTATCAAAAAACCCTAAGTTTTATGAAAACAAAGTTTGCCGTGCTGTACTGTCTGGACAAAATG
Organism: Treponema sp.; assembly: GCA_045615645.1. GTDB lineage: Bacteria > Spirochaetota > Spirochaetia > Treponematales > Treponemataceae > Treponema_D. Next base: position 25,363 of record JAZLFF010000039.1, read on the forward strand.
GAGATGTATTTTTAACTTCAAATGGATTTGTACATTTCTATTTTTATAGTATGGGTGAAAAATCTATTTGTTACAATGTTGAAGATGAGAATAATGAATTTGCCTTAAAATATCACAAGGTATTTTATGAAACTGTAAACTCAGATGATTTCGATATATATTATAGAGATGACGCAGATTTTAATATTGCGCATGCCGACACACCTTTCTATTATGATTATGAACAAACATCAAAAGGTATAAAGCTTTCATCAAAAATTGCTCCAGGTCAGAGTTTAGCAGAACTAGCTGAGGCTGGCGGTTTGGTTGTTTTTGCATATGATGATGAGAATGTTTCTGTATCCATTTCGCCAACAGTAGATGTAGCGGTATCTCCAACAGGAGGAACAACTTATTTCCTAAGCATTGACCTTTCTGGCGAAAATAAAGTTACGTTTACAAGAAAAGCAGAACCTAAAACTGAATATGAGTATACCTATGAATTAAAATTCAACGGAGACATTGCAAAACTTGAATTAACAGCCGTTTCACAAAATGTTGAAGAACAGCTTGAAGGTTTAGCTTCATTCACAATGGATTACGTTCCAATGGAATTTGAATTTGAAGTTATTGCAGATTTTGATGAGATTAACTAATTCTTTTTTAGTCTATCAAATTTAATTCTTTTAATATGCCACTTGTCCGGAAAAATGCTGGACCGGTGGCAATTTTTATTAATACTGTAATAAAATACGTTTGTTGTTATAATGGAAAAATGTTAGAAAGGTTTTTGGAGTTTATTGATTAATATGAATATTTCAGTGCAATTTACAAATCCGTTTATTTTAATTTATTTGATTGGAACTTTTTTGAGTCTGGTAATCAATATGGTTTTGGAATATGTTGATTATAAAGCTCGCGTAAAAAATGGTGGAAAATTACCTCCAGAACTCGCGCAAATCCCAGTAGCCGTTAAAAGTTTTGACACCGAAAAGCTTGCTCGAATCTGCCAGTACGAAAATGCGAAATACTTTGCATGGATACCTTCCGCATTGGTAAGTTTTGTCGTAGACATAGCACTTGTCGTGTTCGGTTTTTACCCATGGACTTTCAACTTAGTAATAACCTGGACGGGCGGAATCCCTGCAACCGTAACCTCTTCGTTTTTGTGTTTTGCATTATTTACATTAATTTCCTCGTTGCCCGGCGAAATAATCAGTTTACCGTTCAGCCTTTACCGCGAGTTTCACACAGAAAAAAAGTTTGGATTTAGCAATATGACCGTTGGCCTTTGGATAAAAGATCAAATTAAAAACTTAATTTTGAGTTTGGTTTTAGGCGCTATTTTAATTTTTGCAGCTTCGTTGTTCTTTGTAAAATGTCCGAATAACTGGTGGTGGATTTTGGCCGCAGTTTTAATCAGTTTTACTTTTATAATGCAGATTATTTATCCAAAATTTATTGCTCCATTGTTTAATAAGTTTGAACCGTTGCCGGAAGGTGAGTTAAAAGAAAAAATTACTCAGATTCTGGAAAAAGTTGGTTTTAAAAACGGTGGTCTTTATGTAATGGATGAATCAAAACGAAGTGGCCACAGCAATGCTTATTTTAGCGGATTTGGAAAGTCCAAACGGATAGTTCTTTACGATACGCTTATAAAATCGCTTACAGCAGACGAACTTGCTTCTGTGCTTGGACATGAGCTTGGGCATTTTAAACTTAAACATATTACTAAACGACTTTTTGTACTTATTCCGCTCGAATTTATTCTACTTTTTGCACTATATTTTCTTGCGCAATTTCCAACGCTTTACGAAGGATTTGGTTTTACGGGAATTACAGCTCAGAATGTTTCGAATGTTCAGTTTATTGGATTATTCCTTGCAGCTGCAATTTACGGTTCTATTTCTGAAATTTTGTCACCATTAACTAATTTTTCTTCAAGACGCAATGAATATGCTGCAGATGCTTTTGCAAAAGAAGTATGCGGAACTCCGGATTATTTGATTTCCGGATTAATCAAATTGAATGCAGAAAATTTGAGTGAACTGCTTCCACCACCAATTTACGTTTTCTGGAATTTCAGTCATCCGACATTGTGTCAGAGAATCAAAAACCTTTTGGAAAAAAAATCCGAAAATTCTTAAAAAAACTTCCTAAAATGTTTCGAGTTGGGTCTATATTAATATATGAGAAAATTTATATTTTTATTGGCCCAAATTATTTTACTTTCCGGTTGTAAATACAATGTTTTTGATTTGCAACAGACTCAAGAACTGTCGCTGACCTTTCCGCAATGGCCGCCCGTCAGTTATAAAACGCTGGAAGATAATTTTTCAGAATGCCAGACTCCGTATCCAAAACTTTCGCGGTGGCACGTACAGGTAGTTTGCGCTGAGTATCAAGATGAGTTTTTTGTAGATGCGAGTCTTCCTTCAGATTATGCAAAAACTGCGCTTGTGTTGTCCGCTGTAAAAAACGAGCCTGTGGCAATTTTAGCAACTCCAATTACGTTAAATTCCGAAGGCGCAGAAGTTCATTTTTTTAAGCCTGCTGGCATGATTTACCCTTTTGACAATTTTTTTACTTGGGAAGGGGGATTTTGTGCTACCGTTTTTCAGCAGTTGTTTAAAAGCAAGAAAGAAACTGGAGTTACAACCAAACATATGGAGCAGTTTTTGAACTCGTTCAATTGGATAAAATTTGAACGGACGGTTTCACAAAAAATGAATAAGTCGTTGATGGAAGGGGAGTCATTTTATAATCCTTGGCAAATTGATTTATATACTTTACTTGATTATTTAAGTTATGGAAGTTTTTCAGCTTCGTATTTAAACACAAAGAATATTTATACAATTCCGTTGTCAAAAATCCAACTTGAGCCAGAACAGGGAATACAAATTCTTTCTTCGTTTATTCCGGAAAATGATTTTATTCGTTCAAAGGGACAAATCAGTTTAAAAAAAGGTGTTGAGTCTCAAATTTGTTGCAATCTTGATTACGCCGCGGTTGTTGTTTATAACTCTGCAAAAAATATATCACTGAACTACATATTTATGCCGATATTTATAGAATAGATATGAGAAAATTTACACTTATTTGCATATTAATAGTTTACGCATTTTTACTTACAGGCTGTCATAAAAAAAATCAGGCGGAAATTCCAGTTGAAACTCCGACTGTAAAGCTGCAAAAAGAAAGTCACATATGGTATTACTTTATGAATAACGGTTTCGCAGAAATTGACAAACCTCAGAATGCTCCATTTTTGCCAATGACTCCGTGGACTGAAGCTGTAAGAATTTCTTCTGCAAATAACTGTTCTCAAAACGAAAGTGAAGGTTGCAAAAGTTATGCAATTGTAAACAGATTGGGAGTGCTTTCTTTTGACGAAGATAAACCGACTCTTGCGAGCGATGTAAAGCTTTTTAGTGATAGAACTTGCGGGAATCTTGTGTTTGTAAATGATTCACCTGTATTTTCTGTTTATAAAAGTGCATTTTTTAATGATACAATTACTGATCCGCTTTACAAAAACGATAATTCTCAGCATTTATTTTTAGTTCATTTTGATGACTCTGCTAAAATTTCGTACCCAATAATCAATTGTAATAACCTTATTTCTGAACCGAATTCTGAAATTACGGATTTTTCCTGGGACGGTTTAAACTGGTATTGTTGTGTAAAAACAATTTCTGATGTAAAAAATACGTTTTCGTATATAAGTTGGAAACCAACAGCTTCACTGCTTTCTTTGTCTCCGCTGGTTGCTGACGAAAATATTACCATTTCTGAAATTGATGTTGATGAGTTTAGAAATATTAAGGCTCAGCTTGAATATAAAGGGGCTCCTGAACGTGTAAAAAAACTTCTTGCTGGTTTTGCGGATAAAATCCCGTTTACACTTGAATTAAAGTCGGCAGGTGGTAATTCGCCGCGAGTTTTTGTAAATAAAATTGAAAATACTGATAAAAAAGAATTGCAGGCAAAAGGAATAATTTCAGAAAGTTGGAGTTGTGTGCTTTTTGAAGACGGAACTTTATTTTTGGAAGGTGCGTTGCCAGGAAAACATATTTTACGCGGTGGAAATCCAATTGCAATTCGTTTGCCAAAGCTTCCGGCAGGTTATATTTATTCGAATTTTGTAATTTCGGGCACAACGTTATATGCTGCCTGGGAAGAATCAACTTTTTATAAAACAGCACGCAGCGGATTTTTGCAGGTAAATCTTGATAAAAGTCTGTACAGCAAGTTATTATAGGGCTTGAATGAAAAAGAAATATTTTTGTCTGGTATTTTTATTTTTCTCGTTTATTTTCCCTTTTTTTGCACAAGAACAACAAAGTGTAACAGAGCAACTTCCTTTACAGTCGGAGCAAACTGAAGAGGAAACTGTAACTGAAGACGAAATGGTTGAACCAGGAAATGTTGAAGATGAAATTATTGATATTAAAGGACAGGAATTTACAACTTCAGAATCTTTTAGCGAATTTATTCGTTCTCTTGACTTTGTAGCTGATTTGGGGCCTGCAATGTACATAAATACACATTCAAAAGATGTTGATTTAGATAATCATCTTGTATGTGCACCTTCCCCAATTGTATATCCGTTCTCCTGGGGAATTCTCTGGCCAAATTATACATTCGTTGCAATTGAACCGCAGATGGCTTTTTTTCAAATGTATTATCTTTGGTATGATGGTATGACACTTCCTGCAGAAATTGAAAACAGAACCTGCTGGTCATTGTCGTTTATGGTTAGTCTTCCAGTTGTGTTTCAGCTTTATATGAGAAATTCTCGGTTTCAAATTGCTGGCGGGCCTGCAGCATTGCTTCGTACTGGACTTTTACCTAATGGAGTTAGTTCGGATGATAAAGGTTTTTCCGGAAGTGCTGGCAGCGATTTAAATTTGATTAATCAGTCGTTTTATGCGGATGGTGAATACTTTTATTTGTACGCAGGGTTTTCGTGGCTTAGAACAGTTCATGGAAACGTGAAAGTTGGACCGGAAGCAAAACTTTACATTCCTGTTGTAAGTATTATTAACGGACACGGACTGCAGGGAATGGTTGCTCACGTGGCTATGAAAATTTCTTTATAATATAGGTTGCGCAGATTAAAGGAATTTTTTGATTTGTTCCTGGCATAAGGAATCACAAATTTCGTTGTATTGAATACCTGCGTGACCTTTTACCCAGTTCCAGGTTACGTTTAATTTTGAGTTTAATTCATCAAGTTTAACCCATAAATCCTGATTTTTTACTGGTTTTTTGTCGGCGGTTTTCCAGCCTTTTGTTTTCCAGCCTTTAATCCATGTAGTAATGCCGTTTTTAACGTATTGACTGTCAATGTTTACAGTTACGTGGCGTTCTGAAAAACCTGCAGTATTATTTACAACTGTAAGGGCGATAATTGCGGCCATAAGTTCCATTCGGTTGTTTGTAGTCATAGCTTCACCGCCTGAAAGCTGTTTTGCAACGCCGTCAGCAATTACGACAATGCCCCAGCCTCCAGGTCCCGGATTACCACTGCAGCCACCATCGGTGTAAATTACAATTTCGTCCATTTAAGTCTCCCGGTGGCTTTATTAGATGATTACATTCTTTGTGCTTGGAATTGCCCCGTTACGGCGTTCGTCAATTTCTACTGCTGCACGAATTGCGCGACTAACGGCTTTAAAACAAGCTTCAACTTTGTGGTGATCACTTCTTCCGCGAATTACATCAATATGAAGATTACATTGTGCAGAATTTACAAACCCCTGCCAAAAGTCTTCAAAACAGTCAGTTTGGAAAGAACCTTCTTTTCCGTTTTCGCCAACAGAAACAAGAGGCATTCCAGTTAATTGTGCGTTACTTACAAGAAATGGTCTTCCGCCAAAATCAACTGCAGCCTGTGCTAAAGTTTCATCCATAGGGTAAATAAAGAATCCGCTACGGAAAATGCCGGCACAATCGCCAAGAGCTTTTTTGAAACATTCGCCAAGAACAATACCAGTATCTTCAATTGTGTGGTGCTGGTCGGTATTTAAATCGCCAACAATTTTTCCGCTCAAATCAAACATTCCGTGTTTACAGAAAGATTTAAGCATGTGGTCAAAAAATCCAATAGGATTCTGTACTTCACATTTTCCACTTCCGTCGAGATTTAATGTAAGTTCAATCTGAGTTTCACCAGTTATTCTTTTTACAGTTGCAGTTCTCATGGGGCCTCCCAAAAATTAAAGCATTACTTTGCGAAGTTCGTATTCAACTATATCAGTTGCACCAAGACTCTGAAGTTTTGGCAATAATGTTGGTACTTCTGATTTTTGTACTGCAATTTTTACAGCATATCCGTTTCCACCAAAAAGTGGAGAAACTGTAGGACTCTTCATTGCAGGAATTCCTTTAATAAGTGCATCAAAATCTTTTTCAGAACAGTTCATTTCAAGCATAACACGGCTGCGTGCGTTTAATACTGTTTCGAAAAGCATTTTTAATTCCATAATTTTTTGCTTTTTTTCTGGATCGTTCATTGCTTCTTTGCTTGCATACATACGAGTTGAACTTTCCATTAAAGTATCAACAATTTTAAGTCTATTAGCTTTTAATGATGAACCTGTAGAAGTATTATCAATTAAAACCTGTGCAATAGAATCTTCATTATCTTGAACAAATCCTTCTGAAGTTCCCCAGGTTCTGAAAATTGTTCCATTTATTTTTTTGTCTTGAATATATTTTTTACTCAATGCCTGATATTCTGTTGCAATTGTAACTTCACCTTTGAGTATTTTGTCATAATCTTTTACTTCTGGAATTGCAGCTACAATACGGACAGGATCAAATCCTAAATCCATAATTTCTACAACTTCATTTTCGACACCATTTTCGTAAACCCAGTCTTTACCGCTAAAACCAACATCAGCTTTATTTTTAGCCAAAAGTAAACTTGTAATCTGTGGTTTTACAACTTGAAAAGCTAAATCTTTCTGATTAGTAATAGGAAAATATGTTCTGTCAGGAAGATGAATGGAAATACCAACGTCACTCAATAATTCATAAACTGATTCGTAAATTCTTCCCTTTGCAAGTAAAATTTTTAATTTGTCCATATTAAACCTCTAATTTTTATTTGTATACCATTATACATTATAAATTATTCATTATCTACGGGAAATGATAAATAATGAGAAATGTATAGATGGAAAATGTTTAAAGTTTGACAAATAGTATTTTCCCTTTTATTATAAGTAGATTATAGAAGGTAGAAATCGTATTATCGAAAAGTTGTAGGGTGTTTTTTTAGTTATAGTTTTATACGAGGTTTTATTTGTCTATTACTGACGAAGAGTTTTTTAATGAGAACATAGTTCGTGTAAACAGAATGGTAGAAAAAATCCTGTTTGCAGGGCTTATAGTTCCTGTTTCTTTTTTAGTTCTTACTCTTATTGGGCTTTGGCGAGTTCCGTACTCGTATTCATTGCTTATAATTATTGTAACATTTACTGCTGCTTTAATTACGTTTTTTTTGAACAGGTGGGAAAAAGGGCAGATTATTTCAATGTATTTTGGAATTTTTGCAACTTCAGTTTTTGTTTTCTTGCTTGGTTTTAAAGGCGTAATTGTTATTACGGTTTCTTACGCTTTTGCACCATTTATCAGTTGTTTATATTACAATCGCAAACTTACAAATATTACAACCATAGTTAACTTTTTTGCCTTGTTTATAATTTATCGCGCTCGTTCGTACGGAGTTACAATTGTAGCTACAGGGGTAATGTCAGCAGACAGATGGTTTCTTGAGAATGTAATTGGAATTATTATTGAGTTTTTCTTTGTTTTCCTTATTACAAACAATATGTCAAAGCGAACGAATAAAACTTTGAAAAAACTTGTAAATTCTCAAAAAGAGCGCGACATTGCTTATTCAAAATTAAAAGATAAAAATCAGACAATTATTAAAATTAACTCGCAGCTTGGACAAAAAAACAGTGAACTTAGCGACACGCAGTATAAAATCATTCAATTTGTTGCACAGGTTCTTGGAAGTCATGATCTTTTTACGGGCCGTCACGTAATGCATACTCGTAAATATGTAGAAATTATTGCAAAGCAGTTACGGGATTCTGGGCATTATGTTGTTGAATTATCCGACAAAAATATTGAGTTGTATACAAACGCAGCCTTTTTGCACGATATAGGAAAAATCCACATTCCGGAAGGGGTTTTAAATAAAACGGGAAAGTTTACTCCCGAAGAATTTGAGCTTATGAAATGTCATCCGGAAGAGGGTAAAAAGCTTCTGGAATTTTTACCACCAATTGAAGACGGAAGATTTAATGAAATTGCTCAAAAAATGGCATTATGTCACCATGAAAAATGGGACGGTTCAGGCTATCCGAATAACTTAGCAGGTGATGATATTCCGTTATGTGCCCGAATTATGGCTGCGGCAGATGTTCTTGATGCGTTAATCAGTCAGCGTTTGTATAAGGAACCAGTTTCTATTGAAGAAGCTATGACTATTTTTGAAAAATCAAGCGGATTACATTTTGAGCCTTGTATTGCGCAGGCTGTAATTGATTGTAAAAAAATGATTGAAATTATTGATAACGATTTTAAAACTTCGGAAGCTTCCACAAACGCCGAAGAACTCGAATGGTGGATGCGTTATCACTCAAATTTAACGAATAATTCCATTTAATCTGAATAGTTTTTTTCCCTTATTTTCACAAAAAATCTCATTTTCCCAGTGTTGAAATTTACCCTTCGCGCCGATACTCATAAAGTAGTATTTTAAATAACTGCAGAAATAGGAAAATATGACTTCTGGCCAGAAGATTGCTTTTAGCCTATTAACTACGTTAGTGCTTTTTACGGGATTTGCTTTTTTGTCCCATAGTAAATTGATTCCAGAGTTGGAAACAAAATATTATGCGCAGTCGAAAATCGAAGAAAAAAGTAACGCACTTGGTAAAATAGCTGAAAGCTGTGATTCGTACATTTCAAATGTTCTCAACTTGATACAGGATAATGAAAATTCATACTTGAATTCTGCATCAGTTAGCAGTTATTTGTCGCAAAACCCTTCCGAAAAAGATGTAACCGAACGTCGCAAGCTTACCGAAGCCTTATTCAAGGAACTTCCTGCGTTGGAAGGCATTCGCTTAGTCGATAAAAACGGAAGAAATCTTCACTTCAGTACTTACGATTCAACGGATATTTTTAAACAAACGGGCATATCAAAGCAGTACAAAAATTATCCGGATGTAATGAAAGATGCCGACGAACTAGAGTTTTCGTGGCTTTTGTTAAACGAACAAAAACCAGAATTTAAAATCCTTTTAGATAATACTCGAAACAGAATAATTCTTTGTACACCTTTCTACTGGACAGAAAATGTTTATGCTGGAATTATGGCTTTCTATTTTAATACTGCAGTTTTGGAAAATGCCCTTGTAGATGATGGTGCAATTTCGCTTGGTAGCAGCTTTAATATGATTAGCGATGCTTCTACAATGAAAGGCGGATTTGCCGTTGGTGTACCTGCAAAAAACCGCAGAGAATTTATTCAGCCGGTATTAAATTCATGGAAACTTCCAATTCAGCAAAAAGACGGTGTTCAACTTCCTGAACGAATTCTTCAGATTGATGACAATTTGTACTGGGTAATGCTAACTGCTGATTCAAAATATTTTAAAATTAGTGGTGTTTATTCCAGCGACATTTTTGAACTTTCGCAGGAAATAATCCTACTGATTTATATTTGCGTATTTATTACAATTCTTTTAATTGTTTATTTAATTTTCAGTTTGCGTTCGGATTCTATGGTTACATTGAAAAAACGCATTAAGAAAATTCAGTATTCGATTGTAAAAGAGTATATAAACAATAAAGAAGATGTTGATTGGAGCCGAGTAATTGCTCAACTTAAATCAAGAAAAACAGATTTAACAACAGATATTTTAAAGAGTTTGCATGTTCATTCTAAGAAAAAACAGAAAGAACTTGATGAAATTCTTGAGAAAAACTGGGATGAAATTTTTGCTATTGCGGGAACTGGGGTTGGTAATAATGCTTCAGCTTCGGTCCCTGTAAATACTGTTCAAACTGCAGCAAACAACGGAGTAACTCTTGATGAAATCCGTAGAATGCTGGAAGAAGTTCTTAAAACTACAAAAGTAAACGTTCAAGGTGTAATTCCTGCTGCAAAACCTTCAAAGAAAACTGCTCCAGTTGAAGAAGTTCTCGACGAGGTAGAAGAGCTTGACGATGCAGAGGAAGTGCTCGACGAGGTAGAAGAGCTTGATGAAATAGAAGAACTTCCATCCGCCGTACCTGTACCTCCTGAGCCTGATTTTAGAGCAATAATGCCTCCAAATCCGGATTATGTTTATGTAGAATCTAACGAAACCTTTATAGCGTCACAGATGTTCCCAACTCTTGAAAACCTTTTTGGAGAAGAATTAGGTTTAGGTGAACAATGCTCACCAGCAGATTCTTACGAAGATGAACCAGAAGTAGTTGAAAATCTTTTAAACTTTGTAGTTTATTCACTCAACGGAGTTCCAATTGAAGAAAATCAAAACACTGAAGAAGAACTGGAAGAATTGGACGATGAGTTAACAGAAGAATTACCAGAATCAGAATATAATAATTATTATTCAATGACGACTTTTGCTACAAACGTAGAAGAAGTAGAAGCTTTGGAGGGCGAAATCCCTGATACAATTGTAGAACATAAAGGCGTTTTTTCAATTTCTGAAAATATACAGGTAAATCAGGTTGTGCAAGATCCGGAATTTAAAGCGCTGGTTGATTCCGTTCTTCATTAATACTATAATTTTCACTTATGCAAATAAAATTAAATAATTTAGTCAGAAACTATGTGTCTGCAGATGGCTTGTCTACAGTAACTGCAGTAAATGATGTAAGTCTTGTTATTCCTTCAAATCAGATTTTTGGAATTATTGGCCGTAGTGGAGCCGGAAAATCTTCTCTTGTAAGACTTATTAGTATGATGGAACGTCCTGATAGTGGCGAAGTTTATTATGATGATCAGCGAGTTGATAATCTTCCAGAAAAAGAGCTTGTTTTACGTCGTCGTCGTATTGGTATGATTTTTCAGAATTTTAATCTTTTTAGTTCGCGTTCTGCTGCTCAAAACATTGCATATCCAATGGAAATTTGTGGAGTTCCAAAAGCAGAAATTGATAAACGTGTAGATGAGCTTCTAGAAATTGTTGAACTTAAGGACAGAATGGATGCTCGAATTAGTACTTTATCAGGTGGACAAAAACAGCGAATTGCAATTGCCCGTGCGCTTGCAAATAAACCTGATATTCTTTTTTGTGATGAAGCAACTTCAGCTCTTGATCCGCAGACAACAAAATCAATTTTAAACTTGATTCGTAAAATCCAAACTCAAATGAATCTTACGGTTGTAATGATTACTCACCAAATGGAAGTTGTTCGTGATGCGTGCAGTCAGGTTGCAGTAATTAATGATGGTAAAGTTGTAGAAATTGGTAGTGTAAATGATATTTTCTTAAAACCTCAGAGCCCGGTAACAAAGGATTTTCTTTCAAATATTAATTCTAAACAGAATGATATTATCCGTTGGTCAGATGAAGGCGGTGCTTACGAATTAGGGTTCCCTTCAGATTTGCAAGGTGCTCCAGTTTTAAGTCAGATTGCAAAAAATTTCGAAGTAGAGTTTAACATTCGTGCCGCAGGAATTCAGCAGCTTACAGACGGTAGCGTTGGTAAAATGATTGTAGATTTCGCCGGTGATGATTTTGAAATTGAATCAGCTTTAAAACATCTTCGTGAAGAAGGAATTATTGTTACAAAGCTTGAGGAGGCTCAATAATGGCAAAATATTTTAGTATTCTTGGAACAGCAACCTGGCAAACATTTGTAATGGTAATTTTTTCAACAATTTTCAGCCTTGTAATTGGACTTCCGCTTGGAATTATTTTATGTACTAGCGATCCTCAGACTGGATTACGCCCTCGCAAAGTTTTGAATCAGTCTTTATCAATAATAATTAATATTTTGCGAGCAATTCCGTTTGTAATTCTTGTAATTTTGCTTTTTCCGTTTACACGTGTTGTAGTTCATACAGCAATTGGTACAAAAGCTTCAATCGTTCCTCTTACAATTGCGGCTGCACCATTTGTAGCCCGCGTAATTGAATCTTCATTAAAGGAAGTTGACCCTGGCGTTATTCAAGCGGCTCGAGCAATGGGTTCCACAGACAAGCAGATAATTTACAAAGTTCTTTTACCCGAAGCGTTGCCTTCCATCGTAAACGGAATTACGCTTACAATTATTAACTTAATTGGTTATTCTGCAATGGCCGGAACAGTTGGCGGCGGCGGACTTGGTGATGTTGCAATTCGTTATGGTTATCAACGTTACCGTATTGAATACATGCTTGGTTCTGTTGCCATTATTTTGATTTTGGTTGAGATAATTCAAATTATTGGTACAAAAATCAGTAATAAAATGCAGGCAAAGCGATAAGTAAGCCTAAAACTGTTTTGCAGTTTGCTTACGCGGTTTTCGAAAAAAATCCAGTTTTAAGCGTTACTCAATGTATGTCTGCATTAACTGTACAAATAAATAAATTGCTTTGTAAATGTTTACGCAGAAGGTTTTCATTGGACCTTCAATGAATTTTTCGAGTTCTTTCCAGTTTTGAACAATTACATGCTTTGGCTGATTATAATCTTCAACAAGCTGCTTAATTGTTTTTCCAATTGTAATCAAATTTTGTGTAGAACTGATAATGTAACCGCGAGCCTGTTCGTTTGCATCAGAAACAACGCGGCAAATTATATTTTCTGCACCTTGATCGTGCGCTGTCTTAGGAAGCAAAGTTTTAATTTTTGAGCCCATTGCGCCTTCTTCAGAAAAACTTTCATCCAGCGTGTTGATTAAATCTGAAGTTTTAAGCAATTCCTGGTAAGCATTTGAAATTGGTGCTGAAAGTGTTGCATCCCATTGTCCACGAATAACAACTACATCGTAAAATTCACGGATTTCTTTTTTTACGTGTTCTAGCAGGAACGCTTTAAGATAATTTAGTGGCTCTGCATATTCAAGAAGTGTCAAATCTTTCTTTTCAAGAACAGAGTTGAAACTTGGAATGTAATATTTTAAGCATTGAGGATTTCCCGTAAAAATTTGAGAACAGATTGAATTTGCTTTATCTTCCTTTTGTGTAGATGCAATTTGTGCTACAAGTTTTCTTGTTTCTGTTTGAATACCGTCAATGTAAGGTTCCAGAATGCTTTCGTATTTTGGTTTAATTACTGTAACGTACGCAGGATTTTGAGAAATGTGCTGAATCATCATGTCCCAGATTTTTGTACTTTGAATTGCTCTGATTTTTGCAACAATTTTCTTCCAGTTTCCTAAAGAAAGAAATTCTTTTCCCATAGAGTTTTTGAACATGTCGAATAAATCATCCCAATAAATTTTGTCATCTGTAATTGCGTAGGCTACAGTGAGAAAATCTTTAAGGTCATCGCAAATATATTCGGCTGAAATTTTTTCAAAATGAGGTGTTGCTGCAAAGCCGTATTCTTGGAATGTAGAATCAAATTTACGGATAACAACGTAATAATCATAAATACAGAAATCTTGAAAAAGAGTAAGTGTTTTGTAAAGGTTTTCAATTTTTGCAGCTTTTTCGCCGTCAAATTCGTTTGTAAAAGTTTGAAGTTTTTCTTCAACGTCGTTTTCAAGTTTTGAAACTGGAATTTGTTTAGAAACTTCGAGAATTTTTTGTTCATCAAGCTGATCGAGAAGTTCGAGTTGCTTATCTGAAAGTGAATAATTGATTATTTGTCGTTTGAAAGCTAACGGATTTTGTGTATTTTTGAAGAAGGTTTGAGCTTGCGAAATTGCTTTGTACAAATCAAACATAAATTTTCCAAATGCAGGGGAAACTTCAGATGCATTTGGTTTGTAAAAAGCATGGTATTTTGATTTTGAAATTTCTTTTGCAATAGCTTTTAATTTTCGTTTTTTATCAGCTTCTGGATTTGAGTTTTTAAAAAGAGACGAAAGAATTGTCTGTATAAAACTTTGTTTCTGTGTTCCAGAAGAATTTTCTGATTTATTGTCTTTCTGCGAATTATTACTAGGTTTGTCCATAATATCCAATATAAGTGAATTTTGGGCATATTTCAAGTTTTATATAGAACAAAGTGGCTAATTTAGTTATACTATGCCCACGATAAGTTAAAAAAATGGTATATTTAAAATATTCACACGTAATTATGTAAGGAGTTTATTTTATGAAAAAATTAACAGTTTGTGCTTTGCTTGCGGCTTTTTTTGTGTCTGCAATAAGCGCATATAATCCACCTGTGAACGGCGACAATTACATGGAATTGGCTTGTCCGAAATTTTTAACTGGTGCGTCATCGGTTACTGGCGGGGCTCTTTTTTCCGCTGGTCCAGATTCTTTAGTTGTGAACCCGGCTCTTACTGCTGGCGAACAGCGTGTAATTTTAAATTTGGCAGATACCTTTATGTGGTCTTCAAATGAGCTTAATACGCAAAAAACAGGAAATGCTTTGCAGGCAGGTATTTTAATTCCTACAAAACTTTACATTTACAGTGCTTATGTAAATTTAACAACTGTGCCTTTTGTAGAAATGAATGTAGGTAATTCGTTCAATGTAAAAGCTGCTGTTGGTAAAGAAATTACAGATAAGCTTGATGTTGGAGTTGGTTTGAGTGGAGGTGCCTGCTGGGGTGCTGGCGGCGACTGGTCAATTGGCGCAAACCTTGGTTTTGTATATTACTGGGGAAATCTTTCATTTATGCAGAATTTCCGTTATGGTGCTTCAATTTTGAATCTTGGAAAAAATTATCATCCTGCATTGGTTGGGGTAAAAACTGATGAAAACGGTGCGTTTTTGCCGGCAAGTGCATATCCTTCTTTAGCTACACTTAAGCTTGGTTGTGCCGCAAGTCTTTATAAAAACGATATTCTTGATTTAGCTTATTCTTTTGATTTTACAATTCCAGCGTTCCAGAATCTTATTGTTGATTTAGGACTTCAGTTTGCATTAAAAGATATGCTCGTTATTAGCGTTGCAGAAAAAATCAATCTTGTAGAAACTATAAATGGTGCTAAAAACTTTATTCCTGCAATTGGATTGGCCTTCAAATTCTCATTTGACGTAAAGAATAATGAATATCTTGAACGCAACGATTGGAGCGAAAGTGAAATGAACGTTGCTGCTGCTTATAGAAAAATGTATCAGACTATAAATGCTGCATCTGCTGGTGTTGATTTGTACCTTGGTATGAAAGATACTTCAGCTCCTGTATTTGACGAAACTATTTTTGAGGTTGAGGAGTAAAAAATGAAGAAATTCGTATTATTCACTTTATTAACAGCTTTGGCTGTAACTTCTGTTTTTGCTAAGCCAAAGTACATTTCTCCTAATAGTGATGGTGTTCAGGATGAACTTGTAATTCCTTTGAGCATTTCTGAAAAACGTTATGTTTTGGGCTGGAGTCTTATTATTATGGACGAAAACCATAACGTTGTTCGTGTTATTGAAAATAAAAATGCATTGCCAGAAAAGGTTGCTTTCAAAACTTTTTTCAAACAGCTTATTACACCTAAAAAGGGTGTTGAAGTTCCAGAAACTGTATCTTGGAACGGTGCTATGACAAATGGTGAAACTGCACCTGACGGAAAATATTTTTATAAACTTACTGCTACAGATGATAATGGTAACGTTGGTGAAACTAAAGAATATGAAGTTGTAGTTGATACTATGGCTCCTGAAATTGAACTTTTGCAACCAGCAGATAAAATCTTTGGTGAAGGCGCTAAATCTTCATTTAAGGTAAGACAAACTGGTTCTGTTGAAGATGAATGGATTGGAACTTTCAAAGCCGTAGACGGTACGGTTGTAAAAACTTACAAATGGGTAAATGCTGAACCTGCAGAATTCAACTGGTATGGTACAAATGATGAAGACGCACAGGTTATAGATGGCGTTTATTCATATGAAATTACTGCTACAGACCGCGCAGGAAACGTAGCACAACAGTCTACTATCACAAATATTATTTATTCTGCTGAAAAACCTGCAACAAACATTTTCCTTGACGGAACACGTTACTTCTCTCCAAGAACAGAAAGTAAACTTTCGAAAATTACCTTTAATATTACAATTCCTGTTCCTGAAGAAAAAACTGGTAATAAACTTACAGAATGGGAAGTTGCAATTACAAATAAAGCTGGCGAAGTTGTCCGCTCATTTAATAATAATACTGACGGTGCTGTACCACCTTCTAAACTTACTTTTGATGGTACAAAAAAGGATGGAAGTTTATTGCCAGACGGTGAATATCAGGCTTCTGTTTCTGCTAAATATTTGAACGGATATGTACCTGCTGTTATTTCTTCACCAATTATTGTTTTGGATACAGAAAAACCTGCCGCTCAGATTCGTCCTTCTGAAGAGGTATTTGGAGCTGGTTCAAAAGATTCTGTTACATTCTCAATTATGATTACACCTTCTGAAGGTGCTCCTGTTCCTAGTTGGAAGGGAGAAATCAGAACTGCTGATAGAGCAACAATTGTTAAATCATACGATTTTGGAGAATATCCTCCAGCAACAGTTACATGGAACGGAATTTCTGATAAAGGAACAATTGCAGAAAAAGGTCAGTACGTATTTATTCTTTCGGGAACAGACTTGGCTGGAAACGCCGGTGGTTGTGATTCAACAAAACTTGTAACTTTCGATACTACAGAAACTCAGCTTTTACTTGCAGTATCAAACACAGCTTTCTCTCCAAACGGAAACAAAGTTCAGGATACAATCACGCTTAATCCTGTAACTGCAACTAAAGATGTTGTTGCTTACGAATTTATTATTAAAGATTCTACCGGAAAAGTTGTTTACTCTGCTAAAGAAAATAAAAAACTTCCTGCAAACTTTGTATGGGACGGTAAAGATAACGATAAAATGTTATGTCCTGACGGTTTCTACAATGCACAGCTTTCTGTAACTGCAGCAAACGGTTCTGTTGCAACCGCTGCAACTCAAAATTTTGAGCTTGATACAGTTGCTCCTTCATTAATTGCCGAAATTCCTTGGTCAGCATTCTCTCCAGATGGTGACGGAAATCAAGATAATATACCAGTAGCAATTAAACAGTCTTCTTCTGAAAAACTTTGGACAGCTGAAGTAATTGATTCTAAGGCTAAATCAGTTAAGAAGTATTCATGGAACGGTAAAAAAGACAGCTTTGCTTGGGATGGTACTGATGAATCCGGAAATATTGCTGCAGACGGAACTTATAGTATTGTAATTTCTTCAACTGATGATGCTGGAAACTCATTCTCTACAGAATTGTCAAAGCTTGTTCTTGATAACCGTGAAACAAAGGCTTATATTACTGCAGAACTTGAAGGTATTTCTCCAAATAACGACGGTGTTCTTGATGCTCAGAAGTTTGAAATTAGAACAACAGTTGCAGAAAATATTCTTTCTTGGAATTTTGATATTCGTAAGGAAGATGGAACTGCAGTTTTCAGTTTATCTGAAAAGGATAGTCCAAATGTTCCTGCAAATATTACATGGAATGGAGCTGGAACTGATGGAAATGCATGTGAAGGTACTTTCTCTGGAACATTAAAAATTGTATACCAGAAAGGTAACGTTGTAAGTGCTGTTTCTTCTCCTTTTGTTTGTACAGCAACTCCTCCACAGCTTAAGGTTCAGACTGCTCCAGAATATTTTAGTCCTGATAATGACGGTGTAGATGATGACTTGTTTATTAAACTTTCTGGTTCAACAAAATCTAGAATTAAAAACTGGTCATTTGTGATTAATGATCCAAAAGGTAAGGCTTTCTGGAAAACAAGTGGAAAATCTCAAATTACAGAAAGAATTGTATGGGATGGTTTAAGTAATGTTCAGAAAGATTCAAACGGAAATGCTGAACGTGTTCAGTCTGCTATGGATTATCCATATACATTTACAGTAACTGATAACTTGGGTATGACTTCTACTGTAGAAGGAATTATTCCAGTTGATGTTCTTGTTATTCGTGAAGGAAATGTTTTGAAGATGGCAGTTCCATCTATCATCTTTGAATCAGATTCTGCTAACTTCCAGAATGCAAATGCAAAACTTTCTCAAGATCAGATTGATAAGAATATTAAGACTTTAAATCGTATTGCAGATATTTTGAAGAAATTCAAGGATTATAGAGTTACAATTGTTGGACATGCTAATAAGCTTACTGATAATCCTGATGAGGAAACTGTTGATAATCCAAGAGATTGGGGTCGTGCTTCAACTCCTCTTTCTAAGGAACGTGCAGACGCAATTAAGGCTTATCTTGTAAAACGTGGTGTAAACGCAAACGTTCTTACTACAGACGGTATGGGTGGTACAAAACCTGTTGTTAATCCAAAAGATAAGGATAATAACTGGAAGAACCGCCGCGTTGAGTTTATCCTTGTTAAATAATTTTGAATAATTATTGATTTTAGTGGTTGACACAAATCATTAAAATCAATAATATAATAACACGTTCGCAAAACGAGCGTTTGGTTCCTTAGCTCAGTCGGTAGAGCAACGGACTGTTAATCCGTGTGTCGCTGGTTCAAGCCCAGCAGGAGCCGCATAAAGGTCACTAGAACAGTGACCTTTTTTATTTTAAATTGACAAGTATCTAGGTGATTGAGCGGGGCTTGAAACGGAGAGAGCGCGGCGAAAAAATGACAAAAGCAGATATAAGAGCGCAAATTAAAAAAAAATTAGTCACTCAGCAGGAAAGTTTTTTACAACTGTCACAAAAAATCAGCAAAGAAATAATTGAGTCTCCAAACTTCCGCGCCGCCACCACCATTTTAGCTTATTCCCCACTTGCAGACGAAGTAGACATATCAAACGTTACAAACGCCGCACTCTCCGCCGGCAAAAAAGTTTACCTTCCAAAAATAAATCCCGAAAACAATACAATGGATTTTTATCCGTTTTCACAAAACCTTACCACCGGAAGCTACGGCATTCTGGAACCAGAAACTACATTAAAACCGTTCAGCCTTTCGCAAACCGACAATTGTTTAGTTTTGGTTCCTGGCCGCGCCTTTACAAAGAATGGTTTACGGTTAGGACGTGGAAAAGGTTTTTACGATAAATATTTTTCGTCAGTCCCTTCAAATGTTCATTTATGTGGAGTATGTTTTCCATTTCAAATTCTTTCAGAAATTCCAACAACACAGCAGGATGTAAAAATGGAAAAAGTTTTTTATTTACCTTCCAGTGAATAAACGCGTAAAGGTGGGAGTTCAGGAAGATAATCTAACACTGATTGAAAATCTTCTGCGGTAGCGTTTTGAATAAAATCATATTCATCCAGATAATAAGTAGGAATAAAATCCGCTGGAAAAAGTTCAAGTCCTTTTTGAATTAGTTCAGCAGCACCTGTGTTTGTTGAACCTTTAGATAATTGATTTAAAATCCATGCATCTTTTATGCTTTGAACAATTGCTTTATTTGTATATGGCGCAAAAAGGGAATCTTTAAGATTTTGAACTGAAGCTTTAAAAAATTCTGATGCAGTTTCTTTGTATGTAAGGTTTTGGTAAGTAAAAAAAGCGGCATTTATAGTGGAACGAGGTAACTGCAGCGTTGTGTTTTCTGTAGATGAAAAATCAATGTAGTTTAAAAGTGCATTTAACAAAGCGGATTCTTTTGTTCCTTTTTGAGGAGTTGGAATTACAAATAAAACAGGGTCTATAAAGTTAGTTGTTGGAACAAGAATTGCAGGCATTGGTCCTGCTTGATCGGCCGGAATATCAGTTAAAAATGTATGTTTGATTTGAACGTTTACAGTTTTATCAGCTGGAACTGACATTTGTGGAACATTTGGAAGTTCATAATTTGTATTTGAAGAAAGTAATCCAATTGTTTTGTTTAATATTTCTGTGCTGGTTTCTGGAATGTTTCCGCTCAAAATTATACTGTAACGGGAAGAGTCTAAGAACGCAGGATAAGCTTCCAAAATAGAATTGTACGTAGTTTCTAACAAAATGTCGTCGTTGTTACTGAATAGGGCGGAAAAATCGTTGCTGCCAAAAAGTTCAGAAATTGCGGCGGCTTGTAATTGATTTGATGCGCTTCCATTTTCGAGCCGTTTGTGGTACTGGCGGGAAGCAACTGCGCGGTCGGCAAACGCTGGTTTTATATTTCCATATATTAAAGAAGTTGAAATGGAATTGCAGACGGCAACAAAATCATCTGTTTCGCATTCAATAATTATTGAACTAGTGCTCAAATCTGTTTTTGAGTAAACGTTTGGAAAACCAAGAATCAGTCCTTTTTCCTGATTTGTTTTAATTTCCGTTTGGATTAATGTTTCAAGAATATTAATCATGGCTTCTTCAAAACCGTCATTATTTCCGGAATTGATTTTTCCACCTTTTATTGAAAGCAGAATTGTGAGGTATTGCGAAAAATTATTTTGCTTTGTAATTACATTAATTCCGTTTGAAAGTTTTGCGGTTGAAATCTGCGATTTGTTTTTAAGTGTATAATTGTTGTCGTAATCTGATGAATTTCGAAGCGTGTAGTGTACTGTATCTTCCGGTTTAAGCTGGTCCAAAATTTCTTGATTTAGCTGCTGTGTGTACCAGGAAGCGTTTTGTGTTGTAACTTCTTCAAATCCGTAAGCTTTGTAAGCTGTTTCATTTTTTTGATAATCTGCGGAGTTTATAATTACAAAGACGTACGGTTCTTCGGCATTTAAGGCCTGTGTGATTGTTTGAATTGAACAGTCACTTTCGTGTAAAAATGGCAATGAAGTCCAATATTGCGAAAGGTAATCCATTGCTGAATTTGCATTTGCTGTAATATTTTTTTCAGTTAAAATCAGCTGTTCATGGGCTTGAATAAGTTCTGCGGTTGTAATTTGATTTGCAATTTGTGTAACTTCCCGCAGGAATAAATCAGCTTGGTTTAGCGAGGTAATTTCTGGATTATTTTCTGGCGGCTGAATAAGCGTTTGAAAAATGAGTCGGCTGGAATTGTTTTTGTTGGCGCTTGAAACGTTGATGTATTCGTCGCCAATTATATTTAATTGTTTTAAATTTAGAACATTTGTTTTAAAGTTTGAATTTTTTTCGTTTAGACAAGTTGCAAGAAGGTCTGTCTGGTCTTTTTGAAGTGTTGTGTACTGCACTACAATTTGTGTAAGTTCGGACGAAAAATCCGGAGAGTGAAGGACAAATTTGTGTGAACGGGAATTGTTCGGTTGCAGGGAAATGTCTGAAAGAAGTGTTGAAACTGGGGCGCGGTATGTTGAATAATATTTGCCGAAGGTGTTTTTTAAGGTGATTAGGAGTTTTTCGGGATTTATGTTGCCGCTAATAAAAAGTGCACTGTTTTGCGGTGTATACCATTTGTCGGAAATATCTTTAAGAATTGTGCGAGCCTGGTTATTGTTTATTTTTTTGAAAATGGAAGGATATATGCCGGAGTCGTGTTTCCATGGCGCTTCATAGAAAATGCGTGAATCGATTGCGGCGTTTATGAAAGAGGCAAGGTTTTGAGAATTTTCGGAAACTTCGGTTTTCATTTTTTTAAGTTCTGTGGTCAGAAGTTCGTCGGTGTAGAAGAGTGAAAACGCTGAGGCGGAAAGGGTTTCTAAGGTGTCGGCGAGCTTTGATGGTGTTGTTGTGAGCACGTAGCGGGAAGAATCAGCATTGCAGTCTGTAAACGAAAACTGAAGGTTTGGTGTTGCTGCTTGAAAAAGGCGTGAATAAAGTTTAAAAAATCCGGAATTTTCCTGCGATTGGGAAGAAAACCCTGCTCTGCAGTTAAACTCAACTCGTACTAGCGCATCGGAAGAATCTTCTAATATAAAAACTGTCAGTCCGTTTTCGAGAGTATACTGGTGTAAACCATTTATTTCCGGCATTTGAGCAAACGCTAATACTATTTGGGAGAAGAAAAAAAACAAACTTATTAAAAACTTTTTCACACATTTATTATACATTATTTCTAGTATTTTATGAAATATTCAATGTAAACGCTTCGTTTAAAAGTATAAAATCATCAATTCTATTGTGTAGTCTAAAAAGATTTTTTATTGCATAAAATAACAAAAAATTATAAAATATACTTCCATGAGTAAAGTTGAGTATATTACTGATGGAAGCCGAACATTTTATGTTCCTAAAGAATTACTTAAGGGTAAACGACACCTTACAGCCTCTGAAATTGAAATCCTTAAAAAGAATCAAAACATTAATGAAGATGAAACTTGGAATAACTTTTATGTTGACGATTCTGATGGCGGATTTGACCCTAATCTGATTCACCTTTCCTTTTTTGATGGATTTATCGTTCTTGGTAAATTAAGAAAAGCTGTACTTACTTATAATGATCTTCGACTTGATTGCGGAATTTCCCGTTCTCGTTTACGCGACATTGTAACCGGTGATGATTTTGTAATCCGTAATGTTTCTTACATGGTTAATTATCGAATTGGAAACCGTGTAATCTTATTTAATATTCAGGAAATGTGTTGTACAAACCATTCAAAGTTTGGAAACGGTTTCTTGAAAAAAGGAGAACCTGAAGACCATCGTGTATGGATTGGCGTTGCAAACGAAAACGACGGTCGAGCAATTCTTCCTTTTGAGTCAATGATTCCTGCCGACGCTTATATTTGGTCACATTATCGCGATGATCCTGAATTGTTGCAGCGTTTTGTAGAACTTACAGAAGTTGATAATGACGGCGAATTAAACACTTACGGCTTTATTGATGATGATGTAGTAATTAAAAACTCAAATATTGTTAAAGATACAAAAGTTGGTAAATGTGCTTACATAAAAGGCGCTTTCAAACTAAAAAATATTACGATTCTTTCTTCTGCTGAGGAAACTACTCAGATTGGAGAGGGAGTTGAACTTGTAAACGGTATTCTTGGCTATGGATGTCGCGTATTCTACCAGGCAATTGCAGTTCGTTTTGTAATTGGTCGTAACTGTCAGGTAAAATATGGTGCTCGTCTTTTGAACTCAGTTCTTGGCGATAATTCCACAATTTCTTGCTGTGAAGTTTTAAACAATTTGATTTTTCCGTTCCACGAGCAGCATCATAACTCTTCATTTCTTATTGCAACTACGATTATGGGACAATCAAACATTGCTTCTGGTGCTACAATCGGAAGTAATCATAATTC
Source organism: Treponema sp. (assembly GCA_045615645.1). GTDB lineage: Bacteria > Spirochaetota > Spirochaetia > Treponematales > Treponemataceae > Treponema_D. The sequence continues at coordinate 48,574 of JAZLFF010000039.1, forward strand.
ACGAAGTCCAGATGGTGAAATTTTTGCAAAACGCGGATTCTGGCCAGGACTTTGTAGTGATTTTAAACATAATTCACGCTTTGCTTCATTTGTGCTTGTGTCGAAAGGAAGTTATCAGTATGAACTTGATATTCCTTATCCGTTTGCACTTGTTTCTCCAGGTTCTAATGGTGATATGGCAATTCAGATTACACCGGCCTGGTGGTTTATGTACGACATGTTTGCAATTGCACGAAATAATAATAAGTTTGCAAAACGCGACAAACGTGTGAAGAAAATACAAAGTATAGAATTTAATCCACTTGCGCCAGATACAATGCAGGAAGTTATGGTTGCAATTGAACGAATAATCAACCTTACAGCAAAATATCTGCAGGAAATTAATAGTGATGAACTCGAAAATGCTCATACACCTGAAGAAATTCATCAGGCAGCAAAAGATTTCCTCCACCAAAATCCAGAAGCAGAATTTTCATTGCCAGATCCAGTTTGCCAGAAACGTTATGGTGCAACTGTAAACAAACCTGTGCGTGCATATAAAATGTACCGTAAGATTGTAAAATACTACGCAACAAAAACTTTAATGGATTTCTGTAAAGGTTTAAGCTGTGACTGCCTTTCACATGATTTGGTAAACCGTATCCGTAAATTACCGTTATATACAGAATGGGAAAATGTTGGTGGACAGATTATTCCTTCTGAAAAAATTCAGGAACTCTTTGCAAATATTAAAAACGGTTCAATTAATAACTGGGAATCTGTTCATCAGTTCTACAGAATGTGCGATTGTGCCTATGACCAGTATAAAGTTCGTTATGCACTTTATCTCTTGGAACAGCTGTATTCTCGTCCAATTGAAGAGTTTTCTGTTGACTTATATCGCAATATTACAGATGATGTTTCTATTGTTGCAGTTGATATGTATAAAGATGCACTTAAATCTCGTGAAAAAGATTATACTGATTATTACCGCAACATGACATATCGTAACTCAAAAGAAATGGAAACTGTTATTGGACCATTGGAAGATAACTCTTTCTTACATCAGTTGCGTGCAGATACAGAACAGTTTACAACAGAAATAAGGGAAATTTTCAGCGGATTAACGAAGTAATGAAAGTAGAGGGAAAATACAAGCAGTTTAAGGGCATTTCGTTTCCAAACAGACAGTGGCCGTCTCGCGTAATTGAAAAAGCACCGGTATGGTGTTCAGTAGATTTACGTGATGGAAATCAGGCACTTGTAAATCCAATGGGAATTGAACAAAAGCTTGTATTTTTTGATTTACTTGTAAAACTTGGTTTTAAAGAAATAGAAGTTGGTTTTCCTTCCAGCAACGAAACTGAATATACATTTATTCGCCGCCTTATAGAAGAAAATCATGTTCCAGACGATGTAACTTTACAGATTTTATGTCAGGCCCGCGAAAAACTTATAAAAAAATCGATTGAATCTGTAAAAGGTGCTAAATCCGTTATTTTTCATTTGTATAATGCAACTTCGCCGGCACAACGTAAATATAATTTTGGAAAATCAAAAGATGAAATTATTGAACTGGCAGTAAATGGCATTAAATGTATAAAAAAGAATCTTCGTCTTGCTGGAAATACAAAAATCCAGCTTGAATATTCACCAGAAAATTTTTCAGAAACTGAACCGGATTTTGCACTTCAAATTTGTCAGGCCGTAATGGAAGAGTGGAATGCTTCTCCTGACAATAAAGTGATTTTGAATCTTCCTTCTACTGTAGAATGTTGTCTTCCAAATCAGTTTGCAGACCTTATAGAATATTTTTGCAATAACATTAAAAACCGCGAAAACTGTATTATTTCTCTTCATAATCACAATGACCGTGGGGAAGGGGTTGCGCAGTGTGAAATGGGATTACTAGCTGGTGCAGATCGTGTAGAAGGTTGTCTTTTTGGTAACGGTGAACGAACTGGAAATCTTGATATAGTTACTGTTGCGTTAAATATGTATACGCAGGGAATTGACCCGCAGCTTGATTTTTCAAATTTGGCGCAGGTTTCCGAAATGTTTACTCAGTTAACTGGTATGCCAATTTATGCGCGTGCACCTTATGCAGGTGAATTTGTGTTTACAGCCTTTAGTGGTTCACATCAGGATTCAATCCGTAAAGCTATGGCTGCCCGTGAAAAAATGGAAAACAATGCTTTTTGGGATGTTCCATATATTGCGATTGATCCACACGATATTGGCCGCGAATACGAAGGAATTATCCGAATTAATAGTCAAAGTGGAAAAGGCGGTGCAGTTTATATTCTTGAAAAGGAATACGGAATTATGGCACCAAAAGCTATGCATCCGGTTATAGGGAAAATTATCAAAGAAGAAGCGGATAAATTGCAGTGTGAATTATCATCAGCTGATGTATATGAAATATTTGAACGTGAATGGATTAAAACTAAAACGCCATTAAACGTTCTTGAAATTTCTGAACATCATAACGAAGGTGAACGTGGAACGGATAGGCCTGAACAGGTATTGGGTATGGCAACAGTTCAATGGAAAGGTGAAACTTATTCAATTGCTGCAACTGGTAACGGTCCATTGGATACTTTCGTTTCAGCTATGAAGCAGACTCCGGCTCCAGTGTTTAATGTTTCTACATTCCATGAACATTCGGTAGGTGAAGGTTCAAATACAAAAGCTATGGCTTATGTTATGCTCACTATGGAAGATGGAGATGAATGCTGGGGTGTAGGTAGAAGTTCGAATATTGGTAGGGCCGGTATTGCGGCTGTAGTTTCTGCTATAAATTTCTGGGCAAATCACAAAAAAAATAACAAAATATAACAAATTATTAATAAATTCACTTCCCAAAAAATAAAATTATGTTATAATTGAGTAAGAATAACAAAGTGTTATTTTTATTTATGTGGAGGTGTATATGAAAGTTGAATCTAAATGGTTTTTATCTGCTGTGTCAGTATTTATTGTAGCTATTGTTCTTACTGCATTAACAAGCTTTGGTTCTATTAGAGCAAATACATCAAACAAGCCTAATGAAGTATTAGTTTCTTCAATTACAAAAGTTGGTAATATTGACTAACAGTGTATTGGTTTGTGGTAATTAGAATTTTATGGAATTCTTAATTACTGAAAACAATCTTTTATTGTTTGAATGAATTTATCACCACGGTCAAATTCATTATTAAACATTCCAAAGGAAGTTGCACCTGGCGAGAAGACTACAATGTTTTCTGCCGGGTTTTCTTTTTTAACCTGAACTTCTTTTTCTAGATTATTTTTCAATTCACTTATCATTTCCTGCAGGCTTGCAAATGGTCCGTAATATGAAACGTTATTTTTGTTTAAATCTGGAATAAGTTTTTGAGTAGCAGTTCCGTCCAAAAGATAAATGTCTTTAGTGTTTTTAGTTGCCAGGGTTTCTGCAAGAGGCGCAAGAGAAAGACCTTTGTCTGTTCCGCCAGTTAGTAAAATTACAGGTTTATCAAAAGCTTTTGTGGCTGCTGCCGCTGCTTCTGGAACTGTTGCCGCAGAATCGTTATAGAATTTGTAATTTTTCCAGTTGTGAAAGTATTGAAGGCGGTGTGCAATTCCTGTCCAACTTTCAAGAAGCTGCTTAATTTTTTCATTTTCTACACCCATTAACTGCATTACCATTGCGGCATTTTGAGCGTTAATGCGCATGTGTTCTCCAGGAACCAACAGCTTTCCAAGTTCCACTTTACTTAAAGAAGGATTTACTGCATTTTCGCCATAACGTAAAACGGTAGCTTTACTTTCGGTTGCAAATAAGTCGCCCCAGGTTTTTGCGCCCGGATGAAGTTCTTGCGAAGGGCCTGTGCCTGGCTCATCAGCACCAGAATCGAAAATTGAAAAATCATTTTTATCCTGATTTGCGTAAATTAAACGTTTGTCGGCAACGTAATCTTCCATGTTGCCGTACCAATTTTGATGGTCGGGAACAATTTTTGTAATTATGCTGATATGAGGCTTAAGAACCTTTCGTCCGCGTAAATCGGCAAGCTGCCAGGAAGAAAATTCTATTACAACTGGAGAATCATCAGTTACTTGATCAAAAAATGTTAACGGACTAACAGTAATGTTTCCACCAAGGAAGGCATTAAATCCAGCTTCTTTAAGTCCGTAATAAATTGCACTTACTGTAGAAGATTTTCCTTTACTTCCTGTAACGGCAATTATTGGACATTTTGTAAAACGCAAAAAAATGCTCAAATCTGTTTCTATGGCTTTTGCAGCGGCTAGATAAATGTTGCCATCGTATTTAACTCCCGGATTTTTAATAACGCAATCGGCGTTCTGGAAGTCTTCAATACGGTGTTCGCCGAGTCGGTAGGTAAGGCGTGAAAGATTAAGGGATTTATCGGAATTTAAGCGTTCAATAGTTGGTTTGAGTTTATCTTCGGTTTTCATATCTGTAACAGTTACGTAAGCACCTTTGTGTAAAAAGAAACGAACGGCGGCTTCTCCTCCACCGTTTAAACCGAGCCCCATAACTGTAATGTGTTTATTTTTAATGTCTTCGATTGAAGAAAATGGACAATTTGGAGAATAAGAATGAAATTCCATAAAGATAAAATCCTCTTGGTAACTATGTTACGAAAAAAAAAGCCTCCCTGCAAAACAAGGAGGCCTATCTGCCGGGAACCAGAATCGAACTGGCACGTCAATTGCTTGACACAGGATTTTAAGTCCTGGGCGTCTACCAATTCCGCCATCCCGGCGACGTCTAACATAGTAGTGTAAAATTAAAAAAAATGCAATAATGACGTTATGTGGAAATATTATTTATTTGCTTTTTTAATTTCTATGGTGCCTCTTATTGAATTACGAGGTGCAATTCCATTTGCTGTTGCCTGGGGAATTATGTCTTCTGGTGATACGAAAAGTATTATTATTTGTTTTTTGATTTGCATTGTTGGAAATATGCTTCCGGTTCCTATTATTTATCTGTTTGCACGTAAGTTTTTGGAATGGGGACAAAATAAAAAAATGATTGGCGGAATCTGTCGATTTTTTCTAACTAAAGGAACTGCTGCTGGCGAAAAATTGCAAGCAAAAGCTGGACGTGGAATTTTTGTTGCGCTGCTTTTGTTTGTTGGTGTGCCTCTTCCTGGAACTGGTGCCTGGACTGGAACTTTAGCGGCTAGTCTTCTTGATATGAAATTTAAAGATACGATTATTGCGGTTATGCTTGGAGTTCTTCTTGCCGGAGTTATTATGATGGCTGGTTCGCTTGGTCTTTTTTCTGCAATAATGGCTCTGTTTAATTAATGCTGGTGAAAAATGTATTTACTTGTTACTAAACAATTGTTGATAATGGCGTTTATTACAGTTGGCGCGTTTATTTTTGCAAAAATTGTAGGTGTTGGTGATAAAGAACAAAAGTTTATGAGTAAATTGCTTTTGTTTTTTATTAATCCTTGTTTGACGTTAACTTCATTTAATATCGAGTTTGATTCAAGTAAATTAAAGCAACTTATTTTTATTGTATTGCTTTCTCTGGTAATACACGGCGCTATGATTTTTTTTGGCTTTATATCTAGTAAAGAAAAAATTGAGCGCGTAGGTGTCGTTTTTACAAATTGTGGATTTGTTGGTATTCCTTTGATTCGCGGAGTTTTTGGAAATGAAGGCGTTTTTTATTTGATGGGATATCTTGTTGTTTTTAATTTCCTGCTTTGGACTTACGGTTACTACAGAATGTGCGGTTCAATCAACTTAAAAAAGATTATTACAAATCCAAATATTATTGCTGTAACTCTTGGAGTGATTATTTTCTGCATGCCTTGGACGTTACCAGAATTTATTGCTCGCCCAATTGCAATGATTGGTGATACAAATACTGCAATGGCAATGATTTTGCTTGGTATTCTTTTTGCCAATTTTGATTGGAAAACTATAAAACAATATTGGAAACGAATATTGAATTTTACTTTGTGTCGACTTGTTGCAGCTCCATTTACAAATCTTTTTATTCTTGCAGTTATTTATCAATTTACAGGAAAAACTCCAGAAATGCAGATGATTTTCTTTGTAGTTTTTATCTGTTCAGCTTGTCCTGCAGCTACAAGTGTTCCAAGTTTAGCATGTGTTTTTGATGACGATACAGATTTTGCAAGCCTTGCAGTTTCTGTAACAAGTTTATTGTGTGTATTTACAATTCCATCGTTTGTAGCAATAGCGGAACTTATTATTAAGTAAAAAAATATTTGCGCGAAGGAAGAAAACGACTGTCAGCAGGACATGAAGCGCGGAAACGATAGTTTCCTTGCCGCGCTTCATGTCCAGCGACGGTACCTAGCGGTGCTGGCAGTTGTTTTCTGACTGGGAGCAAATATTTTTTTATAGGTAGGACCAGTTTTTTTGTTAAGCTGGGACCCGCCGAGGTGAGTTTTTATTATTTGCATATTATTTACAGGTAGGACCAGTATTATTGTATTTTTCAAATCTACTTAAATTTTACTTCATTTCTTTAATTTTTTTTAATAAATTTGATGTTGAGAAATTGAAAAAAAATTGCGTGAAGAGTATACTAAATTAATATCTTCGCTAATTTACAAAGATAGATAGGAGTCAAATTATGAACGCATATGTTGAAAAAGTTATTGCTAATGTAAAAGCAAAACACTCAAATGAACCTGAATTTATTCAGACAGTAGAAGAAGTTCTCTCTTCAGTTTCTCCACTCGTAGATGCTCATCCAGAATACGAAAAAGCAGACCTTCTTAATCGTATGGTTGAACCAGAACGTATGTTCACTTTCCGCGTTTGCTGGACAGATGACAAAGGTGAAGTTCACACAAACATTGGTTACCGCTGCCAGTTCAACGGTGCTATCGGACCTTACAAAGGAGGTCTCCGCTTCCAGCCTAACGTATGCCCAAGTATCATGAAATTCTTAGGCTTTGAACAGACTTTCAAAAACAGTTTAACAGGTCTTCCAATTGGTGGTGGTAAAGGTGGTTCAGACTTTGACCCAGCAGGAAAAAGTGATGCAGAAATTATGAGATTCTGTCAGGCATTTATGACAGAACTTTATCGCTATATTGGTCCAGATGTTGACGTTCCAGCAGGTGATATGGGTGTTGGTGGCCGTGAAATTGGTTACCTCTATGGTCAGTACAGAAAGATTAAGGGATGCTGGCAGAACGGTGTTCTTACAGGTAAAGGATTTACATATGGTGGATCTTTAACACGTCCAGAAGCTACTGGTTATGGTGCTATGTACTACTTGCAGCAGGTTTTGGAACATGATGGTCTTGATATTAAAGGAAAGACAATCGCTGTTTCAGGATTCGGTAACGTTGCTTGGGGTATTTGTAAAAAAGCTCTTCACCTTGGTGCAAAAGTTGTTACATTGTCTGGTCCAGACGGATACATTTACGATCCAGACGGAGTTTCTTCATCAGAAGAAAAAGTTGACTACATGTTGGAAATGCGCTCAAGCGGTAGAAACTGCGTAAAAGATTATGCTGACAAATTCGGCGTTAAATTCTTCCCAGGAGAAAAACCTTGGAACGTTAAAGTTGATGTTGTTATGCCAGCTGCTATGCAGAACGACGTTAAAATGGAATCTGCAAAACAGATTGCTGCTAACGGAATCAAATACTATGTTGAAGTTGCTAACATGCCTACAACAAACGATGCTCTCAAATATCTTCAGGATCAGGGCCTCGTAGTTTGTCCTTCAAAAGCTGTAAACGCTGGTGGTGTTGCAGTATCTGCTCTTGAAATGAGCCAGAACTCAGAACGCCTTGTTTGGTCAGCAGAAGAAGTTGATGAAAAACTCAAGGGCATCATGAAGAACATCTACAAAGTATCTGTAGAAGCTGCTGAAAAATATGGCTTTGGTTATAACCTTGTTGCTGGTGCTAACTTGGCTGGTTTCCAGAAAGTTGCAACTGCAATGATGGAACAGGGAATCTTCTAATAGATTTTCAAACAAAACGTTATCCCGGACTTGTTAAGGGGTAAAAAAAATCCACGGATTACACGGATTTCACAGAAAGTGGAAGTGTAATACGTGGATTTTCTTGTTATAATTCAAACAAACTGTTTAACAAATTTGGTTGTTTCTTTAAAATTTATGATTGTAAACAAGACAATTTTTCCGAATCTTTATTCATAGATTATCATTTTTCTTTATTGTCACCATCTTTTTTTTCTGATAAAAATAATACCATATGGTTTACTCAATCACTGTTGAGTGAAGATAAAATATATAGTGGACTACTTGGATCATGGAGATATCAAGTATGCAAGTTTTGACATAGTTACAAATAATTTTTCAGAAATAAAACATATCAATTTTAATGAGTATCTTGAATCTTTATTTTAATATAATAAATCAGAGGATTATATTGTAATCTCGCTAACAAATGCTTGGTCAATACTACTGTTTTATTATCAGATTTATTTTGTGAAATAGAAACAGGTGTTTATCAATTACAGTTATTTGAAAATTTAGGCATTTTTGAAGTATTTTTATTTTTGAAATATCTGCAATTATATTTGAATAAAATATAGTTGCAGATAAATTGTTTTTTATTCAGCCGCTTTAATCATAGCTTCTACAAACTTAGGGTCGATACATTCGCCTGTTGCGCGATCAAAACTTTTGTAGTTTCCGCCATCTTCCCAAAGTACAGTTAAAATTCCATATTGTTTTGCATGACTTACACAGTAAGAAACCCATGCAATTCTCTGCGATTCATCAATACTTTTTACAGCTCCAGTTTCGCCCATAATTACAGGAATTCCTTTAGAAACAAAGTGATTATTCAATTTTGAGAAATAACCATCAAGATTTATTTCGTGTGCTCGAGTGAACATTGCTTCTGCATATTCTGGCCCAGCGCCCATAATGTAATTATGAACGGTTGCAATCAGCTTGTCGTGAGCAGAATCTTTTGGCATTTCGAACAAAGCGTTCATAATGGCACCGGCATCAGTACAAAGACCTGGAATCATTACAAAGCGATTTGCATTGTTGCCGCCGCTTGCACGAATTTCGTCAAGAATCAGCTGATTATAAGCGTTACAAATTAAGAAATCGTCGTGACATTCTTTACAACTTTTTGAAGTATAATTTGGATTCCATGTATGGCTGTGAGCAGTGTTTCTAGGTTCATTCATTGTTTCAAAAATTAAATGCTCGTCGTAACTATTATTAAATGCTGCGGAGATCTGTCGCCAAACTGCACTTAAAAACTGTTTAGATTCCTCTTCATCGCCAACGCTTGTACGGTAGCCTTCACTGTAACGCAAAGGTACAGCCATTTTATCGCGAACGGAATGATGTTCATTCAAAATAACGAAAAATCCGTCTTCAATTGCCCAATTTACAACAGTTTTTACGCGTGCCATCCAAAGCGGATCAATAGTATATTTATCATCAATGATGTGATTTGCCCATGTTACCGGTAAGCGAATAACTGTATAGCCTGCTTTCTTGTAACCGTCGATTTGTGCCTTTGTAATTTTTGGATTTCCCCAGCAGGTTTCTGAAGAGCAGCCTACAGGTGTGCCCCAACCGTTAATTGCATCAAAAGTGTTTCCAATGTTTATGCCGACTTTTAATCCGTTTACAAAATCGATTGCGGAAATTGATTTGTTTATGGCAATTGGTTTTCCAAGGTCTAGAACCGGTTCATCTTGGGAGTAAATAAAGGAAGTTGCTTCTTCAGTTTTGAAAGTTAGTGAGTAAAGTTTTACGGCACCAGAAACTTCTCCGGCCTGAATTGAAACTTTATTGATTCCAGATTTAGATTTTTCATTTAATGGAAGCGAAAAAAGAGTAGATCCGTCTTCAATGTAAGCTTTCGTCTGAGTTCCATCTGAGTAATCAACAATCAGAGTAAATCCGAAAACTGCAGCTTTATTTGTAAGCTCCAGCGAATTGTAATTTGAAGCATTGAATGCTCCACCAGCTTCAACAAAATCAATACTTACTCCGCTTTTTGCCTTCATAAAAGTAATTGAGTTTGTTTTTGGGTTGATTTTTGTTACGGAATTATCCCAAGGTTTCATTAAAGAAAGGTCTACGCTATAGTCTTGAGCATTTGCAGAAAATAATCCTGTAAGTACAAGGAAAACCGCAATGAGAGTTTGTTTTAGTTTTTTCATATTGTGTCCTTTTATATTGATGCTACAGTTCCGCCTTTTAGCAACCGTCCGTTTACTGTAAGACTTGTGTGCTCGCAAGAATTGTTGTTTTCAATATTTGCAATTAAGTTTTCAGCCATTATACGACCAATTTGTTCTCCGGCTTGTTCGTAAGTTGTAATAGGAGGAATGAGCATAGTGGTGAGCATAATTCCATCGTAGCCAACAATACTGATGTCTTTTCCTGGTGTAAGATTGTGTGCGCTTAATTCTCTAATTCCGCCGAGTGCAGCGTAATCATCTGGATAAAAAATGCAGGTTGGCGGATTTGGAAGTGAAAGAAAGTTATTGGTTGCTTCGGAACTTGTGTAAGGGTCGTGATACATTCCTTGTGCAAAATATTCTGGTGGAGTTTCTATTCCGTGCTTTTTGCAGGTTTCGGTAAAGGCTTTTAGGCGTTGTGTGGTAACCAAAGTGTCTTCGCCGCGAATCATTGCGATTTTTTTGTGCCCTTTACTAATAACGTATTCCAACAATTCTTCAACACCTTTAGTGTAATCACTCATTATTGCTGTATGATTATTATCGTAAAAATAGTCTAGAGTTACGGTTGGAATTTCGGATTGAACAAGGTTGATTATTCCCTCGGATTTGAAGTCGCAGGAAAGAATTGCTACTCCGTCGTAATTGCGTGCCATTGCATGGTGGTAGTAATCGTAGTTTTTTTGATTGCTTATACCGATGAATGTCATTTCGTAGCCTTTTTGTTGAGCTACTTTTTGAATGCCACTGATTACAGTTGCAAAGTACTGGTGCTGAAAACCGGAACCAGTTTTATCTTCGAAAATTACTCCAATGTCGTAGGTTTTGTTTGTTCTAAGAGTTCGGGCTGCAATGTTTGGATGATAGCCCATTTCTTTTGCTTTGTCCTGAATTAATTTTATGGTATCAATACTAATTTCAGGACTTCCTTTGAGTGCTTTACTAACGGTAGAAAAGGAAACTCTACATTCGCGGGCAATATCTTTTAACGTAACCATAATGTTATAATGATACCATTAAAAGATACTGTTCGCAAACGTTTTAGTAAAATGTGGATTATAAAAAAAAGTCATTTCAAAGATTATAAGATTATCCGTCATTGCTGGCGTAGGTCGCAACTTCGCTTAATAGTTTTAATTGGTTTTACCTACGCCGCGAGTTTTGTATTTTACAAAACTGGTTTCATTGCCGTCATGTATTCACGCAACTTTCTACCAACAACTTCAATTGGGTGATTACGTATCTCGGCGTTAACAGCAACTAATTCTGCGTTGTTTACGCCGCAATCTTTTACATCCAAACCTTTACCAATAACATCTGTGTGGAGTTTTGGCATAAAGTCTTTAGCCATCATTGGAGCGGCAACGCGGCTGAACAAATAACAACCGTATTCAGCAGTATCAGAAATTACACGGTTCATTTCGTACAAGCGTTTACGGTCAATAAGGTTTGCAATAAGAGGAACTTCATGAAGAGATTCGTAGTAAGCTGATTCAGGTTTAATACCAGCGTCAACCATAGTTTCGAATGCAAGTTCACATCCAGCTTTAACCATAGCAACAAGCAAAATACCTTTGTCAAAGTATTCTTGTTCTGTAATTTCTTCAGTCGATTCCTTTGTAGATTCAAAAGGAAGCTTACCAGTGTCTTCGCGCCATGTAAGAAGATCGTGATCTTTGTTTGCCCAGTCTTTCATCATTGTGCTAGAGAATTTTCCAGAAATGATGTCGTCCATATGTTTCTGGTAGAGTGGAGCGAGCAATGTTTTAATTTCTTTAGAAAGCTGATTTGCCTTAATTTTTGCAGGATTTGAAAGACGATCCATCATGTTTGTAATTCCACCCCATTTAAGAGCTTCACTTACAACATTCCATCCGTGCATCAAAAGTTTTGTTGCATATTCAGGAGCAATTCCTTCGCTAACCATTTTGTCGTAACAAACGATAGTACCGGCCTGAAGCATACCGCAAAGAATTGTCTGTTCACCCATCAAGTCAGATTTTACTTCCGCAATGAAAGAAGATTCGAGTACGCCGGCCTTAGCACCGCCCATACCAACTGCCAAAGCTTTAGCATAAGCCCAGCCTTTACCTTCAGGGTCATTAGCAGGATGTACAGCAATTAAATCTGGAACACCAAATCCGCGCTGGAATTCGTGCCAAACTTCAGTACCTGGTCCTTTTGGAGCGCACATTACAACTGTAATATCATCACGAATAATCATACCTTCTTCAATCATGTTGAATCCGTGTGAATACCACAAAGCTGCACCTTTTTTCATTTTTGCCATAACTTCAGTAATAACTGGAGTGTGCTGCTTATCTGGAGTTAAGTTACCAACTAAGTCAGCAGTTGGAATCATTTCATCATATGTACCAACTTTAAAACCGTTTTCTGTAGCATTTTTCCAAGATTGACGTTTTTCAGTAATAGCAGATTCGCGGAGTGCGTAAGAAACATCCAATCCACTGTCGCGTAAACAAAGTCCCTGGTTTAAACCTTGAGCACCGCAACCAACAATAACAATTTTTTTACCTTTAAGAGCATTTACTCCGTCAGCAAATTCTTCTTTAGCCATAGAACGGCAATGTCCCAACTGTAAACGAGCTTCACGCCAAGGAATTTTGTTGAAATAATTTTCACCCATTGTAATACCTCAATTTTAATAATTTGGGCACTTCCTGCTAGCGCAGGCCGGCTGTTCCGCCATTCCCTAACGGTCAGCCTCTTCCTTCGCGTTGGTTTCGCAAGCTCAACCCCCGCTCAGTCCAGTGGCCGCCTTCGGCGTGGCTCCATAGCCTAGTGCAATTTAATAATTAAAGTATAATTGTAAACTTATATTGCGTAAAGTGAAATATACAAAATGCAATGTTGAATATTATGTAATGTGATTTGTTTTTAGCAAGTAAATAATCCAGCTTTATAACAAGCAACGGCAATTCTAACAACTACAACTACAAAGCCACCTGCAAATGCAGCAATACATGTCAAATCGATATTACGGAAAAACTTTTTCATAAAAAAACACCCCTATGTTTTAGTTTATATAAACATTATAAACACAGGGGTGTTTCATAGAGTGATACAGTATCAAAAAAAATTATAAATTTTTTGATTTTTCTGTTATTTCTTTACTCTGTCTTTAAGTGCTTTTCCAGCTTTGAATTTTGGACATTTAGAAGCTTTAATTTTTATTGTTTCACCTGTAAGTGGATTACGTCCTGTTCTTGCACTTCTTTCTGAAACTGAGAAAGTTCCGAATCCAACAAGAGACACATCGTCACCTTTTTCGAGTGCTTTAGATACATTTTCGATAAATGCCTTCAAGAAAATTTCAGAATCTTTTTTTGTAAGTCCTGAATCTTTTGCAATAGCTGAAATAAGTTCAACTCTATTCATTTTTTTGAATCCTCCCAATTAAGGTTTGTTTTGTTATAATCAATATTGTAAAGGTAAAATACGTATATTGTAAAGAAAAAACTTAACTATTTGTGGGGGATGAAACTTAACTATTACAACCCACGAGAGACAACCGCGTTAGCACAGCTTCCCACACACCCCCATCCGTGTGATATGCTTTAAGGTTATGAAAACTCTTTCCCAATTATTTACAACATTACCATAGATTTTTACAACTTTTTTTACAAATTGTAGGTAAAATCACTTATATAATTAAAGTACTTGGAGGAATATAAAAATGAAAAAATGGTTACTATTATGCCTTTGTTTGATAAGCTTTTCTTGTTCAGCATACACAGCCGGAAAAGAAGCTGATGAAATTAAAGTTTCAGACACAAAAGATGTATTGGTATTTGATGAATCTCTTGTTGTAAAGGATACAGGTTCAAAACAGTTTTCCGAAGTGTCAGTAAAAGAGACTGTAAAAAATATGTCTTGCGGATGGAACCTTGGAAATACACTTGATGCAACAGGCGGAAAAGGCTTAACTTCCGAAACTTCATGGCAACAACCAAGAGTTACAAAAGAAATGATTCATGGACTTAAGGTTTCAGAAATTAAAACAATAAGAATCCCAATTTCCTGGTCACGACATATGGATAAAACTAATTACACCGTGGATCAAGAATGGATGCTTCGTGTAAAAGAAATTGTCGACTGGGCAATTGATGAAGGACTTTATGTAATTATTAATACTCATCATGATAACTGGTCATCACCAAATAAAATGCCTGCTTGTAGTGGATATTATCCGAACAGTAAAAACTTTGCCGAGTCAGAAAGATATTTAGCCAACTTATGGACTCAAATCGGCCTTGCTTTTAATAACGGTTACGATGAACACCTTATTTTTGAAACAATGAACGAACCTCGAATTGCAGGAACTAATCATGAATGGTGGTTTGATTCAAATGCCGCAGAATGTAAAGATGCTGCTAATTGTTTAAATATGCTTAATCAGGTTGTTGTAAATGCAATTCGTGCAACTGGAGGAAATAATCAAAAAAGATTTATTTCTGTTCCAGGTTTGCAGGCTTCTCCAGATTCAGCATTGAATCCGGCTTTTGCTATGCCAACTGATGATGAACCTGGTAAACTTATACTTTCCGTACATATGTACACCCCTTACAACTTTGCAATGGAATCTCCTGGTATTACATCTTATAAATCAGCGCAAAAGTTAGACATTTATAATTATTTTAAAAACTTGAATACCAAATTTATTACAAAAGGATATCCTGTAATTGTTGGCGAAATGGGTGCAACAAATAAAAACAATCTTGAAGACCGTATTAAATGGACTACAGATTTCTTTACTTACGGAAAACAGTACGGAGCTTCAGTTTGTCTTTGGGATAATGGAGTTTGGGAATTAAAGGAAGGTTCAACCGATTACAGTGAACATTACGGCTTTTACAATAGAACAGAACAAACCTGGTATTTTCCAGAACTTCATAAAGCTATGATAGACGCCAGTAAATAATTCTAAATGGGGAAGTAAAGGTTTTGACTGCCATTGTCAATTCCTTTATTTCCTTGTATATTTTTTATTATGAAGACAAAGACTCTGGCATTTCTGTTTATTTTCGTAGCGGCAATAGTGATTGGAACTTTTGCTGTTTCTGTAAAATACGGAGTTGCAAAGGAAAAAACTTTAACACGAGCAAAAATTGTAACTCCTAAATCATCATCAAATGTAGAATATGGTCCAGAAAAAAAACTGTCTTCATCTGAATCTGAAAAATACGAAACTTTTGTTCCTCTTTTAGCTGGGGAAACTTTAATCAGTACATTAACAATGGATTTTAATAACGACGGCTATGATGATGAAGTTATAGTTGTGCGCGTTAATACTTCTCCAAACTTATATATTGTCTTGGGAATATATAATCCGGAAACAGGAAATTATACACGCTGTCAGTCAATTCCTACCACTTTTACACGAACTCGAACCTTTTCTTATACAGGAATGGATTTAATTGGGGATCATACAAATTCTCTTATTTATCAGGGAGTTGATGATAGCGGAAATTATGTAATGCAGATTTTCCTTTGTCGCGAGGTTCAAGGAAATTACGAAATTGAACGAATTGGTAATTTTCAAACGGATGGAACTGTATTCATTCAGCAGACAGAACGTTCCGAAAGTTACGAGCTTTCACTTTCAAAAGGCGAAAGTTATTCAATTTGGGTTTATGAATCCGAAAAAATGGATGAAGAAAAAAACGTTCAAACTTCAACAACGCAAAATCAGATTCAAAAAGAATACCGCTGGGAACCAATTACTCAGCATTATGAACTTGCACGCGAAATTAAAGTGACTGCAGGTAGATTAGCCGCTGCCGAACTTTCAAAAATCCAGGATGGAACAGTAGAAACTTTTGCTTCCTTCTTAAACGGACTTTGGTATAAAACTTCAAATTCCGATGGAAATGTCCGCTATTTGTTTTTTGATTATGACAGCCGCGAAATTATTCAGTTTTACGGAGATATTCAAGAAATTTACGAATGGGAAGATAGTAAACTTCGTCACAACGGAATTTACCTTACAACTGTAAATTCTGACATTATGAATCTTCACCGCCGTTTTGATATTGCATTGACTGCTCTTGACGAAATAAAACTTACCTTGCGAGATGATATCAACCTTCTTATTACTGAAAACACAATGTGGGATGGTTCTTACAAAAAGATGAGCAGCCAAAGTACATTTGATTCTGGTAATTCTATTTCTTCAATTGATAAGTGCCTGCTTGAATTAAAAAAAGGTCCTGCATGGACTTCAATTGATACGCTTATAAATATTTCGTTTGATGATTTGACTTATACTTTGCAAACTAACAGTTTAACTGAAAGTGGTATTTACACTGGAACAACTGTTGGTACTTACAATGTTGTTCAATTCCGTTCTGACGCAGAAATCCCTTTTATGTCTGAAGCTTACGCAATTGAATTTGGTACCAAAATAATCACTGAAACAATTAAAAAGAAAACTGTTGAAAAAACCGTTATTGATTATGATACCGTTACTTTTACACCTGTAAAAATTACTCCAACCGACTGTTTCGCTACGGAAGGTAAAGTGTTTACATTTACAAGATAATTATTTTTCTATATAATAAAAAGACTATGAACGCTAATGAACTTCGCTCAAAATATATTGAGTTTTTTAAAAGTAAAAATCATGCTGTGATTTCTGGACAGTCTTTAATTCCAGAAAATGACCCTTCAGTTTTGTTTACAACTGCCGGAATGCATCCGCTTGTTCCTTATTTGCTTGGAGAAAAACATCCAGCAGGAACTCGCCTTACAGACTATCAGAAATGTGTACGTACCGGCGATATTGATGAAGTAGGCGACCCATCTCATTTAACTTGTTTTGAAATGCTTGGTAACTGGTCTTTAGGTGATTATTTCAAAAAGGAATCTATTTCTTTTTCTTACGAATTCCTTACATCAAAAGACTGGCTCGCACTTGATCCACGAAAAATCTCTGTAACTGTTTTTGCCGGTGATGAAAATGCTCCACGTGATGAAGAAGCTGCCGGAATTTGGAAAGAAAACGGTATGCCAGAAGATAAAATTGCTTACCTTCCTGCAAGCGATAACTGGTGGGCAGCGGGTCCTACCGGTCCTTGTGGCCCTGATACAGAAATTTTCTATTGGGTAGGAGAAGGTCTTCCACCTGTAGGTTCAAATAAAGGTACAGACTCTAGCAATTGGATGGAAATCTGGAACAACGTATTTATGCAGTACAACCGTGTAGATGAAAAAACTCTTGTTCCACTTCCAAAAAAGAACGTAGATACAGGTATGGGTCTTGAAAGAACTAACTGTATTTTGCAGGGAAAAACAAGTGTTTACCTTACAGAAGTTTTCCAGCCTATTATTGCTAAAATTGGAGAAATGGCAGGTGGTTATGTTTACGGTACAGACGAAGAAAAAGATAAATCTGTTCGTATTATTGCTGACCACAGCCGTTCTGCAGTATTTATTCTTGGCGACCAGAGAGGAGTTACTCCAGACCGTGTAGGTGCTGGTTACGTTCTTCGCCGTTTAATTCGCCGTGCAGTTCGCCACGGAATGAAGCTTGGAATTGATAAAGACTTTATGGCTGACATTGCAAAAGTTGTTATCGAAAACTTTAAGGCTCCTTATCCAGAATTGGCACAGAATGCAGAAAAAGTTTGCAAGGAACTTACTGCCGAAGAAGCAAAATTCCGCCTTACTTTGAAGAAAGGTGAAGCAGAATTCCAGAAAATGCTTCCAAACTTAATGAAAAATCCTAAAAAGATTATTTCTGGAAAAGTTTCATATAATCTTTACGAAACATACGGATATCCTTTGGAACTTACACAGGAACTTGCTTCAGAAAACGGATTTACTGTTGATATTGAAGGCTTTAAAGAAGCTGAACGTAAACATCAGGAAGCTAGTAAAACTGCAGAAGCCGGAAAAGCAAAAGGTGGATTGGCAGAACAGTCTGACGTTACAACAAAATATCACACAGCTACTCACTTATTACAGCAGGCTTTGGTAAACGTTCTTGGTGATCAGGTTGCACAGAAAGGTTCTAACATCAACAACGAACGTATGCGCTTTGACTTTACTTTTGAAAGAGCTATGACTCCAGAAGAAGTTAAAAAGGTAGAAGCAATTGTAAATGAAAAAATTAAGGAAGATTTGCCTGTAGATATGCGCGTTATGACTTTGGATGAAGCTAAAGCAGAAGGCGCTCGTGCTTTGTTTGCTAACAAATACGGTGAACAGGTAAAAGTTTACACAATCGGCCGCGATGTAAAGAACGACTGGTTCAGTAAAGAAGTTTGTGGTGGACCTCACGTTCAGCACACAGCACAGATTGGCGACTTCAAGATTGAAAAGGAACAGTCAAGTTCTGCTGGTGTTCGCCGTATTCGTGCAACAATTTCTGGAGGCCTTCCTCTTGAAAAGAACTAGATAAGTAACCTTTTGGCAAGGTGTTTGTTATATAAAGGAAAAGATAAAAAAATAAGAAAGGAATATAAAATGAAAAAAATCATTCTTGCATTTATGATGTTATTTGCTGCTACAGCTTTATTTGCTCAGACAAACGATCTTCAGGTATTAGCTATTGTAAAGTATAACAAAAGCGAATCAATAACTGTAAAGCAGGTTAAATCTCGTGTTAATGCATACGAAAAACAGATGGGTAGAAAACTTTCTGCAGATGATAGAAAAAAGGTTTTAGATTCACTTATTGAAGAGAAAGTAATGCTTCAGGCAGCTGCAAAAGCAGGACTTTCAATTCCAGACAGTGCTGTTGATCAGTATTTTATTCAGGGAATGAGTCAGCAGCTTGGAACAAATGTTACAGAAAAAGACCTTGCTGACATTGTAAAGAAAACTCAAGGAATTACCCTTGATGAAATGATTATGCAACAGGTTGGAATGAATGTTGCAGAATATAAGGCTTATCTTAAAAATCAGTTGATTATTCAGCAGTATGTAGTTCAGGCAAAACAGGATGAAATTGCAAAAATTTCTCCAACAGACGAAGAAATCCGTATGTTCTACGAAGCTAACAAGGCTTCTTTTGTATGGACTGATATGATTAAGATTTTTATGATTATTATGCCAAAAGCAGGAAATGCTGATGTTGCTCTTACAAAGGTAAATGATTTCCGTAATAAACTTGTTGATAAAAAACTTACAACAGATCAGATAACTGTACAGTCAAACATGGAAAATTCTGGATTTAAAGCAGGTGAAATCCTCCTTCCAAAAACAGAAGCTTCTTCTATTACTATGGGTATGCCATATAATAACCTTTTAGTTTTGTTTGCACAGAATTCAGGTTTTATTTCTGATGTTCAGGAAACAAGTGAAGATTACCGTGTAATTAAAGTTTTGAATAAATATGATGCTAAAATGCTTTCTATAAGCGATGTAGTTCAGCCTGAAACAACTGTAACTGTTTACGAATATATCCGCCAGAATCTTGGACAGCAGAAACAACTACAATTCTTACAGACAGCTGCTCAGGAATTGGCAATTTCATATAACACTCCTGAAAATGTTGAATGGAAGAAAACTGGCGATGCTCTTACAAAGCTTCTTGCATGGGAGTAATTAAGTGTCACGACGAAAAGGTAGAATAATCGCGTTTCAGGCACTTTATTCCTGGGATGTAACAAAAGCTTCTGTTGAAGATTTATTATCTTTTTCATGGTTACAAAAGGATTCAGAAATTGAATCTGGAGTAAATGTTGAGCCAACAGAAACTGCAAAGGAAGAACGAACTTTTGCAAGTTTAATAATTGCAGGTACAATTGACCATATAGATGAAGTAGATTCTTTAATTGAATCTCATCTTGCTTCAAACTGGAGTAAAGATAGACTTAATAAAGTTGCCCTTGCCATTTTGCGAACGAGCGTTTATGAAATGAAATTCCAAAACGGAGCTCAGTCGAAAATCATTATTGATGAGGCTGTAAATATCGCAAAAGATTATGGTACGGATGATTCCTATAAGTTTATTAATGCAGTGCTTGATAAAATAGGAAAAGATGAATCTAAAGCATAAAAATGCGTATTCGATAATAATTATTTTTTCTTTTATTTTGTTCTGTTTTTCTTCCTGTGGAATGAAGGCAGAACAAAAGTCATTAACAAGTCAATTTGATACAATCGATGCTCTTATTTCGCAAGGGCAAATGAAAGATGCCTTAAAGGAATTGAAGAAGACTGAAAAACAAGCCTTTGATTCCTGGTCTTATATTGGTATTTATAAACGATACTCTAAACTTGGTGAAAAAAAATCCTCTGAAAAACTTTTAAAAAAAGCATTAAAAAAGAACGGTAGTAATCTTGAATTACAGACGGTATATGCCAATTTTTTATTGCGTAATGACAGAGTTGATGAAGCTGTAAAGTTAGCAAAAAATCTTCAGGGAACAAAATATGGTTCTTTATATTCTGAAGCAATTTTACGACAGGCTCAGGCAAATCAGGAAAAAGATTTTTACCGTGAAGAGCAATTTTATCAGATTTATTATGATGCTTACATTGGAAGTAAAAATCCGGTGTGGATTCGAAACTGTGCGGTTTATAATTTAACCCGTGGATTATTTGATAATGCGGCAGGATTAAATCCGGATGTATACGCAGATGTTGATGATGCTTATTTTTGGTCGCTTGTTTTGTATGATGGTGGACATTATTACGAAGCAATCAATACACTCGAAAAGGCTAGAAAACTTTTGAATGATTATCAAAATAAGTCTCTTTTTAATACAACTGGTATTCAGCTTACGGCGCTCGAATCGGACGCTTATATTGCAGTTTCCGACGCTGAAAGTGCAGATGCGGTTCGTCAAAATGTTGTAATTAATATTGATAATCTTACTGTTCGTAATAATGATGAAAGCCTTTTGCCAATTATTATGGTAAATAGTGCAATTTATGCGGGGAATCAAGGCTACGACGAGCAGCTTGCGGATTTGCTTTTTTACAGTGTAAACCGATGGCCAGATTTTGTTCCAGCTCTTATTCTTTATGCGGATTTTGCTTACAAGTCTAATCTTGAACGTGTTGAAGACAGAGAAATGGAAGCGTTACGACGCGGTGGAATTAAATCGTTGGAAATGGAGCATTATGACAATCGCCGGAAAATCCCGCTTAGTGATGCCGTTTATAGAATTGATGAATCAAATAAGCGAAATCCGGATCCGTATTTATCTATTGCTAAGCTTGATTTAAAGTACAAAATGAATCCTGATACTTCTGAAAAGGATAAAATCCGTGATTTGTGGAAACTTCTTGAAGAAAATTACACTGAATCTGAAAAGTATAAAATGCTGTTAGTTCAGTATTCAATAAATTATCTTTTGTATCAGAAGTTATATGATGATGCATGGCAGCTTTTTTATAAATATGTGTTTGAGCATTGTAAAATAAATGAAAAGGAAGATTTTTGGGAACAATTTACTCAGCAAATGAATCTTTTGGACTTAAGTATTGTTGAAATTGCTGGTTGGTTTGCTGCTGATTTACAGAAAACGGATGAAGCTATTCGAATATATGAATATTGTGTGTATGAAAGTGCAGGGATTTTAAAGGAAGGTGTTGTTTCGCCTTATGTTTCAAGTTCAGCTTGTATGAATTTAGCGGATATTTATTTTTCTACTGGTAAAACTGATAAGGCTCTTGATTTGTATGGAAGAACTGCTGGACGAGAAAGTAGAAACTCGTTGTGTTCGGAAATATTTTATCGTATAGCTTGTATTTATGTTGCTGAAGGGGATATAAAAAATGCCCTGCGTTCTGTGGATTATGCTTGTTCGCTTTATCCAGAAAATGCAAAGGCATCTTTACTTAAAGATAAGATAAAGTAGATTATTTTACAGTTATGAAATGTGGCTGAAAGTTTGCAACCTATTCAATTACTGCAATTACATCGTTCATCTTAAGAATTAAATAATCTTCACCGTCAATTTTTAATTGAGTTCCGGCATATTTATCGTACATAATTTTATCACCTTTTTTTACAGTGATTTTTTCTTCTTCTGTGCCAGGACCAACTTCCATAACAGTTGCAGTCTGTGTTTTTTCCTGAGCAGCTTCTGGGATAATAAGTCCGCTAGCTGTTTTAGTTTCGGCTTTATCATTCTTAACAAGAATACGATCAGCTAATGGTTTAATTTTCATATTTGAACTCCTAATAAATATAATTTAATCAAAATTTATAAAAACGGCAAGAAAAATCTCTTGAATCTCTCACAGAGCTTGGGAGCTTTGGAGAGATTTTTTTTATTGTTGTCGTTTTTTGTTAACAAGCTGGATTACTAATAGAATTGCAATCATGCATAATCCAATAATATCAGATTTTGTTTCTGGAATTACACATAAAATTCCAGCTGTAGCAAAAAGAACGCGTTCAATAATGTCGAACGAGCGAACTAAAGCAAGCGCTTTATGAGTTCCATAGAAAATGCCTGTATTTGCAATTCCATAACCTTCAAGTGCAACACTTATTCCGAACATACCAATTAATGCTGTAAAAATAATCCAGAGAATGTTTCCAAGATTTGCATCAATCATCAACATTTGCGGATTGTAAACAAACATATATGGAATGATGAAGGCTCCAATTGCAAGTTTTGTTGCATTTACGGCAGTCTTCATTGGTTTGGCTTTTGCTATTGCAGCTCCGGCAATTGCGGCGAGGGCGACAGGAGGCGTAACGTCTGCGATAATTCCAAAGTAGAAGGCAAACATATGTGCTGAAAGTGGTTGAACTCCTAGTTGAATTATTGCACCGGCAGTAATTGTAGAAGTGATGAGGTAATTTGCAGTAGTTGGAGCGCCCATTCCTAAAATGATTGATGCTAACATAGTGAAAATGAGAGTTAGGAAGAGTTTTCCGTGAGCAAGTGAAACAAGCCCTGCTCCAAGTTTAAGTCCAAGTCCGGTAAGTGTTACAATTCCAATAATAATTCCTGCCATTCCACAAGCAATTGCAACGGAAATAATATTACGAGCTGCGGCACACATTACATCAACTAAATCTTTTCCTCCGAAAGTTGGTTTTCGTCCTTTTGCGAGGTCTGTAATTGAAATGCCAATTCCAACTGCAAGACAAGCTAAAATTCCCATAAGGGCTGCGTAAACTGCAGTTTTTCCAATGCAAAGGAAAACAATGATTACAACCAAAGGGAGAATCATGTAACTTTTAAGAAGAAGAGGCCCAACTTTTGGAAGCTGTTCGCGAGGAAGTCCTTTAAGACCAAGTTTTTTTGCTTCAAGATGAACTGTAATAAAAATTCCGGTAAAGTAAAGAATTGCTGGAATGACTGCGGCTTTTACAATTGTAATATAAGGTAAGCCAAGACTTTCGGCCATTAAAAAGGCTGCGGCTCCCATAATTGGAGGCATAATTTGTCCACCTGTTGAAGCAGCTGCTTCTACTGCGCCGGCAAACTCGCCTTTATATCCCAATTTTTTCATCATTGGAATTGTGAAAGAACCTGAACCTACAGTATTACTTAC
Source organism: Treponema sp. (assembly GCA_045615645.1). GTDB lineage: Bacteria > Spirochaetota > Spirochaetia > Treponematales > Treponemataceae > Treponema_D. The sequence continues at coordinate 72,220 of JAZLFF010000039.1, forward strand.
TGAAGAGCCAGAAACGGTTCCAAGCAAAGCGGAAGAAAGAACAGCAACCTTAGCAGGACCGCCGCTTGCTCCACCGGCAATTGCATTACACAAATCAATAAAGAATTGACCAATTCCAGTTTTTTCGAGCAATGCACCAAATAAAATAAACAGGAAGATAAACGTAGAGCAGGCTCCAATTGGAGTTCCCATAATTCCTTCTGTATTATAGAAAAGATGACAAACTACACGCTGTAAAGAATAACCGCGGTGATGCAGAAATCCTGGAAGATATTTTCCGACAAATGCATAAACAATAAAACAACCGGCAATTATCATGATTGGAAGGCCTACAATTCGGCGACAGCTTTCAAACAAAACAAGAATACCGATAATTCCGATTATTACATCCAAGGTTGTGTTGTTTCCTGAACGGCGTACTAATGAATCAAAGTTGATTACAATATACATCCAGCAGGCTGCACCAATAAATGCCAGAACTACATCATACCAAGGTAAAGTGTTCTTAGGGCTTTTTTTAGTTGGAGGAAAGAGCAAAAATGCTAAAAACTGAACAAATGCAAGGTGAGTTGCGCGTAAAACCTGTGCAGTAATCATTCCTGAAAGAGTTGCAAAAAGCTGGAACAAAACAAATGCAATTGATACAACGACAGTAATGTACTGACGCCAGCATTTGTGTTCGCGGTATGCCTGTTCGCGATCAAGATCCTGCATAAGTTTTTTCATTTCATCTTCGTTTGTTGTTGGAAGAATGTCTTCGATTGGACCGCTGGAAGGTTGAGTTTCGTTTTCTAAATCGTCCATGTGGTTCTCCTTTCTGTTATCTTATTTTATGAAATGTATATTCAAGAAGATTTACCTTCTTTATTTCCAAAGTTATGCTTGTTTGTGGTTCGAAGAAATCTGTAAGAGGATAGTCTAAAGCTTCAGGTTCGCTATAAAAAGTAATGGCATGATTTGCTATAATGCCTACTGCCATTGTAAGCTTTGGAACAATTCTATTCAGATTGCTTATTTCGTAACCATTTTCCAGCACTGTAAATATTGCGCCGGGGGTTTCTTCTGGTTCAGGAATTCCCGCACCGTAAGAAACAAAAATTGTTCTATCTAATTTTAACTGATTATCTTCAGTTTTTGTGTAAACATCGTGTACTCGACCTTTGTTTACGGAATGTGTATATGAAATAATAAAGTCGTTCTTGTAACCGGCTCTGGAATAAAATCGCTGATTAGGATTTTTTCTGCTGCTGATTGCAAGAACGGGTGTACTTGGAATAAGAAAAATTATTCCAAGTAATAAAAAGATGATGAGTAGATTGCCACGTCGGCCTACGGCCTCCTCGCAATGTCTAAAAATCATTCTAGTTCATCAATCCAATTTCTTTGAAATATTTGATTGCACCTGGGTGGAATGGAACTGAAACTCCAGTGATTGCACCTGCGGCTGTAACTTCTTTTCCTTTTGCGTGTGCGTTTGCAAGTTCTGGAAGATTAGAGAACAAAACTTTAGTCATCTGATATACAGTATCTTCATCAAGTTTTGAACTTACTGCTAAAGTACATTTGATTGCCAAAGCTGCTGTGTCTGTATCTGTACCTTTGTATGTTCCACCTGGAATTGTAGTCTGTGTGTAGTAACCGTATTTTGAACAGATTTTGTCTGCGGCTTCGCCTTCAACTGGAATAAGAATAAGTCCAGCAGTAAATGCTAATTCCTGTAAAGCTGAGTTTGGAACTCCGGCAGTAATAAAACATCCATCCAAAGTACCATTTTGAATACCTTCTGCAGATTCTTTGAATGAAAGATTGCTCTTTTTAATGTCATCAAAAGTAAGACCATAGCCTTCCAAAATCTGTTTAGCGTTGAATTCAACTCCAGAACCAGCATCGCCTACAGAAATACGTTTTCCACGGAAATCTGCAATTGACCGAATTCCACTGTCCTTAGAAACGGCAATCTGAACAACTTCAGGATACAATGTACCGATTGTAGCAATGTTAGAAAGCTTTTCGCCAGCGAACAAATCTGTTCCATTGTATGCGTAGTCCATAACATCGTTCTGAACTGTGGCAAATTCTGCTTCACCTTTATTTATAAGACGAAGATTTTCTGCAGAAGCTCCTGTTGCCTGTGCAGTTACATTCATGTTTTCAATTTTTGTGTTCCAAATGTTAGCAATAGCACCACCAAATGGATAATAAGTTCCTGATGTACCACCTGTTGCGAGAATATAATCCTTTTTAGCAGTTTGTGTACAACCAGTAAAAAGCATTGCAAGTCCTAAAACTGCAGCTGTAAAAGTTAGTGTTTTTTTCATAAAGTCCTCCATAAAAAAATCATTGTAATTTTACACGAATAAAGGTTTTCTGACTAGCACTGAGTTACCTTACCTGTAAATAATATGCAAATAGTAAAAAATCACCTCGGCGGGTCCCAGCTTAACAAAATACACTGGTCCTACCTATAAAAAAATATTTGCTCCCAGTCAGAAAACGACTGTCAGCACCGCTAGGGCCGTCGCTGGACGTGAAGCGCGGCAAGGAAATTATCTTTCCGCGCTTCAAGTCCTGCTGACAGTCGTTTTCTTCCTTCTCGCAAATATTTTTTTATAGCGCCCCTTCCCATATATAATTCCCCTAAAATGTCCCGCCCCGCAAAATCCGTTAGTTGCATATTATTTACAGTTTTCCTTCCCAAAAAAAAGTTTCCTACAACTACGCTTATCTAAAAATCATCTGCGTACATCCCAATATATCTGCGTAATCTGCGTTAAATCCAAATAGGATTTTATTTAATAGGAAACTTTTTACTTGTCATATTCATAAAAATTGATTAAATTTAAAAAAATACATTATTTTGGGAGAAGTGGATGAAAAAGAAATTTCCGTCTTGGGTACTTGCATTATTTATCATTGTGTTAATTGGACTTGGAGCATTAGTAAGATACAAGAATTCATATAATAATCTTGTAAGACTTGATGAAACTGTTTCAGGACAGTGGGCTGAAGTGCAGAATCAATATCAGAGACGAATGGATTTAATTCCTAATTTAGTTGCAACTGTAAAAGGTTATGCAAGTCATGAAAGTGAAGTTTTAACTCAAGTTGCTGAAGCTCGATCAAAGGCTGGCGGACAGATTAATATAAGTGATGATGTTTTAACTGATCCAGAAGCTTTTGAACGTTATCAGAAAATTCAGGATAATTTGGGTGCAAGTTTGCAGCGTTTACTTATGGTTACAGAACAGTATCCTGAATTAAAAGCTGATCAGAATTTTATTGCTTTGCAGGATCAGCTTGAAGGAACTGAAAATAGAATTACAGTTGCCCGCAAACGTTATTCAGATTCAGCACAGGCTTATAATACTGCAATTAGAATGTTTCCTACAAACATTGTTGCAAATATGAGTGGTTTCCAGAAAAAAGCATATTTTACTGCATCGGAAGAAGCTCAATCTGCTCCAAAAGTGGAATTCTAGCCAATGAAGACAAAATCACTGTTAAAAAAATTAAAGCTTAAATCAGAAGATTTTGAAACAATAAAAATTGCAGTCTCGGAAGCAGAAAGTAAAACTACTGGAGAAATTGCGCTTGCTGTAGCACCTGAAAGTGCCCATTATTCGTTTTGGGAACTTTTAGCTGCAGATTTTTTTGCTGCAATTGTTCTTATAGTGCTTTTGCCATTTGCGGATAAAATCCTTGAAATGTATAAAGGTTTTTATTGGCAAAATGAACCTAGCTGGATTTTACCTGTGTTTTATATAATCAGTTGTTTTGCTTCTGTTGTAATTTTCTTTTATTTAGCAAATATTCCGGTTGTAGATAGAATTGTTGTACCAAAAGTAATTCGTAATTCTTGTGTTGATCATCGTGCATTCCGTTATTTTACGGAAAGTGGCGTTTACGATACAGTAGAGCATACAGGTATTTTGATTTTTGTTTCATATATGGAACGTCAGGTTAGAATAATTGCAGATCGTGGTATTTCTGAAAAAATTTCTCAAGATATGTGGAATTTGATTGCCGACGAACTTTCGGAAAACCTGAAAAATGGACAAACAACCGTTGCTTTTACAACTGCTATATCAAAATGTGGCGATTTACTTGCGCAGTATTTCCCACCGCACGAAGAAAATCCGAATGAAATTGCAGACGGCCTTGTAATTTTGGAGGACGCAGAATGGTATTAAAAAATAAACGCTGTTTTTTAATTGCTTTCCTGTTGTTTACTTTGTCGGCAGGTGCAAATCTGTTTGCTGCAAAAGTGCCTGCTTTACGTGGACGCGTAAACGATTATGCAAATGTAATTTCTTCCCGCGATGAGCAGGAAATGACAGAATATCTTGCAGCTGTTGAACAAAGTACCGGTGCTCAAATTGTTGTGCTTACAGTTCCATCATTAAATGGTGATGATATTGCCTCGTATGCTATTCGCGTTTGTGAAGAATGGAAAATAGGTCGAAACGGCAAGGATGACGGAGCTCTTTTACTTCTTGCAATGGAAGAACGTGATATTCGAATTGAAGTTGGTTACGGACTTGAAGATAAACTTACAGATGTAAAATGCGGTTTGATTTTACGAAATGTGATCATTCCTGAGTTTCGTGAAGGCGGTTATTCATCTGGGCTTGTAAAAGGCGTTAAAAATATGTGCGGAATTGTTACTGGAAATGCAAATATTGTTTCGCACCGTGTTTTAAATGAAGAAGAAAGTGATGAAGGTGGAGAAGCGGTCGTTTTTCTTATTTTCTGGATTTTTATTTTCTTTATAATTCTTACTTCTCGTTCTGGATTATTAAAGTGGATTTTGCTTAATAATCTTTTGGGTGGTAGAGGAAGAAGTCGTCATTATTCAAGGCCACCGACGTTTGGGCCAGGGCCTATGAATCGTGGAAGTTCGTTTACAGGTTCGTCGTTTAGAGGTGGCGGATTTGGCGGAGGAAGTTCGTTCCATGGTGGCGGTGGGCACTTTGGCGGTGGAGGAGCTTCAGCTCATTTTTAATGTAAAAAAGTGGAGAGTTAATGAAAAAGTTTATTTATATTTTAAGTGTATTATCAATATCTCTATTTCTTTTTTCCTGTGATTGGCTTTTTGAAGATACGTTTAGAGAAGAAAATGATGTTTCTATTGAATCGGTAAATTATAAAACTTCGTATAAAAGTTTTTCTGAACTAAAAGATCCTATTTTGTTTTCGTATGAAACTAGAGACTTAGCTGGCTGGAAGAACGGAAACGTCACTATTATATGGGATACTCAAACGGATACAATGTGGGATTGGTTTTTTACAGACAAAACAATTATGTATTCTGGAGAAGGGTTATTAAAAGTAAAGCCAAACGCTGACGGTCCTGTTTGCTATTGTGGCATTGGAGAGGATTATCGCGACTTTTTGATGATAAATCCGGAAAAAACTGAACCATATTTTTATCCTCAAACAAAAACGTCGGTACATACACAGCGTTTTCTATTAAGCCTTGCAAATCCCCGTTACCTCCTTTTGTCTAATACTTCTTTTAATGAAGTTGATAACTTAAGTTGCGCAATTATAAATGTTTTTGATACAAAGGAAGGTACAATCAGCGAAACAAAAGGCATTCGTACACCTATAAATTATGATAATTCAGTTTTCTTTCCAGATACAAAAGAGGAGTGTTACTGGTTTATTGCAAAATATTCCAAAAATATAAAATTATGTAAAGTTGATTCAGCTACCAGCACAGTAGAAGAAACTGACATGTTTAATATTGATCTTGAATTACTTGCTGATGAACTTGGAATTATTTTTGACTATTATGGAATGGATGAAATAGAAGAAAACGAAGAAACTGAAGAATCAGGTGACACTGAAGAAATGCTTTTTCCAGAATTTGATCCGTTCAATAATTATTTTGTCAATTATTACGTTGAGGCCGTTACAGATTCGACAATTTATATTCGTGAAGAATTATCCCTTCCAGATTCATCTGAAATAAATTTATATGCTTTAAACAGAAATGATAATTCTACAAAAAAAGTACGTTTGGATGGACCTGAAAAAGGATATATCAGATATTTATTTAGCAATGTTTTTATTTATAACAATAGAGTTTTTGTTTTGTACCAGGGTGATAAACAAATTGAAACCGGAAATCCATATACGAACTATGAATTTGGTTATTCTATTGATGAAGTTGATTTTAATGCCGAAACTCCAACTGTAAATACATTTTTTTACATGCTTTATGACAGATACGGTGGAAATTTTAATCTGGCTGGAAATAAATTATATTGTGTTTCATGGAATTACGATAATATGGACTTAATCAGTCTGAATTTGGATACGAAAGTACTTGAAAATGCAGGTCATTTGTCAAAACAAACTTTCCCAACGCAAAGTGAGGCAGAAAAATAAAATGAAAAAGTTACTTTCAATTATTACAATTTTTTTCTGTTTCTCTTTTGCTTTTGCAATTGATTTTCATGTTACAGTTTTAGATTCCGAAATTGAAATTCCACTGGAAGGGGTAACTCTTACTCTTTCAAATAAAAGCGGAGAACAGTGGGAAACTGATTTTAACGGAGAATGTGTTGTTTCGCTGGAAGATTATTCCTCAGCAGTTGTTTTGCAAGCGTATCTTCCGGGGTATGCAATAAAAAAAGTTCGTTTATCGGAGGAACAGACTGAAGTTGTTATTATGCTTTCCATTGAGGAAATTATGGAAGGCAAGGAACTTGTTGTAGAAAAGGAAGCTTACCAGACAGCTGATGATGAGTCGGGAATTTCAATTGCACTTACGAAAGATCAGATTCAAACTACAGCACTTATTGGTGCATTTCCTGACATTATGACGACGGTAAAAACTTTGCCAGGTGTTGGTTATGCCGGTTCGTTCAGTCAACAGCCTTCAATTCGCGGAAGTTATCCGTATGAAACTGCGTGCGTTCTGGACGGAATGTACGTTTTGCAACCTTACCACTGGTCTGGAACAATTTCCATTTTTGATCCGCTTATGGTTGAGTCTGTAAAATTGTCGCATGGTATTTTTTCGGCACAATACGGACATTCAACTGCAGCGCTTTTAGACGTAAACTCAATTAATCCGATTGGAGATGCTATAAAAATAAATGCCAGTATTTCTTCTATGCAGACAGATATGTTTGCGCAGATTCCGGTTTCGGATAAACTCGGTTTTTTAGGCGGATTTCGCGTTACCTATATGAATACGGTTTCGTGGTTGTATGACAATTTAGGTATAACTCGAAAACTTACTCGTGGTGATATTCAGAAAATTAGCGACTACGTAGTAATGCCTTATCTTTACGATTTTTATTTAAAGGGATTTTATACTCCAACCCCGTCACTTTCCTTCCGCGCAAATGCTTTCCTTGGAATGGAAGGACTTGGCGCAAAGCTTGCAAAGGAAACCGAAGAAGATCAGCGTAACGTTCCTCCAGAAGAAAAACGTAATTTTTATGATGCCTTTTATTTCAATAGTTATAACGATACTCATGCAAAGTGGGACAATATTTTTGGTTTTGGTTCACTAGATTTACGCTGGCTTCCGACCGACAGCCTGCAATTTGTAGGTTCTGGTTCGTATAATATTTACAATAATGCAATTACTGCATGGTGGGATGCAAAATCCGAGGAAGAAACTAGCGCTAAATATTTTAACTGGTTTACTGAAAGAGATGAACTTTTGAATTTTTATTCGGAGCACAAAGAATTTGTTGACTTTGAAAATTCTTATTACGTGGAGTTATTTCAGGGAAAAGCCGCAGCAAACTATCAGATAAATAATTCGCATTTAATTTCGCTTGGTTTTGAGGAAATGTTTCAGCGAAAAACTTCTGTGCATAGATTTAAAATGAATTCATCTTCAGATTATTACGAATGGTGGAATTTTGAAGCACGGCCAGAAACTAATCCAGATTATTGGGGACTTAATCCTAAAGACAGAATAAATGAAGGAAATGATATTTATAATACAGTTGGTTATTCGTTCTGGGAATTTGGAAATGATACTTCCTTAATAAAAGGAGAACTTGGTTTGCGTCTGGAACATTATTATCTTGACCGTGCAGAATCGAATAATCCTTTAATTCAAAATCCAAAAGCAGTAAGCACAAATCCGTATATAAATCCGAGATTCAGCATTCAGTGTACACCGCTTAGAAATGCTGGTTCTATAGACAAGTTGACTTTTTCTACCGGCTCGGGAGTTTTTACAAAAATGGAAGATTCTACAATGGATTTAGGAAGCGTATATTCTCTTGATAAGAAAAATCTAAAACCAGACAGAAACGTTTTTGCACTTTTGGGAAGTGAAATCAACTTTATGGAAAATTTAAGCTTTCAAATTGAAGGTTATTATAAATATTACACTAATCGTTTTTACACTGTTGCAACGGGAGAAGAAGGCGAATCTGATGATGATGAATTTTTAAGTATTTTAATGGACGCAGTAGGGATTAATTTGTCTTCCCCTAAAAAATATGCAGCATATTCGGACGGAATTGGACATGTTGCCGGATTTGATTGTATGCTTCAGAAAAAAGGTGGTCGTTATTTTGACGGATATTTGTGCTATTCGTACGTTTTTGCACGCTATAAAAATCCTTCAGGTTATGTAAAAGATGTTGTTGAAAAAAATGAAGCTGGCGATCCGATTGGAATTTGGTATTTTCCATATTTTCACCGTTATCATACACTTTCGGCAGTAATAAATTACCGTCCAACTAGTCATTCAACCTGGACTGTAACTGCAGGAGTTGCTTCTGGTTCACCTAAAAACTTCTACGATGAAGTAACAGGCAAAGAAATTTACAGTGATAAATTACGATTCGACCCAGTTTATCCTGTAAATTTAAGATATGCTTACTCAAATTACGCTTCGGCTTCCAAAGTAAAATGGGAATTGTACATTGGTATAGAAAATCTTTTTGGTTTATTCAATAAGAGTTCACTTGTTGGTGCTATGATTGCAGATAAAGAAATTGACCTTTCGAATGTTGCCAATTTTGACACTGGAATTCCGGCTTTTTCTGTTGGTTACAGACTGTCATTTTAGGGGATTGCAAGTATGAAGAAATTGATAGGATTTTGTTTTGTTATAAGTTTTTTCTGTGTCTTTTTTTCGAGCTGCGTTAGTTCGAAGGTTGAAATCCCTGTGAAAACAAATTTTTATGGGGTTGAAATAAAAACTCCAAAAAAGCAAAATTATAAAATTAAACTTTATGGAACACTAAAAGGGGATAATCTTGAAGTTGTAACTGTTTACTGGTTTGACAATTGGGCAAATGGTTGGACTGAAGCGCGTTTTGCTGCAACTGGAAATTTAAAAATTACACCAGACAATTCAAAAACTGTAAAATATGAAGTCATAAATCCGGTAGTGCTTGAATATCCTGAGGCGGCAAAAATCCGCTATAAAGATACTTATTTAATTGATGATGATGCGTTAAAAGCTTTGAATAACCGTTTGAGTAGAATTGAATCAATAAATGAGTTGATTGAACAGGAATTATATGATTATGATTATTTTGAGTTTGAACTAAAAGTTGGTGAAAAGTTTTTTCCTGAAAAGTACAAAAAATCGAAAACTTTTGCAGATTTGAATGTAGAGTCGGAAAAAGTGTTTGGAGATGGAACTTATTGGAACGTTGAATATACGCAATCAGTTTTTCCTGAATATATGTGGGAAACTAGAACTTCTGGAACTTTATACCGTGATTGGGAAGAAGCTTTTGATTTAATTTATGTAACTTACATATGGAATAAATTGTTTGGTGTAGGTGTGGACGGAAGTTTACAAATTATAAAAACAAAACCGATTTAGCAGAGTGGAAGCGTTTTTATGTATGCGCTGCCGCTTTTTTATGGGAGAATAGGATGGAAGATTCTTGGAGTTTGATTGAATTATTTAAGATTGGTGGAATTTTTATGTGGCCGCTTCTTGTTTTTTCGCTTGCGGCTTTAACGCTGATTATAGACAGGCTTATTTATATTGTTTACCACAATGTAAAAATGGCAGATTTAACGGCGAAAGTTCGCGAGTTTTTGGAACGGAAAGATTTGGAAGGGGCTGAAGCATTTTTGGAAGGGCAGCCACGTAAACAAACGGGTGCTTCAATCTTATTAGTTTTGCTCAAAAATGCTCGTTTTGGCGAAGGCCGTATGGAAAAAGCTGCAGAAACTGAAGCAATGGAACGTATTCACCGTATGGAAAATGGCTTTGATTGGCTTACTGCCATTTCATCGTTAGCTCCACTTACCGGTTTTTTAGGAACTGTTTCTGGAATGATTGGTGCTTTTAAGTCTATTGCAAATGCGCAGGATGTTAATGCACAGCTTGTTGCCAGTGGTATTTATGAAGCACTTGTAACTACAGTGTTTGGCCTTATTATTGCCATTGTTTCGCTTGTAGCATTTAATCTTTTTGTGCGAAAAGTAGATACTTTCTCAAATGAAATATCAAAATCAGTAAATGATTTAATGCCTCTGCTTTTGGAAATTGAAGAAAAATAAATGAATTTGCAGAAAAAGAACCGTATGCCTGACGATCCGGGCGGAACTGGTTCAATGAACGATTTATCATTTCTCCTCATTATCTTTTTTATTGTTATTGCAAGTTTTTCAATAAATAAAGGATTTGTTCTTAATCTGCCTGATAAAACTGCTCCGGTTACTGTACTCACCGACGAACTTATGCGTTGTACTTTGAAAGTAGACGGAACGTTACAAATTGCGGAGGAAACCCTAACACTTGCCGAACTTGAATCCAAAATAAAAGCAAAGCAGGCAAAATATCCGAATATGACTTTTCTTTTGGAAATTGAAGCTGAAACTGAGTACCAGAAAGTTGTAGATGTAATTAATGAAATCCGGGATATGGAAGTTGAAAACTTTTCGTTCAAAATGATTGATGGTGGAGGTAATTCGTAATGTTTGAAATTAAACGCGAACGACGTTCTCCGCACATTTCTACATCTTCTATGTCTGACATTGGTTTTCTTTTGCTTATTTTTATTATGCTTTTGTCGCTTATAAATCAAAAGTATGAGGCCAAAATTGAATACGGTGAAGCTACTAAAATTGAAAAAACGGATGAAGCGCATAATCTGGAAATTTGGGTTGAAAAAAATGGTCGCGTAAGTTGCGATGGAGAGTTTTATGATCACTCTGGTCTAGAAATGGTAATTGCAAAGGCAATAAATGAACATCCGGATGTTAGAATCCAAATTATTGCTGACCGTAAAACTCCGTACAAATATGTAAATGACGTTGTTGGTATTTTGCAAAGACTTCAGCACAGAGTTGTAAGTTTTGTTGTTCAGGAGAAAACTGGTGATTAAAAATGTTGAAGATTTAAATCCATTTTTTCAGTTTCTCTTAAAATACATTCGTGTTGTAATTTTACTCGTGTTGTCGGGCATTTACGTTCTTGCGTTTGTGCTGATTAAGGGTGAAGCGGGGGACGGGCAGGTTGCGGTTGTTTCTACGGATGTAAAAATTGTAAAACTTGTTGATGTGCAGGAGTTTATTCCTGAACCGCCGAAGAATGTTGTGCAGGTGCAGGAGCAGCCGAAAGCGTCGGAAGTGGTGCAGGAAGTTGAAGAAATTGTGGAACAGAAGGCACCGGAAACGAATGTTGTAGAAGCGAACCAAACTGTTTTTGCTGGTATGAATGGTGACGGAATTGAATATTTGCCTCAGCATAAAATTACCGAGGTTCCGGTTATTCCAACAAAGGATGTGCTTGCAAAAATTGTTTATCCATCAATTGCGTACAAGCAGGGGATTGAAGGGGTAGTTTACCTTGAACTTTATATTGATGATGAAGGTAACATCCGCAAAATTGAAGTTTTAAAAGATCCTGGTCACGGATTTGCCGACGCCGCCGTAGATGCCTTCAAAAATATAAAATGCGAACCAGCCAAAGCAAACGGAAAAGCCGTGCCGGTAAGGTTTAGGTATCCGGTTAGGTTTAAGATAAATTAAAATGACAAATAGACTGGATATGACGCATTGACCAAATACGCTAAATATGGTGGTTTCGACAGGCTTAACCACCGTAAACACTTCTTTTCAGACAGCCCCATATCGCTAACGCGGAGTTTATAAGGGAGAGTAAAAATGAAAAAGTTTTTAATAGCAATAGCAGTGTTTGCAGTATTTTATCCTGGTTTTTCGGCTAAAAAAAGTAGATAATTATGGAGAACATAAAAAATCTTATTTTATCTGCGTAATCTGCGTTTTGCCAAATAACCTCAAAATCCGCACTTTCTAACCTCTATTCCCACTTTCAAAATAATTAGATATAATAGTAGAACTATAATTTTCAGGAGTGGCAAATGTCTGAAGAAAAATTTGATTTTACTATTAGCAATTTGGGACCTTGTACAATTCAGTCTCCAATTAAACTTTCAACAGTTCACGGTGATTATACTGCAAACTACGTAAGCGACAATTCTTATGTTTTGAACGAAATTAACATTTTCGATACATCAAAACCTATTGTTCTTGATTCATCTAATTTAATGGAAAAAGCAGGTCCTCGCGAAAAGATTTATTTTGATCCAACACACGCAAAAGCTGGTATTTGTACTTGCGGTGGACTTTGTCCTGGTTTGAATGATGTTATTCGTGCTATCGTTCGCTGTTTGAATACTCGTTATGGTGTAAAAACAATTAAAGGTTACCAGTTTGGTTTCCGCGGATTTTTTGCTGACTCTGGTTATGAACCAATTGAACTTGACCGCTATTTAATCGACGAAATCCACAAGATTGGTGGAACTTACCTTGGTACAAGCCGTGGTGGTGGACAGCGCGTTTCAGAAATTGTTGATTGTCTTGAAAGAGACGGAATCAATATGCTTTTTATTCTTGGTGGTGACGGAACTCAGCGTGGTTCTTATGACATTGCCTGCGAAGTAGAAAAACGTGGTCTTAAATGTGCAGTTGTAGGTGTTCCAAAAACAGTAGATAACGACCTTATGTTTATGGATCGTTCTTTCGGTTTTGAAACTGCTGTTCAGCGTGCTAAAGAAACAATTGCTGCCGTTCATATGGAAGCTGCCAGCCAGATTAATGGTATTGGTCTTGTAAAACTTATGGGACGTGAAGCTGGATTTATTGCCGCTGCTGCTGCTCTTTCTAGCCACGAAACAAACTTCTGTCTTATTCCTGAAGTTCCTTTTGAGTTGGAAGGCGAAAACGGATTCCTTGCAACTTTGGAACGTCGCCTTGCAAAACGTGGACATGCCGTAATTGTAGTTTCTGAAGGTGCCGGACAGGATTTGCTCCAGGCTACAGGTGCTACAGATGCTTCTGGAAACAAAAAACTTTCTGATGTTGGTGTTTTCCTTAAATCAGAAATTGAAAAATACTTTAAAGCTAAAAACATTGAAATCAACTTGAAATATATTGACCCTTCATATCAGGTTCGTGCTTCTGTTACAACTGCTTCAGATTCTATCTACTGTGAACGTCTTGGAAACAACGCTGTTCACGCTGCAATGGCTGGTAAAACAAAATGTGTTATTGGCCTTGTTCATGATAAATTTGTACATTTGCCAATTAAAGTTGTAACAGCTCATCGTAACGCTGTAAATCCTGAAGGTTCACTCTGGCGCGATACTTTGGATGCAACTGGTCAGCCAATCCTCATGGTAAACGATATGGAAAAAGCCATGGAAAAAATGGCAGCTGCTGTTGCCGGAGCAAAATCAAAGCCAAGTGAGCAAGCTAAGTCTAAAAAATAAAGTTTAAGGTAAAAAAATGAGCAATAATAATCAGAATAACGAAAAGAGAGATCCATTACTCTGTCACTGGGCAGACCAAATGGCAAGCCAGATTATCCGCGAAAAAGGTGATTTGGATTCATATACATGTGCTTCAGGAATTACTCCATCGGGAACAGTTCACCTTGGAAACTTCCGCGAAATTATCACTGTAGATTTAGTAGTTCGTGCTTTGCGTGACCGTGGCAAGAATGTTCGCTTTATCTACTCTTGGGATGATTACGATGTATTCCGTAAAGTTCCTGTAAACATGCCAGATCCTGAAATTTTGGAAAAATATCTTCGCTATCCAATTACAGAAGTACCAGATACAACTAAACGTAACGAAAATTACGCTCGCCACCACGAAGTAGATGTAGAAACTCAGCTTCCACGTGTTGGTATTGAACCAGAATTCCTGTATCAGGCTAGCCGCTACCGTGCAAACCGCTATGCAGAAGGTATGAAAAAGGCTATGCAGAATCGCGACGTAATTAAAGCTTGTTTGAACGAATACCGCGATGATGACCATAAAATGAAAGATTCAGATGTTTACTGGCCAGTAGCAATTTTCTGCGGAAAGTGTCAGAAAGATACAACAGAAATTACTGATTACGACGGTGAATATGGAATCACTTATAAATGTGAATGTGGAAACTGTGAAACTGCAGATATCCGCGTTTTCAAAGGTACAAAACTTGGCTGGCGTGTAGACTGGCCAATGCGCTGGAATGAAGAAAAAGTTGTATTTGAACCAGGTGGAAAAGATCACATCAGCCCAGGTGGAAGTTACGATACAGCAAAACTCGTTTCAAAACGTATTTACAATTGGGATGCACCAGTTACAATGCGCTATGACTTTGTAAACTTAAAAGGTGTACCAGGAAAAATGTCTTCATCAAAAGGTAAAGTAATTGCTTTGCCAGATGCTTTGGATGTTTACCAGGCAGAAGTTCTCCGCTATTTGTTTGCAGGAACTCGTCCAAATACAGAATTTGCAATCAGCTTTGATATGGACGTTCTTAAAGTTTACGAAGATTACGATAAAACTGAAAGAATTGTTTACGGTGTAGATAAAGCTAAATCTGATGATATGTTCAATAAAGAAAAACGCATTTA
>JAZLFF010000040.1:0-10746 GCA_045615645.1 Treponema sp.
TTCAAAGGCTAGCGAAATGTTTAAAGACTGGGAACCAGAATTACCGGAAACCTTTACAGAAAACGGAACATATAAAGCAACATGGAGAGCAAAGTATACAGTAACTTTTGACATAAACAGTACAGATACACAAAACCTTTCAGGAGAAATGAATAAATGCACTTATTTTGAAGGTATTACAAGTTATCTTTTTGAAAATGAATATAAATACTGGGGAATGTTCTTTGACTGCTGGAACACAGAAGCAGATGGAAGCGGAACTTCATATGCAGATAAACAAAGCGTTACATTAACAGAAAGCCTAACCCTTTACGCCCAGTGGAAAGCATACAAAATTTTACCAGAAACAGAAACCGGAACACAGGGCACAAACAAACGTTATGTTTTAATGGGAATGTGGCCGCAGACACTTAAAGCAAGTGATGTAACTGTTGATGAAACAGTTACAAAAACAGCTGGAATGTATACATATTACAAAGGAAGCGACGGCGAATGGTATGAAAAACAGACAGAAAACCGTTACGATTCAAGCTATACATACCACGACGGAACACCAGTTGGTAATGGTACAGAAAAATATTTTAAGGTAGAACCAATAAAGTGGTGTGAATTAACAGACAGCTATGCATATAAAGATGGATATACAGCGTCCCTTTTACTTGCAGAAAATGAGCTTACAGCAAATGTACCATATTATGAAGATGGGCTAAATAATCGTACAATAAACAATAAAACTGTTTACCCAAACAACTACGAACACAGCCAGATACGAGCATACCTGAATGGAATCAGTTATAATGCTTCAAGTGAATCAAATGAAGGAAAATGGCTTGACAAAGGCTTTTTACAGACAGCATTTACAAGTACAGCACAAGAAAAAATTGTTGTTACAACAGTAAAAAACGATGGAGACAGTACAACAGATGCAGGTAAAAAACTTATAAAAGCAGACGGAAGTAATACAAGTTATCCTGATGATTACACCTGTGACCCTACAAACGACAAAATCTTTTTACTTAGTGAACAGGAAGTAACAACAAGTGCATATGGATTTGCAGGCTACAGTTCATGGGGTACAGGTAACACAAGAATCCGCGAAACAACCGACTTTGCAAAAGCAAATTATGCTTACCAGTATACAACCGACGGCTACGGCGGTTATTGGTGGCTTCGCTCTCCTTACTATGACTATAGTCTCATCGCGCGCGTCGTCTACTATGATGGCGATGCCCTCTACTACAACTACGTTGACAGTACGGATAGTGGGGTTGTGCCAGCTTTGTCAATAAAATTGCAATAGCAATTTTATTGACTTAATCTCTTGCGCCGCGTAGCGGTGCATGTAATCTAATTGTAAAAACAGAAGAGGGCGTGAGTTTTGCTTTGCAAAACTCAGTAAGCAGGCGCAAGCCTGCGACCTTTGCGCTTTGCTTTTGTTGCTATACAAATTTAGAAAAAAGGAAGTATATGGCAAAAACTAAAAAGAGTGAGTTATATGTTATTACAAAAACAAAAGAACTTACAAAGTATGTAATAACTGTAACAGAAAAATCACCTAAAAAATTTCGTTTTACATTAGTAACACGGTTACAAAATTACTGCTTAGATGTAATAGAAAATTTAGTTATTGCAAATATGCTTCTTGCTGGAAGTCCAGAAAGACTAGAAAAACAAAAAGAAGCAGGTCGTAAGCTAGAACTTTTAGGTTATTTTGCCATGCTTTGTATGGAATTATTATGGTTTTGAGTCTATTTCCCAAAATAGAAAAAATATTGATTTTGGGAAATGGTAATGTTATAATCTAAATATGAAGCTTATTCAACGGGATACATATCTTGAAAAACTAAAACATGTAATTAATACTCCTGATATTAAAGTTATTACGGGTATTCGTCGTTCTGGAAAATCAAAACTTTTAGAAGTTTATATGGATTATGTAATCAATAATGTGCCTGATTGTAATATTATTCATATAAATTTTAATAATATAGATTTTGAAAATTTAAATGAATATCATGCGCTTCATAAATATGTAGAAGAAAAATATCAGAACGGAAAACAGAATTTTCTTTTTATAGATGAAGTGCAGCTTTGTAAAGGGTTTGAGCTGGCTATAAATTCTTTTCATGCCAGTGAAAAATATGATATTTACATTACTGGCTCAAATGCATTTCTTTTATCAAGTGATTTGGCAACTCTATTTACAGGAAGAACATTTAATATTCAAGTATACCCTTTTTCTTTTTCTGAATATATAACTTATTTTAATCAAAAAGATATAGACGATGCTTTTAATTCATATATTTTAGAAGGTGGGATGGCCGGTTCTTTTGTTTATAAAGAGCAAAATGAAAAATATGATTATATAAAAGATGTTTTTGATACGTTGATTACCCGGGATATTATTCAGAAATACAATATAAAAAATACAGCATTGCTTGAAAAATTAAACAACTTTTTACTTGATAATATCTCATCTGAAATCTCTGCAAGAAAAATTGCAGATGTTCTTACAAATAATAAAGATACAGTTAATCATAAAACAATAAGCTCGTATCTTTCTTATCTTTGTAATGCTTTTTCTTTTTATAAAGTCCGTCGTTATGATATTCACGGTAAAAAATATCTTGCAAGTCAGGATAAATATTATCTTGCAGATCATTCTTTTAAATATGCAAAACTAGGTACAAAAAATTTTGATTATGGACGAACTTACGAGAATATAGTTGCTATAGAATTGCTCCGTCGTGGATACGAAGTTTATACGGGAGTTCTATACAAAAAGGAAATAGATTTTGTTGCAATAAAACAAAGTGAAAAAATCTATATTCAGGTAAGTGATAACATTCAGGTAAAAGAAACTTTTGAACGGGAAATTACACCATTATTAACAATAAAAGATGCATATCCAAAAATAATTATTGCTAATACAAAACATGATAAATATTCATACGAAGGAATAATAATATATGATTTAGCTAGATGGCTTAAAGATTTATAACTTGTTCTTACTTAATAAATGATATAAAATAATACCATAAAGTATTGACGGAAGTTTATAAAAATGCGTAGAATCAATTCGCAATTCGCAATTCGCAATTCGCAATTCGCAATTAAAAGATAATTCTCGTCAGATAGATAAGGAAATTCAAACCGCCAGAATTATGCAGGTAACTGTGTAATTCTGGCGGTTTTTGTTTTAAAAAAATAGATTGCTTCGCCTGCGGCTCGCAATGACGTCATTGCGAGGAGTTCGAAGAACGACGAAGCAATTCACAGGAGGAAAAAAAATGAAAAAAATTGGAACATTAATCCTTGCATTAGGATTAATTATTGGATTTGCAGGATGTAAGCACGAGCCGGACAATCCTGTATTAAGCAGTATCGAAATTCGAGAACAGCCAACAAAAACAACTTATATGGTTGGCGAAACACTCGATACAACAGGCATGAAGGTTTATGCCATTTACGATACAGGTTCAGAAGCTCTTGTATACGACTGGGTAACTAATGGCTTTAACAGCGCAAAAGCAGCAGAAAATCAGGAAGTAATAGTAAGGTATACAGAAAATTATGTAACCAAAACAGCAACCTTCAAAGTTACAATAAAAGCCCCCCCAGTAACATTAAGCGAAATTTCAGTTACAGCACAGCCAACTAAAAAAGAATACGTCGTTGGCGACACATTTGATAAAACAGGCTTAAAAGTAACAGCCAAATATTCAGATACAACAACAAAAGACGTAACAGCAGAAGTAACAACAAGCGGCTTTGATTCAAGCAAACCGGTAGAAAGCCAGACGATTACAGTAACTTATGGCGGAAAGAGTGCGACATTTACTGTAAAGATTCTTGCAGTTAAAGTTACAAAAATCGAAATTACAACTGAACCGACAAAAAAAGAATATTTTGTAGGTGAAACTACACTTGATACAACAGGCATGGTTGTAACTGCAACATACAATAACGGAACAACCGCAGACGTAACAAAAGATGTAACAACAATAGGATTTGATTCAAGAGCTGCAAAAAAAAGCCAGACGATTATAATAACTTATGGTGGATGGAGTGCGACATTTACTGTAAAGATTCTTGCAGTTGAAGTTACAAAAATCGAAATTACAACAGAGCCGACAAGAAAAGTATATTACATGGGTTCCCCTGCACTCGATTTAACAGGTATGGTTGTAACAGAAACATACAACAATGGCACAACTGTTGATGTAACAAAAGAAGTAACAACAAGCGGATTTGATTCAAGTGCTGCAACAGAAAGCCAGACGATTACAGTAACTTATGGCGGAAATAGTGCGACATTTACAATTTCTATATTATTCAGCTGGTGCGAAACACCAATGCAGTTACCAGCCGGAACAGACGGAACTTACGGAACAGAAGGAACATACTTTTACTTTGGAGTATGGCCACAGGATGTAGTTCCAGTAGCAGATGTAGCAGGTCTTGCACTTGATGAAAATGCCACAACAACTATAGAACGCGGATGCTTTAAGTTTGTAAAAGGTACAGACGGTAACTACTACGTAAAATGTTCAGAAAATGCATATGCTTCTGGTTACAAATACAATAAAGACAATTCAGATGTGGGACAAGGTGGAACAACATACCGCTGGTTTAAGGTAATGCCAATCAAGTGGCGAGTATTTGACGAAGCCTACGATGTAGACGGAGATACAGGAAGTGCAACCGGTAAATTACTTGTAGCCGAAAACATTCTTACGGCAAATGTTCCATATTGTGAATGTGACCTTATCCACAGAAATGAAACTTATCCAAATAATTACAAGCACAGCCAGATTCGTGCATATTTAAATGGAATCAGCTATAATGCTGCAAGTGAAACGGATGAAGGTAAATGGCTTGATAAAGGCTTTTTTCAGACAGCATTTGGAGAAACAGCACAACAGGCAATCATAACAACAAAAGTAGACAACTCAAAAGAACAGATGAGTTATGATGGAACAGGTGGAATGGATGAAAAATATGCCTGTGACCCGACAGACGACAAGATCTTTTTGCTTAGCGAATACGAAGTAAGAAAATACAGTAAGCGTACAGATGAATACTACAGTTATGGAACAGAAAACAGCCGTATAAGATTTACAACAGATTTTGCAAAAGCAAATTATGCTTACCAAAGTACAACCGACGGCTACGGCTGTAGTTGGTGGCTTCGCTCTCCTCACAGTGGCGATTGGTTCAACGCGCACTTCGTCGGTTCTGACGGCGGCGCAGCCTCCTACAACTACTACGGCTTCACTACTTATACTGTTTATGGCGTTGTTCCGGCCATGTCAATTTCGTTTTAAGACAGAAGTATAAAACTTCCGTTATAGTTTGCTTCGACTGCGGCTCGCAATGACGGGAAGAAATCTACAATAACCAAATCTCTCCCAAGCTCCCGCGCTCTGTGAGAGATTTTTTTATAGTTGAATTATATCTAAATATTGATATAATTATGATATGCTATTTCAGGAGGTAACTTATGCCCGCTATTAGAGCCAGTGCCGATTTAAGAAATAAATATTCAGATATATCAACTTATTGCCATTCAACAAATGAACCTGTATTTATCACAAAAAACGGACAGGGAGATTTAGCCGTAATGAGTATTGAACAATATGACCAGTTGCTCGCAAAAATAGATTTATACTCAAAACTTGCAGAAGGATTAAAAGATGTTCAGGAAGGTAAAGTCCAGCCTTTTGCCGAAGCAATGGATAATATAAGAAAAGATTTAGGAATTTAATGACTAAACTCAATATTACTGATACAGCAAAAGCTGATATTAGGGAAACTTTATCATACATAAAAGATACTCTTTGTAATCCAAAAGCCGCCAGTGCTATGGAATATTATCAGATTTCTTTATGCCAGAAGAGATTTTGAATCTATACTGTCTGAAGAAATAAAATAAATCTCTCCAAAGCTCCTTTGCTCTGTGAGAAATTTCATCACTTAAAAAACTCAACCGCACTTATAACTTTAAACTTCTGTCCTTCGTAAGAAATTGTATCTTTTTGATTAAATGTTACAACAACTCCTTCGAGAAATGGAAATTTTTGGCAGGTGAGGGCAAGACCGCGAATTTCCCGTTCGCGGTTTTCGTTTGTAAGTTCGTAACAGACTTGAACAGCTTTTTGGGGAGTTGTGGAAGATCCGTAAAGAAAATCACATTCAAAATTGCTTTCGCTGTAGTACCAGATGTTTTTTGTTTCTCTTCTTAATTTTTCAAAAACTGCATTTTCAAAAATGCGGCCTTTATCTTTTGAAGAAGAAAGTGTAATTGTGTTTATCATTCCTGTGTCAATGCAATAAACTTTTTTTGGATTTACTGATTGAACTTTTGCAGAATAATCAAACTTTGGTACAAATGAAAAAAGATAAGAATTTTCCAAAAATGAAAGATAATCTAAAATTGTTGCAGTTGTTTTTAATCCAAGCTGCGAAGAAAGTTTTGTTCCGGAAATTAAGTTTCCGCAGTTAGAACATAAATATGCTGCAAGTGTTCTTACTGATTTTGAATCTTTTATGCCGTATCGCACGATTATATCTCTAAAAAGAATGTCATCAAAAAGCTGTTTTAAAATATTATAATTTCTGTACTGCAAAAACTCCGGAAATCCACCTTCATTCAGATATTTTTCAAAAGATTCACTAGTTTTTTTTAGTTTATTAAATGTACAGTATTCGCTAAAACTAAAAGGAAAAATTTCATAATCTAAATGTCGTCCTGTTAATCTTGTTCCAAGTTCCTGACTTAAAAGTGAAGCATTTGAACCGGTTACAGTAACTAAAAATCCTTCTTTTAATTTTGAATTAACGTATGTTTCCCAATTTTCTGCAATTTGAATTTCATCAAAATACAGTTCCTTTGTCATATTATGATCTTTTCTAAAATCTTCAATTGCTTCATCAAGAATTGCAAAATCTGATGTTTTAAAATCAGAAAGAATTGGTTCATCAAAGTTCAAATAAAATGCATCGTGTGAATTGAGTTTTATATCCTGACTGACAAAAGTACTTTTTCCGCATCGCCTTATTCCTGTAATAATTCTAGCGAATTGTGGAATTGCCCGTTCAATAGTTTTATTACATTCGCGTACGACTTCAGATGTGTTCTTTTTTGAATGTAAGATTTGAGAAAGCTGTTTATTTACAGTAGTTAATATATCATGTTTTGTAGTCATAAAAATATTATAGTATATACTACCACTAAACACAAGTATTTAGTGGTAGTAAATAAAAGTGTTTAGTGGTAGTAAAGAAAAGATTTTAGTGGTAGTAAAAAATATATAATGATTTCATCTGTGTTTTTCAAAAGCTCCCACGCTCTGTGAGAGATTTTTCTTTGGATTGCTTCGTCGCTGTGCTCCTTGCAATGACGGGAAGATTTTAGATTGCTTCGCCTGCGGCTCGCAATGACGGAAATTCCAAACTTTCTACTACCCATCCGCCAAGTTTTTCTATATAATCACTTTAATCACTTTTGGAGGCGCAAAATGAAAATCGCTTTAGTTGGTTATGGAAAAATGGGACACATGATTGAGCAGTGTGCTAAAAAAGCTGGTCACGAAGTTGTAGTTACAATTGACCCTGTTGTTGAAGATGCTCAGGTAAAAGTTGCTTCTGGTGACGGAGATGCCGTTGCTCGTGCTGTAAAAAGTAGTGGTGCAGAAGGAATTATTGAATTTTCTCATCCGACTGCTGTTATTGGTAATGTAAAGGCTCTTCTTCCTCTTGGGCTTCCTCTTGTTGTTGGAACTACCGGCTGGAATGATAAACATGCAGAAATTGCTGCCTTTGCTAAAGAAGTTGGCGGAACTGTTATGACAGCCGGAAACTTTTCTATTGGCGTAAACATGTTTTATAAAATTGTAGAAGAAGCTGCAAAAATTATGTCAGATTTTAATGATTACGATGTTGCAACCTGGGAAATGCACCACAATCAAAAGGCAGACAGTCCAAGTGGAACAGCTTTGGAAATTGCACGACGCATCCAGAAAGGTTATCCGCAAAAATCTGAAATTGTAACTGATGCATTCCATGAACGCCCAGCTGCAAATCAGCTTCACGTAAGTTCAACTCGATGCGGAAACGTTCCTGGAACTCATAAAGTTTTCTTTGATGGAACTGCCGATACAATTGAACTTACACATACTGCACGCAGCCGGGAAGGTTTTGCAGTTGGTGCTGTAAACTGTCTTGCAAAACTTGACAGTGCATTAAAAACAGGCAAACTTTCAAAAGGTAACCTTTACGGCTGGGATGATTTATTCAACTAATTATCACTTTTTTAAGAAATCATAAGATAACATGATGCTGATATGAGCATTTGAGGGCATATCAGTATTATGTTTTCAATGAGCACTCCATTTAAGCCATGTGGCTTTTTATATTCTATTAAATAATAAATTACTTGTGCATACATACCTGAAGTTCCTAATGCTAAAAGGTATGAATAAAGTTCGTGTCCATTTATCAATGTTATAACTGAACTAAAATGTAACAAAGAACATGTAAAAATAGAAAGGAAAGTCCAGAAATAATGTTCAAATGTCTGCTTTCCCAGTGATATGCATAACGTAATGAAAATTGCCAGATAGATTGCTGATGAAATCAAAAAAACTGGTGCTGAAACTTTATAAATGTAAAAAGTTGATTTGAACAGAATAAACCAGCAGAAAATTGAAAGAAGGTAAAAAAGTCTTCCGAGAACCCGGCAGATTATTTTTTCTTTAAAGTGCATTAAAACTGTACAAGCGGTGCAAAAAGCGTATGCAAACGAACTTATTAAAATTATGTGAATTGAATCTGGAAGGTATGCGGTTATTGAACAGATTGTTGCAGCGGCAATTAAAGGTATTTGCAGTGATTGTGTAATTTTACGTGCTAAATCAATTTTTTTATTGTAGAAAATTATAAAAAGGATAATTGAAATAATAAGTATTGATAATAAAGATAAAACGGCAATTTTCATAGTGTAATTGTAGCATAAACATTTAATTTCGTCAGTTAATGATTTTTCCCTATCATTATTTATTGAAATATCAGTATATTTAACATATAATCAGTGTATTAAAATCGGGGCGAATGTTTCGATTTTTTTTGCAAAATATTTTTATATAAGGATAGATATATGACAATCACGGAAATGCTTGGTCAAAGTGGATTACTTACTTTGCTTGGTATGGCTGTTGTATTCGGCTTTATCATTATTTTGATTTGCTGTATGAAGTTGCTTCAGGTAATTGTTCATGCTGCAGGTTGGGATAAGGAAAAACCAGCTGAAACAACTGGAACTGCGGCACCTAAAAAAGATGATGGTGCAATCGTTGCTGCAATTGCGGCTGCTATTAAATCAAAGGAAGGTAAATAATTATGGCAAAGAAAGTTGGAATTTCTGAACTTGCAATCCGTGACGCACATCAGTCACTTCACGCAACACGTATGACTACAGCAGATATGCTTCCTGCTTGTGGTATGTTGGATAAAATTGGTTATAAATATGTAGAAGGATGGGGTGGAGCAACTTATGACTCTTGTATCCGCTTTTTGAACGAAGATCCATGGGACCGCCTCCGCAAGCTTCACGCAGCAATGCCAAATACAAAAATCATGATGTTGCTCCGTGCTCAGAACCTTCTTGGTTACAAACACTATGCAGACGATGTTGTAGATAAATTCGTAGAAACTGCTGCTAAAAACGGTATTGGCTGTTTCCGTATTTTTGATGCTTGTAACGACCCACGTAACATGGAACGCGCTACAAAAGCTGCTAAAAAATCTGGAGTTGATGTTCAGATGGCTATTTCTTATGCCGTAACTCCATTCCACACAAACGACAAATATGCAGAACTTGCAAAAACATATGCAGACTTTGGTGCAGATTCTATCTGTATTAAAGATATGTCTGGTCTTCTTAAACCATACGAAGCTTATGATTTAGTAAAGAAGATTAAGGATAAATGTCCTGGACTTCCTGTAGAAATCCATACACACGCAACAACTGGTCTTTCAGTTGCAACACTTTTGAAATCTGTAGAAGCTGGTGCAGACTGGCTTGATACAGCAATTTCTTCTATGTCTATGGGTACTTCTCACTCTCCAACAGAAACAATCGTAGAAATGCTCAAAGGTACAGAATATGATACTGGCCTTGATACAGCTGCATTGCTCGAAATCTCTAAATATTTCCGCGAAGTTCGCAAGCACTATTCTTCACTTGAATCTTCATTCTTGGGAGCTGATACTCGTATTCTTCTTTCTCAGGTTCCTGGTGGAATGCTTTCTAACTTGGAATCTCAGCTTAAACAGCAGAATGCAGGCAACAGAATGGATGACGTTCTTGCTGAACTTCCACGCGTACACAAAGATGCAGGTTATGTTCCACTTGTAACTCCAACTTCTCAGATTGTTGGTACACAGGCTGTTATGAACGTTCTTATGGGACCATACAAAACAATGACTCAGGACTTCCGTAATTTGATTACTGGTAAGTTCGGTAAACTTCCAGCTGATGCTAATCCAGAATTGGTTAAGAAAGCTCTTGAACAGAATGGTATGTCAGAAGTTATGACTTGCCGTCCTGCAGATAAAATTGAACCAGAATGGGACAAAATGGTTGAAGAAGCTAAAAAAGCTGGTGGTAATGGTTCTGATGAAGATACACTTACTTACGCTATGTTCCCTAACGTTGCTCCAAAATTCTTTGCAGAAAGAGCTAAC
>JAZLFF010000041.1:0-2077 GCA_045615645.1 Treponema sp.
CCAGGATCACTCATCTGTCCCAAAAACATTGTCACTACTTTCATTTTTTTATTTTCAAAGTAAGTAGTAAGAATCTGCGATTTACCAATACCGTGTTTTCCAGCCAGCATGATGTTCTGGTCAGATGGTGTAAGTTTTAATATTTCATAAAGTTCGCGCGTGTTGATTTTTCGTTTCATTTAAGACCTCGTTTATTTGTTGTAATGCTTGATTGATTAGAAAAAAAGAAGATTATTTAGCATCCAATAAATTGCACAATCCATCAAGTTCATTCTTCAAAGCAGCATCTGCTCTTTCTTTTGCTTTTTTATTGTAGTAGCACTGGCCATCGCAAGAATCGAAATACTCAGAATCCAAAGGTTCAACATCCAATTTTTTGCACAGGCCATTGAAGTCTTCAAGTAAAGCATCTGCTGCCCGTTTGTTGTAATATCCATTTTTAAAAAATTCATTTTTAAGATCTACGAATTCGGATCCAAGGAGTTCTTTTTGGCCAGGTAAGAAGTCAACCTTATCGATTTCCTCACAGAGTTTTTTTGATTCCTCTTTTCCTGATTCAAACATTTCATCGCTCATTTCGCCTGGGCAAGAAAATGTCATGCCATATACGATATCTGCTTGAACGGCCAACGCACTTATATAGTCGTTGTTAACTCCAATCTTCTTCATACCCAAACCTCGCGCGAGTAAAATATAGGTGATTATTTTAAAATGGCAATTTTTTTATAAAAATTTGTTAAAAATATTTTATTACACATACAAAAAAAAGATAGAAAACATACTTTGTAAATACAAATGAGTTAACTCATATAAATTTTGTGTATTTACAATATGGACATTCAAAAAAAACACCCTATATTATTTAAGTATGGAAAACTTAAATACAAATGCAATTAATGAAGATTTATTTGATGATGATGGTAAGTTTGAAAACTCAACTTTTGTAAAATTTTTGAAAAAAGCAAAAGAAACAGAAAACCCTTCATATATGAATTATGTTGGAAGATGCTATTTATATGGCAATGAAGATGAAAATGTTCAAAAAAATGAAAAGCTGGGACTTGAATGGTTGAATAAATCAATTCAAAAAAATAATCCAGAAGCATTACATATTGTAGGAAAATATTACATTAAAAAATCACTTGCTATTTATGAAAAAGGAAATGATTCCGAAAGCTATTCCTGTTTAGCCTGGATTTACGAGCATGGAGCCGGTGTTCAAAAAGATTATGAACGCGCAATGTACTGGTATGAAAAGCTGGCGGAAAACGATGGTTGTGATGGTCCTTACGAATCATACTATCATCTTGGAAGAATGTACGAATATGGCCTTGGCGTAGAAAAAGATTTACAGAAAGCATTAGATTATTATAGAAATTGTGTTCCTTTTAATGATAAAACCCAAATTGATCTTGAATATGCAATTAAAAGAGTTGAAAAAGAGCTGGATAAGTAATCTTTATCGTCCAAGTTTTTTCAATAATTCTACTCTGGAATTTGTTCCAGTTTTATCATAAAGACGGGTTATATAATTATCGACTGTAGAAAGTTTTATTCCCAATATTTTTGAAATAT
This sequence comes from Treponema sp., assembly GCA_045615645.1. Classification (GTDB taxonomy): domain Bacteria; phylum Spirochaetota; class Spirochaetia; order Treponematales; family Treponemataceae; genus Treponema_D. The sequence continues at coordinate 1,576 of JAZLFF010000041.1, forward strand.
CTGAATTTGTATTTTCAAGAGTAATTAAATCTGCAACCTCTTTTTCTTTTTTTGTAAAAGTTGCATGTAAATCTTTTAATTCAAGAAGATTGCCTACAAGTTCCTGCTGGATAAACTGTTTTCCGGCTGAAATTGTTTCCAATGCAAGAAGAAGAGTTTTATTATCAGCAGTTTTTGACATATATCCTTTTGCACCAACTTCAGCACTCAATGCTTTTTGAACATATCCGCATGAATCAAAGGAGGAAAGAATAAAACAATTTACAAAAGGAACTGTTTTTTTGAAAAACTGAACAATTTCAAAGCCAAGCAATGTTTCATTTTCCAAAGCAGATTCTTTAAACGACAAATCGACAATGGCAACGATACTTCTATTGTCGTTAATTTGAGATTTCAGTGAATTTGCGATTTCTTTAGCTTCGTCAAAATTACCTGCTTCTGCAATTACCTTCCAGTTGGTATTTGCTTCAATACAGGTTTTTATTCCCTGACGAAACCAAAA
>JAZLFF010000042.1:0-26468 GCA_045615645.1 Treponema sp.
GATGGGACCAAACAAAACAGCTTTCAAAGCAACAGACAATGGTACATTCAGCCCAGAAAACCGCGCTGGCCGTACAATTGAATACGGTATTCGTGAATTTGCAATGTCTGCAGTTTGTGCTGGTATTTCTTTACACGGTGGACTCCGCCCATTCTGTGCTACATTCTTAGTATTCGCTGATTATCTCCGTCCATCATTACGCGTTGTTTCTTTGATGAAACAGCCAGTTATCTACGTATTCACACACGATTCAATCTACGTTGGTGAAGACGGTCCTACACATCAGCCAATTGAAACAATGACTAGTTTGCGTGCAATTCCTGGTGTTCAGGCAATCCGCCCAGGTGACCCAGAAGAATCTATGGAAGCTTGGAACATGGCTTACGCTTCTAAAGATCACCCAGTTTGTATGGCATTTACTCGTCAGGCTTTGGCTGTTTACGAAAAAGCAGACAAAAACTGGAAAAAGAATATGGCAGAAAAAGGTGCTTACGTTGTTGTTGAAGGAAGTAATGCTCCAGATATTACAATCTTGGCAAGCGGTTCTGAAGTTAATATGGCTTTGGATGCAGCTAAACTTGTTAGTGGAAAAACAATCCGCGTAGTTTCAGTTCCAGATTTGAAGAAGTTCGAAAACCTTTCTAAGGCTGAACAGAAAGCAATTATTGGAGATGCAAAACGCGTAGTTTGTACAGAAGCCGGCATTTCTATGGAATGGCTCCAGTTCACAGACAAAGAAAACTGTTTCTGTTTGGATAACTTCGGTACATCAGGACCAGCTAAAAAGGTAGCTGAATATTTCCACTTTACTGCAGAAGATTTGGCTAAGTTGTTGAATAAATAATTCTAAAATCTGAATAATATAAAGGCAGTCGGTAAATCGGCTGCCTTTTTTTTGTGTATAACGATAAAAAAAGCAAAAAAGCCATTCTTCCCTAAATTTTTATGTAGTGCACACATGAAATTTTTTATTTTATAATTAAAAAAACTTGACGAAAGGAGAATTGGTTGATCAGTTCAGGAAATATTAACAATTTAGAACTCGTTTCGAGTTAAATATACTCCGCTATACATATGCTTTATTTCAAGTACTGTAAGCATAGGTTCTGGATTATCTGAATATACTATTCCGTATTCTTCAGGCATTTTTTTTATATAAATTACTTGCAAAATCAAAAAGCTGCTGTATACTAATATATTAGTAAAACGATTAACTAAAACGTTTAACAAAGTGCTAAAAATCATTCATTATTTAAAAAAAGGAGGATAATGATGAAAAAAAATGTTAGAAAAGCTTTATGCTTTGTTCTCGTTGCATTTGTAGCTTTAAGTTCTGTAAGTGCTGCTAAGAAAAAGAAGGGTAATGATCCTTACAAAAAAATTGAGAAGCAGAAAGACCCTGCAACTAACAAAGTGTACGATTTCAAGGGAATGGAAGTAATTATTTCTGACTGGTGGACAGACCCAGATCGTCCTGCAGCTTCAAAAAAAGAAGAGGAAGCTATTGCATGGCATAACTGGACAAATAATACTTACCATATGACTGTTACTCAGAAAGCTATGGCAAGTTGGGGTTCAAATCCACAGTTTGTTTCAAATTTCTGTGTTTCTGGTGGTGATGAAAATTATGCATTTATTATTGATGGACGTTCAGCTAGCTCAGGAATGAAAGCAAATCTTTTTTATGATTTATCAAAAATTAAGAATGTTGATTATCATAATGCAAATAAATATGACCAGGGTGTTGTTGAAAAATTAAAGAAAGGTGATTCATTCTATGCTTTCAACTGGGGTAAACCAGAACCAAAAGAAGGTATGTTCTTTAATAAGAGATTGCTCGAAGAAGCAGGTTATTCACCAGATTATCCATATGATTTACAGAAAGAAGGAAAATGGACTTGGGAAACATTCGAAGAAATGTGTAAAAAGCTTACACGCGATACAGATAATGATGGCGTAATTGATATGTATGCTTTGACAACTTTCAGTACAACTTTCTCAATGGGTGCACTTTCTTCAAATGGTGCAGGTTATATTGGCCGCGATTCTAACGGAAAATATTACAATATTGCTGGATCAGACAATGCTATGGAAGCTTGGAACTGGATTGCACATATGGCTTCAACTTATCAGCAGCCAGCTCCAGAAGATTCAACTTGGGACTGGTTCTACTCTGCATTCGTAAATGGAGAAGCAGTATTCCTCGCAGATGAAGAATATAACGCACAGCCACAGGGAAAATTTGGTGGAATGGCAGATGATTTCGGATTTGTATGTTTCCCACTTGGACCAAGCAGTGACAAAGTTTACAAAACAACTCATAACTCAAACATGATTATTATTCCAAGTGTTTATGATGATGACCGTGCTGCAAAGATTGCAAAAGCAATTGACTTGTATCTTGAACCAATTCCAGGTTATGAATCTCCAGATGCATGGAAGGAAGATTATTATCCAGTATTCAGAGATCCTCGTGCAGTTGATGAAACTTTGGAATTGATGATGGCAACTCCTAATCCTCGTTTTGATACAATTATTGCTGGTCTTGAAACTGGTGATATTGTTTGGCAGGTTTGGGGCGGATGGAAAACTCCACAAGAAGCTTATGATCAGTGCTATAATGTATGGCAGGGCTTAATTGATGATTGTAACCGATAAATCATTGGTTTGATAAAATGAAATCGGTAGTTCTTTTGCCTAATGAAAGAATTACCGATTTTTTTTATACTTAAGCGATTTGTCCTATATCAAAGTAGTATTTCATGGAGTAAAATTAATTTATGGCTAAAATTATTAATCCTATTTTGTCAGGGTTTTATCCTGATCCTTCTATTTGTGTTGCGAATGATAAGTATTACATTGTAAACTCTTCCTTTTCATATTTTCCGGGGCTTCCGATTTTTGAAAGTTCAAATCTAGTTAGCTGGAAGCAGATTGGAAACGTTATTGATAGAGCTGAGCAACTTGATTTTTCCGGTGCAGGAGTTTCAAGAGGGCTTTTTGCGCCAACAATTCGCTATCATGAAGGAAAATTCTATTGTATTTGTACTCAGGTAGATAAAATTAATAACTTCTTTGTAACAGCAGAAAATCCTGCTGGGCCGTGGTCAAATCCTATTCCAATTCCTGAAGCTGAAGGAATTGATCCGTCGTTATTTTTTGATGATGATGGAACTGCCTGGTATGTTGGAACTCATCCTGCTCCTGAGGGTGTTAAGTTTAACGGAAACTGGGAAATTTATATTCAGAAAATTAATCTTGAAACAGGGCATTTAATTGGTGAGCCAAAAGGTATTTGGAGAGGTGCTCTAAAAAATTGTGTTTGGCCGGAAGGTCCGCACATTTATAAAATTAATGGCATGTATTATTTGATTCATGCAGAAGGTGGAACTGGCCCAGAACATGCGGTTTGTTGTGCGCGTTGTGAAACTATTGACGGTGAGTGGATTGGTGATAAGAAAAATCCTATTTTGACACATCGTCATTTGGGACAGGGAGCTGGTGTTAAATATGTAGGCCATGCAGATTTATTCTGTGATAATAATAAAAAATGGTGGATGGTTTGCCTCGCATCAAGACCCTATGGCGATGGTGGACAACGCTATTGTAATATGGGACGTGAAACGTTCTTGGTTCCTGTAAAATGGGAAGATGATTGGCCAGTTGCATCTTGGGAAACTGGATTGGTTGAAAATGCATATGATCTTTTTGGACATGTTGCAAAACGAAGTAATGAGGACGCAGATGCAGTTATTCTTCCAGTATTTGATGATTTTAACTCTGATAAACTGGAAGATTATTGGATAAGTTTACGTTCGCGAGATCAAAATCTTATTTCATCAACTGATAATCCGGGATGCCTTAGACTTTATGGTTCAGGTCCAATAACTGAATCTGGTACTACCGCGTTTGTTGCTCGAAGACAGACTGGTTTTAGTTTTGAAGCAGCTACAAAAGTGGAAGTTCATTTTGCGCATGATAACGATTGTGCCGGTATTGCATGTTTTCAGAATGAAAAGTTCAATTATCGAATGCAGGTAAAATTGTGTGGAAAAGTTATTCTTTTACAACTGATTAAAGCCGCAGGTGGTGACGATGAAGTTTTGGTAGAAGAAGTTATTTCTGGTGGAGATAAAACTTTTGTTTGCGTTTTGCGCGTTGTTGCAGAAGGGCAACATTTGTATTTTGAATATGGACCGGATGAACGAAATTTGCAGGTTTTAGCTTCGGATATTGATTCTTCTATTTTGAGTGTTGAAAAAGCTGGCGGTTTTGTTGGAACTATTATGGGAATGTTTGCAGAAACTGGTCAGAATAATGACGGAAAAGAATTTTATGCTGATTTTGACTGGTTTAAGTACGAAAATTCTGGAAGAGAATGGATTTGTAAGTAATTATAAAAAAGGATTAGGACATGAGTAAAAAGTTGCATATTAAAGGAATTTACAGTGATGGAATGGTATTACAGAGAAATACCACAAACTGCATTTTTGGAACAGCAGAAAAAAATGCTGAAGTTTCTTTGTCTATAAAAAATGTTTCTGCTTCAACGAATGCGGATGAAAACGGAAATTGGAAAATTGAGTACAATCCGGGGCAGCCTGGAGGACCATTTACTTTAAAAATTTCAAGCCAAGATGAAGAGGTTTCTTTTAAAGAAGTTTTTGTTGGTGAAGTATGGTTGAGTTCTGGTCAGTCTAATGCTCAACTTCCAATGGAACGCATGAAATTCAGTTACCCTGAAGAATTTGCATTACCAGAAAATGCTAATATTCGAATGATAACAATTCCAATTTCTTGGTCATTTGAAGGTGAAAAAGATACAGTTGAAAACCCAACTTGGATTTGTGCTTCACCAAAAACTCTTGGTTTAATGTCTGGAACTGCGTATTTCTTTGCAAAAAAATTATGGCAGGAATTGGGTGTTCCTGTAGGAATTATTAATGCGAGCCAAGGGGGTTCTCCAATTGCAGCTTGGATGGATAAAACCTCTTTAAAGCAACTTGATAATACAGAATCATTTATTGAACAACTTGAAACTTACGAAAATCCTGACAATATTTCAAAAAAGCAAAAAGAATTGGCCGAGAATCAGCAGAAATGGGATTCAAACATTAACGAAACTGATCGTGGTGGAAAAGAATCATGGGAAAAACTTACATATGCTGAAATTCAAAATGATTGGGGCGACTGTGTTATTCCTGGATTTATTGATCACAAGGAAACTGCTGGATTTTTCTGGTTTAAAAAGCAAATTGAACTTACGGCAGAGCAGGTTAAACATTTTGATGAAATAAAAACCTGGATTTGGCTTGGAACAATTGTAGATGCAGATAAAGTTTGGATAAATGGAGTAAAAGTTGGTGAAACAGGATATTGTTATCCTCCACGCCGTTATGTTGTTCCAAAAGGTACTTTAAAAGCTGGCTATAATACGATTACAATCCGAGTTCAAAAAAACAGCCATTTTGGTAAAATACGTTTCTATACCGAAAAACCTTATTATCTTTTTACAGAAAATGTGCGCGTTGTTCCTACAGCCATTCGAAACGTCGAACAACCGTCACAAGCAATTCTGGCAGCAGATTCTCCAACCGGAAGCGAAAAGATAAACCTTTCGGGTCAATGGAAAATGAAAATGGGAACTGCTGTTGAAGACTGTCCACCGGGCATGTTCTTTGAATGGGTGCCAACTGCTCTTTTCAATGCAATGCTTGCACCGTGTTTTAATTACGCAATTGCAGGAACCTTATGGTATCAGGGTGAATCAGACGCATGGCATCCGGATGAATACCGTGGAATGTTAATGAAAATGATTATGCTTTGGCGCAAAAAGTTTGTATATGCTCAAAAAGATATGCCATTTGTAATTATGCAGCTTCCAAACTGGAGTGATGGTTTTGGCGAAGATTATTGTACAAATACAATGAATTGGGCACAAATGCGTCAGGAACAGCTTCTTGTTACGGAAATTGTCGAAAATACAGGAATTGCAATTACTATTGATGCTGGCGAATGGAATGATTTGCATCCGGAAAAAAAGCGAACTGGTGGAACTCGTGCTGCATTGGAAGCTTTGCGAATTGGATACGGTAAAAAAATCAATATTGCTCCAAAGGCTGTATTTACAGAGCGGAAAAAAGATGCATTTATTATTCAATTTGATACAGGAACGGCAAAGCTTAAAACGTTCAAGGGTGATGAAATTCTGGGCTTCTATTTCCAGTACGAAATTGAAAATCATTTGAAAATGGTTGAAGCAAAAGGTCGGATTATTTCTGACAATGAAGTTGCGGTTCCTGTTCCACAAATTGATGGTGTTTTCCGTGAGATTAGATATTTGTGGTCGGATAGTCCAAATCCTATAAATCTTTATTCAACTGATGATTTACCGGCACAGGCATTCCGGGCGATAATTCCGCAGTAAGGATAAAACCCCAGAAAGGTAATTTTTCATAAAAAGTAGAATTTTCTTTCTAAAATCATTATACTCATCGTATCCATTTTCAATTGGAGGATTTATATGGGCGGTGTTTTTGGCGTTGCTTCTAAAGTTGATTGTTCATTAGATTTGTTTTTTGGTGTTGATTATCATTCACATTTAGGAACGAGCCGTGGTGGATTAGCCGTTTATAATGATGATGGCCGATTTGAACATTCTATTCACGATATTAAGAATTCTCCATTCAGAACAAAATTTGAAAAAGATATTGATGAATTACATGGAAAATTAGGAATTGGTTGTATTAGTGATTTTGAACCTCAACCGCTTTTAACTAATTCTCATCTTGGAAGTTTTGCAATTACTACAGTAGGAATTATCACAAATAAAGAGGAACTTGTTAATGAAATTCGTAACAAAAGTTCAACACACTTTCTTGAAATGAGCGGTGGTGAAATAAATCAGACTGAACTTGTAGTTGCTCTTATTAATCAAAAAGATTCTATTTTAGAAGGAATTCAATACGTTCAGGACAAAATTAAAGGTTCAATTACAATGCTTATAATGACACCTGAAGGTATTTACGGTGCCCGCGATAAACTTGGTCGAACTCCTTTGCAAATTGGTCGCAAAGAGGAAGCTTATTGTCTTTCTTTTGAAAATTTTGCATACATAAATCTTGGATACGAAGATTGCCACGAACTTGGACCTGCGGAAATTGTTTTTGTTACAGCTGATGGTTATAAAGTTTTGCAAGAACCTCAAAAAGAAATGAAAATTTGTACTTTCTTGTGGATTTATTACGGATATCCAACTGCAACTTATGAAGGTCAGAACGTTGAAACAGTTCGTTATAATTGTGGCCGCTACCTTGCACGCCGCGATAAAGGTGCAATTGACCCGGACGCAGTTGCCGGTGTTCCTGATTCTGGAACGCCTCATGCTGTTGGTTACGCAAATGAATCTGGAATTCCTTTTACACGACCGTTTATTAAGTATACTCCTACATGGCCACGTTCTTTTATGCCGACAAGTCAGGAACAACGAAATTTAATTGCTCACATGAAGCTTATTCCTGTTCAGCCTTTAATTAAAGGTAAAAAAATCCTCTTGATTGATGATTCAATTGTTCGTGGAACTCAACTTCGTGAAACAACTGACTTTTTGTATAAAAGTGGTGCAAAAGAAGTTCATGTTCGTCCAGCTTGTCCACCAATTATGTTCGGTTGTAAATACTTAAACTTTTCTCGTTCAAAGTCAGAAATGGATTTAATTACACGTCGCGTTATTCGCATGCTTGAAGGTGAAAATGTTTCTGACGAAGTTTTGCAAAAGTATTGTGATCCGGATTCTCAGGAATACGCAAATATGCTTGAAGAAATTCGAAAACAGTTGCATTTTACAACACTTCGTTACCATCGTCTTGATGATATGCTCGACAGTACCGGACTTGATCACTGTAAATTGTGTACTTACTGTTGGAACGGAAAAGAGTAGTTTTTCTGCGACTAGTTTACAAAACGTTGTGCAGGTGTTACAACCCAGATTGCTTCGAGTGTTGTATCTCCTGTGTTTTCTAAAACGTGAGGAACTCCTGCCGAGAATGAAACGCTGTCGCCTTCGTTCAATGAATATTCTTTGTTTTCGTATTTGAGTCTGCCTTTTCCTTTTAAAATAACGCCAACTTCGCGTCCAATATGTCCGTAAGAACCACGATGTGTGTGTGCACCTGCAGGAATTTTTATTACGTAAGTTTCAAAAGTGTTATTTTTGTCGGAACTATCCGGTTCTGAAAGATTTTCGTATAAAATGTCATCTTCAATGGCAGTTGTTCGTTCGCCTGCACGAATAATATGTACAGGACGAGTTTTTCTATATTCTTCAAACAAAAATTCAAGATTTATGTCGAGAACATCAGCTAGAGCAAGAAGAGTGTCAATTGCTGGAGAAACATGATTTCGTTCAATTTGAGAAACAAGACTTTCACTAACGCCAGCTTTTTGAGCAACAACTTTTAGAGTATATCCTTTGTGTTCGCGAACCTGGCGAAGTTTCTCACCAAAATGGTATGGAACTTTTTTTGTTTTGTCTGATTCATCATTTTGCGAAGGTGTCATTATTCTGTTTCTCCTTGTTTTGTTCTGTTACATATTGAATAAAGTAGTCTTCAAGTGTTTTATGAGGACCTTCTGATTTTAATCTTTCGCGGGAACGTGCGTTATCTCGGCGAACTGTATACATAGAGTAGAAATCTCGGTAGTCTAAACCTGCATCGGCTTTAACGTGTTCTCCAAGGAATTTAGAAACTTCATCACGGCCAATTGCTGGAATACCTTTTTCGCGCAATGTATCGCGTAACTGTTTAATCTGCTCGTATGAAATACCAAACAGAAATTCCTCCATAGCTTGAGTAACACCCTGGTCGCCCATTCGTTTTTTTATAAAGCTAATCCACTGGTCATCCATTTGCATAGAAATGAGAAGTAATTCACTTGTTCCCATCATTGTTCCAAAAGCAGGAGCAAGTTTTCGTCTGGCTGTCCAAACTTCCTGAAGAACTGGTGCAACGTTTTCAATTGTCTGGTCTGTCCAATGTTCCCAAAGTAGAAGAAGCGAAAGTGCCCATTCTCGGCGGAATTCCATTGGCTGTGTTGTATCATTTATAAGGTTTAAATAAACATCTTCAACTAAAAGCGAAAACATGGAAGAAACAGTTTCTGATTCAAGAGCTGTGGCTAGTTTTGCGTATTCTGGTCCCATATGTTTTGCATGTTTTGAAAAGCTTGAAAGAGTATGAGTTTTTGCTACTAACAGACCTTTTCCTAAAATAGCTTTTGATGGAAGTCGAAGAATACGGTCACCTTCATCCTGGTGTTTAATAAGAGAATCTATAAGAGTTGTTGGAGTACGTGTTCCACCTACAAGTTCGTGGCGTTCAAGTAGAGAAGGGAAACGTGCAACCGAGTTTGCAATTTCTTCAAGGTCGGCAATTCTGTTTAAAAAGTTTGTAGCTTTTTCGCTATCAGAAGCCATTACAAGAGGAAGAAATTCGTTCATTAAATCTTTTTGACGCTGAGTAAAAACTTCAACTTTCTGAAGCTTTTCCTTTTCTTGAGAATTGGTGTCTTCAAAAAATGAGTTTATATCTACCTGTTCAAAATTTTCATTCTCTGTCATTTGTATGCCTAAAACTTTATAAATACTAAAATTAGTTAGTATATATTATAAATCAATTTTTTAATTATTCAACCGATAATCTAGATAAGAAACTTTTATTTTTAGAAAATACAGGAATTGGGGATGAGACAGGGAATTAAAATTGTTTTTGCTGTTTTTATTAGTTTGGTAGCGGGAAATCAGCTGTTTGCACAAAATGAACAGGTAATGGTTTATTCGGAAAAGCAGCAGCAGTTACGTATTACTGCTAAAGATATTCGGCTTGTGCAAGATAAAGAAAATGGCGGATATCATTTGTATGTAAAAAAAATGCCGAACATTAATTCTATTTTGTTGACGGAAACTACAAAAGATCCGGCTGGCAAAAATGATAGTTATGCGTATCGGGCAAAAGAATATAATGCTATAAATGGAGATGAAGTTCGCTATTTAGACGGAAAACCGCTTATTTCGGAAGGTGCAAAATACAGTCTTGTAGATTCAACTACAGAAAAAACTGATTTTTTTGGTCCGGCCTTTCATGTTTATATTCCAGAAACGATAGTTTACGGTTATGAATGGTCACGGCATGGTGAAGTTACAATTGGAAAAGGTACTTTCATAAATATTAGAACTTTTGAAAAACCTTATGCTGATTATTCTGGCGATTTTATGGACAGTCCGTTCATGTTTAATCTTGTTGTAAAAAAGCGTCCGCTTCCTAAAAAACCGAAAGAACCAGTTCTTGCACCAATTGAAGAACCTCCGGTGGAAGAAACTGTTTTAACTGATGATTATAATCCGCTTGCGAATGATGCGTTTAAAGAACTTGCCGGTGATGTAATTTATTCGAAAGGTCCTGAAACTATTATTTCGGATATTCGTGAACTTTTGGTGGATCAGGTTGAAAATGTTGATGTTGTTTTCTGTATTGATGCTACTGGTAGTATGAAAAATGATATTGATCAGTTGAAAAAGGATTTGCAGCCGGAGCTTGAAAACATTTTTCAGGGAAGTTCGTCTGTTCGCGTTGGATTATTGTTTTACAGAGATTATGGAGATACATACAGGTATATGAATTTACCGGTAAAATTGTTTGCTTTTACGACAAATATTTCATCGTTTAATAAAAATCTTAATTCAATAAAAATTTACGGTACTGAAGGTGGGGATATTCCAGAGGCTGTATACGAAGCAATGTTTGCGGCAAGTGAATATTTTGAGTGGCGTCCTGATGCTGTAAAGAAGATTATTTTAATTGGAGATGCAGAACCTCATCCAACTCCACGAGGCAGTGGTAAGTATTCAAAGGAATATGTAATGAATTGCGCAAAGAAACGCGGAATTACGGTAAAGTCTATTCTTCTACCAAAGGATTAATTCTTTTATTTTCAGGGATTTTTGAAATACCGATTTGTGCTAATTTTTTGTAAGCGCTTGGTAAATCTCCGTAGCCTGCATAATCGTACATTTCAAGAATTTCTATATAAATTGGATAGGCTTTATCATATTTGTGCTGAATAAGGTATACATGCGCCAATTCGTACTTTGCTTCCAGTAAAACTTCGGAACTTTGGCCGTAACGGTCAATTGCAGTCTGATAACACATTTCGGCAGTTTTATAGTTTTTATCATCGTAAGCATTCTGACCCATTTGAATAATTTGAGCAGCAGAATAATCTTCTGGAACTTCCTTTACAGTTGCACATGAAATGAATGCAAATGTTGCGATTGTGGCTAAAGTCAAAATTATCTTTTTCATATAAAAAATAATAATGAATAGTGACAAAAGTTACAATTAAAAAAGAAAAAAGTGACAAAAGTTACTGATTATTTTCCTTGCCTATGGTTACAATTTTCAGTATTTTTATAAAGTCAAATAGTAAAAAGTTCTTTAATATTTATATATTTTCGGAGGTTTATTGTGTCTGTTATTACATTGAACAATGTACACAAATTTTACCCTATGGGAAAACAAAAAGTGGAAGCTGTAAAGGGAGTTTCATTTAATATTGAAAAAGGTGAATTTGCAGCTATTTCAGGACCTTCTGGTTCAGGTAAATCGACAATATTAAATATGATTGGACTTATTGATTTACCAAGTTCGGGATCAATTGTAATAGGAGATACTGATGTATATGCAGGCGTAAATCTTGCTGATGCTGAAGTAAAAAATACACGATGGGCTTCGAGTGGTTCAGAAGAGGATAAAAAGAAAAAGCGTCGTGAATCAATTCCTCCAAAATTGGATAAACGTATTACAGCGTTGCGCCGCTCTCATTTGGGTTTTATCTTCCAAACTTTCAATCTTATTCCGGTATTAAATGTTTACGAAAATATCGAATTTCCGCTTCTGTTGGAATCAAAAAATCCGGATTCAAAAAGCCCGGTAGACAGTTTTACAAAAGCACAGAAAGAAGAGTGGATTAATTTCTTAATGGAAAAAGTTGGCCTTACAGATTGGAAAAATCACAAGGCTACAGAACTTTCCGGCGGTCAGCGTCAGCGTGTTGCAATTGCCCGTGCGCTTGTTACAAAAGCACCTGTAATTCTTGCCGATGAACCAACAGCAAACCTTGACTCAAAGAACTCCGAACAGATTCTCAAGTTGATGAAATCTTTGAACAAAGATCCAGAATTGCAGACAACATTCATTTTCTCTACACACGATTCTCGAATTGTTGATATGTGTGACCATGTTGTTCACATTCTTGACGGTCAGATTACAAATGATGAACATAAAGTTGGTTCGGACGTTTACAAAATATAGGAGACCGCAGTGAAACAAATATTAAAACTGGCATTGCGGAACTTAAAGGAACACAAATCAAAGACAATAATTATTTCGTTGTTTTTGATTTTTGGAGTTGCAATTGTAATTCTTGGTAACTCCTTCCTTGAATCAGTAAACCGCGGCCTTGAAAAAGACTTTAGAGCAAATTATACAGGCGATATTGCAATTGGTGTTATTCCTGAAAAAGGAACCATTTACGATATTTTTGGCGTAAGTACAACAAATATTACCGGTGAACTTCCACAGCTTCCAGCACTTCCAGATTTGGAAAAGGTTCAGAAGATTGTTGATGAAACTGAAGGAATTGAACATCAGACAAAACTCATTTCGGCTCAGGTACTTGTTGCAAAAGGTTTGGAAATGGATCTTTCAGCCCTTGTAGAACGCGATGACCTTGGTTTTGATGATATGCCAATTTCTATGCTTTTTGCCGGTGAAGATGAAACTTACTGGCAGACTTTCAGCGGAATCAACTTTGTGGAAGGAACTTATCCAGCTCCAAATACAAATGAAGTAATGATTGATACACGTGTTAAGCGTGCGTTTGAATCGCTTTATCAAGAACCGCTGAACATTGGCGACACCATTTTGATGATGGGTGCAAATACAAACGGAGTTATTCGTGAAGCAAAGCTTGTTGGTCTTTTTAAGCCTTCAAACGAAAACTCTGCAATGTTCCAGATTATTTACTGTAATCCAAGTCTTGCACGTTCCTTTGCAGATTTAACTTATGCAAACAGCTTTAAGCAGGAACTTCCGGAAAGTGTAGATTTGAGTCTTTCTTCAATGGACGAAGAAGATTTGTTCGGCAGTTTTGGAGATGACGATTTTTTTGGCATTGATGAAGATGAATCTTTCCTTGGTTCTGGTACAGATTATGATGACATTCTTGGAGATACAACACTCCGCGACGAATTGAACAAAACAGATGATGGTTCATGGCAGTATATGCTTATGAAAGTAAAAAATCCTTCTCAGACAAGTAAAATCATTCAGGAGTTGAACGGTCAGTTTCAGGCAGAAGGTTTGAATGTAGAGGCAATGGACTGGAAAAAAGCTGCATATTCTTATTCAGGAACTGTCGAAGGAATTGGATTTATTTTCAACCTTTTGATTATAATTCTTGCGGTTGTAGTATTTATCATCATTATGAATACAATGGTTGTTTCTGTTATTGAACGTACTGGTGAAATTGGTACAATGCGTGCAATTGGTGCCGATAAGCGTTTTGTGCGTACTTTGTTCTCTGCCGAAACAATTATTCTTACAGCAGTTTCTTCTTTAATTGGAATTATTATTGCGTTTATTGCAATGGCAATCTTTAATTCAATGAACATTACAATTACAAACAGTATTGCCAAAATGATTCTTGGTGGTGGACTTTTACAGTTTACTCCAACATTCGGAATTATTTTTGCAACAGTTGTAGTTGCTTTGCTTGGAAGTGTAATCAGTAACCTTTATCCGGTTCATTCAGCTTTGAAAGTTACACCGCTAAAAGCACTTGCAGCAGGTTCGGAGTAGGAGGATGCAATGAGTACAGTTTTTAAATTATCTTTAAGAAACTTAACAAGACAAAAACGACGTAATGCAATTCTTGCCGCAGCCATTGCATTTGGATTTTTTGTAGTAACAGCAATAGATGGTCTTACAACTGGAATGGTTGGCAATCTTGAGGAACAAATTACACAGCTTTTGGGCGGTACAGTTTTAATTCAGGGATTGGAAAAAATTCCTGCCACAGAAGAAGGTGGAAAAGATCAGGTTGCGGCAATTGTTCGCGATAAAGATTACATCAGAAATATTGTAGAAGAATGCAATGTTGATTATAAGTATTTTTCTCGTTATTCCATGGCCACAGGTCAGATGATTTTTGAAGGTGCAAAATCTATTGTTCAAATTTATGGCCGCGAGCTTGATGATCCTGTTTTGCTTGATTCTTTCCAGTTTATTGAAGGCGGTGAAGAAAACTTTACAGATGAACGCGCCCTTGTAATCAGCGATAAAACTGCAGATTCAATGAACCTTGCTGTTGGCGATACAATCATTATGACTACAAATACAATTTACGGTCAAAACACTGTAGAAGATTTTACAATTGCTGGAATTATTAAATCTAACAGCTTTATGAATTCAATGCAGGTTTATACACACCTTTCAACTTTGAATAAACTTATTGGCATTCCGGAGGACGGTTATTCAACATTTACAATCTTCTTGAACAACAGCAAAAAACAGGCACAGGTTGCAAATATGCTCGAAGCAAAAATCCGTGCTGATGGAGTAAATGTTACAAGCCGTCTGGAAGCAATGAAAACAAATCCAGCAAATATTGGACGCGGAATTGAAAAGCAGCTTTATAACGAAGAAGCTCAGTGGGAAGGTACAAAATATGCTGTAGAAACTTTCTACGACGAAATTCCTGCAATTCAAACAGTAATGTCGGTAGTTCATACAGTTACAACAACAATTTTGCTTGTAATTTTGCTCATTGTAATGGTTGGTGTTTCAAATACTTACCGCATGGTTTTGTATGAACGAATCCGCGAAATTGGTACAATGCGTGCACTTGGTATGGATGGAAAAAGCACAGGTAAGGTCTTTACAACAGAAGCTGTTATTTTGTGTATTATTGGCGCAATTGCAGGATTAATTCTTGCTATAATCGTTATGTCAATTGTTCATCTTATTCCAATTCAGAATGATGCGCTTTCGTTCTTCCTGCACAACGGACATTTTACGTTTAGTGTAAGCGTTGGAACAGTTATAGTTCAGTATTTACTGCTTATAATTTTGACTTCAATTGCTGTACACGGCAGCGCTAAAAAGGCAAGTAAGATGAATCCGGCCGAGGCGCTGAGAACGGTGAAGTAGGGGATATTAGGAATTAAGAATTAAGAAGTAAGGAGTTTTTTTAGTATGAAGAAGATAATTGGGTTGGTGGGATGTTTGCTTTTTTGTGTGAGTGCTTTTGCGCAGGTTTCTTCGGATGTGGCGGAGAAGGCTTTTAAGATTATGGAATCTACGGATGATGTTTTGGCTTATCATGGAGATTATTCGGCTACAATCAGTCTGGTAATTGAAAAACCTAATAAACCTAAGGAAAATTTGCAGTATAAAATTTTTCAGCGTACTGACAAAGAGCTTATGACAATTGTTCAGCTTTTTCCGGAAGCAGATAAAGGTAAAGGTTATCTTATGGAAGGTGACAACATCTGGTCTTATGATCCAATCAGCCGTAAGTTTACACACACTTCCATCAAGGAAGCACTTGGCGATTCTGATTTGAAAGTTGATGATCTTGATCAAAGTGAAACTCATTGGCGAGATAATTATGAAGTTTTTGCGTTAGAAGAAGGCATGCTCGGAAAGTTTGAAGTAAATATTATTACTCTTACAGCAAAAACAACTGATCCGGCTTATGCAAAAACAAAATTTTACATCCGTAAAGATATTCCGTTAGTTCTTAAAGAAGAAGATTTTTCTGGTTCTGACAGACTTATGCGAACAATTTTAATTCCAAAATACACAAAAGTTCCTGCAGGTTATGTTTCAACTCAGGCAATTTTGCGCGATGAATTAAATAAAGGTGAAAATACACAGCAGGTCATTTCAGATTTAACTTTTGATTCTCTACCAGACCGTATTTTCACAAAAGCTTATCTCGAGGGGTTAAACTAGTAAAAACGGTTTTTACCATATTGCGAATAGGAGTATTTTGTGAAAAAACTGATTTGTGTTTTAGGATTTTTTTGTATTTTTGGTGCACTTTTTGCCCAGTCTGATGATGAACTTTTTGGTAGCGATGATGATTTCTTTTTTAGCGACGACGGAATTGAGGAACTTGAAACTGTTGAAGCAAAATCGGATCTTGCAAAAGGGGTGCTTTTTGAAAACGGAAGCATAAAAATTGGCGGAAGCTTTACATCAACTATTGAAACAACAACTATTTTATATGATGATTCGGATGCAGATTTTGTAGACAACTTTTGTAATACAAAACTTAATCCAAATGTTGGCGCTCTCATTTCTGTTGATGCACGTCCAAATCAGGATTTAAGAATGTATTCAAAATTCGGTTTTAGATATCCTTTTTATTCAAAAGCCGTTTCATCTGCAACTACAACAGAAAAAGAAACACAGTTTGGCTCATTATTTCAGACAGATGTAAACACAACTGTATCTGACTGGATTTACCTTAAAGAAATGTTTACAGATTTTTCTCTTTTAGACCGCGCTTTTTTCCGTTTTGGTTTGCATACAGTAACTTGGGGAACAGGTTACTTCTTTAGTCCTGTAAGCGACATTATCAATACAACTTCAATCAATCCGGAAGATGTAGACGCTCAAGTAGACGGATGTTTTAATCTTCGTACTCAAATTACTTTCCCTGGAACTCAAAATTGTCTTTGGCTTTACGTTTTGCCTTCATTTGATTATGCAAAAAATACAGCACTTGCAGGTAAGTTTGATCTTGTTTTAGGCGGATGGGAACTTGGTTTTGGCGGTTATTTGAAATATAAAGCAGCTCCAAAAGTTACTTTGACAGCAACGGGAAGTGTAAAAAAATTCAACATTTTTGCAGAAGGTGTTTACCAGTACGGAAGTGACCGCGAATGGATTGAATCGCAAACAAAGGAAGGTATTGAAAAATCTCATCAGTTTAAGGCAACTGCAGGTTTTAGTTATATGTGGAAAGACCCGGCAATTGTTTTAGCCGCACAGTATCTTTATGACGGTAACGATTTTACTTTGAAGACAATGGAAGATATGATGTACTTAAGTTCAAATCCGTTGTACATAAAGGAAAATTTAACACAGGGCCACAACGTTGCTGCAATGGTAAACTTTGGAAAAATTTTTGGTTCTGAAGATGTTACCGCAATGATTTTCGCAATGGCAAACTTTGGAAAAGCTGATTTACCAGATTATGCAAAAAATGCATTAGCCCAGTACGGTGCCGCAAGTTTCTTGAATGCCGGAACAATTTCTGCAATGCTTTACTATGCTCCAACCGCTTCTCTAAAACTTGGACTTGGCCCTTACATAACCTTTGCAGACTGGGAAAAAGACCCAACCGTTGCACTTAAATTAAGCGTTACACTTGGTGGCGGAAACTTTTAACTTCCCGCCAAAGAATACAGCCAAGTATAATTATTCCACCGAGTACTGAATACCAGCTAGGAACTTCGCCAACGAAGATTAAAACCCAAACAGGGTTCATTAAAGGTTCGATCATTGTTATTAAAGATGCAGACAATGCCCGAACCTTTTTTATTCCTATTGCATAAGTGATATTTGGAATACCCATCTGGAAAATACCCAGCAAAACTAAGAACAAAAGGGATTTCAAATCAGGCACTCCGTTGTCCATTACAAAAATAAAAGGTAATCCGAATAACGCAACAATTATTTGAGCAAGCATAAAGGCATCTCGTGATGTATTTCTGTTTGAATCACCTGACTTTTCTGCGAGCATCTGCTGCTTTCTTTGAAAAATTGTCGTTAATCCAAAAGTGATTCCCGAAACCAGTGCCAAAATATTTCCTAAAACTGCAGTTTCTGCAAACTCACCACTTGGCTCACCAAAAATTGAATCTGCAAAAAATAAAAGCATACCAATAATAATTCCTAGAATTGCTTCATAATCAACCTTAGTGTTTTTCTCACCAAGTAAAAATGGACTTAGTACAATAATCCATGCAGGATTTGTATATTGCAAAATTACAGCATTTGCAGAGTAGGTGAGTTTATTACAAAGACAAAATAAAATCATTGTAGCAGCGTAACTTATTGCCGCCATCCATAAATAAAATGTTCTTTTTTTATCACCTTTAATGTAAAAGCGAGGAAAACTTTTAGATAATGCAGCAATGGTAAAAAAAGCGAATAAGCTTCTAAACCCCGCCATTGCAAATGAATTGATGGCTACAAATTTCATAAAAACGCCTGCCAAACTCCAGCCAAGCGCACAAACTACCAGAGCCCCTGCCCCTTCCAACTTCCATTTACTTTTCATTTAAATAACTCCAGTGCAAATCGAACAGTATCCATTGCATCCTTACCGTAAAAATCAGCACCAATTTGGTCAGCATATTCTTGAGTCATAACAGCGCCACCAACGCAAACCTTCGCCCACGGACATTCCGCACGCAGTAGTTTGATTGTATCTTCCATAGCGCCTACTGTAGTTGTCATCAAAGCTGAAAGCCCAACAAACTGAACCTTTTCTTTTTTGCACGCTTCTACAATAACTTCTGGTGCAACATCCTTTCCCAAATCAATTACTTCAAAGTCATAATTTTCAAGCAAAACCTTAACAATATTTTTCCCAATATCGTGAATGTCGCCTTTTACAGTTGCAATAATAATTTTACCTTTAGAATCTCCGCGCTTACCTGATTTTTCCATAAACGAACGAATTTCCGCAAACGCCGCCTTAGCCGCCTCAGCTGCCATTAAAAGCTGTGGTAAATACATTGTTTTTTCTTCAAACCTTTTACCAACAAAATCCAAACCTGGAATTAAATGCTCGTTTATAATTTTCAAAGAATCTGTATTTTCCAAAAGCCCACGAGTGATTTCCGCCGCATCGTTTTTCAATCCTTTGATAATTGCGTTAGATAAAGAAGTCCCCGGCGTAGAGTCAAGTGTAGCAGTTTTGCCCTGCAAAACTGCCGGCGAAGGTGCGGAAGATGAAAGTTCTCTAGTAAAGTTACGACCTTCGCCACTCCCCGCAACGCCTCCATCTTCAATACTTCCACTCCATTCAATATAATCCGTACAATTCTCATCCATACCTTTCAACAAATTAAACGTAAAATACGCTTTTTTCATTTCTTTTTGCAGAGGATTCATAATTGCGGCGCTCAAACCGTTTTGCATACACAGTGTAAAGAATGCCGATGTAACAAATTCGCGGTTTGGCAAACCAAAACTTACATTCGAAATACCAAGACTTGTGTTTCCGCCCATTTGAGTAATTGCGCGAACCGTTTCCATAGTTGCAATTGCAGCTTTTGAATCAGAACTTACAGCCATTGCAAGCGGATCAATAATTATGTCGCGATGGCTAATTCCGTATTTTTCAGCTTCCCTATAGATTTTCTGAGCAATTTTTACTCTGTCTGCACTGTTGTCTGGAATTCCACTTTCATCAAGAGTAAGACCAATTACAACGCCGCCATATTTTTTTACAAGAGGAAAAACAGCGTCCATAACTTCCTGCTTTCCGTTTACAGAGTTAATTAAAGGTTTTCCGTTGTAACGACGCAATGCAGCTTCCATAACTTCTGCCGAACTTGTATCAATTTGAAGCGGCAAATCAGTTACTGCCTGAAGTTCAGACATAACGCGAACCATCATTTCTTTTTCATCAATTTCCGGTAAACCAACATTTACATCAAGAACTTCTGCTCCGGCTTCTTCCTGTTCCAATCCCTGATGAATAATGTAATCAATGTCGTTATTTCTAAGTGCTTCCTTAAACTTCTTTTTTCCAGTTGGATTGATTCTTTCTCCAATCAAAACACAAG
The DNA here is from genome assembly GCA_045615645.1 of Treponema sp. Taxonomy (GTDB): domain Bacteria; phylum Spirochaetota; class Spirochaetia; order Treponematales; family Treponemataceae; genus Treponema_D. The sequence goes on from JAZLFF010000042.1 coordinate 19,928, forward strand.
GTTTATTATGTGCAAACTCCACAACTTTTGTGTTAGAAGATATGGAGGTTAATGGAGAATTGACAATTGATAATTGAGAATTTTTTTCCTCATTCTCCATTTCCGAAATACGTTTTTTCAAAGCAAAAATATATTCCGGAGTAGTTCCGCAACATCCTCCAAGAATTTTCGGCGCACGGGAAGGAACTGCCGCAATTTTTTCCATTGCACGCACAAAATCTTCTTTGCTTACGTCAAATAAAGTTTTTCCATCAACAACTTTAGGAAGACCAGCGTTCGGGTTTACAATAACTGGCACAGATGCAGCTTTGCAAAGTCTTTCAACAGTCGGCAGCATTTCCACAGGACCAAGACTACAGTTTACTCCAATTGCACTAACTCCAAGTCCTTCCAACATACAAACCATAGTTTCCGGAGTAGAGCCGCTTAAAGTTCGGCAGTCGGCATCGTAAACGTTTGTAACAAGTATAGGGTAGGTTACGCCAAGCTCTTCCATTACTTCTTTTGCAGCAATAACGGCCGCTTTTGTTTCGTAACCGTCGTTCATTGTTTCAATTAAAACGCAGTCAATTTTGCACTGAAACGCAATTCTAAAAGTTTTTTTATAAAGTGTGATGCAGTCTTCAAAATCAAGGTCGCCCATTGGTTTAAGAAGCTTACCGGTAGAAGAAATGTCAAATGCAATAAAAAGCTCATCATTATTGCACCCACTTACCTCGTCATTGCGAGCGGAACGAAGCAATCTCTCCCTAGCTGCATTTGCATTTTCCACAGCCGCGCGAATTATTTTTTCCAAATCCAACGGAAACTTAGTTGCAAAACATCCGAAAGTATCAGTTTTGATAATATTGGCTCCAGCTTTAAAATACTGGTAATGAAGTTCAATAATTTTTTCAGGGTGTTTAATATTCCAGGTTTCCGGTAATTCCCCAGGTTTTAATCCCATTCCCTGAAGAACAGTTCCTGTACCGCCGTCAAAAAATAATCCCTTCTTTCCAAGCAATTCAACCAACTTTTTACTCATACTTTCCTCTACAATTTATTTTTCCAATTCCAAATCACAAACAACAGCGTCCGTTGCCCGAATCAAATCTTCCGGTTTTAAGGTAATTTGAACACCACGTTGCCCGCCACTTACACACACTAAATCACATAACAGAACGGTTTCGTCAATAAAAGTACGGAATTTCTTTTTCATTCCAATAGGTGTACATCCGCCGCGAATATATCCGGTAAGTCCTAAAAGTTCTTCAGGTTTTACAGGATTTATTTCCTTACAACCGGCCGCTTGCCTAGCTTTTTTCAAATTAATTTCACTAACGGCACTCTGACAAAAAACACAAATTTCCTTAGTTTCTGAACGCATTACAATAGTTTTAAAAACTGTCAGCGGATCAACGCCCAATTTTTCGGCCATTCGAACAGCCGCTCCTTTTTCGAGCACGTGTTCGCCATCATCATCATATTCACGGACTTCGTAAGGTATTTTAAGCCCGTCAAGAATTCTCATTGCGTTAGTTTTCATAGAGAAGATTATAATGAATTATTTATTTTCTTTCAGCGTGTTTTTTGTGTTTTTCAATATATTGTTTCTTATCTGCCTGTTGCAAAAGTTTTTGAAGGTTTTTGTTTGATTTAGAGAATTGAATGACACCTGTACTTATGCTAATGCTAAAAGGAAGTTTTTTATTTTGTGCAATAGATTTTCCAAGTTCATCAAGATCTTTTTTAATTTTATCAAAATCTTCAAGGGTAATGCCCGTCAAAACTGCAGCAAATTCGTCACCGCCAAGTCGACCAATAATATCGTTTTTTCTAAACGCAGTACGTAAAATTTCTGCCTGAGTAGCAATTGCAGCATCGCCCATTTTGTGACCATAAGTATCGTTAATGAATTTAAGGTTATCCATATCGGCAAAGCAGACAATTCCCGGATTATTCAATTTTACGGCAAGATTTATTGCATCTTGTCCAATATCTAAAAATCCGCGTCTATTTAAAAGTTCAGTTAAACTGTCTGTAGTAGACATTTCAACCAATTCAGTATTATCAAGTTGCAATTGAATATTTTCAGAAGCTAGTTTTTGGTTTTCTTCAATTTGCTTTGTAAAAATGTAAGATTGAGCAATTACCGAAGTGTAAACCTTTTCATAAATTGTATCGAACAAAATCGACTTAGATGTAATTCTGCAAATAAAATAGCCGTAAAGTTTGTTGCTATAGTAAATAGGCTGAGTCATAAAAACTCCAGGATTTTTACCAAAAAACTCTTCCGGGAATAATTTTTCATGCGGATTAAATGTTACAGCTAAATCAGTTTTAGTTACTTCCTCAAGCTTTTCAATGTACAAAGTAACGGTTGCCTTATCAGGAAGATAAAAACTCTGTTTATCAATACAGATTACAGGTTCATTATAAAAACAAACTGCAATACATGGAATAATTTCGCGGGTTAGCAGACTGTAGAAACGTTTGTACAACTGCGGAAGAGTCATTTCGTTCTGAATGGCATCAAGCAAAAAGTATGTTTGCTGCAAAATCATTTTAGATTCAAGTGCTTGAGCAACTGACATATTTCTAACTTTTTTCTCATTTTGAATTTTTTCTTCAGGTGAGAATTCAATTTGATGAGAATCGCAACCGCATGAATTTCTATACACAGGTTTTGTTTCTACAATAATGTTTTCATCTGTAAGTTTGCCGTGTGCCATTTTGAGAGCAGTTTCCGCGGCAATTTTTCCTTGAGAATATATCTGCTGATTTATAGTCGAAAGTGTAAGTTCGGCAGTAGCAGCTGCAGGAATGTCATCGTATCCAAAAACTTTAACTTCATCCGGAACTTTTACACCAATACTGTTCAGATAATCAATACAGCCAAAAGCCATCATATCGTTTGCAGCCAAAATAGCATCAAAGTCAATTTCTTCTTTTGTTTCATATTTTGCTTTAAGTGCATCATGTGCGCCGTCGTAAACAAAATACCCTTCAAACTTCAACTTTTCGTCAAAAGTCAGCCCAATTTTTTCAACGGCATTTTTAAACGAGTTAAACCGCTCAATAGCTTCAAACGACCCAGTAGCACTGGCCGACATAAAAGCAAACTTTGAACACCCGTGTTCATTATGCAAATGTTCAACTATTTCGTTGTAAGCATCCTGCGAAGAAGTAGAAGTGGAAACGGAACCTGGTAAATCCAGCGGTAATGCAATAGAAACAATTTTTTTGCAGACAGTTTCTCGTAAATAGTTTTCAAGAGTTTCCTTAGAAATAGTCGAACTGAAAATTGCAGAAAGAACAATAATTGCATCAATGTTTTGAGCCTTTGCAAGTTCAAGCCCCGTCATGTAAGCGAGTTCACTTGGAGTGGAAATTGTTTCCGCAGTTTTTACATTTGAAAGAATAAGGTTAACATCTTTGTTTTTATAAAAATCAATAATTCCGTCAATTACTTTTGCAGAATAATCAGAGACCAAATCATTTAATAAAACCAGAATGTTCTTTCGCATAAACTGAACTTCAATTATACTCCATACAGTTTTCGCGCGATATAATGATTTATCCCTAATTTTTAATTTGAAATAAAAATGAAAACCAGGCAACGAAAGTAATACAATTTTCGCAAGTTTTCGCCACCCTTAAAAGCGCCGCCGCCGCGTTCAAACTTTTCAAAAAAGCCCACGTTTATTACTTGCAGTTTTACTTAAATATAGTTAAAATATTCGTATATTTACTTAAAAAAAAACGGAGGTCGTACAATGGACGAAAAACTCTACAAATCAATAGAAACAGAACTTTTTGAAAATATCTTACCTTATTGGGAAAAATATTCGCGCGACACCCGACCAGAATGCAGTGGTTTTTTTGGAGCTATCGACAACGATAATAATCGAAATGCCGCCTGCGAGCGTTCCATTGTTATGACTTCCCGTTTTTTGTGGACCTACAGTGCCGTTGCCCGCTTTACCCACAATCCAAAATATCTTTCTATGGCACATTTTGCATATCAAACAATTACCAGCAAGTTTTTCGATAAAAAAAATGGTGGCGTTTACTGGTCAGTTTTGCCCGACGGAAAGCCAAAAGTAAGTAAAAAGCAGATTTATGGAGAAGCTTTTTGTATTTACGGTCTTTGCGAATATGCAGCAGCAGTTAAAGAATTGGAAGAAAATAATCAGGAGGGAGAAGTCTCTCCCTCGCTCCAGCCAGCAAAGCTGTCTTCCGCTACCCTTTCTAACGGGGGCTCAGACGCCGCCCCCGTAACGCCCCCGCTTTCCGTACAATCTATGAATTTAGCGCTCGATTTATATACACTTATAGAAGAGCATGCTCACGACACTCAAGATGGTGGATACATAGAAGCCTGTGCACAAAATTGGAAACCAACGAATGATATGATTCTTTCTCCAAAAGATATGAATTGTCCAAAATCAATGAATACAAATCTACATGTAATGGAAGCTTATACAAATCTTTACAGAACACTTCCAGTTGTCTTTCCAGATTCAAAGCCAATCAGAATGGAAGTTGCAGATTCACTTACAGATCTTGTTCGAGTAACAGTTAATTACATTTTACAACCAAACGCTCATCTTGGAATGTTTTTTGACCTTAACTGGAATGTATTAAGCGACGAAATTTCTTACGGACACGATATAGAAGCAAGTTGGCTTTTATGGGAAGCTGCCTGCGAATTGAACGATGAACAGTTAAAATCCGAAATACACGATACAGTAATTCGTATTGCAAAAGTTGCACTCGACGAAGGTTTTGATTCTACAAACGGCTGTATGGAAAACTTTTTAAAAGATGGTGGCAAATTTCGTGACCGCCGACGGGTTTGGTGGAATCAGGCAGAGGCAATGAACGGTTTTTACAATGCCTGGCAAATGACAGAAAGTACAGAGTATAAAAATGCTTACGAAAAGGAATGGAGCTGGATTATAAATCATCAGGCAGATAGAACTGGTGGAGAATGGTGGTCTGAACTTGATGAAAATGGAAAGCCAATACTTACTGAATCAAAAGGTGGAAACTGGAAAACAAGCTATCATAATGGTAGAACTTGTCTTGAATTGCTCCGTCGAATGAAATAAGTTATTGCCATAGTTGCTAACAAGTAGGTACAATTGATTTATGACAATAATAGAAACAATTTTACCAGTATTTATTATGATTTTTCTCGGAAAATTCATAAAGGCAAAAAATATTATTTCCGAGGAAGGCATTTTCTGCATAAAAACAATTTCCACAAGTGTTTTTCTACCAGTTCTTGCTTTTGATACATTAATACACGGCACTTTTTCTTCAGATTCTTTGTTCTATATATTCATAGAAATTGTGATTCTTGCCGTGGCTTTTCTTTTAGGCTTTGTTTTTAAACGCTTTTTCGATTCAGGTGTGAACGGATATGTTCCTTATGCAATGACAACTTACGAAGGCGGATTGTTCGGTTGGGCGCTCATTTCTCTGCTTGTAGGTCAAAAATCCGCTGCAATGTTTACAATTGTTTCTATGGACATTTTTAGTGGGATTTTTGTTTTTACAATTATGGCTACCGGATTAAAGTTTTTATCAGGTCAGCACATGTCCAAAAAGGAGATTATTAAAACAATATGTACAAATCCGCTTATTATTGCGGTTGTTCTAGGTTTTGTAGGGGCAGCTTTTCATCTTGGTGATTTAATTGATCATTCAAATTTGGCCGGATTGTACAATAAAATAACATCCTTTTTTATTCAGCCGCTTTCTCCTATGATATTGCTTTGCATTGGTTCAGGCCTTGTTTTTGATAAAAAAATTCTTGGAAAAGGTTTAAAACTTGCGGTTTTCCGTTATTTATTACAAGGTATTCTTTGCGTTTTGGTTTTATTCGTTATTTCAAAAGTTACAGGGCTTTCTTCAGCCTTAAAAATAGCACTTTTAGTATATTTCTTTGTTCCAACATCATTTGTTTTAAATATGTATGCAAAAGATAAAGAAGTAATAGAGTTTACATCCGGTTATTTAAGCCTCCAAATCCTGATTTCGCTAGTAATTTTTAGTTTTATCAGTATTTATGCAGGAAGAGTATTGTAGATTAAAAAATTCATCTGTGGTGTTTTAAAAAAATGAAAAATTTGTAAAAAAAAGTGATTTTTTTTGCAAAAAATTCAAAATTCGTGTTGACACTTTTTTTATAAAAGAATATATTAGTCATCACCGTCGCAACACTGAGTTGCAATGGTTGGAAATACAAAACGTTTTTTGACATAACAGGGAAGGAAAGAAAATAGAACAAGTAAGGTTCTAAACAAAATATGCGTTTTAATACGCTAGTTTTGTTCTGACAATTGACTACATTTTTTTAGTTTTTATTCAAAACTAAACTTTAATCAATTCAACTAAATATTAAGTTGGGTTCAATTACTTTATGAAATCATAACCCTTCGGGGTTTTGAAATAATCATGGAGAGTTTGATCCTGGCTCAGAACGAACGCTGGCGGCGCGTCTTAAGCATGCAAGTCGAATGGCAAGAGAGAGCTTGCTCTCTCCTAGAATGGC
>JAZLFF010000043.1:0-76437 GCA_045615645.1 Treponema sp.
TCGCGGTATTTCTGATTTTCCTCTTTTTTGAGCATGTTCATGAAGGCAGAATTATAAACGCGGTGCATTCCAAGAGTTCGAACAAAGTAACCTTCCATCATCCAGAAAGCTTCGGCAAGTAAAAGTGTGTCCGGACATTCGTGGGCAACACGGTCTACAACTTCGCGCCAGAATTCGTTAGGAATTGCGTCGTTAAACTGCTGAGTGCTCAATCCTGTTTCTGAGCGAGTTGCAATATCTCCTCCATGTCCTGGCTCCGGGTACCACAACCGGCGAATCGATTTTTTGGCAAGAACCATTGCGGCGTCAAAGCGGATGATTGGGAAATTTTGTGCTACGTGTAAAATTTCCTGCATAACTGCTTCGCGTGCTTCCGGATTCAAAAAGTCTATCTGAGCAGTATCGTTCCAAGGAAGACCTGTTCCGTCGTTTCCGTGGTAAATGTAACGTGTATCGCCAGTTTGATTATCAACTCGCTTAAAAACTACAGAACAGTCATTTTTGCTGTAGTAATGATCTTCAAGATAAAGAGAAATGCGTCCGTCTTGAGAAAGATTTTCGCCGTTGTATGTGTACTGTGGAAAAGGATTATCTCGGCGCTGAATAAAGCGGTCTGGATGATTGATAACCCAGTCGCCGTCCATTCCAGTATGATTTGGAACCATGTCCGAAGCAAGACGGATTCCTCGCTGCCACAAACGCTGGCGTAAATTTGCCAAAGCGTCCCATCCGCCAATATTCTGTGCAATTTCGTAATCAAAAAGTGAATATGCCGATGCCGCAGCTTCAGGGTTTCCACAAATCTGCTTAATTCGTTTACTTGCTTTACTTCGCTCCCAAAGTCCGATGAGCCAAAGGCCGGTAAAACCTTCGTCGCGCAGGCGGTCAAGTTCTGCATCCGGAATCTGGTCAAGACGAGTGATAGGGTAGCCGTACTGTTTTGTAAGCTGGTCGAGCCAGACAAGAACTGTTTTTGCCATGAGAATAACTTTTGGCATCCAGTCTGAATCCGGGCTGTAACGTTCGTATTCATTCATTAAATTTTCGTAAGAATACGGCATCATGTCTGGAAGGTCGCCGCCACCAAAACCGTGCCATGCAGCTTTTTCTTCCTCAGTAATTGTGTCTAAGCCCTGTAAAATGCGTTTAAGCCAGGTTCCAAGGAATTCATCCCAATATTTTTGGATATATTCAAGCTGACCGCGCAAACTATCTGGTGCAAAAAGCTGAGGTTCGCGCAGCAAGTTGATTAAATCGTGATTGAAAGGACCGAACGCTGGTTGTGTCTGTGCATATTTTTGAATGTCGGCCCAAACTTTTGTGTATGTTTTATTTTTTGTAAGTTCAGAGTTATCAAAAAGAAGAAGAAAAGGTTTGAACGCAGGATTTTCGTTTGCAATGTTCAAAAGAATCATTTCTTCAAGCTGCTGTTCGCGGTTTGAACGCTCTGTCTGAGTGTCTGGCTCAATTGCAACGCGGTCAAGATATTCCTGTGCGGTACATTTTTCCTGATAAACTTCTACCGGTGGAAATTCCTTCATAAAATCTAAAAGAAGATTGTCGATTTGCTCTTTTGTGTAAGTTTTGTTCAGCTGGTCCAGAAGTTCCTTCATAAAAAGAGGAGATTTTTTCTGTCGGTAAAGCATGCATACATGATGGAGAATTTCATCAATAAGGCCCATTGCGTTGAGCTGGCCGGCGCTTACTTTTTTGTTCTGATCGCCAGTTACAGTTTCGATGTAGTTGTTAAACAAAAGTTGAAATGCGCGAACATTTTTCATATTCGCAAAAACAACATTTCCGCTTGAAGCAAATAATCCTTTATCAAAATCGCAGAGGTCGCGAACTTTTTTACTGATGTGAAATTCGTTGTAAGAATATCTCATTTACTTTCCTATATTTTTTTTCTCGCAGATTTCGCAGATAAACGCAGATTTTATTCTTTATTATCGTTTTGAAATCTTTTTAATTTTTTCTATCAATTCATTATCGGCTGAAAGTTCTTCTAAACTTACCGGCAGGCGATATGTCCAGTTGAACTTTGTTACAGTTCCCGGCACGTTAATTCGTTCTTCGGCAGCAGTTGGAAGCCAGTATTTTTCATTCATGTATAAGAAATCCTGTAATGGCGGAATGTACCAAGTGCTGGCAGATTTTGCGCAGTTTTTAAGAATGTTGTACGCAACGGAAGGTGAAAAAGCGGGGCGTTGCGGGGTGTCCCCGCTAGAAGGGGTAGCGGAAGACGCGTCAGCGGCTGCAGCGAGGGATTTTGAATCGTTTACATTAGAAAAATTAGTCCAGTGGACTGATTTTTCTAATGTATTCCATCCTATATTTCCCATAAACCATTCTCTAATTGTACTTGAATCGTGAACAGATGTAGTTGTAACACTCAATGGCTCGTAGTCTTCAAAATCTACGTAAGGCTGTCCTTCTTCCTGCCATTTTCTGCACCAACGAACAACACGGAGTCCCAGAATGTTATGTTCTTTCATTGTTTTTGGCACACACTCAATTCCAACACCAAGATCTTCACCGCAAGGAATCATTTTTATGTCGCTTGTGATTGCCGTAAAGATTTCATCAGCTTGTTTTTTCCAAAGTTTTTCGTTTTTCTTATTGAGCGTTTCAAAAAGCTCGAGTAAACTTTCGCGTTCAGTTTCGTTTAAGCTTGCCCAGGAAGTTGACTGACCGTATGTCCAAAGTGGAATGAACTTGTTTTTGCTGATTTCGAGCAAGGTTCGGTTTGACCAATATTCTACAAGTTTTGCTTTTATACGGTTTGCGACATCTGATTCAACAATTTCTCCAAAATCTAAGTCCCAAATCTGCTGACTTCCGGTAATTTTACTGTTGAAAAGCCAAAGTTCTTCGTTCCCAATTTGTTCGCACATTTTGTTCAGAATTTTGTGGGATATTTCGCGATTCCAAGTGATTTCTTCTACAGCTGTAGTTGGAATGTGTGGTTGACTGAGCCAGCGGATTCGGTTGTCATCAAAACCAAGTTCGTAAAGGTTGTCGCGTTTGAAGGCTGCGTACGGTTCTGTGTGACCGTTTAAAGCGTTGCAGTCTGTTTCTGGAATTGCCCAAATGCGGAAGAAGCCAAGTATGTGGTCTAGACGGTATGCGTCGTAGTAGTGGTTTGCGTTTTTTAGGCGGTCTTTCCACCAGCTGTAATCTGCGGCAGACAGATTTTTCCAGTTGTAAGTTGGAAATCCCCAGTTTTGACCTGTAGGATTTTCTCTGTCGGAAGGAGAACCAGCTCGAAGATTTTGATTAAAAAACTGTGGATGTGCCCAAGTATCGCAGGAGTCTTCGTTCATAAGAATTGGCATATCACCTTTTAAAAGAAGTCCTGCTTTGTGAACGGCTTGAACTGCGCGGGTAAATTGCTCAGCGGCAATCATTTGACACCAGGCGTAAAATAAGTGTTCTTTTTTGAAAGCTTTTGTATTCCAGAGTTTATCAATTTCGGCGGGAGTTTTAAACTGGTCGTTTGTGTGCCAGCTTTTCCAACTTGCCTGCATATAATTCCATTTTAGGTTTTTGTATACTGCGTAGGTTTTTATCCATGGATTGATTTTAATGAAATGTAAAAGTAAATCATCCGGTGTTCCTGTTGTGCCAGCGGAAGTTTGTTCATACAACATTTGAAGTAAGGTGATTTTTGCGTTCAGAATTTTATCATAATCGTAACGCAGTTTATATTTATTTGAAGTACAGAATTTATCGTATGCTTGTGCAAACTTTTTATTAGCGGTGTAAAAAATGTCAAAGCCTGGAATTTCTTTTATGCGGATATAAATTGGATGAAGTGCAAAAGCTGAAAGACCAGAATAAGGAGAGCTTTGAGTTCCTGTGTCATTTACAGGAAGCAATTGGATAAGTTTAAAACCAGCTGTTTTGCAAAACTGTGCAAATGGAATTAAGTCTGTATAACAGCCGATAACTGGATTTTCTTTTGAATAAAGTGAACCAAGAGGTACTACAACACCTGTTAGTTTTTTTACACTAGATTTAGCCATATTCTTTAAGTATAACACGGAAAATAATGAAAGTGGAAAAAAAGTGGGGGTAAAATTTGATATTGGGTTTTGTGGATTTTACGCGGATTAGAAATGCCAAAGCGGAGTTGCTAATTTATTCGAAAATGGTTGAGGTCGGCGGAAATCCGGGAGCCAGCTTGTGTCGTTTGTGAGTTCTTGGTAGAAAAGATAGTCGAAATCGTAAGCTTCTATCAGGTCTTGTAAGTCTTCGTCTTCTTGAGGCGAAACTAGACGGTTTTCGAAAGTGGTGAGATTTTTTTTACGGGCAGTTAGCTGGGGAGATGGTTCATCAAATGGAACTGGAGTATATTGATTCATTAGTGAAATGCAGGCTCTAGTGTCGGCATTTTGTTTGAGCCATTGAAGAACGTCAGCTGTTTCTTCAAAAAGTCCGGGTATGAACAGGTGGCGGATGATTACTCCGCTGAGCATTTTTGCGCGTGGTTGGCCGGGAATTGCCCATTCGGCAGGTTTTGCATTTGGTGGTTCAGGAATATCAACAACTTCAAGAGGATTATTATCTATCATCCATTTGATTGCTGTTGCTGCTACTTCTGGATAATCTGGGGCGGCAAAGAGTTTTCCTGCTAAGTGCGAACTGAGTGTTTTTAAGTCTGGCAGCCAGATTGTTACAAGTCCTCGCAAAAGTTCAAGCATTTCAACAGATTCATATGCAGAACTGTTCCAGCAAAATGGGATTGTAACTCCGGCGTCGCGAGCGGCTCGTAATCCTTCTGCTATTTTTGGAATGTGATGACTACCTGTAACGAGATTAATATTTTCAGCACCAGCATTTTGCAGCCGTAGACAAATATCAGCAAATTCTGAGGTGGAAACTGCACGGCCTAATCCGTTTTGACTAATTTGATAGTTTTGGCAGAAAGCACAGCGAAGTGTACAGCCAGTAAAAAAAATTGTTCCGCTGCCACCAAAAACTGTAACTAGAGGTTCTTCGCCAAAGTGAAGGCCTGCAAATGCAACGCGGAGTTCTGAATTTTCCTTACAAAATCCAGTTTTTCCTTCCGCTCGATTTATTTTACATCGTCTTGGACACTGCTCACAATTTGTATACAGCGTACCGCCCATAATTCTCCATTCTCCATTATCAATTCTCAATTAATAAGCTCCGTGTGAAACGAGCATCATCATTAAATCTTGCAAAATGTCTACAGGAAGGTCTTCGGCCTCGTAATTAACAAGCTGACCAAGTTCCTGCCAGTCTTTGTTTGTAATTAAATCCTGATCTTCGTCACTGTTGTCTAAAAAGCCGAGGAAAGCGCCCAATTTGTTGATATTGTCTGTAGTTGGTTCTTCGGCAAGATTTGCGCTTGTAAAAATGTATTCGTTTTCCCAATATTCAAATACTGAGCCAGGAAGGTCTGTGGGGCAGGTTGTGGCTCGTTCAAAAAGATTGCGGATATCATTTTGCAAAAGATTATAGTTGCAGTTTCCGCTGTTGTTCTGTCGGACGTGTTTTTTGATTTTTTCTATGTCGCTTAAAAATTTTCCTATGTCGGTCATAAGAGTAGTATAGTCATTAGGGAGTGAAAAGTGAATAGGATAAGTGAAAAGTTAGAGGGCGGTATAGTTCTTAGTTCGGTGGAGCGGGCGGAGGATGGAGGGAAACTGTGGCCCGAGAATTGAGGAGCGCCGAAGGCGGCAACCGGAGCGAGCGAAGCGAGTGAGGATGCTGAGGGTTACCGAACTCCGAAATGCGAGTTGGTAGGTAAAACTTGCCCCGACTTAAGAAAAAAGTGGTATAATTTAGAGATAAGGAAAAAATATGGCAGATAAAACAGTGATTACGGTGCATCCGTCTTTTAAAATTGGGGAGATTTCTCCGCGGCTTTTTAGTACTTTTTTGGAGCCGATTGGGACTATGGTAAACGGAACAATGTATAATCCGAAGCATCCGACGGCCGATGAGCAGGGATTTCGTACTGATGTTATAAATGCGCTTAAGGCTACTCCTATGCCAGCGATTCGTCTGCCGGGAGGGAATTTTGTTTCGGCGTGGCAGTGGAAGGATTCGATTGGGCCAAAAGCGGAGAGGAAGGTGCATTTGGATCCGGCGTGGTATCAGTATATTACGAATGATGTTGGGCATGATGAATATTTGCAGTGGGCGGAGAAAGTTCAGGCGGAACCTTTGTATACTGTGAACCTTGGCACTGGCACTATGCAGGATGCAATGGACATTGTTGAATATACGAATCATGAAGGTGGAACTTACTGGTCTGACTTGCGTAAGAAAAACGGTCACAAAAAGCCTTACGGTGTAAAAACCTGGTATTTGGGTAATGAGATGGACGGTCCGTGGCAGCTTGGTTCTTGGGATAAGGATCCGCGCGGGTACGGTGTTCGCTGCAACGAGGTTTCTAAAGCAATGAAATGGATTGATGCTTCTATTGAAACTGCGGTTTGTGCATCTTCGGCGCCGTTTATGGACCATTATCCGAGCTGGGAAGAAACTGTTTTGCAGGAATGTTACGAAACGGTTGATTATATTTCGATGCATCATTATCATCCGGCGGCACCTGGCGATATTTTGAGTTTGCTTGGTGGTGCTGAATATTATGAAGATTTTATAAACACCGAAGTTGCAATGTGCGATTTGGTTGGTGCAAAATGTCGCTCTCCTAAAAAAATTATGCTTTCGCTTGATGAATACGGTGCAATGATGCGTCCGTTCAGTCCGCTTCATCCAGGTTATGGTTACCACAATATGGCTGCGGCTCATTACAAGTTTGACCCAACCAGAAAATATATTTTACAGGACCCTGACAATATGCCAGATAAGATTTTTCCAGGCGGCGATTTAGTCCGTATGCTTGGAATGGCTTCTATTCAGCTTGCTTTGCTTCGTCACGCCGACAGAGTAAAAATTGGTTGTATGACTGGTGGACTTGGTGCTTTGTGCTGTGCTTCTCACGACCACGTATGGAAATCGGCATCGTATTATTCCTTTACAGATTTGATGAATTTTGCAAAGGGCGTTTCTATGCAGGTGGATGTTCGGGGCGAAAAATTTGATATTCCGGGTTATGCAGTTGATGATACGTCTCAGTACACAGGAAAAACTGGGGTGAATTATATTGATTGTGCGTGCGCTTGGGATGATAACAGTGGAAAATTGACTTTGTTTGTAATCAATCGCAATCAGGAAAAAGAATACGATTTGGACATCGATATAAGCGGATTTAAGGGATACAAGCTGAACAGTCATACGGAACTTACAAGCCGCGATACAGAAATTTGCAGTTCTTTTGAAAATCCGGATGTAATTGTGCCTTGCTTGAATAAAGTTTCCATTTTGAGTGGTGGAGTTTTGAGTGCAAAAGTTAAGCCGTTATCTTGGAATGTGTTCAGATTTGAAAAGTAAAGAATATATCAATTTTGGGAATAATCAATTGTTTCAAAAACTTCCAGACTTTTAAAATCTGCAGGATTTGCTGTAATGATTTTGGAAACTCCGTTTTGTGCGTATTCTTCCATTGCATCACGAATAAGTTCTGCGGTTTTACGGCCTTCTTTTATTGCTACTGTTTGATACTGTTCGTAAATATCGGAAAATAAATAGAGTGTTACTGGCTTTTTTGAATCTTTTGAATATAACATACATATATAATTTATGTATGTATGTAAAGTGTAGATGCCAATAATTTTTTTTTGTTATATACTAAAGCCATGTTTAGCGATACACATTTTCATTTTAAGATGATGACTCAAGAGCGCGGAGTTGATGGCGTTGAAGTTTTAAAGCAGATGGCGGCGCGAGATTGTCGGTTTGGGCTTGATATTGGAACTAGATGCGATGATTTGGCGGAACGGCAGGCTGTGATGGAAAATGCGATTGCAGGGATTTTTGATGGGCGGCTTGCTGATAAGGCGCGCGGGTTTGTTTATTTTAGCGCGGGAATTTGGCCTGATGTTGATGAAATTCATAATCGGGAAGCGGCTATGAAAAAGTTGGAAGAATCGATTATGGCGTGTGAGGCAGCTGGTGATCAGGATATTCTGCATAGACGGGTGGTGGCCATTGGGGAAGGTGGATTAGATCATCACTGGAATCCGGTGGGGTCGGATGGAAGATGTGAAGAGGATTTTGATGAAGTTACTTACCAAGGGGAGCGCGAACTTTTTCAAATGCAGCTGGAACTGGCGCGAAAAATGGACCTTCCAATGCTTGTTCACAGTCGCGATGCGTTTGAAGATACTTTGGACTGTATAAAAAATGTAGGATATAACAACGGAGTTATTCACTGCTACAGCTACGGAATTGAAGAAGCAAGGGCTTTTCTTGATTTAGGCTGGTATATTGCTTTTGGCGGCGGAACAACTTATACAAAAAAATCTAAAATGGAAGATATGATGACACTTTTGAAGTTTGTTCCAGATGACAGAATTCTTGGTGAAACTGATGCACCTTACCTTGCACCAGTTCCATTCCGGGGCCAGACAAATACTCCGGTTCTTGTTGAGCACGTTTATAATTTTGTGGCTCAGGCGCGCGGAACTTCGGCAGAGTCACTTTCTGCGCTTGTTGATAAAAATATTGAACGGTTGTTTAGAATATGATAAATACATCACTTTGTTATATAGAAAAAGACGGCTCTTATTTGATGATTCATCGGAATAAAAAAAAGGATGATTACAATAAGGACAAGTGGATTGGAATTGGCGGAAAGTTTTTAGAGACGGAAAGTCCTGAAGAATGTGTTTGCCGTGAAGTTCTGGAAGAAACAGGAATTAAGCTTTCTGTAAACCAAGTTGAATACTGTGGAATTATTACTTTTGTGTGTGAAACTGATGGAAAAATGTACAGCGAGTTTATGCATCTTTTTCATGCGGATTTTCCACGCGGACAGAGTGAAAAACTCCCTTCCTGCATCGAAGGCGACCTTGAATGGATTCCAATTTCCCACATGAACGACCTTCCACATTGGCGCGGCGATGAAATATTTTTAGACCTTCTTGCTCAAAATCCACGCCCCCCTTTTTTTTCCTTAAAACTGGAATATCGCGACGGAGAACTTCTTAAAGCAACATTAAACGGGAAAGTTCTTGCTGTGTAAGAGCTCTGTATTCTCCAGGAGCAAGCGTTTTATCCAAAACAAGCTCTCCAACTGACACTCTTTCAAGTGCCGTAACCTCGTTTCCAAGTGCGCGAAAAATCCTCCGAACTTCGTGAAATTTTCCTTCCGTAAGTGTAATCAGACAGGAATTTTCTTCCCATTTAATCTTTGCCGACCTCGACATTTCCGCTCCAGCCTTTTTATCGGCCTCCATCAACACGCCTTCTGCCGCCTTCCGAACGTAAATCTCCCTTTCTTCAGTTCCAACTTCCCGCCCAAGCGTTACACGATACACTTTTTTTACTCCGCTTTGGGGTGCAGTTAATTTATGAGAAAATTTTCCATCATTTGTAATAATCAAAAGACCGCTGGTGTTTAAATCAAGCCTACCAACCGTATGCAACCGTTCTCCGCGCCGAACTCCTTTTACGAGAGTCTGAAGTTCGTCCGGCAATAGTTCAAATACCGTTTTATTCCAGTCCGCTTCAGCTTTACACACGTATCCGCATGGCTTGTTCATCATAATATAAATTTTCCAAGTCGTATTAACTATCTTTTTTGATTCCCGATGTCCTGCTTCATGCAATTCTCAATTCTCCATTCTCAATTATCAATTGTCTTACTTTCCGCTGTTGCGTTCCCAGAAAACTCCGTCACTGTAACCTTGAATTGATTTATCCGTGTCGGCTAAGGAGAGTCGTTTTTCGGCGAGCATTGCATATTCTGTATTTAATTCGACTCCACAATATTGGCGGCCAAGTTTTTTTGCAACAACGCTTGATGTGCCACTTCCTAAAAATGGGTCAAATATTATATCGCCGGGTTTACTGCTTGCAAGAATGAGTTTTGCATATAGTTTTTCAGGTTTTTGAGTTGGATGATCAGTGTTTTCGGGCATAGACCAGAAAGGAATGCTGATATCGTCCCAGAAATTCGAAGGATATGTAAGGCGGAAATTTCCGTCTTCGGCTTTTTGCCAGTCTTTTGGTTTTCCATTGACCTTGTAAGGTGCAATAACGCGTCGTTTAAGTTTTACAGATTCAACATCAAAATAATAGTTGGAAGGATTTTTTACTGCAAACCAAATATCTTCCATTCCGTTTTTCCAGTTGGATTTTGCTCCGCGTCCTTTTTCGCGCTGCCAGGTAATTCGATTTAAAATTGTAAGTTCTTTTTCGAGTGCGCGTTGTAATGAAGATGTACATTTCCAGTCTCCACAAATGTAAAGAGAACCATTCGCTGCAAGCTTTTTACAAACTGATGGTAACCAGCTTTCCAGGTATTTGTCATAAGAGTCATCTGAGCGCGCAGAAAATGTAATGCCGTTAAAGTTTTTGGTTAAATTATATGGTGGATCAATAATTATAAGATTAGCAAAACCGTCTGGTATGAAGGAAAGTGCATGGATAATATCATCGTTTATTGTTTTGTTCAAAAAATCTTTTGTACCAGTTTCTAAATTTTCTTTTGTAAGTAATTTATTTTTCAATTCTGGAATTTCATTGTCGCTAAGTGATAAGGTTCTGTTTCTTCCAGCGCGTTCTTTCATAATCATATTTTAATTATATCATAAAAACAGAGGTACGTCCCCATTTTCATAAAAATGTGAAAAAGGGGACGGACCTCATTTTCATATTTTTGTGTAAAAGAGGGACGGACCTCTAAAAGTTAGAAATGTTAATTCTTTGTATAGCAAGAATTTAACTTTTTTGTTATTCAGAGGTCCGTCCCCCATTTCATATTTTTATGAAATGGAGAACCGTCCCCAATTTCACAAAAACATGAAAAAAGGGACAGACCTCATTTACAGACCTCATTTACATAAAAACATGAAAGTGGCGCCGGACCTATTTTTGCATATAAAAACAGTGATAATTTTCCGATAATTGAATTATGAATAAAAAGCATTACGTTCATTTTCTGGTAGTTATATTACTCTCAGCAAAAATCAGTTTCTTAAATGCACAAGTTTATAGCAGCAATTCAATTGTTTCATATTACGCGGAAGATTTTCATGGTAAAAAAACATCTTGTGGCGAAACCTACAATATGAACGATTTAACCTGCGCCAGCAAAGAACTCCCTTTCAACTCAAAATTGAAAGTCACAAATCTTTCAAACGGCCGTTCAGTAGTAGTTCGCGTAAATGACCGTGGCCCTTTTGTTCCAGACCGCGAACTTGATTTATCAAAAGCCGCAGCAATAAAACTCGACATGATTAAAAGCGGAACCGCACATGTAAAAATAGAAATATTGCAATTAGGCCCAAATACAAAAATCAGTCAGCAAACGGCCGACAAAGCAATAAAACTGATGAAACAAAAATATCCTTCGTGGAAACCTCACGGCACAACGAAAGCCCTTGCACACGAATCAAACACTCAAAACATCGCGCCAGCAAAAAAAACACCGAAGTCGTCTCCAAGCAAAACGGAAATTCCGCCAAACAAAATTTGGGATATTCAACTTGGTGCTTTTAGTTCCCGCGAAAACGCAAATACACTTGCACAAGAACTTTTACGAGAAGGCTTTACAAACGTTGTATTTCAAAAATCAGAAGGAATTTTCAGAGTAGTGATTAGACAGGTAAGCTCCAATGATGTCCCAAAAGTAATAAAAAAACTGGAGCAGAATGGACATAACGAATATTCCATCCGAGAACGTAAAAACTAATGTTTTATAGTTTTCAACGTTGATATTAACCGATTTTATGATATAATTTTACGATACAGGAGTTTTGAATGAGTGATGAATTAGACCCAGAGATTGCTGCATTATTAGCCGGAAGTACTAATACCTCAAATAATTCAAGTACAGAAATTTCACTTGATGATATTGAAAATATGCCCGATACGCCTATTGCAGCTGCCAAAAAAGCTCCATTAACAACAGGACCTTTTGGTGATTTACCATCTGCAAACGTTAACAGAACTGTTCATGATGTAGATTTAAGTAAACAGCAATTTGAACCTATCGTTAAATTTTTAAATGATACTCCTTCGCAAGTTTACAGCGATACAAAATATTATAAAACAGTACTTACTGGTGAAAATCAATCTGCACAGCGCGTTCATCAAATTCTTTCAAAGTATTTAACATGTCAGGATCAAAAGGACCGTGCTGTTTTCCGTCAGCAAATAGTTACAAGTTATTGGGAATTACTTCGCGGAATGGTTGGAAAAGCTGTTGATCCAAATCTTCCTGCTCCTAAAAAAATGTTTTTGCGTTACGGTGTACTTTTACCTTCATTATTTAAACAAGAACAGAGGGAATTTTTCTCAAAAATGATAGTAGAGAATCTTCCAGCTGAACCAATTTTATATGTTGATGAATGGTTTAAAGAAATAGCTGTAGGTCGAATGAATAATTCCGCAACAGATGAGAAAAAAACTCCTCACAAAACTGCAAATATGTCTGTAGATGAGCAGGCAATGGCCGAACAGTCACGACTTATGCAGCTTCAGTCTAAAAACTCAGGAAAACTTCAGAGTGCTGAAAACCTTTTGAACATAAAAGAAAACGAACGAAACATGGTCGAAAACGATTTGCGTACAAAAGTAAACCAATTGTTTGAGCATCTTTCAATTCCAGGCCTTGAACCACATCGTCAAGGTTATACAGAAATGCAGCGTCGACTTTTACCTGAAATTACTGATATTCTTCACCGCCTTTCTAAAAATGATAAGGAACTTTCAAAGTATTTACAGGATTATCAGGAAGCAAAACAAACTTACGATAATGTTCAAAATAAAATTTCAAACGTTGGTGGTTCAGGTGGCGAATCCGCTATAACTACAAACGATACAGAAGCCGTAAAAATTGAGTTTGAAACCGTTCGCCAAATGGCAAAAATGACTGTTGGTCGCCGTGGTAATCAATTTCCAATTTTTACACGTGAATTTTACCATTGTACAGAACGCGGTACTGGAACTCGCGAAAATGTAATTGATGTGTTACGCTGGATTGAATCAATTGATCCTGGTGTATTCCATCGTATTCACAAAAATATTCCAAACAGAATTGTTCCATACGTTTTACTTATTCCAACATATGGGGATCGAGGTTTCTGCTGGGAACCATTTGACCGTTACAATCGTGTAACAAGCCGTGGTAGAATTGTAATCCCAATGTATCCTAAAGATTTGAAAATTGCCGTTCTTACAGCTGTTGCAGATTTACGCTGGCAAGTTGCAAAAGAAAAAGCTTCTTATTACTGGATGGAAGAAGGTCTTACAGGTCAGTATTATCAGCATTTTGAGCAGATGAAGCTTAAAGGTGATTTAAAAGAGTTCTTTATTGAAGATTACATTTTGTGGATGACAAAGGAAGCCGAAGGTGTACAGCGTCTTGATAAAGATGTTCGTGGTATTTTCTGGCGTAATATGCCGTTCCCTAAAGAAAAGAAAGAAGACCTTCGTAGACGTTCACTTGTTTACGATGAGCTTTGCAAAAAAGATGCCAACCGCGAAATGTCGGATGGCTATTAATCAAAGCGCCAGTGGCGCTTTAACTTCTTAGCCGGGGCCGTCCGGGGCGGCGCTGAGCCCCGGACAAATCAAAGCGCCAAAGCTACAACCGGGTCAAGTTTAGCGGCCCGGCTTGCAGGATTTAATCCGAAGAATATTCCTACAAAAACACTAAATACAAAACTTACGACACAGGCATTTACGTTAATAATAAATGCCTGCGACTGTACATATTCCACCGCCAAACTAATAATTATCCCAAGAATTATTCCAAGTATACCGCCAATCAGTGTAATGCTGGCCGATTCAACCAAAAACTGCTGTTTAATATCGCCGGGAGTTGCTCCAAGTGCTTTCCTAATGCCAATTTCTTGTTTTCGTTCAGTAACCGTTACAATCATAATGTTCATAATCCCAATACCGCCAACAAGCAGAGAAATTGCCGCAATAGCACTAAGCATAACACTCATAGTTTTAGTAATTTCGCTCATTTGTTCGAGCATAGATTGCATACTCATAACGTTTACAGAGCCTTCCGTTCCAGTACGTTCCTGACAGTAATTAGTGATTTCGGTTGCCAGATTTACCGCTTTTTCGCTAGAAGTTGCCTGAACTAAAATAGTAGCCGCTTCCGGATTAGGCTTAATTTTTTTTGCATAAAATCCGCGGGGAATGTAAGCGGCGCTGTTTTCAATTCCTGTAGACTGATTTTTTAATACGCCAATTATTTCAAAACCAAAAGTGATTTTTCCCTGAACAACTATAACATGCTTTCCGACAGCATCCCCTGCTGGAAAAAAAGTTTCAGCCGTATCATGATTTAGAATAATTTTTTGTGTTCCTTCTTCGTTATCAGTAACGTTAAAAAAAGTACCTGATTCAAGCTGCATATTGTACATTTCCAGATAACCAGTTTCTACTGCAGCAACATTTATATTTGAAGAAGTTTCTCCGTAGGTTAGCGTAACATTCAAATTATTCTTGTACCAGATTTTTTTGATATCTCTTACATTGTCAAAAAGTTCATCTCTAAAGCTTTCGTTAAATTGCATGGAAATTGCGTCTCTTTTTCGTCGGGTAAATCCGGATGAAACACTTACAACGTCCAATCCTGCCGTTCCAAATGTATCTTGAACCTGTTTTGTAGAACTGCTTCCCATACTCGTAATTACAATAACTGAAGCAACTCCAATAATTACTCCAAGTAGAGAGAGAAAAGTACGGGTTTTGTTTCGCCTGAAATTATTCAAAGCATTTATAAAATCTTCAATCATATTCTAATTATTAGTTTTAGTTGTCAGCTGTTAAACTTCCATCAAGAATTTTCAAGCATCTTGGAGTGCTTTCACCAATTTTCTGGTCGTGAGTTACAATAATCACTGTAGTACCAAGCTCACGGTTAATTTTCCGAAACATTTCCATTACCTGATGTCCCGTTTCACTGTCTAAAGCTCCTGTTGGTTCATCAGCAAGTAAAATTTTCGGATTTGTTATCATTGCTCGAGTAATTGCGACCCGCTGTTTTTGACCACCTGAAAGTTCGTGAGGACGGTGCGAGGCGCGATCACTTAATCCAACTTCGTTCAACGCTTTTAGGGCACGTTCGCGGCGTTCATTTTTATCAATTTTCTGGTATTTAAGCGGAAGCATTACGTTTTCAATTACGTTCAAGGATGAAATCAGATGATATTGTTGAAAAACAAAGCCGACGGTTTGGCTGCGTAACGCTGCAAGTTCCTTTTCAGTCATAGTTGCAGTTTGTTTTCCGTTAATTTCTACAATACCGGAAGTTGGTCTGTCCAAACAGCCAATCATATTCATGCAGGTTGATTTTCCAGAACCAGAAGGTCCCATTATGGAAACAAATTCTCCCTGTTGAATCTCAAAACTGATTCCTCTTAGAGCATGAACTTCATTTTTACCCATAAAGTAGGTTTTTACTACGTTTTCAAGTTTTACTATTGTCATAAAATTTATTAACGCCGCATTGGAGTCATGCCACCACCCGGATTATTTCGCTGCCTGTTTTGTCCGCTTTTTTTAGGAACTGAAAGCTGTTTTAGAATTTCGCCTCCTTCAAGGCCTTCCAGTATTTTTACATTTTCTCTACCATATGGTTTGACTTTTACGCTACGCTTTTCGCCGGTTTTTGCGATAATAACATAAGGCTGCTTATTTTCGTAACCAATAGCATATCTTTCAACAACTAAAAATTCTTCTTTTGGACTAATCTGGATTTTTCCAGTAAATGAATAGTTTGGCAAAATCTGTTTAGGATAATCATCAATTCTTACTTTAGCTTTTACAATTGTAGCTCCGCGCGAAGTAATTTCTCCAATAGCAGGCCAGCCGACAACATGACCAGTTACCAAACTTTCAGGATAAGCAGGGAAGGTAAAAAGAACTTCCTGCCCAACTTTCAATTTAGCTACATCAGTTTCAGCAATTTCAACTTCAGCCGTCAAATAATCAACATTTACTAATGTACCAATAGAATCCTTTGCTTCGAGTGAATCGCCAACTGCAACGTCCAAATCTGCAATAACGCCGTCAAACGTTGCAACAACTTTACGGTCGTTCACTTTTTGAATAAGAGATTGGCGCTCAGTTTCCATAAGTTTTAGTTCGCGAGCAGAACCGGTCACTTTTTTTGTGGCCATGTTATATTCCTGTTTTTCAAGATTATAAACCTGCTCAGTATCATCAAGTTGCATAATAATGTCGCCTTTACCGACTTTATCGCCAGCCTTTACATAAACGCCAAGAACAGTTCCGCTGCTTAAAGCCTGTAAAGTTTGTTCCGAAGCCGCAGCAACCGTACCGGAAACTTCAATAACATTTTCATAAACTTCAGTATTTACGCGGTAAACAATATTTTCAGTTCCTTTTTGTGCAGTAAGTTTACGGGCAAGAATTAATCCCCCTGCAATAACTGCTAAAACTGCCGCTGAAATCAAAATAATTTTCAGACTTTTTTTCATATATGCCTCTGTTATATAAACGCCGCAATAAATTTAAAGGTTACGAATATTTAATTAATTGTAAAATTTTTCGCGAACATTATTATTATAAATGATTAAGTCAATTTGATTAATAATTTTTTTTACGTTGTACTGCTGCATTTTAGTTTTTGCAGAAAGGTATTCACTTTGCGTAATAAATCCCTGAGAATACCATTCAGATAAATCCTGGGAAAGTTTTGCATACATTTCGTAATTTTCTTCGTTTGTCTGCTTTTCCCAAGTAATTTCTTCTAGTTCCCCAAGTGCTTCTACAATTGCAGTTTCGTAATCTGTGTACGCACTTTGAATAGTTAAAAGTTCCTGTTCTTCTGTAAGCTGATTTGTTCGTTCTGTAATTGCATTTTTCCTAAAAGTGTTTGGCGAAATTGCAGCCGAAAAGTTATATACCGGATTTTTAGAAACTGTTTCATTTCCTACAGGAATATTTACACCGGCTCCAATTGTAACTCCGCCGAAAGTTCCTGAAACTCCAGCATCAACCGAGTCTGTTTTTGTAACGGAATTATCAAAGGTGTATCCTGCATTTGCGGAAAGTGAAAAGTTTTTGTGATTATTTCGTTCAAGAGAATTTATTTCGTATGTCCATTTTGCGTTTTCAATTTCTGTAAAACTTTCTTTATCAAAGCTTAAAATATCAATTGCTTCAATTACGGGAATATCAGTTGGAATTAAATCTGTAAAATCCTGGTTTATGTCAAATTCAACCGGATATCCGCAATTCATATAGAAAACCACGTACGAATGGACAAGAGCATGTTTTGCAGTTTCAATATTATGTTCATCAGAAAGAACCTTCATTTCTGACAGTCGGTAAGTTGATGATTCTTTTGAAAAACCTTGAGCAATTGTCTTTTGAAAATCAATTTTGTCTGTGTATAAACTGTTTTCAGATTGAATGATGGAATTTGTAGAATTTAATAACGATTTTAAATTTGAGTAAAATTCTTTTTCGGCGGAAATTGCGCGTTTTTCAAGTTTACGTTTTGCTTCGAGTAAGGAACGTTCTGCTTTTTTTAGGGCAATTGTGCGGGAAGTTAAATTGTTTGAAATTATATCTGCGTTTACGCTGAGAGAAGTGTCTGTTGGTGAAATTGACGAGGAGTTTGAGTTTGTAAATTCACTTTTTGCATTTATGCTCAGATTTGAAGCTGCGGGAAGTGAAACATTTATTGAAGGTTTTGCAGAAATTACGGTTGAATTTTCTACTGTTCGGATTGTGATTGTGCCGGTTGTAAGGTTTATATCAAAGCCATTAGAAATGTTAGTCTGTTGTAAATTTAACTCTGCTTTTTGAGCTGCAAGCGTTAATTCCTGCAGTTGAGAATCGTTTTGAAGG
The DNA here is from genome assembly GCA_045615645.1 of Treponema sp. Lineage (GTDB taxonomy): Bacteria > Spirochaetota > Spirochaetia > Treponematales > Treponemataceae > Treponema_D. The sequence goes on from JAZLFF010000043.1 coordinate 17,947, forward strand.
TACGAGAGTAAAAGTTCTTCAGTTGAAATTGGTTCAAAACCAAAAGTGGAAGACAAAACTAAAATATTAACAATAAAAAAACATAAAAAGCTTTTTTTCATACATAATTATTATGCTGATTCAATAAGTCTTGCAAGTACATCAGCTCCCCCTGCGAACGTTCCAATAGAACTTCCAAGTGAAGAAAGGAAGAATACAAGCAGAACCTTTAGAATACGGTTTTTATAAAAGCCCTTAAGAGAGCAAACATCATCCTGCAAGGTTTCCATATCACTTACTTTAGGTTTTGAAATAACTGCTTGAATAATTCCAGTTACAAAGCCAACACCAATAAGCGGACAAAGCGAAGTTAAAGGCGCCGTACAGAAAGCACAGATTATTGTAATAATGTTACCGCCAGCAATAATTGTTCCAATAGCCGCAAGACTTCCATTCCAAATAATCCACAGCCAGATATTCGTAATACCAGCATCTTTACCGCCAACTATAAAGCCAGCAACTAAAAGTCCAATAATTATTACCGGAATAATCCAGCCTGCAATTTTTCCCCAGAAACCTTTTGCTGGAACTTCAGAAATTTCGTCCATATCTGTAGAAGCCGTGCCTTGTGCAAGCTTTGTAAGATATTCTTCTACACCAGCAAGATGTCCGGCTCCCAAAACTGCTACAATGTTTGATGCGCCTGTTTCCCAAATCTTTGCTGCAAGATATTCATTACGTTCATCAATTAAAACCTGCTTGATTACGGGCATATAATCAGAAAGTTCATTCATCATAGAATCCATTTCGTTACCTTTTTTAAGGTTTTCAATTTCTTCTGATGAAACTTCGTCTTTAGAAAATGCACTTGTAAGAAGGGCTGCCAAAAGTTTACATTTGCCCCAAAGAGAATTTTTTGCCCATGCGCGTTTTAATGTAACTTGAATTGGGCGGTCAACCATTGCTGTTTTTATATTCAAAGCCTTTGCTTTTTCCATAGCAGCAAGCATTTCATCTCCAGGTTTAACGCCTGTGTTCATGCCCATTCTGCGTTGGAAAGATGAAAGAATAAGATTGGCCATTAAAAGAAAGCCCTGATGATTTTTTAATACCTTTATAATATCGAGCTGGCTGTATTTATCTTTATTCTGTAAAGATTCAGCTCTTCCTTCATCAAGTTCAATTGCTACACAATCTGGTTTTAAATCTTCTATTACGGCTTCAACTTCTTTTACACTTTCTGCTGAAACGTGTGCTGTTCCAACTAAAGTGATTGTTCTTCCGTTAAGTGTCAAAGTTTTTTGTGTCTGGCTCATGATTCAAGGCTCCATTCTGCAATTCTGTATTCAAAGAACATTGGGGCTTGCATACTTGTTACTTTTGCGTAGTATTCATTAGCTAATTCTTTCGCGCCCGCAAGTTCATAATAAAGTCCCATGTAGAATAACATTTTACCACGTTTATTACTATTATCTTCCTTTGCAATTTTTGAAGTTAAAGTAGATTCTGCATTTCTGTTGTAAGTATCGTAATAAAAACGAACCATTAAATATTCCAAAGATTCTTTATCATTGGCCATACTTTTTAAAACTGGAGCAAGAATATCTTTAACTTTAAGTTTATCGCCAAGACGGATATAACAAGCGGCACACATTAATTTATATGCATAACTGTCGCTGTATTCGTATGCTTTTGAAAAATACTTGATTGCATTTTCCCAATTGCCCATGTGATATTCCAAAATTGCAGTTTCTTCGTATGCGTAATAATATTTTGGATTTGTTTCTATAACCATGTGATAATTTTCGAGGGCTTTATCAAACATATTCTGTTCGTCGTAAATGCCGGCAAGGTAAGTGTAGGCAAGGAAGTATGTTGGATCGAGCTCAGTTGCTTTTTGCCAGGCTTCGGTTGCTTGATCGAATTTTCCCTGATAGCGCAGGTAATTACCTAAATCTAAGTAATAGTCGTAGTTTGTAGGATCATTATCAATTGCTTTTTGAACAAATTTTGCAGCTTTAAGATAGTTTTCTTCTTCTGCGGCTAATTTTCCGAGGTAAGCGTTTGCCTGAGGATTTTCCGGATTTAATTCTATAAGTTTTTGTAATGCAGCCTGCGAGTTTTTTGAATCACCAATATAGTAGGAGGTTTGGGCGTAACCAAAAAGTGCATCTTCGTTCGAACTGTCACCTTTTAGTGCCTTTTTGTAAGCATCGCGTGCAAGTTTATACTTTTTATTCAGTACTAAATCCTGCGCTTTCTGAATATTTGCGGAAACATTGTAAGGATCAACTTCAAGAATGCGTTTAGATGTAGCCTGATATGATTTTTTGTCACCCATTGCATGATTACACATTGAAATTAATTCGAGTGCATCCATGTTTTCTGCATTTACTGTAAGCACTTCGTTTGCAACGTTGATTGCATTTTCAAACTGTGAATCTGAGTAATAAAGTGCACCAAGTAAAAGTTTAAGTTCAATATCATCTTTTAATTCTTCTGGAATTTGTTCAAAAAGAGAAATTGCGCCTTTTATATTTTGAGCTTCAAGTTCTTTTTGAAGCATTTTTGCAAATTTAATATTTGGAGGATCTTCTGGTTCTGGTGCAGGAGCCGGCTCTGGTTCTTTAATTTTTTCTTTTGTAGTTTTTGGAGTTTCATCTACTGTTTCAATTTCTTCTGTTTGTTCGCCACTTTCCTCGGTTGTTTTTGTAGAAACGCAGGTAGTAAGTGTAAATGCAATTAAAACAAATATTGCAGATAGAAAATGTGTTTTCTTCATTTTATTCATTCCTTAGTATAGTTGATAATTAACGAATCATTGGTTAAACTGTATGTACAATGAGCATTCGGATATTTAGAAAAGCATTGGGACTGCTTATTGTCGATATCGTTATTATAATCGGCATTTTCGTCCTACAATTTAGAACAGATTCAAGTATTATTGAAAAATTTGGTAGTTTGCAGATTACGTTAGAAAAAATAGAAAATCAACAGAATGCAGTTGCCCTTAAAAATAAATTTATGGCATCTTACAACGGGCTAACACTTTACTGCGATGACAAAAACCCCGTCCAAATTGTTGATTCAAACACAGGTAATAAAAAAGCCGTACAACTTGTTGAGTGGACAAAACTCTCCGAATTATCAAGCCGCTTTACATTTACAAACGGCGTAAGTTTTATACTTTCACTTTCATCAGATTCTCCAACGGCAACTTTAAACACAATAGCAAGTCTTCCTTCAGATGTTTCAGATATCTATATTCCGTTTAATTATTCATATAATATGAAGATTCTTAAAGACGACGGAAACAGAATTGTTTTGGAAGGAAAAAAATCTTCCTGGGAAGTTACCGCTTCTGATTTCTCTGACGGAATGTTTGGTTTGAACCGCAGAACTGCAAGTGCCTCATACTCAGCTTACGATGCAACTCAGAAATTTACTTTCGATTCTATTACGGAACTTGCAATTGCTGAAAAAGATGCATTCGACCAAACGCTCGCTTCATTCAAGCAAAATCTTATTTCTGTATACAAATCAAATAATTCCGAAGCAAACCTTACTGAACAGTCGATTGTTTCTTATGTTGCTGTAATGGCCGAAAAAGGTGATTATACTCAGGCTATTGAAGATATTCCTCAAAGCTTCAAAAAAGGCAAACAGCGAACATATCTTTCTGCTCCATATTTTAATACTCTTGAAGAAATGAATTCTCTTCTTAATAAATCTATTGCTGAAAGTAAACAAACTATTACTAAATATGCTGAAAACGGTTCTTTGGATTTCTTTAATTCACGCGACATTGCTTTCAAACTTTGCATTTGTGATAATACTCAGAATGTTAAAAAAGTTTTGGAAAATGCAGCAGTTGCAGATACTTCAGCAATTACAATTGCACAGGCAACAGGAATAATTCAATCCTTTGTAGATTTGTCTTCACTTAATCCGGAATACGCTAAAATTTTACTTCCAGTTTTGGATGGATGTATAACACGAATTACGGAAGCTTGTGCGTTCGACGGTAATGTTCTTACAATTTCAGAAAATGACACCTTCCTTTCTGTTGTTCAGGCGGTTGAAACTGGTGTAGCAATTTTACGATACGGTACAATTACTGGAAACAATACTCTTGTAAAAGCCGGTCGTGTTCTTGTTAATTCTTACATTGCAGAAAGTTCTTCTTTCGATTTACGAACTTTGGCAAATGTTTATCCAATTATTGCTTATGACAACAGTTACTATCCTCATTACGAACAGATTCAAACTGATGATAATCGTTTTGTTTGGGCATGGACTTGTGCAAATTCTATCTTCTATGAATACAGTGAAGAAGAACATGCAATTACTTTGAATATTGATTTCCCTGAAGGCAATACACATTACCTGATTATTAAAGGTCTTCCTACATTTACTTCTATTTACATTTATAATATGGCTTTCCGTACAGACCCTAGATTTGAAACTTACAATTCTTCTGGTTATGTTTACAAAGCTGACGATAAGACTTTATTGCTTAAATCTCGCCATAAATCACGTTTTGAAACTGTACGAATGGAATATGATGAAAATGTTGCAAAACGCCGTGCCGAAGCGGAAGCTGCTGCTGCTGAAAAGGCTGCTGCCGAAGCGGAAGCTGCTGCTGAAGGTGAAGCAAAAACTGAAGAAAGTGCAACTTCTTTGGCAACAGAATCTATTCCTCCATCACCAGTTACGCCACCAGCTTCGGTAACTAATTCTGCAGTACAAAGAACGGTTCCAACTGGACAGATGGGAAACTAAAAACGTTCAGCTTTTTTTCCTGAAGATTTTTTATACAAACTAGCGTTTCCAGACTTTCGTGCAGACGAGCGTTCGCCTGTACGAGTTTTTGTTTTTCGTCCATCGTCAGAACGTTTAACATTTTCGCGTTTTGCGTTTGAACGTCCGTTAGCAGGGCGGTTTGAATGATTTCCGTTCGAGCGATTACCATTTTCGGGGCGTTGTCCACTTCTACCTTTGCGAGTGCCGCGTCCTTCTTCTTTTACATCAATGTGCATATGTGGAAATTTATGATTAGACTTTGAAAGTTCAATTGCTTTTTTTGCCGAAGCAACAGGTAAACTTACAAGGGAGAATTGTTGAGCAACATCAATGTCATCAACTAAACGACCTGGAATATGGAGCATTTTGCTAAAATAATCAGCAATTTCTTTTGCACGATAACCGTCTTTTTTACCAAGCGAAACAAAAACTCTAAGCTGATCACCACGAGGTCCAAAATCTTTTGTACTGATTTTACCGTAATGTTTTGGACTAAGCTTTTCACCATAGGTAAGCGAAAGAAGTGCAGTAAGAACTTGTTTAGCATCCTGGCCTTCGCACAAATCGTCTGCCATTTTTACATATTTTTCGTCCAATAATTGAGAATTTAGAATTGCGGATGTAGGATTATTTTCTTGTTCAACAACAAGGTTTTCGTCTTCAAAAGCAACTGCTTCATTTTCAATTTGTTCGCTAGACAAGGCTAATGGTTTGTTTTTCTCAGCTTCAAATTCCTTAAATAATTTTCCTTTCAGCTCCACCATCATCCGTTCTTCTTTTACTTTAAGCACTTCTGCAACAGAAGGAATTTTTTCTTCATTAAGTTGATTTTTTGTGGCCCTTTGTACATTTTTTGTAAAATAGCCAAGCTTGCGTCGTTCTTCCGGGCGAACAAAAGTAATTGCAGTTCCGGTTGTACCTGCACGGCCTGTACGACCAATTCTATGAACATAAGTTGCTGTATCAAATGGAAGAGAGTAGTTAACTACATGACTTAATCCGGAAATATCAATACCGCGGGCAGCTACATCAGTTGCAACAAGAATACGAGTTTTTTTCATACGAAAACGTTCAAGAACTTTTTCACGCTGATTTTGCATAATATCGCCGTGAAGAGCATCTGCTTCGTAACCGCGCATATCAAGCTGACGAGTAACGTTATCAGCATCATTTTTTGTCATTGTAAAAACAAGTCCATAAAAATCTGGTGACATATCAATTAAGCGTACAAGTGCTTCAATTTTTTCAGATTCTTTTACCATCCAGTATTTTTGCTCAATTAAAAGAGCTTCATCAATAACCTGTTCTTCTTCAATAATGTCGTATTCGCCCATAAAGTCGCCGGCAATTTTGAGAATTGGTTCTGGCATTGTTGCGCTAAATAAAAGAATTCGTGCTTCAATATTTGCTTTTTGAAAAATCTCGCGGATGTCGTCAATAAAGCCCATATCAAGCATTTCATCGCCTTCATCAAGAATGAAGTATTTAATTTTGCTTAAATCGAGAGTTTTTCGTTCAAGGTGATCTTTAATACGACCAGGAGTTCCAACCACAATTTCGCAGCCACGTTTAAGTTCGCGAATTTGAGTTGCGTAAGAAGCACCACCGTACAAAACTGTTGTGCGAGGAAGATCATTGTTTGCAAAAGACTGCATTTCAGTGCAAGTTTGCATTGCAAGTTCTCGCGTAGGTTCAAGAATGAGTGCTTGAACATGGTCGCTTTTTTCGCGAATTGATTGAATAATTGGTAAACCAAAAGCGGCAGTTTTTCCTGTTCCTGTACGTGCACGTGCAATAAGATTTGCTTCACCATTTAAAAGTCGTGGAATTGCTAATACTTGAATTGGGGAAGGAGTTACAAAGCCTTTTTTTTCTACTGCCTTTAATGTGTATTCGTCTAAACCTAAATCTTCAAAAGTGACAGTTTCATCATCAGTTTTTTCTTCAATAATTTCGTTATTATTTTCTTCTATATCAATACTTTCCATAAGAGATTAAAATATAAAGGTTTTATAGAAAAATTGGAAGTGTTAACACATAATTTCAGTTTTTGAAAAATTGAAATTAACCTATAATTGTGATATACTATTTAGTACATATGGATACTAAATTTAGTGTTGACCAGAAGGTCGTTTACCCAAGTCAGGGTGTTGGTAAAGTTACAGAAGTTTTTGACAAAAAATTTAAAGATACTGTAATTCCTTATTATAAGATTTACATTGAAGCTTCTGATATGGTTGTTATGGTTCCTGTTGAAAAAGCGGAAGAATTGGGAATCAGACAAATTGTTTCACCAGAAGAAGCTCAGGAAGCACTTAATCTTCTTTCTGATGATTTTGAACCAATTACATCAGACTGGAAATTAAGATACCAGATGAATCTTGACTTATTAAAAAAAGGTACTGTAAAAGATATTGCTACAATTGTACGCTGTCTTTACAATCGCAGTAAAGTAAAGGAACTTCCAATTCTTGAACGCAAACTTTACGATTCTGCAAAAAAACTCCTTGAAGATGAAATTTCCTTCGCTTTAGGAAAATCTGAAAAAGAAATTGAAGCAGAAATTCATACAAAATTAGAGCCACCAGGATCTACTCCAAAAGTTAAGCACATTATTGCGCTTGATGATGACGAAGATGATGATTTGATGGATGATTTGGATGAAAAGTCAGATAACGATCGCGAAGATGGCGACGAAGTTGACGATTCTGAAGAAAATGCATCTGATGACATGGACGCAGACGACGATTTTGACGAAGAATTCTAAAATTGCAATAATTATTACTGCTGCCGGTTCTTCTACAAGAATGGGTGGCGGTACAAAAAAAGAATATTTACCGCTAAACAATGGCACAGTTCTTTCGAATTGTGCTATAAGTTTTTTAAAGGCTTTGACTCCGCAGTATTTAATAATCACTTATCCAAAAAGCGGAAGGGAAGATTCACAAAAAGCATTGAACTGCGATTTACAATTTTGCGAACTTTATAACATTGCAAAAAAAAGCGGTTTACTTTTAGATTTTGTTGAAGGCGGAAAAAGCAGGCAATCTTCGGTTTTTAATGCGCTTAAGTTTTTAAATGGAAAAGAAAATAAACCTGATTATGTTTTAATCCATGATGGAGCGCGTCCGTTTGTAACTCCGAATCTAGTTACAAGCGTAGTAAATGCTACAATTGAATACGGTTCTTCCGTTCCAGGTTTAACTCCTGTAGACACTCAAAAAGAAATTGATGAAAGCGGTTTTATTGTAAGACATTTGGTGCGAAGTAAGTTGACTGCTGTGCAAACGCCTCAAGGTTTTGAATTTTCCAAACTTTTTAATGCACACGAAAAGGCTTTATTGGACAATATTGAATATACAGATGATACCGAAATATGGGGAAAATACGTAGGAAAAGTTAAAGTTGTGGAAGGGGAATCAACTAATAAAAAAATTACTTTTTCAGGAGACATTTAGAATAAGTCTGCTATAATATAGTTGGAGGTCGTTTATGTTTCGTATAGGTCTTGGTTATGATATTCACCGATTAGTTGAAGGCCGAAAACTTATGATTGGTGGAGTTGAAATCCCATTTGAAAAAGGCGAAGACGGTCATTCCGATGGTGATGTTCTCATTCATGCAATTATTGATGCAGTTTTAGGAGCTTCTGGACTTGGTGATATTGGGGAGTTTTTTCCTCCTGATGATAATAAATGGAAAGACGTAAACTCTATATTTTTACTACAAACTGTTATGGAAAAGATTTACGAAGAAGGTTGGCGAGTAGAAAATATTGACTGTGTTGTAAAACTTGAAAAGCCAAAGTTTTTACCATATAGAAACCTTGTAATCGAATCTATAGCTGAGTGTATGGATATTCATGCAGAAGATGTTTTTGTTAAAGCAAAAACCGGCGAAAAATTTGCGCCGGTTGGTACTTCAAAAGCAATTGAGGCTTACGTTACTTGTTTATTATCCAGATAACTTTATTCATTTATTTCAAGAATTAATTCAATTTCACTTTCAGTTCGCTTAAGTCGGCGTGCAATTTCTGCAGTTGTCCAACCTGAGCGTTTTAACTGACGTGCACTTTCACGAATTGAAGGTGTAATTGGCGAAGTTTGCGCTGAAGGATTTTTGTTAATTTCATTTTTAGTAATGTCGCGCAAAGTTTCAAACTTAGACTGAACATCATGATTTAATTCGTGCAAAGCTTGTTCTGTTCGTTGAATACCAGACTGAGTTGCAGTAAGTTTATCAATACGCTGTTCAGAATCCGTCATAATAGAATCAATTCTGTTTAATTTTTCAATTGCTTCGGCAATTTTTGGACCATTTTGTAAAATGCGGTCTACGTTATTTTGTACTTCTTTAATTTCAGTTGGCAAAGAAGTTGTCTGACGGTTACAGTTTGCAAGTCGCTGTTCAAGTTCTTTAAGGCGTTCAAAAGTTGTATCTACATTATTTGCAATAAGGTCTAAACTTGCGCTCTTCTTTTCAATGCGATCGTACTGGCTTGTCATATTTGTAAGCTTTTCATTAAAATCGCGGATTTGGAGTTCCCAGTGATTAATGTCGTCGTTTGCAGTTGATAAAGTCTGCATTCTAGTTGCAATTCCACCGGAAAGTTCCATAATGCGGTTAAACTGCTGTTCAAGGCCAGAAATCTTCATTTTTTGAGCTTCGAAAGATGAAAGCTGATTTGTAATTTCTTCGTTAATTTTTTGAATTGATTCGTACTGACTGTTTGCTTTATCAACACTGTCAGCATAGTTATCAAGGCGACCGAAGGAATCTTTAATGTTCTGGATATTGTCTTCAAGTGCACGTTTCATTTGATCTGCTTTTTCAAAATCCTGAATGTTTGCTTTTACGTTTTGAAGTTCCTTTTGAAGTTCGCTCATTTTAATCTGCATATCATTTGCGTCATCCTGCATTTTAAGAACAAAGTTAGATTGATTTGAACGGTTTGTTTCTTCTGCTTCGTGAATAGAACGCAAAATAGCGGAAGCTTTTTGTTCAAAGTCTGCAATAGAGTCTGAAGTTCGGTGTTGTAAATCCGCAATTTCGTCATTTAACTGATTATGCTGATTTTGTACTGAAGTCTGATAACTGAGCATATTTTGTGCAAGCTCTGCTTTAGATTCTTCAAATTTTGCAAGCGCTGAGTTTTTATAATTGTCCAATTCACTTTGGAAAACATTTGTGGAATCTTCAAGCTGAGTTGAAAGCTGTTGCTTCCAGGTTCTAATTTCTGCAAGGGCGGCGTCAATTGAAGAAGTTCCAGTTTCCTGACGAGTTTTAATGGAATCTTCAAAGTTATGAAGATCTTCAAGAAGTTCATTTTGAACTTTGCTCAGGCTGTTTTGAATCATTTCAAGGTTACGATCAACTTCGCGTTTAAGTTCGGCTTCTGAAGAACTGGAAATTTTGTTGATAGAAGTTGAAGTTTCGTTCTTGAAGTTATTAAGTAATTTTTGAACGTCATCAATAGAAGTTTGCAATTCTTGTTTTGTATCATCAATTGCCTGATTTAATTTTGCATAATTATCGCTGGTTCTATTCTGAATTGCGGAAACATTAGATTTTAATTCTTCAAGATACTGTGATTCAATTTCGCGGCGAGAATCTTCGTAAGCATTTGTAAGAGATGAAAGCTTTGTATCAAGTGTACGTTTCCATTCTGTAAGGTCAGAATCAATTGCGTCATTTTTAGATGTAAGAGTTTTATTGAATGCGTCTTCAAATTCCTGAAGTTTCATGCTCATATTGCCAGTTGCAGTTGCTTTAAGGTCTTCGAGAGACTGATTAATTTCTGCAATTTTTGTCTGGATTTCATCAGAATCTTCTGTAATTTTGGTCTGGAATTCCTGATGTTTTTCGTTTTGATTCTCCTGGAATGAATTGAAATCTGAAAGAACTTTGTTCTGAACTTCAGCCATTGCAGCTTTAAGGCTTTTTTCAAGAGTATCAATATCGTTTTGCGAAACTTGAATTTGATTAAGTTTAAATTCAATATCCTTTTTGTAAGTAGCAAGCTGAGCGTCTACGTCTTCGAGAATACTCAAATGCTTTCCTTCGCTTTCGGTTACAGCCTGGCGAACAGAATCCGAAATCATTTTTGAAAGACTGTCCAACTTAAGCTTAGTTTCATTCTGGAAATTTTCAATATTTGCATTAACTTCCTGAATTTTTCCGTCCAATTGTGGCTGCAAAGCTTCTGCTCTATGTGTTGCGTCGTCACATTCTTCTTTAATGTGTTTAACAGCTTCTTCAGCGGCATCAAGGCGTGAAAGTGAATCCTGAATTGAAACAAGTTTTTCTTCATAATCGGTTTCAATTTTACTGAGTTCGGCAATACGGCTGCTGACAACATTTAGTTTTTGCTGACTTTCATTTGCAAGAGCCTGAATGCGTTTGTCATTTTCTTCTGAAAGTTCAGAAATTTTGCGGCCACTTACATTTGTAATATTTTCGATTTGTGTATTACTGTTTGTGGAAAATTCTTCAAAACGGCGTTCGTTATCAGAAATAATTTCGGCAATTCTTTCGTTACTTTCTGATTGAATGCGTTCGAGTTTTTGAGCGTTATCTTCTGAAAGCTGTGCAAATAATCCTGATGTATTTGATGTAAGGTCAGAGATTTTCTGATTACAGTCATCAGTAATTTGAAGAAGTTTTTGATTGTAATCATTTGTAAGAGAAGTGATTTTCTGGTTACATTCGTTTGTAAGAATTTCAATTTTCTGTTCACAATCGCCGGAAAGTGCATCAATTTTCTGGTTGCAGTTTCCTGAAAGTGCGTCAATTTTCTGATTATAATCGCCGGTAAGAGTTTCAATTCTCTGTTCACAAGAACTGGCAATTTCATCCATTTTCTGGTCGTATGCGTTTGCAAGAGAATTGATTTTCTGATCATAGGCAGAACTAAGTTGTGTAAACTTCTGTTCGTTTTCGTCAGCAAAGGAAGCTAGTTTTTCAGTTGTAAGACTTTGAAGCTGGTCAATTGAAGTTGAGCTATTGCCTGTAAATTCTGAAACTTTTGCTTCATAAAGGCTGATTGCCTGTTCAATTTTCATTTCATTTTCTGATGTAAAATCTGTAAGTTTCTGGTCAGTTGTCATTGAAAAATCTTCAATTGTCTGATTAAACTTGTCGAGAAGAGCTTTGTGTTCAGTAACAAAGCGTTCGTTAAATTCGTTGATTTTTTTATTGTTTGTTGCAGTTGCGTTTTCGAAGGCTTTGTTGTAAGTTTCAGAAAACTTCTGGAAGTCTGACTGGAATTTTTCTGCAAGGCCTGAGTAATTATTGTCATTTTTAGAAAGAATGCTATTGATTTGTGCTTCATATTTCTGATTGATTTTGTTATTGTCTTCGTCAAAGCGGGCAACAATTTTTGCAATAAGGCTGTCATTTTTGCCACTTACAGTTTCTAACTGCTGTGTGTATTTATCCTGTAAAGACTGAATTTTTTCGGAATAAACGTTCTGCATTGTTGTGATTTTTTCTGTAAAGCGTTCGTTCATAACTGCTAAATCTTTTTTTACGTCTTCTACAAGCTTCTGTTCTGCATTTTTGTAATTTTTTGTAGTTTCGTTGTGTAAAAGTGTTGTCTGTTCTTTAAGTTCCTTAAGGTATTCATCAGTACGTGCCTGCGCCTGCTGACTTAAATGTTCAAAAGCGGTGTTTTCAAGATTACGGGCTTTTTCTGCGGCTTCGTTGTAAACCATTTGAATGTTCTGTTTAATAGTTGTAAGGGCTGCTTCAGCTTCTGCCTGTGACGTACGGATATCATCTGCAAGTTTGTTAGACTGAGATTTGTACTGTTCAAGAAGTGTGGTACCAATTGCTTTGAGTTGTTCTGCGTTTTTCTGTGTGAAATTTTCAGTAACCTGAGGAATTTTCTTTTCGATTAAATCTACAGTTTGTTTTTGCTTGTCAATTGTGTTTGTAAGTTTTGTGATAATTGAGCTTTCTTTTTGAATACGAAGAAGATTTTCTTCAACATTTGAAGTCATTTCGTTTAAATCGTTCAAAATTTTTGAGTAATTGTTTATTTGTGTTTCAATTTTTTGAACTGCTTCAATATTTTCCGAAAGTGATTTGATTTTTTCGTTAAATTCTTCGTTCTGGCGGGATAAAAGTTTTACAGCGGCAGCAGCCTGTGTTTGTTGTGCATTAAATTCTGATATAAGTCCATTAAATTTATTGGCAATACTTTTAAAAGATTCATCAAGATCGTTTTGACGTTTGTCGGCATAACGGCGAACCTTTTCCATAGCGTTATTGTTTTTGTCGGTTTCATGAAAATAAATAGAAACTCCAAGAGAAATGACAACTGAAACGAGAATTGCAATTGCTAACATCATTTTTTAATCCCCACCCAAATTTTTAATATGTTAGAATAATTTTTTGTTTAGCCTGTTGTATGACCAGAAAGTAATATTAGCTTTCTTAGATTTTTTCCCCAAAATCCCGGAAAGAGGAGATGTAAACCAGGCACATTTCATACCAGCGGCTGTAGCTCCTTCAATATCATATTTCTGACTGTTTCCAATGTAAAGAATTTCTTCTGGTTTTACTCCAAGCTGTTTCGCCAATTCCAGAAACGGATAAGCTGCAGGTTTAAGTAAGCCCAATTCTTCAGTTCCAAGAATTATGTCGCAATAAGGCTGAATCCCCCAGATATTTCCCTTCTGTTTAGGAGGAAAATCAGAAAGCAACCCAATTTTTAAGCCATGTTCTTTTATGTTCTGAACGAATTGAACAACACCTTTGCAAGGAGGCGTTTTTTCAAAGTATTTAATCAGCCCACCATATGCAATTTTATCAATTGTCATATAAGCTTCCTCGTTCGAACAGTGAAGAACTTCAGCCATTTTTTGTGCCTGAATTTCCATAAAATTAGGAATCGGCTCCGAAAAATTGTGCATTTCCTTTCTTACATTGTTAAACTTTCGGAATATAGACAAATTTAAAACAAAGTGAAAAAGCACTCGCGGATAAAATCGTAAATTACTGTAAAGCGTACCGTCTATATCAAACGCAATTGCTTTTATTTCGCCCAAATTTTCAATATTCACGCAAGTATTATACCATATTATTGATGAAAAATGAAGAATGAATAACGAATAATTAGTGAAAAAATAACCTATTTGGGTTTAACGCAGATTGTGCAGATGAAAGAGTATGCACGCAGATGTTTTTTTAGGGTGGGAGAAAGGGGTGTTATAAAAAAATATTTGCGCGAAGGAAGAAAACGACTGTCAGCAGGACTTGAAGCGCGGAAACAATAGTTTCCTTGCCGCGCTTCACGTTCAGCGACGGTACCTAGCGGTGCTGACAGTTGTTTTCTGACTGGAAGCAAATATTTTTTTATAGGGTAGTTATTTTTTTACAATATCCATTTTCGCTTCCAGCCATTTTTTAATTGGAAGCGTCCAATCATCCGTTGTTTCACCATCCCGCAAAAGCTGTTCATATAACTGAGTGAAATACCCCTGCAAATAAGCTTTCATTTCATCAGAAAGTTCAGGAACATCCTTAAAAATATCAGAAATGTATGAATGGAAATCTTCCGGAGCTGCCCCAGATTCGTGCATTGTTTTTGTTACAAGATAAAGTGCCGTTGGAATGCAGTTAACACTATGTTGCTTTACAAAAAGAACACTTTCAATAATTGCAATACCTTCAGCGCGGAATTCAGCAGTTCGACGGTCAGCTTCAGCTTGTTCCATAAGCCCTTTTTGTACCATTTCATTAAACAGTTGTCGGTACCACGAGTAAACTCCAGAAGCAATTGCTACATGAAGGCTTGGCACACAAAGGTAATGTGGATCCCAGAAGTGAATTGTTCGAAATTCCTTCATTTCGTTGTAGTTTGGACGGGGAGTTGTAGAAAGACAGTATTTATAGATTTTTGCCGCGTTTTTATAAAGCCGTGATATGAACAAAATTGAACGAGAACCAAACGATCGTCCATTTTTTAAGCCGAGACGTTTGTAAATTAAATCGAAAGGTTTAATAAAAAATTGAACAAAACTTAAATAAACTTTTACATAAGAGGGGGTGAACGGAATTTTTTCATCAGCTTCACCGTTTACAAAAACAATCGGTCTGTGTGTAAAATGAAACTTTTGGCGCCACTGCAAAAAGAAAAAGTTGTGTAATACATTAAAAATTAATCGGATAGCGCTGACTGGTGCAGCCCAAAGGTAAATAAAATAAGGTCTAACATCCGAAAAAGAATGATTAGATCTTTCACTGTATTTTTGTGCGCGTTTTACATTTCTTGTCATAATGTAATCTAGAATAAAGAATCAGCATGTATTGCGTCAAGACGTGAAAGCCTTTCTTTATCAACTGTTATGCAAAGATTTTTCTCCTGAGTTGGAAGAACAAGCCCTTTTGGACCATTTTTTGCACGTCGAAGATATTTTACATGTGTATAATACAAATCAGTTTTACCTGCATTTCTAGCTTTTGAATAATAAACCGCCAGATTAGCCGCATCAAGCAGAATATCCAGAGGAACAGTTTTCCCTTTTCTTGCTTTTATAAAAACGTATCCACCAGGAAAATCGCGAACATGTAACCAAAGATCATCACCACGTACAAAATGCCGTAAAAGTTCATCATTTTCGTTTGCGTCACGGCCAACCAGAATGTACCAGCCGTTAACAGTGTAATCCAGTCCAGGATGAGTCTTTTTCTGCTGCTGTTTAGGTGTAGAATCGCGGCGTAAAAGCTGTTCAATTTTTACAGGATTTTGTTCATTTTTGATTTCGTCGTAAAGACCGTTCAATTTTTCAATTTGTTTTCGTGCAATTTCAATTTCTTTAGTCAGTTCGTCCACTCCGGAAACCGCTTTTTTATAGTTTTTGTAATATTCTTGTGCGTTTTCCTGCGCCGATTTGCTTGCGTCCACACGGATTTCAACTGTTTTACCAGTTTCATAATCTTCACATTTTAAGAAATTAGATTTTCCGTCCAGAAGGTATCCGAATGAAAGGATTAAATCTCCCTGATGTTTAAGCTGTCCCGCATTTTCAAATGATTTTTGCTTATTTAAAAGATTTTGCAGAGCATTTTCGCGTTTAGAAAGATTTGAAACATACCATTTTTCAGCTTTTTCCAAAAGGGATTCTCTACTAAGAGTGGAAGCGTGCTCTGAATACCAATTATCAATAAATGCATTAAAAGATTCACCTTCATATTCGCGAATTGGAAAACGTTCAGCTGAAGTTGTTTTTGAAGCATCCGGAATTGGCGGATTATAAACTTCATCCTTGATTTCTTTACGCTCAGGACGACGGAACATTGGCTCAAGAATTATATTATTTGTATCGCAGAGAATAACGTTTGCTGCATTATTCCAAAGTTTGATGTATAAAATATATTCTTCCAAATGCTCAGGAGGAGGTTCCATTAGTTTTGAATTTCCGCCAAAAGTACCATCGCCACCATGACCAAACGCAGCGGCCATACCTGGAAGCTGAATAGAATTAATCTGTTCGTTTTTTTTGGGGGCTTCGTCGGAAACTGTACGACTGAGTTCAATTTTGACAACCCGTTCAAGGCCGATTTGAGCAATTGAATTGATTCGGCAACCTTTAATCCGTGAGCGTAAAAACTCCATAAAACGAAGAGGTTTATCATTCTTAGGGATTTTACGCCTTGTTTCGTTCATACGGATAGAATTTTGCGCTGTACAAATAAGCAAAGTTTTAGCAGAGCCTTCTTTGTAAGTGTAAAGTGCAAGCGTATCGTAACCTGGTTGAACAATATCTTGAATGAATGCGTTTTTAAGAGAGAGTTCGTTAATAATTAGATTAATCTCGTTACAGTTTAAGCTCACTTCTTTTTACCCAAGTATGCTTCTCTAACTTGTGGATTTGCCATTACTTCTTCGCCGCTTCCTGTAAGAACAATTTCGCCGGTTTCAATTACGTAGGCAATGTCGGCAGTTTTTAGGGCCATGTTTGCGTTTTGTTCAATGAGAAGAACTGTTACGCCGTTTTTGTTGATTTCCTTGATAATGTCAAAAATCTGCTGAACAATGAGAGGAGCAAGACCAAGTGAAGGTTCATCGAGCATTAAAATTTTTGGACGGCTCATAAGGGCGCGACCAACGGCGAGCATCTGTTGTTCACCGCCGGAAAGAGTTCCTGCAAACTGCCAGCTTCGTTCTTGTAAGCGTGGAAACAGATCGTAAACCCATTCCATATCTTTTGCAATTCCTGCTTTATCGTTGCGGAGGTAAGCTCCAATTTTTAAGTTTTCTTCAACACTAAGGTCTGTAAAAACGCGGCGGCCTTCCGGACTAAGTGCAATTCCTGTTCCGCAAATCTTATTAATTGGCATACCAAGAAGTTCTATGTCGTCCATTTTGATTGAACCGCTTTCAGCTTTTACCAAACCACTGATTGTACGCAAAAGAGTTGATTTTCCAGCACCGTTTGCACCAATCAAAGTAACAATTTTTCCATCTGGAACGTCAATATTAATTCCGCGGAGGGCTTTAATTCCGCCATAAGATACATGTAAATCTTTAATCTGTAACATTATTCTTCCTCCTCGCTTTCTCCAAGGTACGCTGCAATAACTTCAGGATTATTCTGAACCTGTTCTGGTGTTCCGCTTGCAATTAGGGCGCCGAAGTTCAAAACGTAAATGCGGTCGGAAATGTCCATTACAAGGTCCATGTGGTGTTCAATCATGAAAACTGTAAGATGGAATTCGTCGCGGATACGGCGGATAAAGTCGGTGAGTTCGGCAGTTTCCTGAGGGTTCATGCCGGCTGCAGGTTCATCCAAAAGCAAAAGTGATGGATTTGTTGCAAGGGCGCGGGCAATTTCAAGGCGGCGCTGAAGTCCGTATGGAAGAGATGTACAAAGTTCATCTTTTACATCGTAAAGTCCGAGGATTTTTAAAAGTTCCGTAACTTCTTCGCGCTGTTTCTTTTCTTCTTTCCAGTTTAAGCGGAAGGTTGCGCTGAATACGTTTGATGTACGGCGGAGGTGCTTTGCTATTAAAACGTTTGTAAATACAGTTTGGCTTTTCCACAAGCGGATGTTCTGGAAAGTACGTGCAATTCCAAGTTTTGTGATTTTATCTGGAGTTGGTTCAAGGTGTTTTGTAAATTTTCCGCGTTCTGTACCAGCATACATTTTTTTCATTTTTCCGCGCGGATAGTTTTCGACAATTTCTTTATTATTGAAGTAAACTGCGCCGTTTGTAGGAGAGTAAACTCCTGTTACAACGTTGAATGCAGTAGTTTTTCCAGCACCGTTCGGTCCGATAAGAGAAACAATTTCGCCTTTATTTACTTCAAGAGAAAGATTATTTACAGCCACAACGCCACCAAACTGCATTGTGACATTTTCCATTTTTAATACATTTTCTGACATTATTCAGCCTCCTTTACAGAAGGTTTTTTAGTAGTAATCTTTTTAAAGAATCTCCTTATTCCCGCTACGCTAAATTCTTTTTCGCCCATAATACCTTTTTGGTAGAACAAAACGATACACATAATTACAACCGAGAATACAACTTTACGGAAACCTGGACGTAAAATCTGAACAGAAGGAATTAAGTTTAAGTTTGCGTTGTCAAGGAAGCGGAGCCACCATTCAGAACAAGCAATGAACAAGAAGGATGAAATACAACTTCCTGTAACCGAACCAATTCCACCAATAACTACAATCAGCAAGATTTCGTAAGTCATAGCAGATTTAAACTGACTTGCTTGAATTGTAGTCTGGAACATTGCCAAAAGCGCTCCAGAAATTCCAGCAAAGAAAGAACTGATTACAAAAGCCATTCGTTTGTGGTGGGCAAGATTAATACCCATAGCTTCTGCTGCAACTTCATCGTCGCGAATAGCTTTAAAAGCGCGGCCGTAAGTTGAGTTTATAAGCAACATAATAATTGCAATACAAATTCCGCTTACCGCAAAATAAAAAGTTGTGCTTTTAAAAACCGGATATTTGCGAAGCAAGTTTGAACCATTTGTAATTACACCAATTTTGTCCCATTGGAAAATTGCACGGATAATTTCGGCAAATCCGAGTGTTGCAATTGCAAGGTAGTCGGATTTTAACTTAAGAACCGGAAGTCCAATTAAATAAGCAAAACCTGCAGCTACAAGTCCTGCAAGAATCATTGCTACAAAAACCGGAAGTGTAAACTGAATAAGTCCGCCATCAAAATACTGATAAACTTGTGGGCGAGCTGAAACTGGAATTGTAAAAATTGCATAAGTATAAGCACCCAAAAGCATAAATCCAGCCTGTCCAAGACTGAACAAGCCTGTAAATCCATTTAATAAGTTCATTGAAACAGCAACCAGCGCATAAATAGCACCTTTTTTCAAAACCGTAAACAAAATATGAGTAGGTCTGATTGTATTTTCAAGAACAATTAATAATACAAAAAGAAATGCCAGTAAGCCAAAGCCGATAAGCATATCTTTCTTCTTATTTTTTTCAATTATACATTCCATAAGTAAACCTTTTTTTTATTTTTTATTGCCACACGGATTTGTTGAATCCTACGGATTCAACTTTTTTAATTTTTTAAACGCAGATTACGTAGTAATCTGCAAATCCGAGTGGCCACTTTTCTTACACTTTATCAGTCTGTTTTTCACCAAACAGACCAGTTGGCATAAACATTAAAACAATAATCAGCAAAACAAAAGTAAAGGCATCACTGAAGGTTGTCCAGCCAAGACCTTTTATAATGTTTTCACAAATACCAATAATAAATGCACCAATTACAGCACCCGGAATGGAACCAATTCCACCAAATACTGCCGCAACAAATGCTTTAAGACCAGGCATACCACCAACAGTTGGTGTAACACCCGGATAATTTGAGAAGAAGAGGATTGAACCTACAGCAGCTAGGAACGAACCGATAATAAATGTCATAGAAATTACCGAGTCGATTTTAATACCCATAAGCTCGGCAGTTTCAAAATCTTTAGATACGGCGCGCATAGCCATACCAATTTTTGTGTGGTTGATAAGAAGTACAAGTGCCACAACCAGGGCTATAGTTAAGAACGGAGTAATAACTGTAACACGCTTTGTAATTGCGCCAAAAACAGTTATTGAATCACTGATCCAAGGGATTTTTGGATATGATTTTAAAAGTCCGCCTGTAATATACAATGCAAGATTCTGAATAAGGTAACTCATACCAATTGCAGAAATCATAATAGACATACGAGGAGCAGTTCTCAAAGGTTTGTAAGCAATTCGTTCAACAGCAAAGCCCAAAAGTACAGTCAAAATAATTGTGAGTGGAATAGAAATCCACAAAGGCATTACTGTGTAGCAATAAATCATAATAAGCCCGGCAGCCATGAAAACGTCGCCATGAGCAAAGTTAATAAGTCGTAAAATACCATAAACCATTGTATAGCCAATAGCGATTAAAGCATACTGACCGCCAGTAGAAATTCCGGCTAAAATATATGGTAAGTTTGTTTGAAAGAAATTCATGTTTTATCCTGAATTAGTTTTTTTTTAATTGTTTTATCACACGGATTATTCGCTAACGCTGTTCGGATTAACGTCCTCACCATTTTTATATTGTGACGCCGTTAGGCGGCACGCGTTAACAATAAATCCGCGTGACTTTTTTTTGTAAAATTATTACTGAACTTTCTGTACAGCGATGAAGTCCCATTTACCAGTTCCGTTGTTTACCTGTTTTACGTAAGCAACGTCGCGGATAGCATCTCCATTCTGATCGAAAGCGATATCTCCAGAAACACCTTTGTATGTTACAGCTGGAAGAGCTTTCATAACATCAGCAGGTTTTGTAGAACCAGCAGCCTTTAATGCAGCCAATGCTGTGTAGTAAACATCGAATCCCATTGCAGAAACAGCAGCAATTTCGTCATCTCCACCGTTGTTTGTTTTTGCAGTAGCGTTTGTATTGATGTAGTTACGGAATCCTGTTACGAAGTCTGTAACCTGTTTGTCTGTAGAACCTTCTACGAAGAATGTTGTAACGAAGATTTTTACATTTGTACCTTTTGCAGCAGCCAATACAACGTTAGAATCCCATGTATCGCCAGCGAGGATAGGCATTGTCATACCCTGTGTGTTTGCCTGTTCAATAATAAGAGCAGCAGCTTCAATTGAAACTGGGCTGAAGAATACATCTGCACCGTTTTTCTTAGCGTTTGAAACGTAAGCTGCAAAGTCTGAAGTTCCGTCTGGGAATGTTTCTTCAATTACTTCTCCACCAAGAGCTTTGAATGCTTCAACAAAGTATTTTACGAGACCACCAGAGTAGTCATCTCCGAGTTTAGAAAGACAGTAAGCTTTTTTTGCAGCAAAGTTATCTTTAGCAAAGTTAGCTAAAACTGTTCCCTGGAATGGATCGAGGAAGCAGATGCGGAAATAGTGATTGTTTCCGAGTGTAACCTGTGGGTTAGTACAAGTAATACCAATTGCAGGAACGCCAGCAGAAGCGAATGTATCTGAAGCAGCAATAGAAACACCTGAACCATAAGAACCAACTACAACTGAAACTCCCTTAGAAATGAGTTCTGAAGCAGCAGTAACAGCTTTATCGTTAGAAGATTCGTTATCAACGATTTCGAGCTGAACTTTGTAAGTTTTTCCAGCAATGTCTACAGTTGGTGTAATGCTGTTTGCATACTGAACACCAAGAGTTTCCTGTTTACCACCGGCACCGTTATCTCCAGAAGCTGGCTCGTAAACACCAATTTTAACAACGGCTTCTTTTTCGCCGCCACAACTAACAAAAGCAAATGCCAAAAGTGCACTTGCAGCAATCAATAAAGATTTTTTCATGTTTTTACCTCTATTTTATAATAAAAAACTAAATTCTAGTCTAACACAAAAAGTTTTATAAGTAAAACGGTTTTGCTGTAAAAGTAATTATTCGTCGTGAAATCTGTGGGAGATTCTCACTTGTCAGATTATTGATAATTGATAATTCCTCCCTTATACTACCCATATGAAAACTCTCCTAGTTGCTATAAACGCTTCGTATTCTCACACTTGCCTTGCAGTTCGTAGTATTGCCTCTTACTGTAATTCACCAGACGTTTCTTTTGTAGAATTTACAATAAATCAGCCAGTTGATGAAATTTTGCGTGGAATTGTTCAAAGAAACCCCGATGCGGTTCTCTTTTCAACTTACATTTGGAACGCAGAACTTACCGTAAAACTAATTCCTGACGTAAAAAAACTTTTACCAGACGCTGTTATTGGTGCTGGCGGCCCAGAGTTTGGATACGCTGCCGAAAAATATTTGAATTTCCTGCCAGCGTTAGAGTTTGTAATTAAAGGTGAAGGTGAAAAAGTAATTGAGTTAATTGAGAATGAAAAGAAGTTCCCCCAAAAAGAGACTCTTGACTTAAAAAATGCCCCCGCCCAAAAAGATCATTCCAATGTTCCAATGAGCCAATGTGACAATATTGGAGCTGAAGTAATAGTTCGTAAAAATTCTCAATTCTCAATGCTCCATTATCCATTCTCAATTCTCGATTCCCTTTCCGCTCTTCGCTTTCCCTACCCAGAGTTGATTACCGGTAAATATGAAGAAGGTTTTACTCAGAACCGGATTTTTTACTACGAAAGTTCGCGAGGTTGTCCTTATTCTTGCGCATATTGCCTTTCTTCAGTAGATAAGCGAGTACGTTTTATGCCACTGGAAAGAGTTTTTACAGATTTACAGATTTTTTTGGATGCCGGAGTAAAACTTGTTAAATTTGTGGACAGAACTTATAACTTGCAGCCGGAACGTTACATTGCCATTTGGAAATATATTATTGAACATCACAATAAAAAAACAATGTTTCATTTTGAAATAGAAGCGGAGTATTTGTCGGAAGAGGCACTTGAGTTTTTACAGTCTGTACCGGCTGGAATAATGCAGTTTGAAATGGGAGTACAGTCGGCAAATAAAAAAACGTTGCAGGCGGTAGGGCGTTCTTCAAACGTAGAAAAATTGGCCGAAAACATAAAACGCATTCCGCGAACAATTCACCAGCATTTAGATTTGATTGCAGGCCTTCCATACGAAAATCTAGAGTCTTTTGGTCGTTCCTTTGATTTTGTAATGGATTTAAAGCCTGACGCCCTTCAACTCGGTTTTTTAAAAATTTTGCATGGAACGCCAATGGAAAAAATTGCCAAAGAAAATGGTTGGATTTGGAGTAAAAATCCGGTTTACGAAACTTTCAGCACTCCGTACATGTCGTACAACGATATGCTTTTTCTTAAAGATGTAGAAACTCTTGTAGATGCTTACTGGAATAGCGGAGTTTTTACACATTCAATGAAGTATATTGGGCGTACCGTAGGCTTTTGGAAGTTTTTCTGTTCGTTGGTAAATTTTGCCCGTGAACGTAATGTTTTTACAGCTGCCAGACGAGAAACTTTTTGGTTTGAAATGTTAGCTGAATACGGGGCGTTGCGGGGTGTCCCCGCAGAGAGGGTAGCGGAAAACGCCGAAGGCGGTTGTAGCGAGGGGGAGACTTCCCCCTCCTGCTTGTTAGCTTTACTAAAATACGATTTTGTTCTTCGTGGAAAACAAGGAAATTGGCCAGACTGGTATAAACACCTTTACGATAAAAATCGGCATCGAGAACTTTTGGAAATGAACGGCGGCATAAAAAACGCCCGGTTGGATTTTGCTCATAGCGAATACGAGGTTTTTGAATACAATGTAGACGCAGAATATCCTGAAAAGTGCTTAAAAAGGTACGAAAAACTTATAAAATACGGTGAAATGGCGTAAAAGACTACATAAATATGTAGTCGCAAAGGTGAATTTTTTTTTATATAATACTATATAGAGTATTGTGAAGTATTCTGCGCAGTATACAGAGGTGAGTATATGAAAAGATTTAAGTTTTTTGTTTATGTTGGTGGTATTGCCCTTTTAGCACTTTTTACTTCTTGTAAAAACTTTTTGCAGGGAAGTAACTTTTTGGATCAGCTTGATGAGGCAATTCAGTATGCAAATGCTAAGTATGTTGATGTAACAATCAACGCAAATGCAACGTCTACGGATCTTGTTTCTCCAATTGCAGGACGTCATTCTGGGGAATATAAAGCTAAAGACCGTATTGCGCTTCAGTTTACCGCAAAATTGGATTATCAGTTTGTAAACTGGTACGCAGAACCGTCCGATTCTGTACAGTTTGCAAATGCAAGCGAGTCCTCAACCGAAGCTCGACTGGTTTCCGATTCAGAACCAATTGTAATTACACCAAAGGTTTACGAACGCCCAACGGTTTCTTTTTCACCTTCTGCAAACGCAGACTCAGTTGCAAAAAACACACAACTTATTCTTACTTTTTCGCAGGCCATGAATCTTACAGAAGAAGACCTTGAACAAATTAAAATTAGCATGGACAACGTTTCAGTTCTTGATAATTTTCAAAAGCCTTACCTGACAGAAGACAAAACTCAGGTAATTTTTAAGGCCGACCGTCACAACATGATTGTGCTCGAAAGTGGCGAAAAGAAAATAGACGTTTTTGTACCAAATACTTTCTTCCATACCGAAGAAGATGCTAACGTTACCCTCGGCCGCGATTATTACCATTCATATAAAATCAACAGTCAGACAAACGACAATGCAAACGTTACTTTTGACTGTGCCGCAGAATACGGAAAACTCAGCTTTAACGGAACCAAAAAGTTTTATCTTGATAATTCACTTGATGTAAGTTTTACTCCTGATAGAAAATACAAAATTACAGGCTGGAACGTAAAATATTCGGATGAAACAAAGGTTGACCCTTCAGTTTTAACTATTACTGCATCTGAAGATTTATGTAACATTAAAGTAACTCTCCTCGACGGTTCTCTTACCGACATTAAGGTTTCTCCAATTGTAGAAATTCGTCCTGTAATGAAAGTTACTTCTCCTGTTTCTGCAGACGGTGAAAGTCTTCCACGCGACACTCCAATTATTATTGAGTTTGACAAAAACATGAGTGCCAATAACGACCTTTCGCGCATTACAATCACTTCTAACGGAAATGTGTATGCTAAAGGCGATACAGATAAGTTCCTTACTCCGCAGTGGCTTTCCGACCACAAAACTGTAGTAATTTATTCAAATAAAAAGAATCTTTTGGACGTTGATGCTGATTCTACCCGTATTATAAATGTTATGGTTCCAGGTGATTTTTACTACGAAACAAACGATAAAAAACATATTGAACTTGGAACTGATATAAACTTTTCATATGTAATTAACAAATCTACAAACGACAAGCTTACTCTTAATTTAATAGCTGATGAAAACTACGGAACTGTAAAAAGCGGTGGTTCCGACAAATACAACCTTAACAGCCATTTTGATATTGTTTACGATGTAAAAAATACAGCACAGTTTATTCGCTGGAATATTTCTACAGATGTAGAAGGTATTATAAAAACAACAGAAAAGGTTGACGGTGCTACATATACACTTGGAGTTGATGTTGTTGGCGCAGGTTTTGCAACTGTTTCCGCAATAGTTCAGCCACGTCCTGGCATTTCTAATTCGCTGATTCAGCCTGCCGACGTAAAAGCTGGTCAACCAATGGACAGTGAATTTTCTATTAGTGTAGACAAAAAAGTAAATGCTGCTGCAATTGAAAGTGGAGCAGAAATTCGTTGCGACGGCATGTACTTAAGTGGTGAAGAAGCTATTGAACAGTATTTTACTCCAAAGTTTGAAGCTGACCCAGTAGAAAACAAAGGTATGTTCCGATTTATTCCTACAACTGAATATGACAAAATTACTTCTTTACGAAACCTTTTGGACATTTCTTCAATTGCTGCAAAATACATTACAGTTTCTATTCCAAAAGAAGCAATTTATTACGAATATAAAGAAACTGAAACTTCTGATCCAATAAAGATTTATGCTTACGAAGATTTTACTTATTCTTACCGTGTAAATTACCAGACAAACGACAAAATCTTCATAACTTTTGCTGATTCTGAATCAAGTTACGGTACTCGCACCGGAAGCATGACTGGTGTTTACTATTACCTTGGTGATGAAGTAACTGTAGGTTTCCAGCCAAGTGAAGCAGCATTTTTTGATGGATGGAAAATTACCTATTACGATGAAAATGAAAACGAAATTCAAAATTCAAAGGCTCTTGAACTTCAGAGCGGATATGCCCTCGAAGATAAATCAATTAAGTTTACAGTTAAAGAAAATTGCGCCAGAGCTGTAATTCAGCCGCTTGCACACTTTAAACAGACTGTAAAAGTTTCTTTCAACGGTCCAAACGGAAACATTTTCCCAGCCGGTACACGTGAGCAGTGGTACGAAGGAGACCCAATCAACCTTACATTTACAGCAAATTCTGATTACGCCTTTGTAGGATGGAAAATTTATAAGGAAGAAGATCCGAATACTGCGTTAACAAAAGAACAAATAAAAGCTTTAAACCTTAATTTTGGAAATGCAGATTTATTCTGGGAAAAAATACAAGATAAAGGCCAGTCTGGCGAAATGAATGTTAGTTTCAATTTCAAAGGAGAAACACCTGGCGAAACCCCAGATTATAATAAAAACATTAAGCTGATTATTAAAGCCGAAACTGAATTACGTCCAAAAGTTACACAGACAATTCCTGCAAATGGTTCGACTGGTAATGTAAGAAATACTTCCATAAAAATTGCTTTTTCTGAGCCAATGACAAATGTTTTTGGTGAAGGACAAGTAAATCCTGTTGTAGTAGCAGAAGGTATACAGACTGTTTCAAGTGAAGATATTTATCTGGATACGAAACCTGTTGATTCAAAAATAGACTCTTTTTCTTTAAGTGAAAGTGGCAAACTTCTTTCAATAAAGTTAAAGACTGGAGAATCTTTTAGTAAATTGTATTACGTTACTGTAAAAATTCCAAAAACATTTACAAGTGCAAAAGGAATTGCAATGGCTTCCGATTATTCTATGCAATTTCAAGTTTCAAACGGTGTTGATACTGAAGCACCTGAAATTACAACTCTTAGAGTTGGTAAGGGTATTAGCGACGGAAAAAATGTATTTGATAATATAATAAGAGGAAGTTTGGAAGATTTTAATAATACAAATCGAAAAGATAAATTTAATCAGCCAGAAAAAAATATTAATGACTTGGGTGAATTGCAAATAATCAATTCAAATGAAAAACTAAATTTGTATGTATTTGCACAAGATATAACAAGTCCAGATAGTGTTAAAACAGAAGGAAATGTAGGTTATATTGGTTATAGAATTAAAAATTGTAGTTTTGATAATTATGGAATTTCAACAACTTACAACACTCCAGAATTCATTGGAACTATTATATATGATAAAGATACACATACACCAGAGACTACAGACAATGAGAGTGGTTTGGAGGATCTTTCCAATGCAGAAGGAATAACTTGTTCTTTAGACTTAGATGAAGCTGGTGTTCCAGATGGTTTATTAAAAGTTGATATTTACGCTATTGATATAAATAATAATAATACTCTTGATAATCAAAATCGTAATCCAGATTCTAACAGCGAAGATAAAAATAAATTGGAAGCAAACAATGGATTGTTAACTTTCTACATAATTAAAAAATCTACAGGACCAGTTGTAAGAAGTGGCGAATGGAAGAAAAATAGTGACATATATGGTTCTTACTCAAGAGATATTGCAAGTGAAGCTTATAAATATGTTAATAACAAAAATCTTTCTGTTACTGTAAATGCAGATAACGCATATAAGAATATTAAATCCTTTAAATTAGAAGTAAAAGATTCTAATGGTGAAATTAAAAAAGAATTGAAAGATGTAGGCTATGAAGCATTTAAGGGAGATGATACACAAGCTTGTGTTTCTAAATCTTCTGATAATGGTGATGAACTTTATGAATTTGAATTAGCAGCAGATGAAGTTTTACATACTGCAAAATTAACATTCAATAATATTTCAGAAGACTTAGATGAAGGTGACTATACTTGTAATGTAATTATTGGCGATGACCAGGGAAATATTGAAATAAACGCAATTCCATTTACAGTAGACCTTACACCGCCTGTAGTAAAATCGCCAACTGTAGCATATTATAATTATGAATCTTTGGGTAAAGGTACAAATGAAAAGAATGTATGGCCAAGAGTTGGAAAACCAGGTGTTACTTCACTAGAATTCTGGGATAAACCTTCCATCGTAAATGGCGACGGTAATTTAATTAGTTTTTATTACACAAACGCAACAAAACATATCACAAAAGGTCCGTATGGTGTAAATCTTGCTTTTGAAGATGAAGATAATTCACAACAAATTCCATTCCACTTATATTATAAAAACAGTTCTTCTACAAATGTAGCTGAAAGTACTATGTGTGGTAATAATTATAAAGCTGCAAAAATTATAGCTAGTGGAACAAAAACTTCTGGCACACAGTATTATTTTGAAGTAGGAACTTATTCATTTGTTGCTGTGGACGAAGCAGGAAACGTTTCCGAACAAGCCCATACAGTAATTATTGTAAAAGATTCAACTGCACCAAGTGGTCAAACAAAGAATGGTACATGGCTTAGAGACCTTGCTGTTCAAGGTGGAGAAGAAGGTGTAACATGGTCTTTACCATCAGGTGATACAAAATGGTATAGAAATCTTAATGAAGGTGAAAATTACTGGAATTTCTGGAATAATGATGGTCACAGCTCTTGGGAATGTTGGAGTAGGGTAATAGCACTTAAAGGTTCTAATGTAAAAAATGCAACAATAAGATTTATGATGTCTGGTCATGATGAAGGTAGACGCTTTGATTTAGGATCTGTTACAGATACTACAGATGATAATTATAGAGAACCTATTAAAGTAGACAATGCTGGCTACCGTTATGAAGATTTAAAACCTAGTAGAACAAATGCTGGAATTACACAATATATTATTGGAAGGCGTTGGGCTAACTGGAATACACATGATAATGATCCCTTTGAACCAAGTAGTTCTGCTATGGATTATTTTGATTTTGATTATACTACATCTGATTCTGTTTCATTCCAAATTTATAAAGACTATAACCATGATAATGGTAAGGTTGGAACATTATACCATAAGCAGGGACCAATTCATTTTGGTTTTGTAGATGGTTGTGGAAATCAAATATGGGGTCAGAAGTTAGATGTTATAGGTGCAGGTAGTACTTGGAACAACTTCTTCTGGCTCGAGTATTAATCACTTCTTGTAAAAAAAAATACTCCAAAATTCTGCTTTTTTATGCTATACTTAAGTTATGAACAAAGTTGATAAAAAAGCAGAACGTAACTACAGAAGGCATGTTCGAATCTGGAAATTTTTGTATACGACATGCCACGGAATTTTTAGTAGTATATTTGGATATTCTTTTAAAAAGGCTCCTAAGAGTTTAAAGGCTCCATATCTTGTTGTTTCAAATCACAATGCAGATTTGGATCCTGTTTTTGTTGGATTCAGTTTTCCGCAGCAAATGTACATTGTTGCAAGTGAACATTTGTACCGTCTTGGATTTGTATCTAAGCTTTTAAAGTGGGCGTTTGAACCTATTGCAAAAATTAAAGGTTCTTCAGACACGCTCACTGTTATGAAAATGATTCGTTACCTGCGTTCTGGCAAAAACGTTCTTGTTTTTCCGGAAGGTAACCGTTCATTTAATGGTGTAACCTGCCAAATTAACGACGCTATTGGAAAGCTTGTAAAAACTTCAGGCGCAACTCTTGTAACGTATAAGCTTACTGGTGCATATCTTACAACTCCGCGCTGGGGCTACGGCACTCGCAAAGGTTACATGCACGGCGAAATTGTTCAAATTTACGAACCTGAAAAACTTAAGGAAATGACGCCTGTACAAATTGCACAAATAATCCGCAATGACCTTCAGGAAGATGCATTTGCTACACAAGACAAACTTCAAATCACCTACAAAGGTAAAAATCGTGCTGTTGGCTTTGAAAGTGCTTATTGTGTTTGCCCGGACTGTAAACAAATTGGAACAATAGCTACAAGCGGTAACGAAGTTTATTGTACAAAATGTGGCAAGCGCACCGAATTTACCGAAAAAGGCTATTTTGCCGATGGCTTTAACTTCCGTACAACTTACGAATGGGACGTTTTTCAGGAAGATTTCTACAAAAACTTTGTAAACACTCAGCAAGGACTTTTCTTTTCCGATTCGAACATAATCATGCGAACAATTACTGCTGACCACGAAGATGTTGTGCTTGGTGTTGGAACGCTTGAAATGTATAAAGAAAAGTTAGTATTAAAATACGGCAGCGATCAGAAGGAAATTCTTATAACTAACATTCCTGATATGTCAATTTACGGTAAATGCGGACTTATGTTTACAGATGCCGACGGGGTTCATTACGAACTTTTGCCAGCTACTAAAGGTGAACTTTACAATGCAAGAAAATATTTGTCTTGCTGGAATATAATACGAAATTTGGGAGGGGAATAACATGGATTATTCTGCAGCAAACGTTCAATTATGGAATGCTATTCTTCAAATCGGAATTATTTCCGTATTAGTTATAGTATCGAACATTTTGCGTCATAAGGTACCGTTTGTAAAAAAAACATTAATGCCAACTTCTGTTTTGGCTGGATTTTTACTGCTTGGCTTGCGATACACAGGCTGGGTACGAATTGATGCTCAGTTTTTGGAAATGATTACATACCACGGTATGGCAATTGGTTTTATTTCTTTATCGTTGCGTACAAAACAAGATAAGGAATCTGACGGTGTAAAAACGGCTGTAAAAAGTGGTGCCTTAATTGTAAGCACTTATTTGATTCAAGGAATTACAGGACTTTTAATTTCTATGATTCTTGTGTTTACTTTTATGCCGGATTTATTCCTTGCTTCCGGATTTCTTCTTCCAATGGGCTACGGGCAGGGACCTGGGCAGGCAAATAATATTGGAAGCACTTATGAAGCTTTAGGTTTTGTTGGTGGAAAATCTTACGGACTTGCAATTGCCGCTGCCGGATTTTTGTGTGCATGTATTGTAGGCGTTATTTACCTTGAAGTTCAGTCACGTCGTGGTAAATTTGAGCGAAAAACTCCAAAGGAACTTGCTGGTTCTGTAACTGTGGACACTTTTCAGGAAAATGGAGAAATTCCAGTTTCTCAATCAATTGATAAGCTTTCAATTCAAATTGCGTTAGTTGTAATTGTTTACTTTTTTACTTACCTTGTAATAAATTGCGTTACTTC
The DNA here is from genome assembly GCA_045615645.1 of Treponema sp. Lineage (GTDB taxonomy): Bacteria > Spirochaetota > Spirochaetia > Treponematales > Treponemataceae > Treponema_D. The sequence goes on from JAZLFF010000043.1 coordinate 48,941, forward strand.
GTGTTTATCTAAAAAACTTCCGGGAGTTGCAACAACTGTTAATCCGCTTTTATGGGGATTCAACTTTATTATTGGTTCGCTCTTCGGTACATTATTCCGTAATATTATTAGTAAACTTAAGAACTTAAAATTTATGGAGTTCCAGTATCAGAATAATTATTTACTGAATCGTATTTCCGGGCTTTTCTTTGATGCAATGATTATTTGTGGTATTGCTACAATTAACTTTGAAGATTTGCAGGGATTATGGGTTCCGTTTGCACTTACTTGTATTATTGGAGGTGTTGTTACATTCTTCTATTTACGTTTTATGTGTAAACGACTTTATCCAGGTTATGAAGAAGAAGGGTTCCTTGGTATGTTTGGTATGCTTACAGGAACAATAAGTTCTGGAATTCTTTTGGTTCGTGAAATTGATCCGGATTTTAAGACTAAAGGTGCAAATAATCTTGTAACGGGTAGTGGAACTGCTATTGCTTTTGGTGCTCCAATTCTTGTTTTGGTGCCTCTTGCGGCGCGTTCAACTTTAATGGCATTTGTTACAGTTGGTTTGGCCGCTGTTTATTTTGCAGTTTTAGTTACACTTATGCTAATAAAAAAGAAAAAGTAGTAAAAGTTGGGTCAAAATTTGCCAAAATAAGGCTTTAATTTATTCATTGGGTCAAAATGATACATTTTTTTTGAGATGTATACATTTTGGCCTTTTTTTTATGTGAATTCGGGTAAAATTTAATGAATTTTGACAAATTTTAAGTTTTTTTTAGAGAATGAGTAAGTTGGCACGAAACTTGCTATATATTATGTGTAAAGCTTAATTTTTTTTGGAGTTATGCCATGACACATGATGAAAACATTCTTGCAATGTATCTTAAAGAAATAAACAAGATTCCGCTTCTTACACATGAAGAAGAAATTGAACTTGCAAAAAAAGCAAAGGCTGGAGACAAAGCTTCTAAAGATAAAATTGTAAATGCAAATTTACGCTTTGTTGTTAATGTTGCCAAAAAATATCAGAATCATGGGATTGAGCTTACAGATTTAATCAGCGAAGGTAATATTGGTCTTTTAACTGCAATTGAAAAATTTGATGTAAATAAAGGTTATCATTTTATTTCGTATGCAGTTTGGTGGATTCGACAGTGCATTCTTAAAGCAGTTTGCGAAAAGAGCCGTGCAATCCGCTTGCCTTTAAACCGCGCAAATGAACTTGTTCAAATTGAACAGGCTCGAAAAATTGTAGGAACTAGAAAAACTGAACAGCAGGAATTTGAAGAAATTGCACAAATGCTCAACATGAATGCAAGTCACGTTCGCGATATGATTAATATCAGTAGAGAAATGATAAGCCTTGATGCTGAAGTTAGTAATAATGAAAGTGAGCATACTCAGATTGCTGATTTCCAGGAAGATACATTGAATGCTCGTCCGGACGAAGTTGCAATTGAAAGTGCAATGCACAGCGATATTGATGATGTTATTAAGACTTTACGTCCAAATGAACAGCGTGTAATTCGTATGCGTTACGGTTTGAATGGTTTACCTCCAATGTCTTTGCAGGAAGTTGGAAAAGAATGTGAACTTACAAAGGAAAGAATCCGTCAGATTGAAAAACATGCGTTAGTTCGTTTACAGCATCCTAGCCGCGCTCGCCGTCTTGAAGCCTACGTAGCCTAAAAAGTGCATCGGACCGCGCCTGCAGCATAAGGTTGTGGTCTTGCGAAATATCTCCAATTTTAAAACCGAGCGCACCAGCTTGTAAGGTCCCGTTAATTTCGCCGGGGCCTCTTGTTTTTAAATCCTGTTCCGCAATATAAAAACCATCTGTACTTTGCCGAAGCGTTTTCATTCGTTCAATACCGGTGTTTGTAATATTCTGACTGTAAACTAAAAAACAGAAAGACAGTTCACTTCCTCTTCCAACTCGGCCACGCAACTGATGTAGTTGAGCCATGCCAAATCTGTCTGCCTGTTCAATTACCATACAAGTAGCATTTGGAACGTCCACTCCAACTTCAATTACCGTAGTTGCCGCAAGAACCTGAATGTTTCCATCTCGGAATTCCTGCAAAATATGAGATTGTTCCTCTTCCAAAACCTTACCGTGAATAAGTGCGCAGTTAAAATCCGCATAAATATTTTCCTTAAGGTTTTCAAACGCCCGCTGAGCTGACTTAAAATTTTGGTCGCTGTCAATTGCAGGGTAAACAAAATATGCCTGATGCCCTTTTTCAAGTTCTTTTCGAACTGCCTGATAAGCGTTATTTTCGTTGCCTTCTTTTACTAAGTAAGTGGTAATAGGTTTTCGACCGGCCGGAAGTGTTTTTATAGTTGAAACGTCCAAATCACCAAAAATGGTTAAAGCAAGTGTTTGCGGAATTGGAGTTGCACTCATCATTAAAAGATGTGGTTCAAAAGTGGCGCCGCGATCGTTTACTCTGCCTTTTGCAATAATTGCCTGGCGCTGCATAACTCCAAAACGGTGTTGTTCATCAATAACTGCAAGTTCCAAATCTTTATAAACTACTTGCGCAGAAAACAGAGCATGCGTTCCAACAATAATATCAATTTCGCCGTTTTTAAGGGCTTTAATAATTTGATTTCTTCCTACGGCTTTTACGTTGCCTGTTAAAAAAGCGACTCGAACACCTAAAAATCCGAGCATTTTAATTGTTGTGTCAGCATGTTGTCTTGCAAGAATTTCAGTTGGTGCCATAAACGCACACTGGCCTTTCCAGTTAATAATCCGCAGGCAGGCAAAAAGCGAAACTAAAGTTTTTCCTGAACCTACGTCGCCTTGTAAAAGCCGTGCCATTGTAAAAGGAGTTTTTACTGGGGAAGGCATTCCTCGGTCAAGTTGATTTTGAATGCGAGAACGTTCTGTGTAACCTTTGTCTATATCTGCGTTTAATTCCTGAATGATTTTTTTCTGGTCGTCGGTAAGTGCGTATGGAAGTGAGTCCAAAAACTGTTGCTGAAGCGGCGAAAGGGAAGCGCGAAATTCTTCGTGGGTTTGCGCAATTGGAAGTGAAGAATCCGTTTGTGGTGAAGAAACGTGTTCCAGAGCGTCAAAACTTCCGCGGTGTTTGTATGCGCGTTCAAGAATAATCTCTTGAAAGTGAAAGAACTCTTCGTAAGTGAGCGTGTTATGTGCAAGCTGAGCCTGTTCTAATGTGGCAGGTTCGTGAATCATTCGAAGTGCATCAATTTTGTGAAGAAGATTGCGGTCTTCTATAAGGCTTTGCGGAAGTTCGTCGTCTATGCCGTGAGCGTATTGTGAAAGTGCGGAGTGAATTGCTTTTTGCAGGTTTTTCTGAGTTAGGCCGGCAGTCAGCGGATATACGGAAATTACTTTTGAGTTTTGAGGGGTAATTTGTGCAAGCGGTGGTGGTGGAAGCTGCTCGAATTTATGTACGGTAATTTCAAACGCTGTACTTTGAAGGCTGTTGTATTTTACAAAAAAAGCGCCCGTAACGGTGACGATTGTTCCGGGTTGCGTAGTTTTTTCTAAAAAGCCGCGGTTAAAGCAGATTAGTTCGGCGTTTGCTGTTCCGTCGGTGATTATAAGTTTGAGGGTTTTCATGTTGCCGTAGCCAAACCATTCCTGGCGTAAAATTTGGGCGACGGTGTGTACTTTGTGTGAAGGGGTTGTTGCAAAGTCTTTAAGGTAAAGTCGTTTTGTTTGGTCTTCGTAGGTGCGCGGGTAATATTGCAATAGGTCGGCAACTGTAAAAATGTTTACTTTTGAGAGGGTTTTTGTAAGTTGCGGACCTATTCCCGTAATTGATGAAACAGGCGTTCGAATGTCGCTTAGTTTCATTTAATTAAACTGGCAGCTGGTAACAAAGGTTTACAAGAATATTTATTAAGATTCGGCCGGTAATCATAATAACTAACAGTACAATCCATGTAATTAAAAGTGATTTCTGGTAACTTAAGCTTGATTTTGTAAAAGTACCGGCAATTTTGTAGGTAATTTTGTTCAGAATCATATCAATTTGATTCCAGCCTGAATCAAAAGAGGTGCGGCCTTTTTTTATAAGCAATGCAATCCAGCGGATTATTACTAGCAAAAAGATAATTGAAAGTAATGAAGAAGCAACATTCCAAATCATGTAAATAATTGTTGCCAGAATTCCGCCAAAATAAATGCGTCCAGTAGATTGTATTCCTCCAAGTATTGAAGAAATGAGTGAAAGTATACCAATTGAAATAATTGGTGAAAAATCTATATTGCCGAAACGAAGCCATCCGTATTTTGAAAAGAAATTCATGTACGGATCGCAAACGCTGGAAATAAATTTTCCAAACCGAGTAAATTTTGCACCCGGAATCCAAGTCATTATTATGTCAACAAAACAAAGCAGGGTATATATGGTAATTACTGCCGAAAGTAAAGATAAAATTGTTGCAACGATGTTCATTTTTATAATGTCTCCTTTTTTTTTACTCTGTCCAAACTTCTTTCACAAAATCAATATCCTTCAACTCCTTCAATGCTTCTGGAGATGCAGTCATTTGAATCTGTTCATTTGCTTTTACAATGTACGGATTTTTTCCTGTATCTATATGAAAATATACTGAACAATTACCTGTTTTATCAAATAAAAAATCTTTTAATTTCATAATTGATGCTTCTGAATTGAAATTTGGATTTAATTTGATATGTACTGACTGTGCCGCGTGGTTTTCCAACTGTTGAGCATCTTCAATTGAATCTACAATGAAGGAAGGGGTGTCGCGGGAAGTGTCAATTTTTCCTTTAAAAGCATAAATGCCGGCGTCTTCAATTTGGAGTTTGAGCTGTTCCCAGGTTTTTGGGAAGAAAGTGCAGTCAATGTTTCCGTCAAAATCGGAGAGTTTACAGAAGGCCATTTCGTCGCCTTTTTTTGTGCGAATAGGGTGCAATTCTGTAACCATTCCTAAGGCAATGAAAGATTTGCCGGCGTCGCGCATTTGCCAGTATTTTGCTCCACTCGCGGTAAGTGCGTCTTTTGCGGCTTTTTCTTCGGCGGCTCGTTCTGCCATGGTGGAAGATTTTAACGTAACGGCGCGTTCAATTGCTTTTCGGTATTCATCGAGTGGGTGTCCGCTTACGTAACAACCGATGCACTCGCGCTCCATATTTAAAAGTTCCATATGTGGCATGTCATCAATAATTTTAAACTTAAAATCAACACTGACTTTGTCTTCTTCGTCCAAATCGCCGAATAAATCTCCTTGACCTTTACGTTTGTCTTCAAGAATGTCTGAAACAAAGTCCATTGCCTGTTCCATGTTTGCAAGCAGTGTTGGACGATTGTACACTTGCCCTGATTCTTCACCAACGTGGTCAAAACCGCCAGTTTTTATGAGAACTTCAATAGCTTTTTTGTTAACTAAAGTTTTTGGTCTGCCGTCTTCACCAATTTCTTCGAGTGCGCCAACACGTTTAATAAAATCCATAAAGGATGAAAACTTTCCATTCGATTCGCGTTCCTTTACAATTGCCTGAGCGGCACCTTCGCCCATTCCCTTTATACCTTTAAGACCAAATACAATTCTTCCGTCAACAACATCAAAAATAACGTCGGAGCGGTTTACGTCAGGAGCATCAACTGGAATACCCATAGCGCGTGCTTCTTCAATGTAAACTGGAAGCCCGTCAGTTGAAGTAATTTCGTTTGTAAGGTTTGCGGCCATAAATTCTGCCGGATAATTTGCTTTAAGCCAGCCAGTTCTGTAGGCAAGTACAGAATAAGCTGCGGCGTGCGATTTATTAAAACCGTATCCAGCGAACGGAACCATAATATCAAAAATTTCTTCAGCGTGCTGTTCTGTATGACCGTTTTTGAGCGCACCTTCAACAAAGTCTTTCTTTTTACCCATCAAAACTTCAGGTTTTTTCTTTCCCATAGCACGGCGAAGCATGTCGGCACCACCAAGAGAAAATCCTGCAATTATCTGGGCAACTTTCATAATCTGTTCCTGATAAACCATTACACCGTAAGTTTCTTTTAACAGTTCTTCGAGCGACGGGTCAGGATATTTAATTGTTTCAGGTTTCCATTTTCCTTCAATGTACTGAGGAATACAGTCCATTGGACCTGGACGGTAAAGTGCGTTCAAGGCAACTAAGTCTTCAATTTTTTCCGGCTGGAATTCACGCAAAATTTTCTGCATACCAGGGGATTCAAACTGAAAAACTGCAACTGAGTCGCCGCGCTTAAAAAGATCAAAAGTTTTTGTATCTGTTTCGCTAACTTCAGAAGTTATGAAAACCGGGTCTTCCGGCTTTTTGTGTTTGTTAATAATATCTTCGGCATAGCGAATAAGTGATAAGGTTTTTAGACCGAGGTAGTCAAATTTTACAAGTCCACAAGGTTCAATAATGTCCATTGTGTATTGAACGCCAACTTCGCCTGTTTTCGGATCTTTAAAGACTGGCGCCCATGCTGGTAGTGGAGTTAATCCGATTACCATACCAGAGGCATGTAAACCTGTGTTTCGTTTTACACCTTCAAGACGGAAGGCAAGGTCAAAAAGTTCCTGATAACGTGGATCGTCCTTGTAAGGAATAAGCTGACCGCCGTCCGGCATTTTTTCGGTAGGTTCACTGAAAGCATCTTTAAGTTTTGCTTTTGGACTTTCTGGAATACATTTTTTTAAAGCGTTTACTTCGTTCAGCGGAATGCCCAAAATGCGTCCTACATCCGCAATACAGTTTTTAGGTTTAAGTGTACCAAAAGTTACAATATGGCCAACGTTTGCGTCTCCGTACAAATCGCGCGTATGTTGGATAATTTCCTGGCGATAGTCGAAGTCCATATCAACGTCAAAATCGGGCATTGATACACGTTCAGGGTTTAAGAATCGCTCAAAGATAAGTCCGTAACGGAACGGATCAATATCTGTAATTGTCATTGCGTAGGCTACAAGAGAACCGGCTCCTGAACCGCGCCCCGGACCAATTGGAATATAATGCTTTGGTTTTTTATTTACATTGTCGTAAGTTGATTTGGACCAGTTAATAAATTCCCAAACAATTAAGAAGTAGCCGGAAAATCCCATGCTGAAAATTGTGTTCATTTCGTAGTCGGCGCGCGCACGAATTTCAGGCGTAATCTCCTTGTAACGTTTTTTAAGTCCTTCTTCTACAATGTATTTTACGTAATCGTTTTGATCACTTTGATAGTCGTCGCCATGTGTTCTAAATTCTTCAGGAAGTTCAAAACGTGGAAGACATTCTTTAAGTTCCGGAGTTGAATATTGTTTAATAGTAAGATTACACATGTTGGCAATTTTAATTGTATTGTCAAAAGCATCCTGCCACTCCGGGAAAAGCGCGCGCATTTCTTGTTCAGTTTTAAAGTACCAAGAATCTAAATCCTGGTCGCCACCCATTTTTGCGTGCTGTTCATGTAACTGATTTTTAAAACCAATGCAGCGAAGTGCGTCTTGAGCAATGGCATCTTCTTTTTCTACGTAGTGAATATCGTTCGTAGCTACAAGCGGAATGTCAAGTTTGCGGGCCAGTGCTACAAGCTTTTGCGCAACAATCTTTTGTTCTGGAATACCGTGGTCCTGAATTTCAATGTAATAATGATCGGGACCAAAAAGATTTTTGTATTTTAATGCAAGTTCTTCAGCTTCTTTATCCATACCTGCAAGGAGCATTTGCGGTAGTTCACCTTGAATACAGGCTGTACAGCAGATTAAGCCTTCGTGATATTGCTCAAGCAGTTCAAAATCTATGCGGGGTTTTCCGTAATAAAGTGCGTTTTCATCACAGAAAGCACGGCTACTAAGCCAACACATATTTTCGTAACCTTTTTGGTTTTCGCATAAAAGAATAAGGTGAAAATAATGTGCGTGTCGGTCACCTTCTTCTCCTTTGTGTGAGTATGGAACGTCGTTTTTTTCTGTATGGCTTCCGTAAGCAACGTAAAATTCTTCTCCAACAATCGGATTTATTCCGTTAACGTGGCAAAGTTTTTCGAAATTGAGAGCACCGAACATATTTCCGTGGTCGGTGAGTGCAAGGGCTGGCATATTAAGCATTTTTGCCTTAGCGACAAGCTTATCGAGCGTGGCACAACTGTCCAGTAAAGAGTAATCTGAGTGAACATGTAAGTGAACAAAATTTGCGACAGGGGTTCCTTCAGGAGCCGCCGGAAATTCATGATAATCTGCCATAAAAAATACCCGTCCTTTTAGAATAGTATAACATATTTTTACTAGTCATTGAACGGGTATTAGCAGAGAATTTTAAATTTTGAATTCCTGAATTTCAACAGAAAGTTTACCAAGGCTGTCTTTTGTACTAGATGTAGACATAGTTGTAATTGCGACAGCGTCGGAAATTTGCTGAGAGAATGAGGAAATTTGATTCATATTTTCGGTAATATTTTTTGTAACGTTCGAAAGGGTTTGCATTTCTTTAAGGATTTGTTCACCGCCAGCGAGCATTTCCTGAGAACCTTGTTTTACTTCCGCAGTAGATTCACTAATTGCGTGCATTGCTTCGAGAACCTGCTGATTTCCGGTGTTCTGTTCTTCCATAGCGTTGGAAATAACAGTTTCCTGTTCGCGGACTTTTTGTGATAGTTCGTAAATGCTTCCAAATGCAGTCTGAACCTGCTTAATGTCGTTTGTAATTTGTGCAATTGCATCAGCAAGAGCTTTAAGGTTATCATCAATTGATTTACTTTGTGCGCCAGATTGTTCAGCAAGTTTACGGATTTCTTCCGCAACAACGGCAAATCCTTTTCCGGCCTCGCCAGCATGCGCAGATTCAATTGCGGCGTTCATGGCAAGCAAGTTAGTCTGGTTTGCAATTTTTTGAATAACGCTGGAAGCTTCAAGAATACCAGACGATTGTTCCAAAACCTGTTCAGCTGTTTTTACTGCAGTTGCAACCTGTTCGCGCCCCTTATCAGAAGCATTGCTTAAAAGATTTACAGATACGCTGTTCTTTTCCAAAATGTGAGTAACGCTTTGAATGTTAGAAACCATTTCTTCAACGGCAGCGGAAGACTGAGTAACTCCCGCAGCCTGAGTTTCAATTGCGGAGTTTAGTGAACGAATGTTTGCAAGAATCTGTTCAATAGAAGAATTAGATTCCTGAATACCATTTGCCTGATTTGTCATTTCCATTTTTATGTTACTAATTGCCTTAGTAATGTTTTCTACGTTAGATTTTGTGCTGTCCATATTTGCAACTAAATCATCAGATTGAGTAACTGTTTTTTTAGTTGAAGTGTTGATATCAGATAAAACTGAAGACATATTCTTTTTTAATTTATTCATATTCTGAATAATTACACCAAGTTCGCTTCGGTTTGTAGCTGGTATATCCGCAACGGAATAATCTTTGTTATAAAAAGCGGCTGCTAATTCACTAATGTCAGAAATACAGGTACGAACATCGTTTACAAGAATAAATTCAATAATGAGGAAGTAAACTAAAGCATAAATGGCAACTGGAACAATTTTAGAAATAATTGCAGCTCGGCCTGCGTTAATGTTTGCTGGAATAATAGTAATTACAATAATAAAAAGGAGACTTCCTACAAGTGCAAAAATTACAGTAAGGAAGTTTCGCTGCATAAGGCTCATTGTAAGTTCATTTTTTTTGAATGGAATGAAAGATAAACTTGGTTCAATTAAGCGCATGTAAAGAACGTAGAACAAAAGGGAAAATTCGCAAACTACGGCGGTTACAAAAAGCATAATGCAAGGGTATGGAGACTGTTTTCCAAATGAAGCAGGAGTGTTTCCTGTTGAATTGATTATCAGACACATAAAAACGCCTTGCAAAAGGGTGAGGATAATTGGGAAAATAAGATTAAGCAGTGAATACTTTTTAAGTAAAGCATTTGTTTTTGTTATGCTTTCAGGTGTTTCATCATATTTAGAAATAATCTTTTTAAGTGAAAAACAAGTAAAGGTAGCCATTAAAAGTGTAACAATATCGAGTACAATAATAAGAGGATTTACCAAAAAAACGGTATATTCCTCTTTTGTAAACATGTTGAACAAAGCTGATAAAGGCTTAAAAGAAAAAACAGGTGATAAATAAATTAATGCAATAACAACGTAGCCATACCAAGGTACGTTTTTTCTTGTGTTTGATGACATAAAAATCTCCCATAAAAAAAATATATAAATAATATTATATCATAATAATTGTGGTTGTTAACATTAAAAAAATAAAATAATATAGATTTATGATACGAATTTTGTTTATTTGTCACGGAAACATCTGCCGCTCGCCAATGGCAGAATTTATTATGAAAGATTTAGTCCGCAAGGCTGGTCGTGAAGCTGATTTTTTTATTGAATCTGCGGCCACAAGTACAGAAGAAATTGGCAACGATATTTACCCGCCAGCAAAGGCAAAATTACGCTCTGAAGGTATTCCGTTTACACGTCGAGGGGCTCGGCAAATAACTGCCGCCGATTACAATAATTACGATTTGTTGATTGGCATGGACGAAGAAAACTTATATTACATGAATCGTCGCTGGCCTTCAGATCCTGACAATAAAATCCGGTTGCTTTTGGAGTTTGCCGGTTCAACTCGTCCCATTGCCGACCCGTGGTACAGCGGCAATTTTGACCAAACTTACTTAGACATTGTTCAAGGCTGCGAGGCAATGCTGGAAGTTATGTAGAGGGAGGGGCGGTACCCCAAAATAGTGGAAGTTTTCATGTTGGTATTAAAAACTGATGACTAACTTGCTTTTTTTTACTATAATATTTCAACGTTTTTGTTAATAATCTTTCTTATATAAGAGGTAAAAATATGTCTGATGAAGTTCGTGTTCGTTATGCTCCATCTCCAACTGGAATGCAGCACATTGGTGGTGTAAGAACTGCACTTTTTAATTATTTGTATGCTCGTTCGCGCGGTGGAAAATTTATTTTGCGATTGGAAGATACAGACCGTACTCGCTATGATGAAAAATATGTTCAGAATCTTTACGACACTATGGCATGGCTCGGAATTGACTGGGACGAAGGTGGCGATAAGGGCGGAGATTTTGGTCCTTATGTTCAGAGTGAACGTTTTGCCCTTTACAAAGAATATGCAATGAAGTTGATTGAAAACGGTGAAGCTTACTATTGTTTCTGTGATGCTGAACGTTTGGAACGCATTCGTAAGATTCAGACTGAAAATAAGATGGCTCCAGGTTATGACCGCAACTGCCGTAATCTTACTCCAGAGGAAGTTAAGGCTAATCTAGAGGCAGGAAAACCTTACGTTATTCGCTTAAAGGTTCCAATGGAAGGAAAAACTTTGTTCCACGATCACATTCTTGGCGACATTGAATGGAAAAACGAAGATATTTCTCCTGACCCAGTTTTGCTTAAATCTGATGGTTTCCCAACTTATCACCTTGCAAACATTGTTGATGACCACATGATGAAGGTTTCTCACGTTATGCGCGCTCAGGAATGGATTCCTTCTACTCCTTTGCACGTTCAGATGTATAAATCTTTTGGATGGGAACATCCTGAATTTTGCCACTTGCCAATGGTAAACGGTAGCGATGGTAAAAAACTTTCTAAACGCCACGGTTCTACTTCTTTGAACGAATTCCGTGCCCGTGGTTATCTTCCAAAAGCAATTGTAAACTATGTTGCTATGCTCGGTTGTTCTTACGAAGAAGGAAAAGAATTCTACACTTTGGAAGAACTTGCTCAGAACTTTAAACTTGAACACTTGAACAAGGCTCCTGCTGTTTTTGACTATAAAAAACTTGAATACTACAACGGAAACTATATCCGCATGATGAGTGCAGAAGAATTGTATAAGTGGACTTTGCCATTTATTACTGGAACTGGAGACGCTACTTTGGAAATCAATCCTGAAAATCCTCAGCCAAAACCAAATGTTGGTCCAGAATTCTCAGGTGTTGCTCTTGGCGAAGACGGTCGTCCATACTGTGTTGATAAATCTATGAACATGAGCACTGAAGATGTTGAAAAAACATTGATGGGACTTATGCCACTTATTCAGGAACGTCTTAAGTTCTTAACAGAAGCTGCAGAAATGGTTCACTTTATGTTTACAGAACCTGCAGTTCCTCCTGCTGAAGAAATTATTCCAAAGCGTATTGATGCTGCAAAAACAAAAGAGGTTTTGAACAGCGCAAAAGATTTTGTTGCCCGCGTATTTGATCTTGATCACGAAGCTGCAGAAGAACTTGCAAAAGCAAATGCCGAAGCTCTTGGAATTAAACTTGGTGACTACATGATGCCAATTCGTATGGCAGTTACAGGCAGCCGCGTTTCTCCTCCACTTATCGGTTCAATTCTGGTTCTTGGAAAAGATCGCGCTCTTGCTCGTATTGATAGAACTTTAGCTACTTTATAATTTTTAAAAACGTGGTATAATTCTTGCATGAAACAAACGGGTTTTAAGAGAGTTTGCCACGTTTTTTTATTTTCTATTATTCTTTTTTCTTCCTGTTCAAATAAAAAAGAGAACTGTCTGGATTTGTCACATTCTTTTTCGTATTTAAATGTTGGTTCTGAGGCAGGAACAATAGAACAGATTACATCCCGTGAAAAGGAATTTCAAAAATTAGATAAGTGGGGTCATTGTAATATTTCAGATATTGCAGGCATTTCTGGTAATTACGTATGGGTTAAGGCTGATTTTGAAGTTCCAGAAAACCTCAAAGATAAAGATCTTTCCTTTTTTGTTTCATATATTCATTTTGCCGAAAAAACTTATTTAAATGGTGAACTTATTGGCGAAAGCGGTGTTTTTCCAGATAAAAATGGAAAAGGTGAACGTTCATCAATGTATAGCACTCACTTATATAGATTGGGTTCTTTAAGAGAAGGTAAAAATACAATTTATATTCAGGTTTATTCAAAAGGGCATGCTGAATGTTCTGGTTATTGTCTCGTTGGTCCTTCAAGTTCATTATCAAAATTATCAACCTATAATGCTTTTTGGAGCAGCAGATTTTATTTATTACTTTGTTCAAGTCCATTTATTACATTTCTGCTGTTTATTGCACTTTTTATAACAAATCGTAAGCACAAAGACTGGAATAACTATTTCTTTGCTATGGAAAATATTTTTACCATTGGTATGCTTGCTTACTTTTTTGCAAGTGAAGTTCCTTTATATGAAAACTGGGGAATTCCTCATATTTGGTACACAAAAATATTCCTTTGCTGCGGTACATGTTTAGTCATTCATTTTGTTTCTCTGTTTACAATTAATTTTATAAATGGAAGTATTCCAAAAAAAATAAATATAATACAGGAAGTTTTATTAATATTAATAGTTATAATTATTATTTTAATTCCAACTTTTGAAATGCTTATGAATTTAACTTGGCCAATAGCAAGTTTAGCATTTATTAAGTTTTGTATTGGTTTTTATTATCCAATTTGCGGCTTGAAAAAAGAAGATAAAAAGAAAAAATCGATTATTTTCTTACTGGCATTCTCACCATTCTATATTACTATTGTTGCTTTTGAAGTTATTGTTTCTAATATCGATTATTCTATGGTTTCCTACTGGCCGGTTTTGGGGCAACTACTTTCAAATTTTGTATTCATAATAATTCTTTGTAAAAATATGAACAAAGTTCAGGAAGATAATGAATACCTGAACGAAAATCTTGAACGCGAAATTCAACTCCAAACTGTAGATTTAACTTTTGCAAATGAACGGCTTGAGCAGGAAATAAATCGTTCTGAAAAAGATCTGGAAATGGCGTCCGTTGTGCAGCAGAAGTTTATGCTTCCGGAACACCGCGAAATGAAAGGCTGGGAAATTTCTATTTTATATGAGCCCCTTTCGAAAGTTTCTGGCGATTTGTACGATTACTATTATTTTGAAGATGACCTAAAAGGATTTTCTTTATTCGACGTTTCTGGTCATGGAATTGCGGCAAGTCTTGTAACAATGCTTGCAAAGGAAATAATTTTTAAAACCTATAAAAAAGCTGCACCTGATGAAAATGTTTCTGACACTTTATTAAGAATAAATGAGTCTATAATTAAATCAAAAGGTGATATCGAAAATTATTTGACTGGACTTTTGTTTAGAATTATTCCTAATGAAGATGGTTCGAGTAAAATTCAAATGGCAAGTGCTGGGCATCCGTATCCAATTTGGTATTCAACAAAAGCTGATGATATTGAATTATTATTGCTTGCACCAGAGCAGATACAAGTTGGTGCTATTGGTATAAAAAATATTGAAGTTTCGTATCCAAGTATAGAATTTGAACTTCAAAAAGGTGATGTTTTAGTTGCCTGTACAGACGGATTATTTGAATCATACAACGAAAATCATGAGCAGTTTGGACGCGAAAGAGCTGAACAGATTGTAAAACAAAATCACAATTTGTCGTGCGATGAAATAAAGGAAAAAATCATTTCTGAATTGAATAAATTTATCGCCGATACCCCTCGCGATGATGATGTTACAATTATTGTTTTGAAGAAAGTTTAGATTTTCGAAACGGATAAGTATATAAAAAATCCGTGACCATCCATGTCGAAAAAAAATTACAAGAAGCTACCATTTTCATACAATTTAACTTGGATGGGTGTGATATAATAAATTGCAAAGAGGTAATTTATGTCTATTAAAAAACTTGGTTTTGGTCTTATGCGTCTTCCTTACAGTGAAAGCGAAGAATGGGGACACATTGATTTAGAAAAAACTCGCGAAATGATTGATGCTTACATGGCTCAGGGCTTTTCTTATTTTGATACAGCGTGGGTTTATCATGGTGGATTCAGCGAAAAAGTTTTTGGCGAACTTGTAGCAAAGCGTTATCCTCGCGAAAAATTCCAGGTTACTACAAAAATGCCTTTATGGGGAATGAAAGCAAAGGCAGGTTTACAACGAACTTTTGATCAGCAGTTAGAAAAATGCCATGTAGAATATTTTGATTATTATTTTCTTCATGCCTTGAATAAAGATGTATGGCAAAAAGCAGAAAAACTTGGCGCTTTTGAATGGATGCAAAAAATGAAGAAAAAGGGAAAGATTTTGCACCCAGGTTTTTCTTTCCACGATAGTGCAGACGTTTTGGAAGAAATTCTTACAGCTCATCCGGAAGTTGAACTTGTGCAGTTACAAATCAACTATATGGACTGGGAAAGTGAAGGTGTTCAGGCTCGTAAATGTTACGAAGTTTGTCAGAAGCACGGAATTCAAGTTGCAATTATGGAACCTGTGCGTGGTGGTAGTCTTGCAAACATTATGGAAGACGCGCAAAAAATCTTTAAGTCATATAATCCGAATGCAAGTATGGCAAGCTGGGCTATCCGTTATGCAGCAAGTTTGGAAACTTTGGTTGTTCTTAGTGGAATGAGTAACATGGAACAATTGCAAGATAATATGTCTTATATGAAGGATTTTGTTCCTCTTAATGAAGAAGAACGTGCCTGTGTAGAAAAAGCAACAGAGCTTATTAAGTCTACAATTGAAATTCCGTGTACTGCCTGCCGTTATTGTACAGATGGTTGTCCAAAGAAAATTGACATTCCACGGTATTTTAATCTGGCAAATGAAGCAAAGCGTTATGGTGTAAATAATTTTAAATGGCATTATAACGAAGCGGAAAAAAATGGTGCTGCTCCTTCAGATTGTATTTCGTGCCGGGCTTGCGAAACTCATTGTCCGCAGAAACTTCCAATTGTAGAGTTGCTTAAAAAAGTAACAAAAACTTTTGAATAACTTACATTTTGCAAGATATAAATGCCCATGTTATAATTTAAATGGAATATGAGAGTTTTTAGAAAGCCTTTTCTATTATTACTTTTTTCATTTTTGTTTTTGTCCTGCCATGATAATAGCCATACACGGTATTATCTGGATGATTCAGTTTATTGGACAAAAACGGATTATATTTCTTCCATTGCTGAGGCACAAAATCTAGAATACGAAAAACTTGAAGATTTTACCGGTTATAATCTTAAAAAATTAGTAGGCAGAGAAGGAAACTATATCTGGCTGAAAATTGAATTTGATGTACCGCGAAATCTTATGTATAAAAACTTAGGATTAGTCATTCCGTACCTTCACTTTGCCGACCAAACGTATATAAATGGCCAGTTTATAGGAAGCTACGGAAACTTCCCTCCAAACGAATACAGCGCCATGTATGCGTCACACTTTTATACCATTCCGGTAGAGCTTTTGAACTTACACGAAACTAACACAATTTTAATAAAAGTCTGGGCGCACGGAAATTCCGCAATTTCTAGTGGTATTTACATAAACTCCTACGACGAAGCAAAAAACGATTCAAATCTGGAAACTTTTGCACATTCAAGAATTTACATGCTTTTTGTCGGATGTATGCTTTTTGCGTTTGTTTTCTTTTTCATGCTTTCGTTTGGCCTTGAAAAAGGAAAGTGGTCCATGCGTTTGTTTGCATTACTGAACTTGTTAACTACAGCTTTTATGTTCTACTTTTTTGCCGCTGAAATTCCGTGGTATCAATCTTTTAAGATAAAAAATATTTTGTTTACAAAAATCCTCTTGTGTTTAAATTTTTACATGATTTTGTACCTGATTACTTCGTTTGTAACAGAATATCTTGAAGTTAAACATCCTAAATCAATGCGGATTATTCGAACTGTTGTATTACTACTTTGTTCTATAATCACTTTATCTGCCAAAGATTTTAATGCACTTATGAAGATTTGCCCGTACATGCTTGTACTTTCGCTGGGACATGCGGCAAATTCGCTAATAATTGTAATAAAATGTATGATTACTCCGGAAAAACGTCGGCAAGCTACAATTGTTTTAATCGGATTTTTACCGCTCATAGTAACAACTATTATGGATGTAATTATTCGCAATATTTTCCAAACGATAAATCATTCGTATCTTGCAAGTTACGGTTGGTTTGCAACAATTGTTCTGTTCCTTTTTGATATTTCGCGTTCGTATAACAAGATTAACAAACAAAATGAACATTTATCTAAGTTCTTGCAGGACGAGGTTGCACTTAAAACTGTTGATTTGACGTTTGCAAATGAAAAACTTGAACGTCAAATGGCAAATGCTCAGCGCGACATGGATATGGCTAAAATTGTTCAGAAAAAGTTTTTCCCGGAAACGGAAAAGTTTTTGGATGGTTGGGAAATTTCGGTTTATTTTGAACCAATGAATCAAATATCTGGAGACCTTTACGATTATTACACTGAAGGAAATACTTTATGCGGTATGGGATTATTTGATGCTTCCGGGCACGGAATTGCTTCGGGGCTTGTAACAATGCTTGCAAAAAGTATTATTTTCCGTGCGTACATTCACAGTAAACATAGTGGAGAAACCGTTTCTACAACGCTTGAAGCAATTAACGACAGACTTATTCAGGAAAAAGGCAATGTTCAAAATTATCTTACGGGGGTTTTAACTCGTTTTTCACCGTTTGACGAAGAGGATAAATGTCTTATGGAACTTTCGAGTGCCGGACATCCGTATCCAATAATGTATTGTGCAAAAGAAAAAAGAGCTTATCAACTTACACATGATGAATATCAGGATCAGTATGGTGCGCTTGGAATTGTTATGACGGAAGTTTCTTTCCCGAACGTTGATGTTACCGTGGAAGTTGGCGACGTTTTTGTATTCTTTTCCGACGGCCTTTCCGAAGCCTTGAACGAAAATCGCGACGAATTTGGTGTAGAAAAAATCCAGAAAATTTTAAGCCAAATGTATGATTACAGCGCAAAAGAAATTTCAGATGCTATTCTAAAGGAATTGAATAACTTTGTAGGCGATGAACCTCGTAGCGATGATATTACTTATATAGTAGTAAAACGCGTTCCAAGATTGCTGAAAGATGCGTAGACTGAAATTGGAAAAATGGAATTGTTGGCAGAGTTTTTGGACGAGTTACTTTTCAATTTTTTGGCTTAACTATATAATGTTAAATATAATTTTTATTTTTCGAGGAAAACTATGGCATTTGTTGATGAATTATTAAACAAAGCGAAAGCTGCAAACAAAACAATTGTTCTTTGCGAAGGTGAAGATAAACGCGTTGTTGAAGCAGCATCAAAAATTGTAAAAGACGGAATCGCCAAAATCATTTTGATTGGTTCTGACGAAGATATTAAAGCAAGCGGTTGTACAGCTGATTTGAGCGGTGTAACTATTGTTGATCCTGCAAAAGATGCAAACGCTGACAAATACGCAGAACTTTTGTTTAAAGCTCGCGAAGGAAAAATCAACAAAAAAACTGGTGAACCTGAATACGCAGATGTTGCTGCTGCAAAAGCTGCAATTTTGAAAGATCACACAATGTACGGTGCACTTATTCTTAAAGCTGGAGATGCAGACGGATTTGTTTCTGGTGCCTGCCACTCAACTGCAAATACTTTGCGTCCAGGTTTACAGGTAATCAAAACTGCTCCTGGTTTTAAAACTGTTTCTTCTTGTTTTATTATGGTTGCTCCAGAAGGTGGAAACAAATATGTTCCAGAAGGTGTTGCTGTATTTGGTGATTGTGCTATTAACATTGAACCTAGTGCTGAAGAACTTTGCGACATTGCTCTTGCTTCTGCAGATACACCAAAGAAAATTGCAGGTATTGACCCACGTGTAGCAATGCTTTCTTTCTCTACAAAGGGTTCAGGAAACGATGCTAAATTCTACGACACTGTAACAAAAGTTCAGAAAGCTACAGAACTTGCAAAAGCTGCTAATCCAGACCTCGCTTTGGATGGAGAATTCCAGTTTGATGCAGCTGTTGCTCCAGAAGTTGGTACACTTAAAGCTCCTGGAAGTAAAGTTGCAGGTCATGCAAATACATTTATTTTCCCTAACATTAATGCTGGTAATATTGGTTACAAGATTTGTCAGCGTATGGGCGGATGGATGGCAATTGGTCCAATTTGCCAGGGCTTTGCAAAACCATTAAACGATCTTAGCCGCGGTTGTAACGTAGAAGACGTAATTGCCACCGTAGCTGTAACTGCTTTGCAGGCATAAACATAGTATGCAGCGAGTTTCGCCTGTGTATGAGTTACCCTGTGTTTGAGTTTGTCGAAACCTCAGGGTAACTTTTTTTTGCATTTTATAACCAAACGTTCTTGTTAGATTTTACATTTCTTAATCTTTTTAAGTGGACGAACCATTTTTTGCAGAGTATAATTTTTCTATGAGTTTATCTTTATCTTGGTTACGTTTTTTTATTCAAAGTAATTATTCGTCACTTGTTCTTTTTATTGCGCTAATTGTTTTTGTTTGTACAAATAGATCCTTTTCAAAAACTCTTTCCTTGCAGTTTATTTTTGTTGCCATAACTGATTTATTACTTACAATTTCTGATAACTGCAGGTATTTTTCATATCACCTTACAAATCCAACAACCTTAAGGTACATTTCTGCGGCAGCTGGTTATACTTTAAGGCCATTAGTTTTGTATTTTATGGCAATTATTTCCGGTAGATATTATAAAGCCAATGTAAAATTTCTGATGGTTCCGTGTATTGTAAATGGAATATTTGCGTTTTTAAGCTGTTTTGGTGTAACAAAAGGAATTATGTTCTTTTTTGATGCAACGAACAATTTTCACCGCGGAATCCTTTCTATACTGCCTTATATCACTTGCCTTATTTACGTTATTGTTATTTTTATTAATTCGTACAGAGTTGCTTATGTTAATCCGTTTGAAACAGTAATTGTTACAGTTGTTTTTATTTTTGCACTTTTTGCTACTTACATGGAAAGTCAGTATAAATTTGATTTACTACTTTCGCAAACGCTGGGTGTAACAATTGTCATTTATTATATGTTTCTTAATATTCAAATGTATAAAAGGGATGCATTGACTCAGCTTTTTGACAGACGCGCGCTTTCGATTGATTTAAACCGTTACAACGCAAAAAAATGTACTTACGTTTCTATGGACGTTAATAACTTGAAAGAAATTAATGATAAAAAAGGGCACTTGGCTGGAGACGAGGCTTTAAAAGAAATTGCTTTAATTATGAAAAAAACGTTCAGACAAAATGCAACTTTGTATCGTGTTGGTGGTGATGAATTTCTTGCGGTTGTTAAACACAAAAGTAAGGTAAATCCGCAGTCACTGGTAAAAGCTTTTCAGCGGAATTTAGCGGAAACAAAATACATGGTTGCCTGCGGTTGTGCGGAGTATCAGCCTGGAGATTTAATTGAAGATGTTTTTGAATGTGCTGATCAGGAAATGTATAAGAACAAAAAATTTTTGAAATCCTAAAGTTTTTTCAGTTGATAAAATAGTAATATAGGGGATTTTCCCTAGCCCCCCCCCAATTTTATTTATGTTATAATGGCATATTAAAAAATGGAGGACATATGAAAAAAAACTTTCTATTCTTAACCTTGCTGTGCGTTCTGCTGGCAAGTTGCTCCAACTTTAATTTTGATGTGCCGGACTGTAAGGTTACAGTTAAGCAAGTTGAAAACGGCAAGATTTCTGTAGATAAAGAAACTTGTAAAATTGGAGATAAAATTACAGTTACTATTGAACCAAACGAAGGGTACATGTTTGAGAAGTTTGAAGATTTATCTAAAACCTTGTATGAAGAAAAGTTTTCAACAGATGCAATTTTGTATGAATGTGTTGCAGACAGGAAAAACCTTGTTCTTTCTCCTCATTTTTCAAGGGCTAGTAAAAGCAGAATTGATTATGAAACAAATGGACATGGAACTGTAACTGGTCCAGAATATGGGTATGAACACTCTTTTGTAGAATTTACTGTAACACCAGACGAAAATTATTTTGTTACACAGGAAGATATTAAGGTTCACGACTTATTTAATGATTTTGAATTATATCCAGTAGAAAATACAACTGATAAATATAAATTTAAAATGGATTCTTATGGAATTAATATTTCAGTAATTTTCCATTCAAAACTTTACTTTGATGTAGAACTTGAAGCTGACGAAACTGTAAAAACTGTAAAACAAGGCGAAAAAGTTCAGCTTAATGTAAAAAATATTTCTGGAGTTAATAACTGGAACGTTTATGCTGATGATGTTTTATTCGCTGCTAATGCGGACCTTTCTAGCGGTGTTTTTGAAGTTGATACATCAAAGCTTCCAACTGGAACAACAGCTTTTTACGTAAAAGATGATACGGGCTTTATTTCTGATAAACTTAAAATTAAAGTTCTTCCAGTAGATTTACCTGACGGATGGAGATTTGTTTCTATAAAAGCCGTAGTTAATGACAATGATATAAACGATTATAACCATATTCAAAAAAGTATCTCTCTTACATCTGATATAAGACTGACGTATTATCAAACTGTAAAATATTATGATGAACAAAATCCAACAGAAATTAAAACGTTTGCTAATTCACTTTCTTTTAACAAAGAAATGGCAAATTATAAAGTTGAGTATACTTATGATGTTGAAAAAACTTATGTCTTTTGGATAGAAACTCAATCTCAACAGATTATTTCTAATACATGGAAGGTTAAAATCCCTTGTTATACAAATTTTGTAAGTGGAAATGGTAGTGATTATAATTGCTATTATAATGTAATTGGTTTGAATGATATGGATATTTCAGCAGAAGGTTTTGTTCAGGCAGAAGAAGATAAAGATTATTATTCGGTAGAAGTAGATGAAACAAACGGAAGATATATTTTAAAGGCAAAGAAACCAACTGGTATTCCACGTAAATTTCTTATGAAAGATATAAATGGAATTAACCGTTCGTACGTATTATTTACAATAGACGCTTCCGGTTCATTTAATATAAAAGACTTCCAAAGTAAAATTTTTATTTCAGCTTCCAGCGGTTACACTTCAATGAGTAGTAATTTGATTTGTCAAACTTATGAAAATAAAAAATATGTTGAAATGGCTATTGTTCAAAAAGAGAATAATTATTACGAAAATTTTAGCGGCGATGAGGTTGTTTTTAAAGCTCAGGGGCCAAATGAAACAGAACCTCATCAGGAAATAAAAAATATATCTCAAACTTCTTTACATACAAATTTCAAATATACAATT
The DNA here is from genome assembly GCA_045615645.1 of Treponema sp. Taxonomy (GTDB): domain Bacteria; phylum Spirochaetota; class Spirochaetia; order Treponematales; family Treponemataceae; genus Treponema_D. Next base: position 70,935 of record JAZLFF010000043.1, read on the forward strand.
CCTGAAACTGCAGTTGTTGGAGAAATTTGGACTTGTTGGGTTGAATACGACGGTTTAGTTTCTGAAAAAGCTACATTTGAAATTATGGAGGACTAATATGAAAACTAAAAAATCATTGATAATATTAGCGGTTTGCAGTTTTATAACATTTTTAAGCAGTTGTTCATTTATTGGTAACTCTTACAACGTTGTTATTCGAGATGCAGAACACGGACATTTTGAAGTTGAGTACAATGGTGATTATTTATGTCTGATTATTCCTTACCCAGATGAAGGTTATATGCCAATTTTGGAAACTATTTCCGTATTTGGACCAGATAAAATGGGGGGATATGATACAACATACGAAGTAAGTGTTGGTCGAACACAAACAAAAGATCTTACAGAAAAAAGCTGGGAAAACACTTATTTTGATGATTTGGAAAAGTATAAAAATGAAATGTACTTTTTCTCTATGTTATCCCCAGGAACTTATGTTGTTGTTGGTTCATTTATTAAGATTGAAGGATGATTATTATGAAAAAGTTTTTTGCGTTTTTAATTTTAGCTTTAGTTCCAATATTTTGTTTTGCTCAAATAAGAGATAAGGTTTGTATTGTTTACCAGACTTTGTATGATCAAACTGTGGAAGATTTACATGCATTCGTTCCTCGTTTAACTAAGCTTGGGGTAGAAAATGCTGACGATGAAATAAACAAATTTATTGAGAAAGGTTGTTTTGGTTCTGGATTTATTTATGTTGCGCCAGATGGTAAAAACTATGTTGTGACAAATCGTCATGTTGTAGAGGATTCTCAGTCACTGCATGTTGTTTTTATGGATGAAAATGATGAAATTATTCACGACTATTCTGGTCTTAAAATTTTTGCCGTAGACCCAGATATTGATATTTGTATGCTTTCTTTCCCTGAAGGAGAAAATCCGTTTACAGAAGGTTTTGAATTTGAAGAAAAGCGACTGTCAGACGGTGAAAATGTTTATACTGCAGGTTATCCAGGATTATTAGGAGACGCTTCATGGCAATTTGGTTCAGGTATTATTACAAATTCCCGTGTTAAAGTTGCTGACCTTATAGATCCTGAAATTTCTACAGTAATTCAGCATTCCGCACAAATTGATCCGGGAAACTCTGGTGGCCCTCTTTTTATAAAAGATGAAAATGGAAACTATAAAATTGTAGGTGTAAACACATGGAAAATTTCTAATCGTCAGGATACAAACTTTTCTGTGCCAATTAGCGTTGTAAATAAATTTCTTACAGCCGCTGTAAATAATACACTTGTAGAAAAAGATCCAGCTGAAGAAATTATGAAAAAATCTTTGGAATTACAGAAAATGCTTAATAAATTTACGGGAACGTACGAAGAGTTTTTGCCATATATTTCTTGTGATTATATTTCAAACGAAGGAAAAGCAATTTTTGATAAAGTTGTAAAAGGTATAGATATTAAAACAAGTAATTTACTTCTTGATATTTTTAAAAACTATTCTCCGTTGGAAGGAATGCGATATTCAATTGCTTATTATATGTTTAGAGAATATCACAAAGATGAATTTAAGAAGTCTGTTGAACAGAAAATGTCTGTTTCTGAAGATAAGCTTCCTGAAATTGCACCAGCTGAACGTTATGAAGGTACTGACATCTGGTATACCTCTTTATATTTGAATTATACTCATCGCTTTGTAAAAATTGAATGGATAAAAAGTAAAGGTGTATGGCAGATTTATTCTTATAAAAACGTAAGTTATAAAGAAGCTGGTACTCAGAATCAAATAAACAAAACAGGCACAGCGCACAAGGAAAATAAACATCAGATTCCAGAAGGAAAAGGAACTGAACTTGGAAAAGCAACGCTTTATTATCCTGGAACTGTTTCGATAGGAGTTCAAATTCCTGAATTATTTAATAATATTACAAACCATTATAATATTGATACAGAAATTAAACTTTCAAATATAGTTTTGCTTGATTTTGCTGTTGATGCTGAGGAAAACAAAATTCATATTATGCATGAAGGAGAATTTCCTGAAATAATTCATGCAGGAGCAGCTTACATTGGCGCTCAATTCCAGCTTCCGTTCTGGAAAAATGTTTGTGTACTTTGTCCATATGTGACAGTTCAGGCAGGTTTTGGAATTGATGATTTTGGAGCAATGGCTGCCTCTATTAAGGCGCGTGCAGAAGCCGGTTTCCGCTGTAATATTCTTTATGGAAAAAAGAATAGTTCAATGTACGTTGAAGCTCAGTTTGATGTAACTTCTTCACTTTATTCTTTTGGTGTAGAAAATGCAAAATTCGGTTTTGACCCACAAATGGGCTTAGGTTATTCTGTAGGATTTGCGTTCTAAAATTATTGTTGCTGTTTATAGTTTTATGTTGAACGACCGTTAATTTTTTGGTATACTCATAAAAATTCAAAGTGAGGTTTATACCAATGCTAACTGGTCGTCATTTAATTCAGCCGGATGATTTGTCGGTTTCTGAAATTAATGAAATTTGTTCGTTGGCTGAACAAATTATTGTTGATCCTAAATCATTTCAAGATGTGTGTCGCGGGAAAATTCTCGCGACACTTTTTTTTGAGCCAAGTACTAGAACGAGACTTTCATTCGAGGCAGCAATGCTCCGTTTGGGCGGTTCTGTAGAAGGTTTTTCAGATGCAGACAATACATCTACATCAAAAGGTGAAACTCTGGCAGATACTATTCGCGTAGTTTCAAGTTATGCAGACGTTATTGCAATGCGTACACCAAAAGAAGGTGCGGCTTTACTTGCAAGTAAATATTCTGCCTGCCCAATTATCAACGCCGGCGATGGTGGCCACTATCATCCGACACAAACTTTAACTGACCTTGTAACAATTCGTCAGCTTCTTGGTGGATTGGAAAACCACACCGTAGGATTCTGCGGCGACTTAAAGTTTGGCCGTACAGTTCACTCTCTTGCCGAAGCACTCCGCCACTTTAAAGGTAACAAGTTTATTTTTATTAGTCCTAAAGAACTTTCGGTTCCTGACTATTTAATTACAAATGTTTTGGAACCAGCAGGCGTAAAATACGAAATTGTCGAAAGCCTTGATTCTGTAATTGATCAGCTTGATATTTTGTATATGACTCGTGTTCAGAAGGAACGCTTTTTCAACGAACAGGATTATATCCGCTTAAAGGATAGTTACATTCTTGATTCTGAAAAAATGAAAATGGCAAAAAAGAATATGATAGTTTTGCATCCTCTTCCACGCGTAAACGAAATTACTCCGGAAGTAGATGATGATCCACGAGCAGCTTACTTTAAGCAAGTAAAATACGGTATGTATGCCCGAATGGCGTTAATTGCAAAATTAACAGGTTCAATTTAATTGGAGGGGAAAATTGTTAAACGTAAATACAATTAAAAACGGTCTTGTAATTGACCATATTCGCGCAGGTTCCGGATGGAAAATCTACCAGTGGCTTGGTTTAGATAAAGCTCCTTTTACTTCTTGCCTTATTCAAAATGTAACCTCAGAAAAATCCGGCAAAAAGGACATAATCAAAATTGATAATATTATTAACATTGATTACTCCGTACTTGGATTTATTGATCCGAATATTTGCGTAAACGTAATTGAAAATGAAAAAATTGTACGCAAAATCAACATGGAATTACCTGCAAAAGTTCAGGGCGTTTTCAACTGTAAAAATCCGCGTTGCATTACACAAACTGAACATTATGTAACTCCAACTTTTATTTTGAGCGACAAAAAGAAAGGTATTTATCGCTGCGAATATTGCGATACTTTATACCTTGCAAACGAAAAATAATCTAAAAGGGGAACTTAAGTGTCAAAATCCTGTTTACTTTACAATGCACGATTACTCGACGAAACTATGGATACTTCCGGGGCAGTTTTAATTGTTGACGGAAAAATCCGCTCGGTTTTTCAAGGATATTTTACAACAGCAGAAACTGTAAGTGGTTTTGCAAAGGCTGTTTTAAAAGAAGACGGTTATGGCGATGATGCTGCATTTGAAGTTCAGGATTTGCAAGGGTTGACTCTTACGCCAGCTTTTATTGATATGCATGTACACTTACGTTATCCGGGACAAACACAAAAGGAAGATTTAACTTCTGGTCTTAAAGCTGCGGTTGCCGGCGGTTACGGAACGGTTGTTGCCATGCCGAATACAAATCCGGTTGTTTCATCTGTGGAAATGGCAATGCAGATTGAAAGGGAAGCGGCTGCACTTGGACTTTCGCATATGTTTCAGGTTGTGAGCATTACTAAGGATTTTGGCGGTGAAGATATTTCTCATCTTGATTTGCTCGACAAAAAATATATTCCGGTTATTTCAGAAGATGGCCGCGATGTACTTTCTGCGTGTGTAATGCTTGAAGGAATGAAAAAAGCTGCTGATAAAAATGTAATTGTAAGCTGCCATTGTGAAGATCCGACTCTTGCGGCAAAAGCAAAACCATTTCGTCAGGAAGCTTTAAAACATATGAAGGATTTGAACCTTACTTCTTGGGGCGACATTGCAGATAATGAAGAAAATCTTTCGGAAGATGACATTCTGACTTTTGCGGAACCTCTTTCTACAGCAAACGCAATTTTGCGGGAAGCCGAAGACCTTGCAACAGTTCGAAACCTTATGCTTGCTCAAAAAGCTGGCTGTCATATTCATTTGGCTCATGTAAGTACAGCTCGTTCAATTCAGGCAATTCGCGAGTTTAAAATTGCTCATCCTGAAATGAAAATTTCTTGCGAAATTACGCCGCATCATCTTGCTTTAGAAAATGAATCAACTTTGAATTGGGTTGATTCTACCCGCCATTTGCGTTCACTTGTAAATCCGCCGATTCGCGACGCTGAAGATTTAGACGAGATTCGTGCCGGTATTCTTGACGGTACGGTTGATGTAATTTCTACTGACCATGCACCTCATACAATGGAAGATAAGGCTGGCGGTTCACCAGGATTTACAGGACTTGAAACGGCATACGCTGTATGTAATACAATTCTGGTTAAAAAAGAATTTAATATGCCAAAACTGCTTTCGGCACTTATGTCGGCAAATCCTGCGCGCATTCTTGGGTTGCAAAAAGGGTTGCTTCAGCCTGGCTACGATGCTGATTTGACGGTTGTAGACCCAGATCAGGAATGGACGGTAAACGCAGAAGAGTTTTATAGTAAAGGCAAGGCTAGTCCTTTTAACGGTATAAAACTTACTGGCCGTGTTCGCGCAGTTTTTATTGATGGTCGTAAAGTGTTCGAAAGACAGTAACACATAATTATTAAAACTTTTATCAGCTGCTCACCAATATCAAAAAAATGTTTTTTTCCCTCTGATTATGATATACTTTTACATATTATTTTAAAAAATGGAGTGAAGGAAATGAATAAAATTATTCGCCGCATTTCTATTATGGGATTTATTGCCCTTTTTAGTTTATTTTTCAGTTGTAAAAACTTTATGAGTGGCTCAGACCTTTTGAACGAACTTACAGAATCAATAGAGTTTT
>JAZLFF010000044.1:0-18124 GCA_045615645.1 Treponema sp.
ACAACCGATTCTGGAAAAAATCTTACAAAAGCAGATGGAAGTAATACAAGTTATCCTACAGATTACACCTGCCCAAACACAAACGACAAAATCTTTTTACTGAGTGAACAGGAAGTAACAACAACAGAATATGGATTTGCAGGCTACAGTTCAAGGGGTACAGGTAACAAAAGAATCCGCGTAACAACCGACTTTGCAAAAGCAAATTACGCTTACCAAAATAAAGCAAACGGCTACGGCGGTTATTGGTGGCTTCGCTCTCCTTACTATTACAATAGTAACTACGCGCGCTACGTCTACTATGATGGCTATGCCAACTTCGACTACTACGTTTACAATACTTATAATGGGGTTGTGCCAGCTTTGTCAATAAAATTGCAATAGCAATTTTATTGACTATAATCTCTTGCGCCGCGTAGCGGTGCTTGTAATCTAATTGTAAAAACAGAAGAGGGCGTGAGTTTTGCTTTGCAAAACTCAGTAAGCAGGCGCAAGCCTGCGACCTTTGCGCTTTGCTTTTGTTGCTATACAAAATTGCTGCTTGGCTATTTTGCAATGCTTTGTATGGAAACTGGCTGTATTTTACCAAACCAGTTTGAAAACATAAGTAAACTTCAGGCAGAAAGTCTTTTGTTTTTAGGTAAATGGTCGGTTATCTTAAAGTATGGACTTTAGACAGCACCCGAGACAAAGTAATCTTTTCCTATTCTTTACGGCTTTAAGTTCTGTAAAGAAAAATGTTTAATTGTGTTTGTGGTGACGAGGAAAAACTTTTTACCACATGTAAGATTACCTTACACAATTAGGGACTGTTTTAATAAAGTAGTCCCATTTTTTATTATTATGACACCAGCAACATTTGAACAAATTATCAGTTTTGAAAATCTTTTAAAAGCTCATAAACGTGCACGTCTTGGTAAACAGCACAAAAAAGAAATAATAGAATTTGAACTTAATTTAAGCAAAAATCTTTGGGCACTTCATTATGACTTAAAATATCATAAATACAAAACAAAAAAAATCACTTTTGAAGAATTACAAACTTCTTTAGCAAGTTACAAAGGTCATTTGCTGCGCGGAAACGGGTGGGGGATTTTTGAAAAAATAGCATTATCAATATACCTAAAAACTCCTCTCCTAAGCTCCCATGCTCTGTGAGAGATTTTTTATCGACATAACGACATTAATTTGTTATAGTATGGCTGTTCGGAAGAAAAAAGTGGTTTTGCAAACGAATATGAATTTGATACTTCCGGATTAAAAATCCTAAATCTTAATCAGAATTATAACATTTTAAACTGCCTTGCAATTCTTTTAGAAAATAGAACATTTGAATTAAGACAGGATATTTCAAAAGAAGGCAAAGAATACATTTTAAGTAATTTTTTAATTGATTATAAATCCTATGCTGTAATAAAAGGTTACCGGGCTGATGATTCTTATTTTTCTTTTGCAAATGCTTTTTTAGAAAATACAATTTCCTTACAAAAATTAAATGCGGCAATGAAGCTTGGTCTTCTTGGAGAACAGATTGTATTAAAATCCGAAAAAAGTTTTAATCAGATTCATTTTTTACAAAGTCATATTTCCAATAAGGACATATATTTTCATCAAAAAATTGAACGAGATTTAATGGCGCGAAAAAATTTTTTTAACTTAAAAACTAAAAATGATATTAAAGATAAAGAAACAATTTTTTTAATCGACATAATTCGACAGGAGGTAATGCTGAATGATGCATGCTTACAACGAGCTTTATCTATGTGATTCGCAAAAAAATCTTGCCGGAATGTTTGATTATGCAATAAGAGGATTAAATTATTCTGGCGATGAGTTTTTTAATCTGTTTATAACTTCTGGAATTGCTGCAATGTTTGAGCATGGAAATCCAAAATATGTTGCAGGACTTTCTGGAATTGAACTTGCAGAAAATGTTTTACAAAAATCCGGCATGAAATTACAAAATACAATTCAACTTGACTATTCTTTTGATGGTACTGAATACTGGCTTGGCTGGGTTTTATCATATTATCAGTGGTACAGAGCCTTTCGGTTTTCTGATTTACAAGCTTATGGGCTAATTCCATCCGAAATATTAAGTAGATACGTTTTACATGAGGCAGATATTTCAAAATTTGTTCAGACTGCAGATTCTATCATTTTAAAAAATATAAAAGAATTGCCAACACGTTTAAGAAAAATCAGAAATTCACGAAATATGACTCAAAAACAACTGTCAGAACTTTCGGGTGTAAGTCTTAGAATAGCTTTATGAACAGCGTCAAAATGATATAAATAAAGCTTCTGGTTTTGTAATAAACCGTCTGGCATGGGTTTTAAAATGTAATTTTTATGACATCATGGAATTGGAGCTGGAAGAATAAAAAAAAGTCCGTTCTCCTGCTTAAATCTGCGTGATTTGCGTTAAAACCAAGAAGAAAAACATCTTCCTCACGATTTGCGTTAGTCCAAATAGAAAAATGTAAAAAATTTAAAAAAAATCACTTTTTTTTCAAAAAAACTTCCTAAAATGTATCGAGTTTGTCCATTATATATATATGAAACATTTTGTGTTTGAAGTGTGGCAAAAAATCATCTTTGTGTTCAGACTGTTTTACTCATTTTTGAATGGCGGGGAAAAATGTATTGTTTGTGGACGAACGTGTAATGTTGTTCCTGTTTGTAGAGAATGCAGACATAATTTTTTTGATGTCCGTTTGAATATGGAAGCAAAACGTTGCTCAAGGTGTGGAAAAATCCTCATTTCTACAGAAGAAACTTGTAGCGAATGTAGGGAAACAGTTACGCTGGTTCATACTGATAAAGTTTTACCTTTATTTTCGTATTTACTATGGAATAAAGAAATCCTTTTTATGTGGAAAATTAACAATGTTAGAAGTTTATCATCATTTTTTGCTGAAAAGGTTTGTGAAGCTTTGTTGATGCTGGGAATAACTACGGTTATTCCTGTTCCTCCTCGTCCGGGGAAAATTCAAAAAAACGGATGGGATCAGGTTGATGAATTGTGTAAATTTCTTGAGTTCAGGTACGGTTTTACTGTTTTGAAAATTCTTGAAAGGACTTCGGTTAATCAGCAGAAAAAAATGAATCGTAAAGAACGATTTGAGAATATGAAAACTGCTTATAAGCTGGTGGACGAAAAAGAGTTGGCAAAAAAACTCAGAATGTTTGAGGGTGCTTTTCCTTCCGAAGTTTGCATTATAGATGACGTTTGTACAACTGGTGCTACTTTGGAAAGATGCGCCGAAATCTTAAAAGGGAAGGGGGTAAAGAAAGTTAGTGCAGTAACTTTATTTGCAGTTTAATAATTTATTAACATTGCAAAATATGGAATTTCGGAGTATTATTAGTATTGGTAAATATACCAAAAGAGAGGAGTTAGTGATGGCTGATGTTGATACACAATTTCAATTAGTAACATTTCATCTTGGTGAAGAATTATATGGCGTTAACATTTTGGATGTTAAAGAGATTGTTAGATTACAAAAAGTACGTGCAATTCCTAATGCTCCTTATTATGTGGAAGGAATAATCAATCTTCGTGGAGAAATTATTCCTATTATAGATTTGCATAAGCGTTTTAAGATTCAGTCTGTTTATAAACAGGAAGATATTGAGTTGGACGGTGGATTTATTATTCTCAATATTGACGGAAGCAAAATGGGAATTATGATTGATAAAGTTGAACGTGTTGTTTCTGTTCGTGGCGAAGATGTAAAAGATCCTCCACAAATGCTTAGTGGTATTGGAAACGAATATATTGAAGGTGTTATTCGACAGGAAAAAGCAGGTTATCTGATAATGTTGAATATCCGTAAATTATTTAATCCAAAAGAATTACAGAAAATTATAGAAATTCAATAAATGATTCAAACTTACAGTACAACAATCCGTAGAAAGGAAATGGATGCTGTTCTAACTTGCATGGTCGATGAAAAAATTGGGCCAGGCGAGTTGAATGGTCGTCTTATTCAGCAATTTAAAGATTTTATAAAGTGTGATGGCGCTGTGGCTTTAAGAAGTCCAGCAATTGCCCTGAAATATGCATTAAAAGCTCTTGATTTTGAATTAAATTCAAAAATTATGATGTCTGCGTTGGCACCTGCCTGGCAATATCAAACTGTTTTGGATTTAGGATTTGAACCTCTAGTTCTTGATGTTGATGAAAATTCTGCTCTTGTAACTCCAGAAATTGTAAAGAATGGAATTGAAAATGGTGGAAAGCTTTTGCTTCTTCATGAAACTGAAGGAATTGTTCCTGATTTGCAGGGAATTGTTGCTTTGGGAATTCCTGTAATTGAAGATATTTCGCAGAGTGCAGGTGCTTCTGTTTCTGTTTTGGATGAAAACGGAAATGTTTTGGAACAGAGAAGAAAAGCAGGGACTTTTGGTGTTTATACTATTGTTGGTCTTGAAGAAAGAGATGTAATTACTGCTGGTGGCGGTGCTATTTTGTTCTCTCCTGGAAGACGTGAATGGATAGTTTTAAAAAAATATGTTGATGACGCTCCATTAACTGATTTGTTGCCTGATATTAATTGTGCTTTAGCGTGGATTCAGTTGAAAGAATATCAGCGTAATGAAAAAACTCGTAAAGATTTGTACAGTATGTATCAGCAGGCGTGTTTGATTGGACATCATAAAATGTTTGCACGTGAAATGGAAGATGGTTCTACTATGTGTAGTTTCCCTCTAGTTCTTTCAAGTTCTGTAAAAGATGTAAAACAATATGCAGCAAAAAAAGATGTTGAAGTGCAATCGGCTTTTGCTGATTCTGTTATAGCTTTGAATGATGAATTATCGGAAAAATGTATTCATGCAAAGTCACTGTTTTTAAGATGTATTCATGTGCCTTTGTATCCACGGTTAACTCATAATGAAAGTGCTAAAATTGTAAAGGTTTTAAGTTCGTTACCATAATGGAAGTTCGAAAAGTATTAATAATTGTTAATATCAGTAAAGAAGAATCTATGTCTCTGGCTGAAGAGATTTCAGATTATCTGAAAAAGAAAAACATTGAAACGAAAATGTTTAGTTTTGACGGATTTTGTGAAAATACTTCGTTTGAAGATTATGATTTTGTTGTAACTTTGGGTGGTGATGGAACTGTTCTTTATGCGGCAAGAAGTTGTGTTCAAGCTGGTATTCCATTGTTTCCTGTAAACTTTGGTCAGTTTGGCTTTTTGGCTTCGGTTCAACCCTTTGAGTGGAAATATAAACTTGATTTGTTTTTACAAGATAATGCTCCTGTTACTGAAAGAAGTTTATTACAGGTAAAAGTTTATAGAAATGATAAGGTTGTATATTCTGCAATTGGATTGAATGATGCTGTAATTAGTGCAAAAAGAGCGGCAAGAACAATATCTCTTGATGTAAAATATGATTCTTTACCTTTATGTAAATTGAAATCGGATGGTGTTATTATAAGTTCATCAACTGGTTCTACGGCATATTCTGCTGCGGCTGGTGGGCCGATTGTGGATCCTAATCTTGATGTTTTTGTTATGACTCCTGTTAATTCGTTTTCTTTATCTAGTCGACCAATTGTATTGAGTCCAAACGGAATGTTGTCAATTACTGTTGAACCTAGTCGAACGAAAGATGTTAGTTTGACGGTTGATGGTCAGGAACCGTTTAGTCTTGAAAATAGAGATTTTGTTGAAGTTACAAAATTGGAAGATAAGGTAAAGCTTGTGTGTTGTACTACTGAAACATTTTACAACGCATTACGTTCAAAGTTGAACTGGTCGGGAGGCCCTCATGCTTGAAGACCTTACAATAAAAGATTTTGCTCTTATTGATTCAGATTATTTGGAATTTAATAAAGGATTTACTGTACTTTCAGGTGAAACTGGAGCAGGTAAGTCTATTCTTATAGGTGCACTTTCGTTTTTGCTTGGTGGAAAAGCCGAATTGTCGCAAATTCGAAATGGAAAAAATGAAGCTAGTGTTAGCGGTACTTTTGTATTACCTGAAAAAAAGCCTTGCAAACCTTTGGCTGAAGATGAAGAGCCCAAAAATGCATGGCAATGGCTCGATGTACACGGTATTGAAGTAGAAAATAATCGGGTTTTACTAAGGCGTTATATTCGTGATACTGGAAAAACTGGTGCATGGATAAACAATACTCCAGTAACGCGAACTGATCTTTCACAATTTTCCGCTTTTTTGATAGATATTCATGGGCAGCATGAACATCAATCACTAATGAAAGTTCCTGAACATAGAAAATTTCTTGATGCGCGAGCAGGAATTGTCACTGAAGTTGAAGAATACACATCAGTTTATGCACAATTAGTTGCAAAACGAAAACTGTATGATGAATATTCAATGTCGATGAGCGACAGACTTCGAAAACTTGATATGATGAATTTTGCTGTGCAGGAAATAACTGAAGCAAAGTTAAAAAAAGACGAAGATGTAACTCTTGAAGCCGAGGAATCCCGACTTTTATCTTTTGAAAAAATATATTCAAGTGCAGATGCTATTACTCAGTTATTAAACAGTACGGAAGAATCCGTTTTACCGGTTATGAAAAAAATCCGAAGAGAAGCTTCTACTGTGGCTGATTTAGATAAATCTGCAGCAATTTTAGATCAACGGTTGGAATCCGCTTTCTATGAATTATCGGACATTGCAGAAGAATTTTCTTCATATCAACAAAAGTTAGTTTTTGATCCTGCAAGATTACAGGAAGTTCAAGATAGGCTTTCTCAAATTTATAACTTAAAAAAGAAGTATGCATCGTCTGTAAATGCACCCTTGTCTGAAGTGTTTGAGTACCTAGATAAAGCTCAAAAATTTATAGATGAAAATGGCGGAAGTGAAGATAAAAAGGATGCGCTTGCACAAGAAATTAAAAAACTGGAAAAAGAAGTTTTAACTCGCGCCTCCGAACTAACGCGCCGCCGCCAGGAAGCGTCTAATATCCTTTCAACGGAAGTTGATGCAATTTTAGCAAAACTTGGTATGTCTGGTACAAAGTTTGGCGTGCAAATTCAGGAAAAACAAGGTTCCGAAATTGAACAAAAATGCGGACCTTATGGCAAAGATAATGTTGAATTTCTTATAAGTGCAAACCCTGGAAATCCAATGTTACCGCTGGCAAAAATTGCTTCAGGTGGTGAACTTTCGCGCGTTATGCTTGCATTAAAAACCATTTTTGCGCAAACCGATGATGTTCAAACGTTAATATTTGATGAAATTGATACAGGAATTGGTGGTGAAGTTGCCGTTGCTGTAGGTGCACATATGAAAAATCTTGCAAAAAATAAACAAATTTTTTGCATAACACATCTAGCGAGTATAGCAGTTTATGCCGATAATCAGATTAAGATAGAGAAAACTGTTTCTGGAGAGATTACGCAGTCGAATGTGTATCCAGTGGAAGGAGAGGCAAGAGTTGCAGAAATTGCTCGAATGCTTTCTGGTGATGCTGATACTGCCCAGTCTCTGGAGCATGCAAAATCTATGCTAACTAAATACAGTGGAGGTTTCTAATGGCTAAAATTTCAGAAGAAACAAGGCTTCATTTTCAGGAAACAATTCAACCGTACAAAGACAAGATTACCGCTACTCTTGAAAAAGAAAAAACTATGCTCAATGGTATGCACGAAGGAGATGTAGATTTAGAAAATAAAAAACTCCTTTTGTGTGATGATATGATTTATATTTCCTCACTTTTTATGGCTCAAAACAGTATGTCATGGAAATTAATGGAAGTAAAAAATAACGATGCCTTAAATGATGCTCGTAAAATTCTTTATAAAGCAATTATTTATTTGGAAGAAGTTGTTACAAATACTATAGATATTCCATATTCAGATTTAGCTGAATATCATGAACGAATACAAAATATACCACTTTCTCGTCGTTATATGCTTATTCGTAAACTTGGTTTGGCAATTACTTTGTTAAAAGATGCTTTTGGCGATAATAGTAAATGGAAATGGTCTTTCGTAGAACTTGAAGGTCGTTATGCAACTGTAACAAAAAATCTCATAGATATGAAAGCTTCAATGAAGGATTATTTTGATCCTCGTTCAGATAATTATGAATCTACAGTTTTGTATATTCGACTTGTAACTAAAATGCTTAATGATTCTGCCACCGCTTATCGAGATAAATATGAACTTTCAACACGTCGTATTGATGATATGCGAAACGGAATTAAATACCTGCTTGCATTGCGTAAATTGTATATTGCAATTGGAAATGCAGAACAGGCAGAAGAAGTTAAAAAAAAGGCTGTCGTTTGGAAGGATAAAATGGATGCCGACCACAAAGCAGGCCTCAGTAATTAAATTTTTAAAATAAAAGACTCACATATGGACAAACAACTCGCATTAAAAATATTTGAAGGATTTTCAATTCAACGTTGGAATGATTTAATCCGCCCTTTTGATTTAGTAGAAATGGATAAAGCCGGTGAAAAAATGGTAATTGCCTACATCATCGGTAAATATGAAGAACATAAAGGTAAAAAAATTGATTGGGCCTGGATGATGTATGCATCCTTTTTTGATTTACTAAAAAAAATTGCACTTTGCGATATAAAAGCCCCAGTTCAACAGTTATTAAAAAAAGAATTTCCAGATGAATATATGCGGTTGAACGAATGGGTTTTAAATCAGTACCGCCAGTTAATTAAAGATGAAGATTTGTTTTCAAATTTTACAATTTATATTGGACAAAAATCAGGTTCTTTTCCTGTTCCAGATGAATTACTAGATACTGTTCATGTTTATTCCGCTGCGCATAAATATTCTACAATACGCGAACTTGAAATGCTTGCCGTTGTAAATGAACACGCTCGCCTTGAACATATTGAAACAGAGTTAAAATCAGATATTCAGCCATTTATGGATTTGGAAGGGCTTCAAAAACTGATGACGCAACAAAAAGCATTTGATTTTCTTTTGAAAATTGAGCAACTGAGATTCCAGACTCGTTGGAATCAAACTCCTCGAGTTCCACAAACTTCAGTTTTGGGACATTGTTTTTTTGTTGCAATAATGACTTTACTTTTAGGACGCGATTCAAATCCGCAAATGTGCGAACGAAGAATTGTTAATAATTACTTTAGTGCACTTTTTCATGATTTGCCTGAATCTGTAACAAGAGACATAATTTCGCCAGTAAAACAGGCTACGGACGACCTTCCAAATATAGTAAAAAAAATTGAAGATGAAATTGTAAATAAAGAACTTGTTCCGTTAATGGAACCGTTTTATGTAAATGAAATAATTTATTATACAAGTGATGAATTTTCAAACAGAATAATGTTAAATGGAAAAACGAAAGTTGTTTCATGGGAAGAATTGAATAATAAATATAATATTGCGGATTATGAGCCTGTAGATGGTCAACTTGTTAGAATTTGCGATCATTTTTCCGCTCTTATGGAAGCTGATATTTCTATTAAGCACGGAATTACCTCCTCACATTTGCAAAGTGGGCGAGACGGCATGATGATACATTATCCAAAAGGTAAAATTATTAGTGGAATAAATGTAAACGATTTTTTTAATAATATTATTTTGTGATAAAACTCGAAAAATAATTGCCGATAAATAGAGTATGGACAAATTATTTTTGAAAAAATCATTAGCAGCTATTATAAGCTTAATTTTTTGTGTTTCTTTTTCGTTTGCAGATACTACGTATTCAGTACAAAAGGGTGATACTCTTTATTCTATTAGTAAAAAATATCAGATTACAGTAGCTGAGTTACGAACGGCAAATAATCTTTCTGAAAATGATGTTTTAAAAGCAGGACAAAAACTTATTATTCCTGACGCAGATATTGGTACTGCAAC
Source organism: Treponema sp. (assembly GCA_045615645.1). GTDB lineage: Bacteria > Spirochaetota > Spirochaetia > Treponematales > Treponemataceae > Treponema_D. The sequence goes on from JAZLFF010000044.1 coordinate 9,840, forward strand.
GGCTTTATCAGCTAGTAAACCTTCAGCACCTACAGTTTCTGCTGTAAAAACTTCAGAATATACAGTGCAAAAAGGTGATACACTTTATAGAATTGCAAAAAATAACAATATGTCCGTAGCCGATTTACTTTCAATAAACGGATTAGATTCTTCGGCAGTAATAAAAGTTGGTCAAAAATTAAAAATTACTCAGGCTCCAGATTCTTCTACAGTATCAACTAATGCAAAAAGTGCAAACGTTTCAAATACAAAAACTGAAACTACAATTTCTGTAACTGATAAAGCTCCTGATACTCGTTCATATGGTGCTACAGTTTCTTCCGACTCATCTACAAAGTGGCCGGTAAAAAATCCGAAAATTACACCAATTAAAGGTAAAGTTTCTGGCGTTCAACTTTCGGCTGCAAAAGATGAAGTTGTAAAATGTATTCACGAAGGAACTGTAATGTATGTTGGTGTTTACCGTGGTTTTGGTCAAGTTTTGTTTGTTCAGTCAAAAACTGGATTAATTTATGCTTACACTGGAATGGGAACTGTAAAAGTAAAAAAAGGTGATTATGTTATTTCAGATGCAGAACTTGGAACTGCAGGTATAGATTCAATTAGTGGAAATCCTCAACTTACATTTATGGTGTTCCAGAACGGACAGCCAATAGATCCTGCAAAAGCTCCTCGGAATTAAGTAAATAATCTAAATAATCTAAGTATTGCATATATTTGCAAAAAACTGTATATTATCTGTATATTTATGCAAAATATTGGGTTTTATGCCCGCAGGAGATAATATATGGCAAAAGATAAAGTTATTTTAGCTTATTCTGGTGGACTTGATACTACAGTTATCATCCCATGGCTTAAAGAAAATTATGATTATGATGTAATTGCAGTTTGTATTGACGTTGGCCAAGGTGATGATTGGGCTGCAATTAAAAATCGTGCTTTAAAAACAGGTGCTTCTGCTTGTTATGTTGTTGATGCACGTCAGGAATACATTGAAGAATATATTTGGCCAGCTCTTAAAGCAAATGCTGTTTATGAAGATGAATATCTTTTAGGAACTTCAACTGCACGTCCATTAATCGGAAAAATTTTAGTTGAATATGCACGTCAGGAAAAAGCAGTTGCAATTTGTCATGGTGCTACTGGTAAAGGTAACGATCAGGTTCGTTTTGAACTTGCAATTAAAGCTTTTGCTCCAGACTTGCAGGTAATTGCAGCATGGCGTGATGACAAATGGAATATGGATAGCCGTGAAGCAGAAATTAAATTCTTGGAAGACCGCGGACTTGAAGTTCCAATGAAGAAAGATCAGTCTTATTCACGTGATGAAAACATCTGGCATCTTTCTCACGAAGGTTTGGAACTTGAAAAAACTGAAAATGAACCAAACTATAAGCATATGCTTAAAAATACTTGCGTTCCAGAAGAAGCTCCTGAAGATGGAGAATACGTAACAATCGATTTTGAAAAAGGTATTCCAGTTGGATTGAACGGTAAAAAAATGAATGCATTGGACCTTTTAAACGAATTGAACGTAATTGGTGGTCGCAATGGTGTTGGTCTTGTAGATATTTGTGAAAACCGCTGCGTTGGTATGAAAAGCCGTGGTGTATATGAAACTCCAGGTGGAGCAATTCTTTACTTTGCTCACAGAATGATGGATCACATTTGTTTGGACCGCGAAACTTACCACTACAAACAGCAGCTTTCTATCCGTATTGGTGAACTTATTTACGATGGAAAATGGTTTACAACTTTAATGGACGCTTGTATGGCATTTGTTGATAAAACTGAAGAAACAGTAACTGGTTGGGCAAAAGTTAAGTTGATTAAAGGTGCTATTCGTGGTGCTGGTTCTGGTTCAAAATACAGTTTGTATAATGAATCAATTGCATCCTTTACAACTGGCGAATTGTATAACCATAAAGATGCACAGGGCTTTATTACATTGTTCGGTCTTCCACTTAAAGTTCGCGCTATGATGGAACAAAAAGTAGGTGAAGGTCAGGCAATTGCAGAAAGCAAAAACCTTAAGAAACGACCAACAGAGTAAGTTTAAAAAAATAATTTATTACAAAAGGATGTCTAAAAATATTTTTCATTATTAGACATCCTTTTTAATTTGAGGATTTTTATGAAAAAAGTTTATTTAGTTTTATTTTCCATTTTAAATATTGCAACTTTTCTTTCTTGTTCTTCATTACCAAAAGAACCAAAAGAAGGTGTAACAATTGCTGCTGGAAGAGTAGAAATGAATTACACAGGTTATGATGATGTTTCTTTTAATGGAAAAAAATTTCACGGGATTCAAATTACTGTAAAAGAAACAGCAACTGGTAAACTTTCTATTGCAACAACAGATAATGATGGATATTTTTATTTTTCACATTTAAAACCAGACACTCCATATCAGGTAGTTAATTTTAAATTTACTTCACCAAATGGTTCGTGGTTAGAGTGGAAAGATTACATTTTTGATATGTTCCTTTCAAAAAATGAAGATACAATTTTGAATTTAGGAACTTACTATTTTTCATATAATGTAAAGACAAATCAATCGCAATACGAAATAAAAAACAAGGATAGTATTAAATATTATTTGGAACAGCAGTTTGAAAATACTGATTTCAAAATCGAAAATACTAGATAACGCCTATGACAATTAACACAGAACAACTTTACTACATTTTAGATAATACTCCTCCAACTCAAAATATTATGTTAGTTGGAAAACATGGAATTGGTAAAAGCCGAATCCTGGAAGAGTATTTTTCTTCAAAAAATGCAAAAGTTGTTACATTGTTTTTAGGTCAAATGAGCGACCCTGGAGATTTAATCGGATTGCCTGAAAAAAATGAAACAACGGGAAAAACTGATTTTATGTTACCTTACTGGTTTCCGACCGATGGTAAACCTGTTGTATTGTTTTTGGATGAATTAAACCGTGCACGTCCGGAAGTTTTGCAAACAATTATGGATTTGACTTTAAACCGTAAACTTGCCGGCAAAACGCTTCCGAAAGGCAGCAGAATTATAAGTGCAGTTAACAACGGCAATGAATATCAGCTTACCGACCTTGATCCTGCTCTTGTAAGCCGTTTTAATATTTATACTTTTGAACCGACAGTGGAAGACTGGCTTATTTGGGCAGAAAAAGCAGAAATTGACAGACGAATAATCAGTTTTATTTCAGAAAATCCAGAATTTCTTGACGGTGAAGATGTAGATTTTAAATCAGATGATTTAGAGCGTTATCCTGACCGCCGAAGTTGGGAACGTACTTCACAAATTATAAAAAACTTTGAAAATCTTACGAATTTACAAAAACCTATAGTGTCCGGAATTATCGGAAATCGAGCAACAAGTTTATTTTTTCGCTTCGTAATGGAACATAATCTTCCGTCAGCACAAACAATCCTTCTTGAAAATTTTGATGAATTGAAGGCAACATTAACAAACGCAACCTTTACAGATCTTACACAAATAAATACGTCTTTGTTCCGTTTTATTGAAGCAGAAAATTACGAAACTAATAAATCGGTTTGTGAAAAAATTGCAAAAAATTTAAATTTTTATTTTGAATTTTTACAAACTTCTTCTAAAAAAGAAATACAATCACATTTTGCATCTTTGTGCAGTGCCGAAAGTTATCCAAAAACTCTAGTTTTTATTTCGACATATGCTCCAAAATTATACGAAAACTTAATGGATTTTATAATAAATCTCTAAAACCGTGTTAAAAAGAGTATACACAAAATGGATTTATCTCAAAGACTTAAAAAGATTTCCTCTGACTGGTTTATAAAGGAGCCTCTTTTATTTTCAATTTTATGTACGCATACACTAGTTCCAAACGAAAATCTTACAGTTCCAATGCGAACTGGAAAGCTTAGAATTGAATATTCTCCGTTGCTTTTGACAAAATCCGACGATAATCAGCTTGAAGAAATTCTAAAAATTGAAATATTTCGAATACTTTTGGAGCATCCTTATAAAAGGCAACCTTACAACGCAAAAAAAGGTGTTTTATTGCTTGCAAGCGACGTTACAATAAATCAGTTTTATAAAACTAAAAGCGGATTTCAAACTGCCGGTGTTGAATATTGCAAAAATCAGGCAATTCGCTTTACAACGCTGGAGCATCCGCTTGGTATTAAGTGGATTGATTCTGACGAACTAAAGTTTTATCAAAAAAATATTCACATTAATCCGAAAAGCGGATATTTGGAAACTTTGGATGATTTATCGTACGAGCAATGGTATAATCGTCTTTTATTTTTAATAAATGAAACGGCAATTGCTGGTTCTGAAAATTCTGGTTCAGCTGAAGATTCGCAAAAGTTTTCTATTCCACAATTAGACGAAGCAAGTGAATTATGGGAAGAAAATGAAGAATCTTTGAACGATATAAAACAGCAGATTCAAAAAGCTGAAAGTGAACAAGGGTGGGGTGGACTTGGCGGAGACGCAATTTGTAAAATAAAAGAGGAATGTGATTTTTATTTTGATTACAGAAAAGCTCTTACTCAATTCAGGGCAAATATTGTTTCAGCAGCAAGAACGCTTACGAGAATGAAACCAAGCCGCCGTTATGGTTTTAAGGCAATGGGAAGCCGTTATGAACGAAAAGCAAATATTTTAATTGCAATTGATGTAAGTGGTTCAATTACCGAAGAAAGTTTTACACATTTTTATCATGCAATTAAAAATTTTTTCTTTCTTGGAATAATTGAAAAAATAGACTTAATATTTTTTGATGTTAATATCAAAAATACAACACCAATTACATTTCGTAAAAAAATTGATTTGAAAGAAATAAAAGGCCGCGGTGGCACAAATTTTCAACCTGCAATAGATTTTTATTTTGAAAATAAAACTACTTACAATGGACTGATTATTTTTACAGATGGTGAAGGAAATATTCCAACTATGCCGTCGCAAAACGGAAATGTTTTGTGGATATTGGAAGGAAGGCTTGCGTATGAAAAGTGTCGCCAGTGGATTGTAAGTTTAGCGGGAAATAAAGCAACTTATTTACCATTTTAGAAGGAGGATTTTTATGTACGAAGATATAGAATCAGATTTTTGGAAAGAACACTTTGTTCATATGTTGCACAAAAACATGGTTCGCACAAATGCTCTGTCTTTATCAATTATTAATGCTAAAAAAGAATTTGATGCTTTTGAAAATAAATTTTCTTCTTATAAGGCTGAAATCAACTTTTCAACAAGTTATGTTACGTGGGAAATTTTTGTTACTCCTTCTGTAAAGCTTCGTCTTTATATACAAAGTCAAGTAAAAGCTTCTCTTTTGCAGGTAAATGGCGGAGATTTGGTAAAAATTGCTGATGCTAAATTTCCGTATAATCCTTTTCCAGAAATAGAAGAGTTTTTGCAAAATAAAGAAAAATATTTAAAAGAATTAGACCAAACTATAAATAATTCTCTTAAATTTAGTAAACAGCAAAAATTAACTGGAGAAATTATTAAAGCACTTTTAATGAACAAATTTACGGACACCAACAAAATCTGGCATTTAGAATTTACAAAAACTGATTATAAACTGATTATTTTGGAAGCTGGGGAAGAAAAAATTGTGCCAATTTCCTTCAAAAACTTTAAACAGGATATTGAATTACTTCAAGTGTAAAAAAATTGAGTTTTAAATTTGTGTAGAGTAAATGAATGTAGATAAATGTCTATTATTCAGAAACTTTATGAGTGTTGTGATACTTAGTTTTATTAATGTACATTAATTTGTCGACTTTATTTATTTCCTGAAGTAAAGAATCAACTTCATCAGGTTTAATATAATCGTAACCATAACTTACAGAAACTTTATAAGGTAATTCCATTTCAATACAATGTTCCTTAAGTTTTTTATTAATGTCTTTTAGATAGTTAAAACGTTCGTTCCTTTGTGCAGTACCAATAATTACAAATTCATCTCCACCGTAGCGAATTACAAGCCATTTGTCAGGAACACTGTTACGAAGTTCTTCAGCAACCATTTTAACTGCCAGATCGCCGTGCAAGTGACCATTTTTATCATTAATTATCTTCATGGAGTTAATATCAATAAAGAAAATTGCTGTAAGAAGATTACTATGTCTGTTATATTCGTACATTTCATTGCCGAATAAATCAAGGGCAGCTCGATTATATCCACCAGAAAGAGCGTCCTGAGTTGTAAGGTAAAGATATTTTTGACTTAATAAACGATATTTTGTTTTTTCTCTAAGCTTTTCTATACTGTTTGCAAAGTTTTTAGACCACGGATAACCGCGTTTATTTGTGAGAAGCTTTAAATTATTTTTAGCTACATAGTAACCAAAAATATTTGTTTGATAAACAAGTGGAAGAAATAAGAAAATATTGTTTTTGCCTTTAAAAAGATTAGCTGGCATAAGAGATTTTGTCTTAATTGTTTCAGGATTAACCAGTTTACCATTGCATAAATTTACAATAGTTTGCATTTCTTCACCAAAGCCATAATCCGTATATTCTGCATCCTGATATAAAAGTGACTTTGTTAATTCTTTTTTGAGCATAATAGCAAAGTTATCACCTTCAAATTCATGGCGGCCTAAATAAAAATTCTGCGTATTTTCCCAGAAAATATGAACGCTGTCGTCATTTATAAATACATCTTCCGTATGTCTAAGTTGAACAGCAAAACGTTCTTCTTCATCCTGAAGATAAAGACTTTTAAGTGTATAATCTTTTTGTTCTTGAGTAAGCTTTGTGTTACAACATCCACAGGATTGTCTTATTACTTTTTTGGATTTTAATTCAATGTTTTGAAATTCTTCTGTCTGTGTGAAAATTAATTCTATAGCTTTCTCTCCCATTTTTTCACTTTCTGTATCAACTGTAGAAATGGAAGGAATTGTGCATTTTGTTAATGGATCGTTATCAAAACCAATAATTTTAACTTTTTCCGGAATTTGAACTTTTAATTCTGAGGCAGCCTGAATAATGCCTAAAGCTGATTTATCGTTTGAACACACAATTGCATCTGGAAGATTTCTTTTATCTGCAAAAAGTAAAAGACCTTTTTCATATGCATATTTAAATGACCAGTCACCATTCATAAAAATAAGCTTTTCGTCTATTTTAAGTGAATGTTTATGCATTGCATCAGAAAAAGCTCTAAAACGTTCAATACTCTGAACATCTGATTCAATTCCACCAATGTATGCAATTTTTTTTGTATTGTGTTCATCAATAAGATGATTTATGAGATTTAAAAAACCTGTGTAATTATTTACGTAAATGTGGTGGAGTCCAAAAAGTTTTCGTACTAAAGATACTGAGGGTACCCCTGATTCAACAACCTTTGTTCGAACTTTTTCAAGGACATCATCATCTTCAAAAAGATTTGAAAGAAGAATTATTCCGTCAAAATCGGAAAAATTTATAATATCGAAAATTTGATAACCATAAAGATTAATTGATTTGTCAGGATTCCTGAACCTATAACAGGTGAAAAAGAAAATATCAGCGTCAATGTTTAAACTCTGAAGTTTTTTTTGAACACCATGAATTACAGAATCAATAAATTCAAAAGCCCATCCACTTCCAAGTATAGCAATCTTTTTCTTCATCTTGTCTATTTTATAATGGGTATAGTAAAAAAGCAAATTAAAAATCCATTGAAAAACATCTTTTATAATGCTAAAATGCCATTATTAATATTGATATATTTTTATTATCATAGAAGAAGGAGTATAAAATGACTTATACAGCAGAAGTCGAAAAGATGTGTCCTTTAGCTAAAGGTGCATATCATGGTCCTGCTCCAATCCCAGAAGAGGGAGAATGGGTTCAGGTTAAAAAAATTGAAGATGTTTCTGGTTTCTCACACGGAATTGGTTGGTGTGCACCACAGCAGGGAACTTGTAAACTTTCTTTGAACGTAAAGAATGGTATTATTGAAGAAGCTCTTGTTGAAACAATTGGTTGTTCTGGTATGACACACTCAGCAGCTATGGCTTCTGAAATCCTTATTGGAAAAACATTGCTTGAAGCATTGAATACTGACCTTGTATGCGATGCTATCAACACAGCTATGCGCGAACTTTTCTTGCAGATTGTTTATGGTCGTACTCAGTCTGCTTACTCTAAAGACGGTTTGAAAGTTGGTGCTGGTCTTGAAGATCTTGGAAAATCTTTGCGTTCTCAGGTTGGTACAATGTATGCAACTAAAGCAAAGGGTCCTCGCTACCTCGAAATGACAGAAGGTTATGTAGAAAACTGTGCAGTTGATAAAGATGGTAACATTA
>JAZLFF010000045.1:0-167526 GCA_045615645.1 Treponema sp.
ATTTATTTCTTGCTCAGACATGTAAACTCCAAATATAACAATTTATTATATTTTATAAATTTTTAGAATTATAATCAACCTAATAAAAACACAATTCTTTGAGTTTTTACTTAGTATTAATTATTAGCTATGTATTCCAAATATCTACCGTAATCTGTTTTATATCCTGCTGCCATTTCCAGCATATCTTCTTTTGTAATCCAGCCGTTTCGGAAAGCAATTTCTTCGAGACATGAAACATACATTCCCTGACGCTTTTGGATTGTGGCAATGAAATTACTTGCTTCCAAAAGTCCGTCATAAGTTCCTGTATCAAGCCAGGCCATTCCGCGACCAAGAAGCTCAACTTTAAGTTCTCCACGGTTCAAATATTCATTATTGATAGAAGTGATTTCGATTTCGCCGCGAGCAGAAGGTTTTACATTTGCTGCAATGTTTACAACATCATTTGAATAAAAATAAAGCCCCGGAACAGCATAGTTTGATTTTGGCTGTGCAGGTTTTTCTTCAATTCCCAAAACTTTTCCGGTTTTATCAAATTCAACAACACCGTATGCAGTTGGATCTTTTACAAGGTAACCAAAAATTACGCTGCCCTTACCGCTTTCTACAGTTTCGCGGGCACGTTTTAATGTTGATGTAAAACTCTGTCCGTAGAAAATGTTATCGCCAAGAACAAGTGCAACTGAATCGCTGCCAATAAAATCTTTACCGATGATAAATGCGTCTGCAAGTCCGCGTGGCTTATCCTGAACTGCATATTCAAACTTCATTCCAAGCCATGCACCGTCGCCAAACAATTCTTTAAAACAAGAAATGTCGCGTGGAGTTGAAATAATCAAAACTTCACGGATTCCAGCCAGCATCAAACAGCTGAGTGGATAATAAATCATTGGTTTGTCATACAAAGGCAAAATCTGTTTTGAAACAGCCTTAGTAATTGGATATAAACGAGTGCCAGATCCACCGGCAAGTATAATTCCCTTCATAATCGCTCCCAATTAATAATTATTAATTAATAATTATTAATTATTATCTACCCTGTTCCTTATAGTTTTTGTTTATCCAGTTTGCATAATCACCTGAAAGAATGTGATTAATCCAGTCTGGATTGTTTAAGTACCACTTAACTGTTGCAAGAAGGCCTTCTTCGAAAGTCATTTTGCGTTCCCAGCCGAGCTTTGTCTTGATTTTTGTACAGTCGATTGCGTAACGTTTGTCGTGGCCTGGGCGGTCTTTTACGTAAGTGATTGTTTTTTCAATTTCTTCAACTGGTTTTCCAAGTTCTTTGGCAGCAAGTTCAATTACTTTGTGGAGCAATTTGATGTTTGTCCATTCGTTTTCACCACCAATGTTGTATTTTTCGCCAGTAACACCATTTTTTACAATGAGCCAAACTGCGCGGTTGTGGTCTTCAACGTAAATCCAGTCGCGGATATTATCACCTTTTCCGTAAACAGGAAGATTTTTTCCGTCGCGGATATTTGCAATCATAAGTGGCAAAAGTTTTTCTGGAAACTGGAATGGTCCGTAGTTGTTTGTACAGTTTGACAATGTGATTGGTAATCCGTATGTGTGGAAGTAAGCCATTACAACGTGGTCAGAACTTGCTTTTGAAGATGAGTAAGGGCTGCGTGGGTCGTAAGGTGTGTCTTCGCGGAAGTAACCGTTTGGACCGAGTGAACCGTAAACTTCATCAGTAGAAATATGATGGAAAAGTACGTCATCGCGGATTGTACCGTCTTCTTTTTTCCAGTAGTTACGTGCAACATCAAGCAAAGTGAAGGTTCCCATAACGTTAGTTTTCATAAATGCTTCAGGACCAAGAATTGAACGGTCAACGTGGCTTTCTGCAGCAAAGTGAATTACAGTATCAATATCATACTGTTTAAAAATGCGTTCAATATTTTCGCGGTCGCAGATATCAACTTTTTCAAAGAAGTAACGCTTTCCGCCATAAGCTTTTTCAACATCTGCAAGACTCTCCAAGTTTCCTGCGTATGTAAGGCAGTCTACGTTTACAACTGTTCCGTCAAAGTTTGCATCGGAAAACTTATCTGTTGTAGACATGTTAAAAAGATAATGGATAAAGTTGGAACCAATGAATCCGGCTCCACCTGTAATAAGAATGTTGTGTAATTTTCTATTCATAGACTTCTATTATAACAGATTGTTATCGCTTTGTGAATTGTTTTTATTTTATGGAAATCTCAAATATCATCTGTTGTTCATCTACTGGAATTATCAATTTTTGCGAAACTAATTGAAGTGCTTTAATTTTATGGTATTTTTTCAATAACTTATTTATTTTAAAATTTCCATGCTGATCATCACCGGCAATTGGACATCCCTGTTTTGCTAAATGAATACGAATCTGATGCATGCGGCCGGTTTCCAGTTTTAATCTAATTTGCGACATTTTTATTTTTGATTCAACCGTACCTTTTTCTTCATCAGCTGGAATAACTAAATCCCATTCCTTTTCTACTTCGTAATTTGTAACTGCAGCTTTTGTTTCGCCATGTTGAATTACATCTTCACGAATTACACCTTTTTTTTGTTTTAAAGTTCCTGCACAAACTGCAATATATTCTTTTACAGCAACTTTACTGCCAATCAATTTTGTCCATTTAGAAGCGGCGGCTGGAGATTTTGCAACTATCATAAGCCCGTAAGTATCTTTATCTAGTCTGTGAACTAAATAAACTTTCTGACCAACCTGCTTTGCAAACTTTTCATCAAGTGAATGGGCTACTCCCTGTCCGCCCTGTACAGCAAGACCTGCAGGTTTATTAATTACGTAAATCTCTTCATTCTCATATAAAATAGGAACTAAATTCATCCGAAATATAATACTAGAGGAGTTTTAAAATGACAAGACAGCATAAAACCACACATATTATACTTTTTGCAATAATTTTAATTTTTACAGGAAAAATCAACGCAGAAACAATTGAAGATAAAGATTTTGGTTTTTTAATAGATATTCCCGAAGGTTACGAAGTTGTGGATTATACACAAGACGGAATGTCTTATCATTTTACACATCCTAATATTCCAGTTGATTTAATCCTTAAAATTAATGATTTATCTAAAACAGGTGGTCCAGAAAGTTCAACAGATGCACTTAATCTTAATATGGGTAAACTAAAAGCTGAATATCAGGGAGATAATTTTTACTGGAATAATACACAAGTTGCCATTTCGACTTTTAAAATGACAATTGATAAAAAATATGCTGGCTGGGCAATTTCTGCACCAACTGTTATGAATAGCTGTTATCTTACACTTCTTTGTTATGCGCCCGAAGAACAGGAAAGCGCCTGCGAACAGTTCATTATGTCTACATTAAACGGTTTGTGTATCGATAAAGAAGCTTTTAATACACCAGGAATTATCACTTCTTATGCTTTTCCTCCAGAAGGTAGAAAAGAAATCAGCTTGAAAATTGGTGGTAATAGTATAAAAACCTCGATTGATAACATTGATGAAGAAGCTGCTCAATTTGTAGTAGATTTAGAATATGCAGTTCTTTCCCTTTACGGAAAACATAACCTTTGGAAGGAAGCATGGCAACGTTACTACAGAATGATTTATCGTGACGGATATGCACGTTTATCTTCCGTTTCTTCTGACATTTTCGAAACTTTATATCCTTTGGCAAAAAAGCAGAATCCTCAGAACGCAGACATTGCTTACGCGCAAATGCTTTTAAGCTGGGTACAGGAGTTTCATTATAAACGTGATGATGATCCTAAAAAAGCTGATTTTACCTGCCTTCCAAGTGTACTTACAGGAACTGGAAATGACTGTGACAGTAGAAGTTTACTGATTTGCACTTTATTAAAATCTGCTGGAGTTGAATGTTTACTGTTAGTTTCGCCAGAATATTCGCATGCAATGGCTGCAGCTGGCATTAACGCTCCAGGTCAGCAATATGAACTTGAAGGTACGGATTTGTCTTTTATAATGGGAGAAACAACGGCAAAAGTAACCTGGGGAACAATTGCTCAAGATCTTTCTGACCGAACAAAATGGTTCCCCGTAATTTTACCGTAATTTATTTTAGCTTCTGAGCAATAAATTATACACATCCATTTCTGTCTGTGCATTCATAATTGCGTCTCTTAATTCCTTTTTCTTTAATTTTGCACTGAAGTGTGAAATTGTTTTAAGGTAATATGAATGCTGATTATATGCTGCGGCAATCATAATTAAAAGATTTACCGGCTGTTCATCAAGGGCCTGGAAATCATCAAGATTTTTTTTGCAAACTCCTACAGCCATTACTAAATCTGTAACAGAAGAAAGTCTTACGTGTGGAATTGCAATTCCTCTTCCAATAGCAGTAGACATCAATTCTTCGCGTTTTAAAATTTCCTGAGTAAGTTCCTGTGCATTTTTTACCTGTGGAGCTGTTGCAAGTACGTCAGCAAGTTCCAAAAGTGCATCATGCTTTGTAGTATGATTTATAAACACAATTCTGTCAGGAGAAAGAATATTCTTAACTTGGATTGCCTGTTCAGCCTGTTTTACAGATTCAGAAGATAAACGAGCATTAACCCAATTTTCTACTTCTGATTTCTTAAATCTCCATACAGTTCCAATTTTACCTGCAGGAATTTCGCCTTTCTGTGCCCAATCGTAAACTGTACGATCAGAAACACGAAGATATTTTGCAACCTCTTCAATTGTTAAGATATCATCTTCCATTTGTTACCTCAATTTTACTTTTTTATACCATTTTGTTTGAAATCTATGTATTATTTTGCATTCATTACGTTATTTTGTCAAGTAAAAAACTACTCTTCACTTTTCCGCGTCAATCCATTATCATTACTGTTATGAAAACTAAGAAAAAATTATCTATACTTGTTTTTATTGTTACAATTCTTGTGTCTATTTTTTATTTATTTCTGGCACCCCGCCCATTATCTAAAGAATATCAGTTTAATCCGGTATGGAAAATAAATACTTTAACTCCTGCAATTTCAGATTTACCTTCCGACACTCAAAACATTTATTTTAGACTTGGACAAAGCCTTGGCTATTTTACTTCAGATGGAGCTATTTCACTTTATAAAACTTTTCCTGCAAAAGCTTCCATTTCTAATAAGTATTTTGCTTTATATACTGCAGATGCAAATAATACACCTTTTTATAATTCCAAAGGAGAACCTTGCGGTGTTATAAAAGCTGCAGGTTATCCGTATTTTATTGACGATCAGATTTTTGTTTTTTTACCAGGTGGCTCTTCCTTTGCTAAATGTGATTCCACTGGTAACATTGTTTGGCGCTATGAAGGAACTTTACCAATTACTGCATTTTCGGCTAAAGAAAATTATGTTGCAGTTGGTTTTACAGATGGAGCCATTAAAGTTTTTGAAACTGAAAACGGTTTATGCACTGTAAATTTTGCTCCGGGCGGAAGTGATTATCCTGTAATTCTTGGACTTGATATTTCAAATGATGGAAAATACATTGCCTCTGTTTCAGGTCAGGATAAACAGCGATTTGTTCTTACACAGTGCGAAGACAGCCAACCTAAAATCATTTATCATACCTTCCTTGCAGATTGTATGCCTTACCGAACTCTCGTTCACTTTTCTAACGATGGTAAACGAGTTGTCTACGGTTTCCAGAATAACATTGGCCTTTTTGACATTGAAAATCAGGTAAATAATAATGTTCCGGTAAAGTCAAAACTTTTATCTATTGATGAAACTGAAAATCTTATTTTCGTACTTGGCCGTGAAAAATCCGAATATACTGTTTATATAATTGAAAAATCTAACACAATTGAAGGCTCTTTCTCATTTAATGCGGAAACAGCTTTTGTACAAACTTATGGAAACGATTTATTCATTGGTAAAGACAATACAATTTCGCGCATTTCAATTACTAAAGAATAAGGGTGGACGTTTATGAAAAAAATTGTTTGCAAAATTCTTGCTTTAAGTCTGTTAGCCACAACATTTGCTTTTGATTGGCCGCAGGAAAACGTAACAAAAGATACTTTTAAGTCTTATTTTGGACAGAACCGCGGTGGTATTTTAAGTACTTCACTTGTGTTTAATGATCCTGAAGAAATTAGAGCTGCGGAAGACGGAAGAGTTTTAATTATTATTACAGATAATGATGAAGATTCGGATTTTTTTCCTTCAACGCTCGGAAGTGCCGTTATTATTGCCCACGAAGATAATCTTCTTTCAGTTTACGGAAACCTTGATGAAGAATCTTTAACTGTTACAGATAAAACTGATGTAAATATTGAAGCAGGTTCTATTATTGGAAACAGCGGAAATTCCGGCTGGCAGGCTGAACAAAGTTATTTGGAATTTCAGATTATTGATACTAAAAATAATTCAGCTATCAATCCGAAAATTCTTATGGCACGTGAGGAAAACGAACTTCAACTTTCACTTTCGGGAATTTATATTTCAAATAAAAATGGTGATTTTTTTGATTTAAATACTCACAAAACTTATACTTCCGGTTTGTATAGAGTTTATCAGAAACGTAATATAGTTGCTTGTCCTTATAAAACGACAATTATGATAAATGGTGTTGAAGTTGATCAGATTGGTTATGATTTAATTGTTCAGGAAAACGGAAAATCTTGTGTAAACGGAAAGAAAAAGTATACAAGTTCGGATGTATATCCGGATGAAAAACTTCAGCTTCTTGGTGAAGCAATGTTTACTCCAGGTAAAACAACGCTTGGTCTTGCGGTCACCGATATTCTTGGCAACCGCAAGCAGCTAAATTACAGCGTTACTGTATATTAGAAAGTTGCAACAACTTCTCCATTTGGATAAGTCTTTGTAATAAAATCTTTTACTTTCTGACTTGTAATAGCTTTTGCAAGAGCCTGAATAGCTGGATCGTTCTGTTTTCCATCTTTTACTGTAATAATGTTTACATATGGAGAATCAGCACCTTCAACGAACAAACCATCTTTTGTAGCTGTTAATCCTGCTGGAATAGCATAGTTACCATTGATTACGGCAGCATCAGTATCTGCTAAAACGCGAGGAAGAGATGCAGCTTCAATTTCCTGGAACTTAAATTTCTTTGTATTTTCAGTAATATCTGCTGGAACTGCTGTTAATCCTGCATTTGCATCAAGTTTAATCAAACCTGCTGACTGTAAAAGAAGCAATGCACGACCTTCATTTGTTGGATCGTTTGGAATAGCAATTACAGCACCTTCTGGTAAATCAGACATTGCAGCATATTTTTTTGAATATAATGCCAAAGGTTCAACGTGTGTACCAACTACACTTACAAGGTGATAACCTTTTTCTTCATTAAACGAATCCATGTAAGGAACATGCTGGAAGAAGTTAGCATCAATTTCACCAGATTCAACTGCTTCGTTAGGAGTTACATAATCTGTGAATTCCTGAACTTTAAGTGTGTAACCAGCAGCCTTCATATCATCAATAATGAGATTGAGCATTTCTGCATGTGGCTCTGGTGTAGCTCCAACTGTAATAACTTTTGTGTCCTTTTTGCTGCTGCATCCAGTTAAAACGGCAAGAGCGGCAATTGTTAAAAATAAAGTCTTTTTCATCTGAAAAAACCTCCAAATAATAGTAAATCTAATATATTAAAACGGAAAAATTTAATCAATTAGAATTAGTAAAGTGAAAGTTTAATCTTTTTTTATAAATTTATCTTTGTAATCCTTTTTAATCTGAGTAAACTGCGTTATAATAGAGAAATGGAACACAACATGATTTTATCAGCTTCCGGATGGCGCAAAGTTTTCGCTGCATCAGGAAATGAACAAGATTCTACACCTAATATTACAGACGATGATTATAATCTTTCGTTAGCAGCGGCTAATGTATTTTTTGAATATTTAGTTGAAAAAACTGGTATTGAAAATCCGGTAATAGCAATTGGAATGGATGCACGTCCAACCGGACCAAAAATTGCAGACGCAATGCTCAGACTTCTTTTAAGCAAAAAAGCAGTTATTCAATTTTTAGGAATTACAGCCGCTCCAGAAATTATGGCTTATTCTAAAAAGCTGGACGGATTTATCTACATTTCTGCAAGTCACAATCCGATTGGACATAACGGTATAAAATTTGGAACAAATGACGGCGGAGTATTAAACGCCCAGGAAAATGCAATTGTTACAAAAGCATTTAAGGAACTTATTGCAAACGAAGATTCTATTGCCGAAATTAAATATCTTGCCGACAATTGCAGTTTGAACGAACTTTCGCATATTAAAGATGAATTTCAGAGTTCTAAACACAATGCCTTAAAAGCCTATTACGACTTTATGAACGTTACAATTTCTGGTTCCGCAGATTTACAAAAACAGGGAAATTTTTTCCAACTTTTGCAAAATGAACTTAAGAAATCTCCTGTTGGTGTTGTTTGTGATTTTAACGGTTCAGCAAGAACACTTTCAATTGATAATGAATACTTTTCTAAGCTTGGAATTAATTTTTACAGTATAAACAATAAACCTGGACAAATTGTTCACGAAATCATTCCGGAAACAGAAAATCTTGTGCATGTTGCTGCTGAAATGGAACGTTTACATGCGGAAGGTCACAATGAGGTTGTTCTTGGTTATATGCCTGATTGTGATGGAGACCGCGGTAATATTGTTTATTGGGATAATGTTCAAAATAAGGCCGTTATATTAAAAGCGCAGGAAGTTTTTAGTTTGTCGGTTCTGGCAGAATTAACTTATTCTATCTGGCAACACGAAAACGAGGATAATTTCCATCCTGCAGTTGCTGTTAACTGCCCTACTTCTATGCGAATTGAAGAAATTGCACATACACTTGGTGCTGAAGTTTTCCGAGCAGAAGTTGGAGAAGCAAATGTTGTAAATCTAGCACGAGAAAAACGAAACGAAGGTTACACAGTGCGTATTCTCGGAGAAGGTTCGAACGGAGGTACAATTACATATCCTTCCTCTGTCCGCGACCCTATGAATACTGTTTTTGCAATTATTAAACTTTTAGCAATGCGCGATACCGGCTTATTCAAAATGTGGTGCAAAAAAGCTGATTTAGAATATAAAGCTGATTTCACCCTTACAGAGGTTTTAGACACTCTTCCAAAATATGTAACAACCGGAGTTAGTGAAAGCAGAGCAATTACTCACGTAAAAACTACAGATCATAGCATATTAAAAGCAAACTTCCAGAAGGTTTTCTTAAAACAATGGAATGAAAAACAAGCTGAAATTGTACACAAGTTCAACATCTGTTCATGGGAAGCGGTAATAACAAACGGTACAAAAGAAACCCGCGATGTAAGAGATTTTTCACTTTCTGGCAAAGGTGGATTAAAAATTATTTTTAAGGATGCCGGCGAACGCCCAATTGCTTTTATCTGGATGCGAGGCAGTGGTACAGAACCAGTTTTCCGTATTATGTGCGATGTAAAAGGTACAAATATTCAAATGGAACGAGATCTTCTAAAGTGGGAAACTGAAATGCTTACCGAAGCTGATGCTGGAAGTTGATCTCTAAACACTAAAAACTAAGAACTAATGACTAAAATAGGTAAAATATACTATACTAGATAAATCAGGAGAACTTAAATGGACAAAAACGAAATCTTAAAACGCGCAAAAGAATACATTGCTGCAGAAAAAGATGAACGATTCAGTAAGGAAGTTGAAGAACTTATTGCTAAAGAAGATTATACAGAACTTGAAGACAGATTCTATCAGACTTTGGAATTTGGTACTGGTGGTCTTCGTGGAATTATGGGTGGCGGTACAAACCGTATGAACACACTTGAAATCAACATGGCTACACAGGGATTAGCAAACTACGTAATTAAAGCTTTCCCAGAACGTGCAAAAAATGGAACTTTAAGTGCTGTAATTGCATACGACAGTCGTCTAAACTCTGACGTTTTTGCCGAAGCTACTGCTTTAATTTTTGCTGCAAACGGCATAAAAGCTTATCTTTTTTCTAGCCTCCGTCCAACTCCAGAATTGTCTTTCGCAATTCGCACCCTTGGCGCACAAACTGGTGTTGTCGTAACAGCTTCTCACAACCCAAGAATGTACAACGGTTACAAAGCTTACTGGGACGATGGTGCTCAGGTAATTGAACCACATGACAAAGGAATTATTGAAGAAGTTAACAAGGTTACATCTGTAAAAACTATGACTCGTGTTCAAGCTATTGCAGAAGAAAAACTTGTAATTATTGATAAAGAAATTGATGAAAAATTCTGGGCTATGTGTAAAGACCAGCTTTTCCGTCCTGAACTTATTAAAGCAAAGGCAAAGGATGTTCGCATTGTTTACACACCACTCCACGGAACAGGTGCTATGCACGTAGAAAAAGTTCTTGGAGATTTAGGATTAAACATCATCACTGTTCCAGAGCAGCGCGAACCAGACGGAAACTTCCCTACAGTTGAAAAACCAAATCCAGAAGAAAAACCAGCTCTTAAACTTGCAGTTGAACTTGCCAAAAAAGAAAAGGCAGACGGTTTAATGGCAACTGACCCAGACTCAGACCGCTTTGGTACAGCTTTCCCAGATAAAGACGGAAACTGGGTACTTCTTAGCGGAAACCAGATGGGTGCTTTACTTATGGAATATGTTTTCCGTTCACGCAAAGAATTTGGAAAAATGCCTGCAAAACCTGCATGTATCCGCTCAATTGTTACTTCTCCATTTGGCGACTACATCTGTAAAAAATACGGCGTTACAATGCTCGACTGTCTTACAGGCTTTAAGTGGATTGCCGCTGTAGAAGCTGCTTTCGAAAAAGATAATTCTTACCAGTATGTATTTGGTTTGGAAGAATCTTACGGATATAAAGTTGAAACTTCTGTTATGGATAAAGATGGTGTTTCTGCCGCAGCAATGTGTGCCGAAATGATTCTTTACTGGCGTTCAGAAGGAAAGAGTTTGCTTGAACATTTGGATGATATGTACAAGGAATACGGATACTTTGAAGACCGTGCAATTTCTCAATACTTCCCAGGCGCTTCTGGTGGAGACGTTATGAAAGGCATGATGGCTTCTATGCGTTCTAATCCACCTGCAACTTTGGGCGGAGAAAAGGTTATTAAAGTTCGCGACCTTATGGCAGATCCAAAACTTCCTAAGAGCAACGTTCTTCAGTTCTATTTGGAAAGCGGTACAATTGTTAGTGCACGTCCTTCTGGAACAGAACCTAAGATTAAATTCTACATCAACTCTATGGTTCCAGCTGGCGAAGGAACTGATGCTTGGCTTGCAAATGCAAAAGTTCTTGCTGGTAAACTTTGTGATGGCATCGAAGCTGATATAAAAAAGATTATTGATGCTGCTTCAAAGTAAAAATATTTTCGGAGAGTGTTAGTTTGTGCTTATGAATACAGTTAAGTTTGTTTTGTTAGTTCTTGCGGGGTTAATCGGTTTAATTCTTACAGTTGAAATACTTGGAGTTTTACTTGTAATTATTTCGAGTTTATTCATCAACACAAAAAAAGAACACAATAAAAATAACAGATTTTTCCGTGGTATGATAAATGTTTCTGCGGCAATCGTTATTTGGCTTGACCGTATTCATGTTCATGTTACCGGTTTGGAAAAAATTCCTGCCGGTACAAGGTTTCTTCTTGTTTCCAATCACAGATCCAAGTTTGATCCTATTACAACATGGCATGTTCTTCGTAAGTATGATGTTGCTTTTATTACAAAGCCTGAAAATTTAAAAATACCTTTCTACGGAAAAATTATTCAAAAATGTTGTTTTATGCCTATCAATCGTGAGAATCCTCGTCTTGCAATTCCTACAATTGAACGGGCAATCATGTTATTAAAAAAAGATGAAGTTTCCATTGGTGTTTATCCTGAAGGAACGCGAAGCAAAACTTTAGAACTTCAGCCATTTCATGCCGCTGTTTTTAAAATTGCAGTTTCTGCAAAAGTACCAGTCGTTGTTATGACAGCATATAAAACAGAAACTATTGCTAAAGCTTTTCCTTTTGGACGCTCTGATGTTTATCTAGACTTTTTGGATGTGATTCCAGCAGAAGATGTTCAAAAGATGCGTTCAGTAGAATTAAGTAACCGATGTGAAGCAATTATAAAACAAAAATTAGATGAATATAATTTATCTGAAAAAAATTAGAGGTTATCAAAAATGAATGCAATCTATTCTATCATTTACAATCCGCTTTCAGGAAATAAAACAGCAAAAACAGAAACTTACAAGCTTGATGAAGTTCTAAAAAACAATACACTTAATTATATTGAAATGGAACCAAACTTTGATTACAACAAGTTTTTCAAAAATCTTAAAAGTGATGAACGAGTTGTTCTTTGCGGTGGTGATGGAACTGTTAATAAAGTAGCAAATGTTTTGAAAGGTGATGCTTTATTAAATGATATTTATTACTATCCTACAGGTTGTGGTAACGATTTTATGCGTGATATTTCGGGTTCTACAAATAAACAGTTATTAAAAATAAATGATTATTTGAAAAATCTACCTGTTGTATGTGTAAAAGGCAATTATTACCGCTTTATTAATGGAATTGGTTATGGAATTGACGGTTATTGTTGTGAAATGGGTGATAAAGAACGTTTAAAAGTTCGCAAAAATAATAAGCCAATCAATTATACTGCAATTGCTGTAAAAGGAGTGTTGTTCCATTATAAAAGAACAAAAGCAACAGTTACTGTTGACGGTGTTACTCACGTTTATAAAAATGTTTGGCTTGCTTCTACAATGAAAGGAAGATATTACGGTGGTGGTATGATGGCAACTCCAAATCAGGACAGAAATGATCCTGAAAATAAAGTTTCCGTTTTAATTTTCCGTGGTAAATGTAAAATCCGTGATTTATTGATTTTCTCTAACATTTTTACAGGCGATCATATTAAACATAAGAAAAACTGTATTGTTTTAACTGGAAATGAGATTCAGGTTTCTTTTGATAAACCAAGATCTTTACAAGTTGATGGTGAAACAATTCTTGGAGTAAGCAGTTATTCTGTAAAAGCTTAGTAGACAAACTTATAACAAAAAATTATAATATAATTCCATAAGGGTGTCCTCCGTGATGCGCACGCGATACCCTGGGAGTATACTATGCGAGTAATCATTAGACCTGATTATGACACTGTCTCAAAATGGGCAGCAAATCACATTGCTTCACGCATCAATGAAGCAAAACCTACAAAGGACAAGCCTTTTGTAATTGGACTTCCAACTGGATCTACTCCACTTGGAACATACAAAGAACTTATCAATCTTTACAAAGCCGGAAAAGTTTCATTTGAAAACGTTGTAACTTTCAATATGGACGAATACGTTGGCATTTCAGAAGATCATCCAGAAAGCTATCACCGCTTTATGTGGGATAATTTCTTCAGTCATATTAATATAAAAAAAGAAAATGTTCACATCTTGAACGGTAACGCAAAAGATTTGAAAAAAGAATGTGAAGATTACGAAAAGGCAATTAAAGATGCCGGCGGAATCAGATTATTTATGGGCGGAGTTGGATGCGACGGACACATTGCTTTCAACGAACCTGGATCTTCATTAAAGAGTCGCACTCGCGAAATGGCATTAACACAGGATACAATTATTGTAAACAGCCGATTCTTCGATCACGATGTAAATAAAGTTCCAAAAACTGCATTAACTGTTGGAGTTGGAACAGTTTGCGATTCAGATGAAGTTATGATTTTGATTACAGGACACAATAAGGGAGTTGCCCTTAAGCACGCTGTAGAAGAAGGAATCAGTCAGATGTGGACAGTTTCTGCCTTACAGATGCATGAAAATGCCGTAATCGTTTGTGACGACGACGCTACAGACGAACTCAAAGTTGGAACTGTAAAATATTTCAAAGATATTGAAAAGAAAAACTTTGACAACGAAATCTAGTTTTTATCTTTCTTAATCAATTCACGCAGAGCTTCTACTGCAACAGTAATAGCAAGCTCTGTATCATGAGCCTGCTTATTTGGCAGGCCTTTTTTTGCTCTTTCCTGATTTGCAACAACTAAGAAACAGCTTCCAACTCTTACACGTAAAAACTGTCCTGCAATAAATAAAGCTGCACTTTCCATTTCGCTTGCGAGACAGCCCATTCTAAGCCAAGCCTGCCATTTATTTTCAAGTTCATAACTTACTGGCATTATTTCAGGTTCATGCTGACCAAAAAAAGAATCTTTACATTGAACAACACCAATATGATGTGGAGCTTTTAATTTTTCTGCAGCCCCTACCAGAGCATTTACACAGTCAATATTTGGAACGGCTGGATATTCAATTGGAGCAAATTCACGGCTTGTCCCCTCCATACGAACAGCTCCCGTAGCAATAACAATATCGCCACCCATAACCTCTTCCTGCATACCGCCACAAGTTCCTACACGAATGAACGTATGCGCACCACACTTTGCAAGTTCATCAATTGCTATACTTGCAGATGGACCTCCAATTCCCGTTGAAGTTACACTTACCTTCACGCCTTCCAAAGTGCCAGTATATGTTACATATTCACGCACATCAGAAACAAGCTTTGCATTATCAAAATGTTCAGCAATTTTAGCACAACGTTTTGGGTCTCCTGGCATAATAATATATTTTCCAATATCATCAGGGCCAACTCCAGTATGATACTGTTTGCCTGAACCTTCAGTATAATCAACCATAAAATCCTCCGAATATAGTTTTAATTATTTTTATGAAATTCCTGCTTTTGTATGTACATTATTTCATCAACCTTCTCTACTGCCTGTTCCAAAGTCAAATCAGAGTTAGGAGGAACTGATAAAGTACCTACACTTGCAGAAAGATTGTACGGTAAATGCATGGTAGAAGTCTTTTTTGCAACCCGTTGTTTAATCTGTTCACAATAATCTTCACCATTATAGTTTTTACTGTTACCAACAACTAAAAATTCATCACCACCATAACGAATACATAACCAGTTTTTAGGAACAATTTCCATTGTTGCTGCTGCAATAGTTTTTACAGCAAGATCTCCATGTAAATGGCCGTAATTATCGTTAATAGTCTTCATTTTATTTATATCAACAAAGAACAATACAGTTGTAAGACCATTTTTTTTATTTTGTGCATAAAACGGTTTTGCAAGTTTTTCCAATCCAACTCGATTAAGCATTCCAGAAAGTGCATCTTTTGTAGAAAGTTTTAAATACTGCTGGCTCATTTGCTTGAACATATTCTGTTTTCTAAAGCGTTCAAGGCTTGTTCCAAATGTTCGGGTCCATGTATAACCGTAGTGATTATCAATTAGTAAATAATTATTTTTTGTAACAATGTAGCCGTGAACGTAAGAGTGATTATAAATTGGAAAGAAAATAAATATTTCAGGTTTTTCTGAATGCATGTTTGATGTAACCAAATCTCTAGTTTGAATAATTTCTCGCGAATACTTTTTACTGTTATGAATAGAAACTATTGACTGCATTTGCGGACCGTAATTTAAATTTTGCGGTAAAGATTCAGCGGAATTTATTAACACAGAATTCCAATCTGATTTCATAAAAATGCAGAAATCATCACCTTCAAAAGTGTGGTATTTACCGAAATACATATCTAAGTTTGTAAGCAAAGTGAACATATCACCAGCTTCTGTAAATATTTCTTCAATTCTTTCCATTTGTGTAGTGAATTCTTCGGTTTTACTTAATTCATCAACTACATCAAGTGTAAAAAGTTTTTGTGCATTATTTATTTGATTTTCACAGCCACAAGACTGACGAAAAACCGGTGTACTTTTTAAGCGCAAGGATTGTAACTCAAAATTATCAGAAAGCACTCGTTTACCAGCTTCAAATCCGATAATCTGAGCATTACTGCTTACTGTTGTAATTGCAGGATTTAATCCTTTTGCAAAGAAAATATCGTCATAACCGACAACTTTTATATCGTTTGGTACATTTAATCCTCTTTCTTGAGCAACTTTCATTACGGCAAGAGCAAGTAAATCGTTTGCGCAAACTAGAACTTCTGGAAGTTTATTGCCCGCTTTTACATAGTCATTTATAAAATTGTATCCAGACGGATAACCAGAATCGGCAACTGTAAATACTTTGTTCATATCAATTGGAATGTTATTATCCGTTAATGCTGTTCTATAAGCTTTATAACGTTCTGACATATCAATTGAATTTTCTTTACCGCCTAAATATCCAAAATCCTTATAACCGTGCTGTTTTATAAGATGATTCATCAATTCGTATGCGCCAGAATAATTATCAATACGCATACAACTTATACCTTCAAGCTTGTGATTAATTGCTATTGCAGGGATTTTTGCCTTTAAAATTCTAAGGCGTTCTTTTTCAAGAATACGAATATTTCCAATTAAATCTGATAAAATGATTACACCGTCGTAATCTTCATAATTGATAAGGCTGAAAATTGAAAAACCGGTAAAATTTGGATAACCGGAAAATTCAGTATGATTATATCCTACAAAAACATAAATATCGGCATTACTTTCATCACCTGCTTTTTGTATTCCTTTTAGGAAATCTTTTATGTAATAGACTGACCAGCCACAAGTTAATACTGCAATTTTCTTTTTCATATTTCCTCTAAAAATATTATAACACACCATATCAATAATTTCAGAATAAATGTTGATTTTATAATAAACTCTTATACCTATAAAAAAACATTTGCGTGAATCCTTCGTTATCTGCGTAATCTGCGTTAAAAACAAGATAAGTAATTTTTTTTCACCATTTATCTTCAAATCCGACCACTTATCTCAAAAAACAGTACAAACAAATAATCAACCTTTATATTAAAGCCATGAAAAGAATAATTTTATCTACTTTAATGGTCGCACTTTTGTGCTTTGGTTGTTTTGCTCAGGCAAATGGAGAATATAAAAGAACAAATGGAGGTTTCTGGTCTTGTATGGATGGAATTGCGGGAGGCTATGGAGAATTTGGATTCCGTCTGACAAGTGAAGACAATGGATTTGTTTTAAGAGACAGCATTATGATTGGAGGTTGTGGTGCTAATATTACTGACAACAAATCATCTTATGGAGGAGCAACAATTGGTAACAAACTGATTTTTGGCGGTAAATATAATTGTAATGATTTAATTTTTAGAGTATACGGATTTACTGGTGGAAATTTTGGAGTTTTTAAAACATCAAATCATTCGTTTTTTCAATCTCCGTTTATTACTGATGTTTTTATTGGTGGCGGACTTGAAATGCAATTTGCTCCAGATTTGGCATTTGTTTTAGAATTTGGTGGAAACTGTAGATTTCTTGTTGGTAATGAAAAAAAGAATTTTCCAGGCTTTTCAAACAGCAGTCCATTGCTTACAATAGGATATAGAACTTTAATCTAATACAAATTGGAGAGTTATCTTGAAAACTGAAATTAAAGTCGAAGAATGTAAAGAACCCTTTTGCCAAATTCATACTTCTGAAATAAATAAAAACATTCAAAACATTGCGGATAAAATCTCTATGTTTGATATATACGGTAAAGAGTGTTTTTTAAATGCCTGGGATGGAGATTATTGTATTCCAATAAAAGAATCCGATATTTACAAAGTTTTTAGCATGGATAAAAAGGTTTTTGTTCAAACGGAGAAGGAAATCCTTTTGCTAAAAATGCGTTTGTATGAATTTGAACAGTTAGCCACAAATTGCGGATGGACACATTTTATTCGCATTTCGAATACGGACATTGCCAATTTTACACTTGTTCAAAAATTGGATTTGAGTTTAAGCGGAATTATTAAGGTAATTTTTAAAAACAACTCTACAGTTAATGTTTCACGTCGTTATATGAAACAAATTAAGGAGAAATTATGTTTAAACAAATAATAAAACGAGGATTATTAGGTTTTATTGCAGGCGTATTTATAGGACAAAGTTTTCTTTTATTAAATCTTTTACTTTTAAATATAAAAACTTACTCAGTTACACTTCACGGACAATTCACAAATTATTTAGTTTCTGGAATTATTGGATTAATGTTTTCAGCTACAAGTATAATTTTTGAAATTGACAAATGGAGTTTAACAAAACAAACTGTAATCCACTTTTTGATTACTTCCATTGTAATGTATCTTTGTTATGTTTTAGGTGGATGGTTAAAATTCGATTGGAAAAACACTCTAATATGGTTTGCAGTTTTTATAGTTATTTATTTAATTTTCTGGATAATCTTTTACTTATCCTACAGAAAAAAAGTAAAAGAAATAAACGAATATTTATAGTTTAAAAAAATTGTGGAAGCTGTTCCAAAAAATAGAAACAGCTTCCACTTTACTTCTATCTGAGTTTAGAATATGCGAAAAATTTTAAGTTCTTCCTATGCTCTGTTATAATTTATCAAACAACCAGCAAGAATAATCTTTCGTTCGTCGTCTGTCAAATCACCTACAGAAAGTTCAAATTCCTTTACTTCACCATTCTTTTTAATAGCGTAAGCCTTAATTGATGGAAGTTTGTCTTCAATCATTTTCTTTACACCAGGAATAAATACGTAATCGTCATTTGCAAATGGAAGATTTTTATCTCCATCTTTATAAATAAACGGTAACATACCCCAGTTAATCAGATTTGAACGGTAACGTTTGGTTGCATATTCGTTTGCAATGTTTGCACTAGCTCCAAGTACACGCTGACAACTTGCAGCTTGTTCTCGAGCAGAACCATCTCCTGGTTTTACTGCAAAAATTGTTGAACCAATGCCAGCTTTTTTAATTTTGTCAGACATATCCGAATATTTACTTCCAAAAGTTTGACAAGCAGCGTTAATTTCATCTTTAATTTCAGTTGTCATATCACGAACGGCTTTTGCACGACCAACATAAGCAGGATCTTTACGACTTAAAGTAAATTCTGCAAGGCCAAGTGGATTTGAACGGAAAGAAGAAGTTTCTCCTGAAGGAATAAGTTCATCGGTTGTTGTTACTGGGTCATGAATTTCAGAAACAACTTTTACGAGCAAATCATCTGCGAGTGGTTTTTGTTCTGGCCAGTCTTTAATATTTGGACCAAACTGGATTTCAACCTCAGGATGTGCAACACCTTTAGAATCGTATACTCGTTTTTCGTAAATTGATTTATCAAAGAAATATTTTTTTCCACTAAATTCTGTGTCATAATCTGTAGCTGGAGTTAAGAAGCCTTTGTTTGCGGCTGTTGCAGCAATTGAACGGGCATCCATAAGTGCAACTGAAGCAAGCTGACCATTCTGGATTTTTGAACCTTCACGATTAGGGAAGTTTCTTGTTGAATGACGGATAGAGAATGCTCCGTTTGCAGGTGTATCTCCGGCACCAAAACAAGGTCCGCAGAAGGCTGTTTTAATTATTGCGCCTGCACTAACCAATGCACTGAAAGCACCATTTTTCATCAATTCCTGGAAAATTGGCATAGAAGCTGGGTAAACGTTCAATAAGAATTTGCCGTTCCCAGTATCTTTACCTTTAAGAATATCTGCTGCTGCACAAATGTTTTCAAAACCTCCACCAGCACAACCAGCAATTACCCCCTGATCAACATACAATTTTCCGTCAATAACTTTATTTTTCAAAGTAAAGTTTACCTTATCACCAAAACTTACTTTTGCACGCTGTTCAGTTGCCTCAAGAATATCCATTAAGTTTTTGTTAACTTCTTCAATAGTATAAGCGCAAGAAGGATGGAAAGGCATAGCTATCATTGGACGGATTTCACTTAAATCAATTTCGATAGCGCCGTCGTAATAAGCACCTTCAGCAGGATTAATTTCTTTATAATCACCTGCTCTTCCATGAATTGCATACCATTCTTCAACTTTTGAATCTGTTCTCCAGATAGAAGAAAGACAAGTTGTTTCAGTAGTCATTACATCAACACCAATACGGAAATCTGCAGAAAGATTAGCAATTCCAGGTCCAACAAATTCCATTACCTTATTTTTTACATAACCGTTATCAAAAACAGCCTTAATAATTGCCAATGCAACATCCTGAGGACCAACACCAGCAACTGGAGCGCCTGTAAGATAAACTGCAACAACGCCAGGATAAGCAACATCGTAAGTTTTGCTCAAAAGCTGTTTTGCAAGTTCACCACCGCCTTCACCAATAGCCATAGTTCCAAGAGCACCGTAACGAGTGTGGCTGTCGGAACCTAAAATCATGTCACCACACTTTGCAAGCATTTCTCGTGCAAATTGATGGATTACAGCCTGATGAGGAGGTACGTAAATTCCGCCATATTTCTGTGCGCAAGTAAGACCAAACATATGGTCATCTTCGTTGATTGTTCCACCTACAGCACAAAGAGAGTTGTGGCAGTTTGTAAGAACGTATGGAAGAGGAAACTTTTCCATTCCGGAAGCACGTGCTGTTTGAATAATACCAACGTAAGTAATATCGTGAGAGGTAATTTTATCAAACTTAATTTTTAGTTTTGAATCATCTCCACTTGTATTATGATTGTGCAAAATTGAATAAGCCATTGTTTTTTTCTGGCCGTCTGCAGCGTTACAACCAGCAGCATTATCAACTAATTTTCCGTTTACAAGGTAAGCACCTTTATCCCATAATTTCACTTGAGTTACACTCCTCTTTATATTTATTGAATATTAATTTCTTTAGTATTTGTAAATATATCAGATTTTATAGACAGAAACAACAATACAAATAGACTACTGTTATTAAAATCACTATAATATAAATTACTATGGCTAAAATTCAAATGAAAAATGCTATCGCTGAACTCGATGGCGATGAAATGACTCGTGTTTTGTGGAAGGTAATTAAAGATGAACTTTTATTACCTTTTATTGATTTAAAGACTGAATACTACGATTTAGGTCTTAAAAGTCGCGATGATTCTGATGATAAAGTAACTTATGAATCAGCTGCTGCAATTAAACGCCTTCACGTTGGTGTAAAATGTGCAACAATCACAAGTAATCAGGCACGCGTAGAAGAATATAAACTTAAACAGTTAACTCCTTCTCCAAACGGAATAATCCGTGCTGAACTTGATGGAACTGTATTCCGTGAACCAATTTTTGTAAACAATATTCACGGTACTGTAAGTTGCTGGAAAAAGCCTATTGTACTTGGACGTCATGCTTATGGTGACGTTTATAAAAACTGCGAAATAAAATGTCCAACAGCAGGTAAAGCAGAACTTGTATTTACAGGTGTAGATGGAAAAGAAATCCGTAAGACAATTATGGACATGAAAGGACCTGGAATTATTCAGGGTATTCACAATCTTGATAATCCTATTGAAAGTTTTGCACGCTGTTGTTTTACTTATGCATTGGACCGAAAAATTTCTGTATGGTTTGGCGCAAAAGATACAATTTCTAAAACTTACGATGGAAACTTCAAGGCAATTTTCCAGCGGGTATTTGAAGAAGAATACAAATCTAAGTTTGAAGCTGCAGGAATTGAATATTTCTATACTTTAATTGATGATGCAGTAGCTCGTGTAATGCGTTCTGAAGGTGGATTTATGTGGGCTACAAAGAATTACGATGGCGATGTTATGAGTGATATGATTGCATCTGCATGCGGTTCTTTAGCAATGATGACATCTGTTTTAGTTAGTCCTGACGGAAATTTTGAATTTGAAGCAAGTCATGGAACTGTACAGAAACATTATTATCGTTATCTTAAAGGTGAAAAAACTTCTACAAATCCAGTTGCAACAATTTTTGCATGGACTGGAGCTTTAGCTAAACGAGGTGAATTGGATGGAACTCCAGACCTTGTAGACTTTGCTAAAAAACTTGAAAAAGCTACTTTGCAGACAATTGAAGACGGTTACATGACTGGTGATATTGCTCGTATTGCAGAACCAAAAGCTAAAGAAGTTTTAGATTCTTGGCAGTATATTGCTGAAATTCGTAAACGCCTTGAAAAAATGTAGTTTTAATTATTTTTTTTCTATTTACTTTTACGCAGATAAAAAAATTGGCGCAGATTATTCATCTAAAATAATCTGCGCCAAAACAAATATTCTTAATTATTCTTCCAGTAATAGCTTAAAAAAACAATCAACTTTTCTATAAATTTGTTAGAACTTTAGCTAAATCTTCTTTATTTTTTGACAATAAATCCTTTAACTTTTATAATTAATAATATGAAACGTTCATTAAAAATTGTTGTAATTTCAGTTTTTTTCGTAAGTCTTCTTTCCCTTATTCCAATTTTACTTATCCGTGCAAATCACTATACAAAAGATTCTAAAAAAGCTCAGGAATCGGAAAGACTTATTCTTGGCTTTTCGCAAATTGGCTCCGAAAGTGCGTGGCGAACTCGTAACACACAATCAATTTTTGAAGCGGCTGAAGAAAATAATATTCAAATAATTTTTGATGATGCCCAGCAAAAACAGGCAAATCAACTTAAAGCAATTCGCTCGTTTATAGTTTACCAAGTAGACGTAATTGCCTTTGTTCCAATTGTAGAAGACGGCTGGGACAATGTTTTACAGGAAGCTAAAGATGCCAACATTCCGGTAATTATTGTTGACCGACAGATAAACACAGATCCTTCCTTGTACGCAGGTTTTTTAGGCGAAGACGGATTTTCTGAAGGCCAAAAAGCCGCTCAATTCCTTGTCGAAAAATGTAAAACTTATCCAAAAAGTAAAATCAACATTATTGAGTTTTCTGGAACTGAAAATTCCTCGGTTGCTACAGGACGTGCTAATGGTTTTAGAAACATAATCGAAAAAGATTCAAAATTTAATATTATTCATTCCGAAGATGGAGACTTTTTGCGTTCACGTGGAAAAGAAATAATGGATAAAATAATTGCAGAAAATGGAAGTCTTCGTTTTAATAACGAACCTATTGATGTTATTTATTCACATAATGATTCTATGACGCTCGGCCTTTTGGATTCAATGGAAAATAATCACATTTCACCTTCAAGCACAATTATTATTTCCATTGATGCAGAACAAAAATCAATTGATGCTCTAGTCGCAGGAAAATTAAACTGCGTTGTTGAATGTAATCCGAACCTAGGTCCAACTTTAATGAAGCTTGTAAAATATATTGCGCAAGGACGAGCAATCACACCTGTAACCTACACTCAGGAAACTGTTTTTACAGAAAATGATGATTTTTCGACATATACACCAAGAGGTTACTAGTAAAAAATGTCTGAAACAAAAAAAAACAGAAGTTTAAATAAAACTCTCCAACTCACATATATCTTTTTAATCGGAATGATGATAATTCCAACTGTTTATTCAATTATCGTTTCACAAATACATACTCAGCAATACGATAACATTATTACAAACGTTGGAAATGCAAACCGGATAAATCAAATTGCAAAAACCGACATTCCGAACGAATTGTGGGAAATTGTCTGCGGAAAAAAAGATTTTGCGACAAGTAGTCCTTACGAAAAAATTCAAACGCTTTTTTCCGGCATTGAAGAAATGCAATCTCATACCACAAGTAAAAATAAACAAAAACTGGAAGTTGCCTACCGTGCCTGTACAACCTTAAAACGAAACATAGAAATGCTCGAACATCAAATGAACGAAGGTGGTACTGTTACACAAAACGAAACTTCTCTGGACGAAATTCGAACAATCACTTCCCTTTTTTCCGATTTAATGCAGGACTTTATTCTTGCAGAAATTGAAACTGCGAACGAAACAAATCTTTCTATAAAAAAATCTTCAATCACGCTTACAATTTTGCAGATTATAATCATCATTTTTTCTTTTGCAATTTCGCTCAACGGTTACATTTCTTTTTCAAGGTCTGTACGTGAACCACTCGAAGACATGCAAAAACTTTCTACGGAAATTTCGCAGGGAAATCTTACAGCGCGAACTGACGTTCCTAATGTTGAAGAACTTATACCGCTTGCAAAAAACTTAAACCTTATGGCGGAACAAATCGATTTACTTATTAAAAAAAATATAGAGGAGCAGAAAAATTTTCAAAAGGCCGAAATGAAAGCTTTGCAGGCACAAATCACTCCTCATTTTTTGTACAATACTTTTGATACAATTATCTGGCTTGCGGAGGAAGAAAAAACTGAAGAGGTTGTAAAAATTACAAAGGCGTTTTCAGACTTTTTGCGCATTTCACTTAGTCGTGGTCACGAATGGATTACAATTCAACAGGAACTCGAACACATTCGCAATTATCTTACAATTCAAAAAATCCGCTATAACGATATTTTAAATTACGAAATAAAGGTTTCGCCCGAGCTTTACGATTTCAAGATGATTAAACTTGTACTTCAACCGCTTGTCGAAAATGCAATTTACCATGGAATAAAAAATAAACGTGGACGAGGCTCGCTTACAGTAAACGTTCAGTTTTACGACGAAGCAAAGCAATCTATTCTTTTTACAGTTTCTGATGATGGTGCCGGATTTACTCCTGAACGCCTTGAAGAAGTTCAAAACGAACTTAGTAAAGGTGCTCAAAATTCGGAAAGTCTCTCTTCCGTTTACGGTCTTTACAATGTTCATAAAAAGCTTAAACTTTATTATGGTGAAAAAACTACAGGATTGCAGATAAAATCAGTGAAAGGTGCAGGCAGCGAAATTTCATTTATTATTCCTTGTGAAACTGAGGGAGGAATTTAATGTACAGCGTATTTTTAGTTGATGACGAACCTATTGTTTTGGAGGGAATTCGTTCCAAAATTGATTGGGAAAGTGCCGGATTTACCTTTGTTGGAGAAGCGACTGATGGTGAAATTGCTCTTTCTATGATTCATGAATTGAAACCGGACATTCTTATTACTGACATTAAAATGCCTTTTATGGACGGTCTTCAACTTTCTGCTACAATTAAAAAAACTCAACCATGGATTAAAATTATTATTCTTTCTGGCCACGATGAATTTGATTATGCAAAAAAAGCTATTTCGATTGGAATTGAAGAATATTTGCTAAAACCTTTTACCTCCGAAGAAATTATTTCCAGTTTGAAAAAAGTTGCGAATCAAATTGATAAAGAGCGTAAACAGCTTTCAGATATTTCCACAATGAAAGCCGAACTTAAATCGCAGGAAAAATTAATTCAAAAGGAATTTCTTACAAATCTTGTACACGGGTCGGCAGACATGTCTAACCTTATGCAAAAATGTCAGGAACTTAATATTGATTTAATTTCCCGTTATTATAAAATTTCTATAAGTAAAATTGAAAGTTCGTCAGGAAGTGAACAAAATATTCAGGAAGCCTGCTCTCTTTTAAATTCCTATTCAAGTACATTGGAGCAAACAAACACTTTCTTCCACCATTCAAATTGGTTTATTTGTATTTGTAAAGGAAGCTCCCGCCAAGAACTTGAAGAAAATGTTTATAGAATTTCTGAAAACATTGAACACATTGTAACACAAAATGCAGATTGCACTGTACTTACCTCAATTGGAAAAACTGTAGAACACTTATCTTCAATTTCAGAATCTTACATTGACGCAAAACGATTATTAACTTTAAGCAATTTTGGTAACCAGAACAGAATTATCAGTTCGGATGATATTAACGAAAATGAAAATGCACTTTTGGAATTAAAAGAAAGTGATCCTATGGTAGAGCGTTTAAAATATGCAGTAAAATCTGATATTTCGCAAATAATCGATGAATCAATTGCATTAATCAAAAATAATCCAGGACAATTTCAATTTTTTGCATCTTATCTGCTTGCCGATATGATTTTTGCAGTTTCGAAACTTGTAGAAAACCTTGGCGGAAATATAAAGGAAGAAAATCCCGAAATTCTTCAGCGTTCATTTGTTGATAATGCTGTTCAAAATGAAGAACTTTTCGTAAAAACAATAAAAAACGTTCTTACCTTTGCACTCGAATACCGCGATTCAAAAATTACCGGAAAATACAGCGACGTAATTCTAAAAGCAAAAAAATATATTGATGAAAATTACGCAAATCAAAACACAACGTTAACTTCGGTCGCTGAAGCAGTTTGTTTAAGTCCAAATCATTTTAGTACAATTTTCTCGCAAGAATGCAAAACAACCTTTATTGAATATTTGACAAATGTTCGAATAGAAAACGCAAAACGTCTTTTAAAAGACACAGACATGAAAGGTTACGATATTGCTTACGAATGTGGCTTTAGCGATCCTCATTATTTCAGTTACATTTTCAAAAAAAACACGGGACTTACACCCCGCGAATACAAAGCAAATATTACCTAAATTGTATATTAATAAAAAAAAACACGGGGCTTTCACCCCGTGAGTACAAAAAAGTACTATAAAAAGGACATGAAAAAATTTATTAAAACAGCAACAATTTAAGCAGCTGCAGTTCCCAACTTCTTCTTTCTTATAGAAAGAATTACACTCTGCAACAGGATGAAGAAACACAACATCAAACCGGTTGTAATACTTTGCCAGTAAGGTTCTCGTAATCCAGATGCAACTACAATGTTATTGATAGTTTTAAGCGACATAACACCAAACATAGAACCAACTACACTACCAACACCACCAGAAAGTAATGTTCCACCAATAATTGATGAAGCAATAGCCTGCATTTCTGCACCCGACGCATTAGAAGCGTTTCCAGCACCTGTATGAAGTAAGTATATAAATCCACCAATTCCAGCAAGAACTCCAGTAAGCAAATAAGCAAACAACTGAGTTCTCTGAACGTTAATACCAAGCATTAAAGCACTTTCGCTGTTTCCACCAATTGCATACAAGTTTCTACCAAAGCGAGTCCATTTTAACATAGCCCACAAAATTAAAACTACAAGGACTGCAATAATAACTCCAGTTTCTATATATGCCGGAATCCAGTTTCCATTTTTTGCATAATGTCCAATCAATGGTAATTCAAGATAAAAATCTTTTAAGGCCATAAATGCTTCATTTGATGCTGTTCTAGGAATTTTACTTACAATTGTTGTCATACCGCGAGTAAAGAACATACCTGCCAATGTAACAATGAAAGGTTGAATCTTTAAGTATGCAACTAAATATCCCTGAACAAGTCCCATTGCAACACCAATTCCAAGAGAAATCAAAATAGAACTGAAAATTCCGCCACCATGATCTTCCATAAATACAACAGAAGCCATAGTAATTAAGGCAACTGTACCACCAACAGAAATATCAATTCCACCAGTAATCATTACAATTGTAAGACCACAAGAAATTACAATTAAATAAGCATTGTTATTAAAAATATCAAGGAATTGCTGAGGATTCAAAAATCCACCACCAAAAACAATCATTGCAAAAAGATACATTACAACAAAAGTACAAATTGTAATTGTCAAAAGTAAAGTTGTATTTGAAATTGGTAATTTCTTTTCTTTCTTTTCCATAATTATCTTCCTCCCATTGCTGATTTCATTGCTTTTCCTGCAATCTGATTTCTTAATTTACCGAACCATGCTTTTACAACAGGAGAACCAATTACTACAATTGCAATAATTACAATAGCTTTATAAGCCTTTACAGCAGTAGAAGAAACCTTCATTGCATACAACGTAATTGTCAAAGCTTGAATAATATATGCACCAATAATTGAACCAGAAAGTTTAAACTTTCCACCTCCAAGTGAGTTACCACCAATAGCAACAGCTAGAATGGCATCCATTTCAATATCAATTAAAATTGTTTCGTGGTTAATAAGTCCTATACGGCAAACGTTCATAGAACCGGCTAAAGCAACACAAATACCAAGTATGATAAATACAACAAGTTTCATCAAAACTGGATTTATACCGTTCAACTTTGCAGCTTTTTCATTAATTCCAACTGACTGAATATACAATCCGAGGTTTGTATACTTTAACAACAAATTAACTAGAATAATGAAAATAATTACAATAATAATCGGGCTAGGAATTGGAATACCAGGAATAAATCCGCCTAAAGAACCAAGCAATGCGCTTTCAACGTTAGGAGTGGCACCTCCATTTATCCAGTAAGCAATTGGACGACCTGCAGTATACAAAATCAAAGACGCAATCATCGGCTGAATATTAAACTTAGCAATTAAAATACCATTAAATAAACAGAAAAGGATTGCAACTAAACAAGCACACAAAACTCCAAGAAGAATAACTGGAACTGTGATTGTATTTGCTCTCAGTATTTTAACAAAAATACTACCAGCAATTGCAGCCGCAGCACCAATGGAAATATCCTGCCCTTTTGTAGCTGATGTTACCAATGTCATACCAATAGAAAGAATAACAAGCTCTGAAGCACCATTCAAAATACTGATTAAGTTTCCAGCAAGAACAGTATTTCCAAGATTATTCTTTTTAATAACAATTGAAAAGAAACTTGGATCTCTAATAAGATTAAAGATTACAAGTAATATAAGTGCAATAATTGGAATTGCTAATTGAGATTGAGCAAGTTGCTTAATCCATTTTGTAAATACAAACTTTTTAGATGTTTTCATTTTGATTATTTCCTCCCGCAATTGTTTTCATAATATTGGACTGGCTTAATTCATTTCCATTCAATTCACCAACAATATTACGATCGCGCATAACGATAAGACGTGAACAAACATTTAACATTTCTTGAATTTCAGAAGAAATAAATGTAACACTTACACCTTTTTCAGCAAGCTTTAACACCTGCTTTTGAATTTCAACTTTTGTACCAACATCAATACCGCGAGTCGGTTCATCCAAAATTAAATATTGCGGATTTGTTAAAAGCCATCTTGCAAGAATTACTTTCTGCTGATTTCCACCAGACAAAGCCTTTATTGGAGTTTCTTTAGATGCAGTTTTGATTTTAAGTAATTTTATATATTCATCTGCTAAGGCTTCAGCTTCTGCACGAGTAAAAGGTTTCCAGAATCCTTTTAATACTTGAAGAGCTAGAATAATGTTTTCGCGAACAGACAAATCCTGAATAATTCCATCACCTTTTCTATCTTCAGGAAGATATCCAATACCATTTTCCATAGCATCTTTTGGTTTCTGGATTTTTACTTCTTTACCGTTCATTTTTACACTGCCACCAGTTACACGATCAGCTGCAAAAATAGCACGAACACTTTCACTTCTTCCTGAACCCAACAGTCCAGTAAATCCGTTTACTTCACCCTTCTTAATCTGGAAATTAAAAGGTTTTACGCCCTCTGCACTAGAAAGAGCTTTAGCTTCGTAAACATTTGTATTTCCGCCATCATAAAGTTTTTTCTCATCTTTCAATTTAGAAATATCTTCCAAATCTTTACCTAGCATAGCTGAGATAAGATCAACTTTTGGCATATCTTTTATTTCATATTCGCCGACAAGCTCACCATTTCTTAAAACAGTAATTTTGTCACAAACTTCATATACTTGTTCAAGGAAGTGAGTAATAAAAATAATACCAACGCCGTGAGATTTTAAATCACGCATTAAAGTAAACAACAACTCAACTTCACGTTCATCTAATGATGAGGTAGGTTCGTCAAGAATAAGAACCTTACATTCCATATCTACTGCGCGTGCAATTGCAACCATTTGTTGAACAGCAAGTGAACAAGTTCCCAACTGTTGTGCAGCTTTTGCAGGAATGTTCAATCGCTGAAGAATATCATCAGCCTTTTTTTCCTGAGCTCGCCAATTAATAAACTTATAATTTCCTCGTCCAATAAACATGTTTTCGGCAACTGTCAAATTTGGACAAAGCGTAATTTCCTGATATACAGTACTAATTCCAAGATTTTGCGCATCTTGAGGTGAACGAATTGTAACAGCTTCTTTATTTCTTGTAATTCGGATTTCACCAGCATCTTTTGTATAAACACCAGTAAGAACTTTGACTAGTGTTGATTTACCAGCCCCATTCTCACCCATTAATGCATGTATTTCGCCTTTACACAGAGTAAAATCAACATTTTGAAGAGCTTTTACACCAGGGAACTCTTTTGAAATTCCACGCATGGTTAAAACAACATTATTATCCATAATTTTTACCTGATTTGTTTTTTAAAGTTTCAAAAAAAAGGCTGCCCTATTTTTGCTCCGGGTCTGACCCGAAGATTTAGGACAGCCTCATTAAACAATTATTGTGGATTAGTCACCAAGACCGTATTTATCTACATCAGCCTGTGTAAGAGTCTTAGCATCAAAACCTTTTTCTTCAGAGATAACTTTCTTTGAAGGAACATTTCCAGTTTTGATCATGTTTTCAATTACAGCAGCCTGGAATGGAGAACACTGTCCATCATAATTCCAGTTTCCAGCCAAGAGTTCGCGGAGAGCCCATTTGTTACAGTCAAATCCCATAATAACTACATCACCGTTTACACCATGTGTAATACCAGCTTCGTCAAGAGCAGCTACAGCAGCTTTAGCCATACCATCGTTTTCAGCATAAATTACATTGAATTTTTCACCAGAGTTGATTACAGATTCAACAATTTTTTTAGCTTCAGCTTCGTCCCATGTAGCTGTCTGCTGAACAACTTTCTTCATTGTTCCAGCTTTGAATTCAGCTTCAAGAGCATTTGTACGACCAATCTGAGCATCAGAACCCATAGCACCCTGAATATGTATTACGTTATATTCTGGAAGTTTAAGAGATTTAAGCCATGCAACAGCTGTATCACCTTCATTAGCCATATCTGATACAACAGCAGCTTCATAAAGATCTTCACTTGCGTTCAACATACGGTCAAAGAGGAATACTTTAATACCAGCTTTTTTAGCATTTTTAAGAACAGAATCCCAACCATCTGTTGCAGCAGCAGAAAGAAGAATATAGTCAACACCTTCTGTAATGAACTGGGAAGCAGCATTGAGCTGTTCATCATTTTTAAGACTGTAGAATGTAGATACTTTGTAACCTTTTTCAGCTGTGAAAACGTCTTCGAAGTCTTTTACGTTAGCAGCACGGTATCCTGATTCTGAAGGTGGGTTATTGATAATACCAATTTTAATTGAATTATCACCTTTTTTTGCTTTCTTTGTTTTTTTTGCTTTTGGAGCAGCAAACAAACATGTTACACACATAAGAGCGGCAACAATTGTAACCATTTTTTTCATCTAATTTTCCTCCTAATAGATGTTTTTCTTATGGTTACATATTAAGTCCACTTTTAGGAGTTTTGAATGCAATTATTTAGGAAGTTGCGTTGAATTTTTTAAGAAATTTATTTTTAAGAAAAAGTATAAATTACAAATAAAATAAAAAAGTTAACTTTTTTATTTACAATTGTTGATTTTTTATCAATTTAAATTATACGGATAGTAATAATATAGATTATCGGGCACCTTTGTCGTACGGAATTCCTTCTGCTTTTGGGGCTTTAGATTTTTTGGAAGTAAAAGCTAAAACTATTAGAGAAATAATATATGGTAACATTTTGTAGAATTCACCAGGAACTAATTTTACAAGGAAATCCCAGCCCATATACGCATCTGCAATTGCTCGGAAAAAACCGAACAATATGGCAGAAAGAGCAATTCTCAAAGGTTTCCACTGTCCAAAAATCATAACAGCTAATGCTAAAAATCCGGCACCGGCAACACCGTAAATGAAATCCCACTGAGAATTTGCCGCGGTAATGTAAATAATTCCGCCAATGCCGCCAAGTCCACCAGAAATCAACACTCCTGCATATCGCATTTTAATAACATTTATGCC
The DNA here is from genome assembly GCA_045615645.1 of Treponema sp. Classification (GTDB taxonomy): domain Bacteria; phylum Spirochaetota; class Spirochaetia; order Treponematales; family Treponemataceae; genus Treponema_D. Next base: position 31,593 of record JAZLFF010000045.1, read on the forward strand.
AACACTATCTGCAGCCTGCGGATGTTCACCACAAGATTGCAAACGCATACCAAACCGAGTTTTATATATGATAATAAATGAAATAATTAACAATATAACAGTCAGAACCATATACCAATTCATTTCCATTCTAAACATTCTGAAGACAAAACACTTACGATTTTCAATATAATCGAGTATAGCTGAAACGTTATCCCCACCAGAGCGTTTAGAGTTAAATGATTTTACAATAACAGTTGCAGCCGCAGTTGCAAGCATATTCATTGCAGTTCCAACAAGAGTCTGATCCGCCTTAAAATTTATAGACGCAACTGCAAGTAATAAAGACGATATTATTCCAACAAAAGCACTTACTAAAATTGTAAGAAAAATAATTACAACCGGATTTGTACCTACTGGCAAAAGAAATAATGTAAAGGCTCCTCCAAGAGCTCCAAAAACCATAATTCCTTCCAGCCCAATATTTATTACACCACTTCGTTCAGAAAACATTCCACCAAGAGCAACCAGAATCAAAACAGATGCATAAATTAACGTATATTGAATAAGTAACATTTTACTGGCCCTCCTTTTTATTCAGTTTTTTGAACAAATCCTTAATAAATAACACAAAAGCGCACGCATATATGATTATTGAAGAAATTAAATCAGCAATTTGAGGATTAAAATAACGCATATCAATAAAACTTCCGCCAAGAGTAATATGCTCAATAAAATAACCGGCAAATATTGCACCAATAGGATTTAATCCGCCTAAGAAGGCAACTGCAATTCCATTAAATCCCATTCCAGGAACAGAAGAAGAAGTTTTCCACTGCTGGATATCGGTAAGATAATATAAAGAAGCCGCGAGTCCAGCCAAAGCTCCTGCAATTGCCATTGTAAGAATAATATTCTGCTTCTCTTTCATTCCTGCATATTTTGCTGCATTTTTATTAAAACCGGTAGCTTTCAATTCATACCCAAATACAGTTTTGTTCAATATAATAGAAATAAGTATTGCAACAATAACTGTAAGCGGAATTGCAATTGTAACATATTCGTTATTATGAAACAGTTTATCAAGACCACAATGCGGTAAAATTGAATTTGGAGAAACATTTTTTATCTGATAAGTTTCTGACAAAGACATATTCATTACAATTTCGTTATGCATCAAAATGTTAACAATGTACAAACTTATCCAGTTCATCATGATACAAGCAATGACTTCATTAACATTAAAAAAGGCCTTAAAGCATCCAACAATTGCACCTAAGCCACCAGCTGCAAGAACGGCAAAAATAACACAAAGCCACCAAGGCATATGCCATCTAAGTGCACAAAGCAACGAAATACCAATTGCAAGGCAATACTGTCCTCCAACTCCAATATTAAAAAGTCCGGCTTTATACGCAAACAAAACCGAAAGCGCACATAAAATAAGTGGAACAGATTTTACAAGAGTACTTCCAAAATAATAAAGCCGTTGTGAAGTTTTTTTAAAATACATAAAGTTTTTAAGAATTGTCGACATAGCTTTTGTGGCATTTGGAGCACTTATAATCAAAAGAATAATATATCCAATTAAAATACCAATTAATGCACATATAATGGCAGCCAATACGGATTTGAAACCTTCGGTATGTAAAAATTTCTTAATTTTTTCGTTCATTGTCTTTACATCCTCTTTGCGCCACTCATATACAAACCAAGTTCTTTTACATCAGTTTGTTTTGGATTCAATTCACCGACTATTTGTCCCTCAAACATAACTAATATTCTGTCCGACAAATTCATAACTTCATCAAGTTCATATGAAACAAGAAGAACTGCAGCACCTCTGTCTCTATCTTCAACAATCTGTTTATGTATATACTCAATTGCACCAACATCAAGACCTCGCGTTGGCTGAACTGCAATAAGTAATTTGTGATTTTTATCCATTTCACGGGCAATAATTGCTTTTTGCTGATTTCCCCCTGACATTGAACGAACCGTAGTTTTACTTCCTCGTCCACTTCGAACATCAAACTGGTTTATCAATTTATCTGAATAAGCAGTAACAGCGCTTTTATTTATAAACCCATGATTTTCAAACTGTGGTTGCCAGTAACGTTGTAAAACCATATTCTGTTCAAGGGAATAATCAAGAATAAGTCCATGTTTATGACGGTCTTCAGGAATATGACTCATCCCAGATTTAGACCTTTCTCTTATTGATTTTTTTGTAATATCTATACCACACAGCGTAATTGAAGTTTGTGAAGATGAAATCATTTTTTCAAGACCTGTAAGTCCGTAAATAAATTCTGACTGACCATTTCCGTCAATTCCAGCAATACTTACAATTTCACCTTCATGAACCTCAAGACTGACATTTTTCACAGCAAGATTATTATGAATTCTGCTGGCAACATTCATATTTTTAACAGAAAGAACAACTTCGCCTTGCTTACTTTCACTTTTCTGTACTGTAAATTCAACGTCACGACCAACCATCATACGGCTTAATTCTTCTTTTGAAGTTTCAGCCACATTGACAGTCCCCATGCATTTACCTTTACGAAGAACTGAACATCGGTCACAAACCGACATAATTTCATTTAGTTTATGTGTTATAAAAAGAATTGATTTTCCTTCGGCCGCAAGATTTTTCATAATCTGTAAAAGCTCAGTAATTTCCTGAGGAGTTAAAACCGCCGTAGGTTCATCAAAAATGAGAATATCATTTTCGCGGTAAAGCATTTTGAGAATTTCGACACGCTGCTGCATGCCCACAGTGATATCACATATCTTTGCATCAGGGTCTACCGCAAGCCCATAACGCTCACTTAATTCAATAATTTTTTGTCTGGCAGCCTTACGATTTACAAAACCGTTTTTTACAGGTTCAGTGCCTAAAATAATATTATCTAGAACAGTAAATACTTCAACGAGTTTAAAATGCTGATGCACCATTCCAATATGTAAAGCGGTTGCATCATTCGGATTATTGATTTTTACAACTTGATTATCCTTTCGGATTTCACCACTATCTGGTTGGTAAAGTCCGAAAAGAACACTCATTAAAGTAGATTTACCAGCTCCATTTTCACCAAGAAGTGCATGAATTTCCCCTTTTTTAAGCTGCAAGGTGATATCATCATTTGCAACAATGCCGGGGAAACTCTTGGTAATGTGGAGCATTTCAATAATATAATTATTTGATGTTTGGATAAGCATTTACAGCAATTTCTGTAGCAGGTAAATCGCCTGTTTCATTAGAGATTTTAATTTTTCCATTGAAAACATCAGCGACCATTGCTTTATATTCATCAATTGAGAAATTTTCCATAGACCATGTGGCAGTTGGAAGAGCTACGAAGTTAGCATCAAAATCTGTAGCAGAAACAAGGCCAAGATTAAGGATTTTTCCTGCATACTCCTGATCAAATTTTTTGTCTTGAATTGATTTCAAAGTAGCTTTTACTGTTGCACCCAAACCTTTCATGGCTGAAGTAATACACATACCTTCGCCATATTTATTGATTAATGCAGACTGATCAACATCAACACCAATAACATTTCCACCAACTTTAGCGGCAGCTTCACAAGCAGAAGTCCAAATTCCTCCACCACAAGCAAATACAACCTCAACATCTCGCTGCTGATACCATCCGTCCATTGCTGCAGTTACAGTCTGATCTCCGTAGAATTGACCACCATATACATATTCAACTGTAACATCATCTGCAACACCCATTTCTACAGCAGCTTTATTACAACCTTGAACAAATCCGTAGCCATAACGAATTACAGCAGGAACAGCCATTCCACCTAAGAAACCAAGATGAGTGAATCCTTCCTTAACGGCAGCATAACCAGCGAAAAATCCTGGGATTTCCTCAGCATAAACTGCACAGAACGCGTTTGATGGAAGCTTATAATCATCTTTTCCAGCGGCAGCAATAACATCAAATTCGCTTACATCAAGTGCAATGAATTTTACTTCAGGATTATCACCTACAGTTTTTACAAGAGCTTCAGCAAATGCAAATCCTGGCAAAACTAAAACATTATATTCATCTTGAATAGCAGCATTTATAGAAGACACTCGAGCTTCTGTCGAATCTCCTGATGGCTTGTAATATTTAAACTCAAGATTTGCGGCTTCGGCATATTCTTTACATGCCTGATAAGTAGTTTGATTAAAAGACTGGTCTGTAATATCACCATAGTCTGTAATCATAGCAATTTTCATAGTTTGTGCATTAGTAGTTTCGTTCTTTTTTGAGCAGGAAACAAAAGAAAATACGGTTAACACTAAAACACTTAAACAAAGAAAACTTTTCTTCATTTTTACTCCCCCAAAGTCAATTTTTTTGACTTTATAATAGAAAATTAGATTTTGTAACACAAATATTACATTAGAATATTATAAGTTATTTTTAGCAAATAGCAATTGTTTTATAAAATTCCACCGTACTTTAAGTTGAATTCTTTACAGATTACGTCGTATTCTTTGCGATCGTTTTGAGCTGTTGTATAAATAAATGGAAGATTATTTTGTAAATTGGAAGGTGTTTTTTCAGAAAGGATTTCCAATGCATGATTTACGACACCTTCTTTTGAATCTACAATTTTAATTTGATTTCCGGCAACTGTTTGCATTTCTGTGGATAGATTCAAAAAGTGAGTGCAGCCTAAAATAATAACATCGCAATCATTTTGTTTAAAAAAGTTTACAGCTGGAAGGCAGGCTAATTCGCGTTCTTCTTTTGTTGCAGTAAATGATTCATGTTCAATAAATGAAATAAGTTCTGGATCAGCGCGCAAAATTAGTTCACAGTCATTGGCAAATTGTCTTTTCAAATCCTGATTATAAGGATGATTTACTGTCGAAGCGGTTGCTAAAAGACCAATTCGGCGTTTTTTTGAGATTTCCCCCGCTGTTTTTATGGCAGGCACTGTTCCTACAAATTGTAACTGTGGGAAGGTTTTGCGACATATATCAAGTGTATTAACACTTATTGTATTGCATGCTATTACAATTACTTTTGGATTTAACTTTGTAACAATTCTTTCACAAAGTGACAGGACTGCTTGTTCTATTTGTTCATGCGATTTCTGACCGTATGGAAAATTTGCATTATCTCCAATATAAGCACAATTAGCATTTGGATTTTTTTTTAGCAGATGAATTAAATAGGGAATTCCGCCAGTTCCGGAATCAATAAACGCATAATCTATCATTTTCTTTACCCAAATAAGGCGTTAAAAGCGTCTTTTGCAGCGGCTGCTGCATCGGAGGTAGATTTGCCGTTGGAAGTTTTATCTGTTGGCCGAAAATAATCACAAAAATTTGCTTTTTCTTTGTCTGTTACATTGTCATCAACCGTTTCTTTACAATCATAATGATTCCCAGGTGCATAATATTTGCATTCTTTACAACAATGTAAGTCAGCATGACATAACGGACATTCCGTTGTACGGAATATCTCTTCTACATTGATTTTTTTTCCACATTTCCAACAAATCATAGGATTAGTTTAATATAAAATAAGAAATATGAAAATGGGGACGGTTCCTTTTTTCATAAAAATGTGAAAAAGGGGACGGACCTCTTTTTCATAAAAATATGAAAAAGGGGACGGACCTCTATATTATCAAAAATATAAATTGTTGTTATACAAAGAATTAAGATTTTCTTTATTATTAGGTCCATCCCCTATTTCACAAAAACATGAAAATGAGGTCCGTCCCCTTTTTCATAAAAATGTGAAAAGGGGGACGGACCTCTTTTTCACAAAAATATGAAAAAAGGGACGGACCTCTATTTCCTTATTTATGTTTTAACTTTATAATTATAAGTATGTTTCAATCTAATAAATGTCTTGTTCATTATTGTCGAAATAATGCACTTTCAACTTTTGACGAAAATGGAAATTATACAGACACAAGGTTTTATTGTCTCGACCACATTCCAGATCCTGGAAAAGCAAAAAACGATATTTATAAATATATACAAGAACATGACACAATAGTTGGATTGAACGCCTGCGGACTTATTTTTACAAATATAGATTTTTCAAATAAAAAACTTTATGGATGTAATTTTACAAACTGCACTTTCATTAATATACATTCCGAAAATGTACGAATGAGAATGTGTATCTTCGATTTTGCAGTTTTTAATGATTGCGTACTTATCAAAAATAATACACTGTTTACATCCTTTTCCGGCTGTACTTTTTCGCACACCCTGTTTACCTCTAGTGAAATGATTCAGGACAACTTTAACGGAATTAAAGCTTATCAATCTTCTTTTGATGATTCCGACCTTTTCAATTCCCGCTTCATTTCTGGAACTTTAGTAGACACATCCTTTAGAAACTGCAACCTAAAAAAAACATTATTTTATGAAACCACAAGAACAAACGTTTCTTTCAAAATGTCAAATACGCGTGAAGCCCTTTTCGAAGTCGAAGGAAGTTCTCTCGTTACCGGCAAAGAACTGAACTTTGGTAATTCACTAGTCGACAAGGAGGTATAGCGCTTCCATGCGCTACCGCCACAAAGGAAGTTTTAGGAGGAAAAATGAAAGTCTATTTTCACTTAAATGTTGCCGGCTTCTCCAACTGCTACATAGTCGCCAACGAAAAAACAAACGAAGCAATAATAATCGATCCTGGAAAAATCACCGACGAAATTATTTCAAATATAGAAAACATGAATTTAAAACTAGTCGCCGTACTAATTACACACAACCATGGTTCACATGTTCACGGACTTCAAACATTAAGAAAAATTTATAACCCAAAGATTTACGCTGCCGACTGGGAAGTTGCCGGAAATGATACTACAGTACTATCAGGCGATGGCAAACTCCGAATTGCAAAAATGATTGTTCACTACATGTCTATGCCTGGTCACACTTCAGATTCAGTTGTTTACGGAATTGGAGATATTCTCTTTACAGGTGATGTCATCTCAGCAGGTTCAATCGGAAGTACAAACTCTTCATATTCTGAATATATCTTAAAATCAAATATTCAAGAAAAGATTTTTTCACAACAAGATGGAGTTATCTTAATGCCAGGACACGGACCACCAACAACCTTAGGTGCCGTAAAAACGTTTAATAAAGAATTCGAAAATCTACCAAGACTCTAACAATTTACAGTGTACTATTATCTAGTTACTAGTGAAATATTTCCGCACACAATTCCGTATTTGTCAAAAACATAATCATTTAACGCTGTTGCGGCATCTTCAAAGCCACTTGCACCTGTACGCCGAATATATGAAGCCAAATCCGGAGTATATTTCATTACAGAAGCCCAAGTTGCCTTTTTTACCCAATTTTCAGCCACTTTCGAATACGGATTTTCCATAATATACGCCATCATTTCATTATGCATTAAATATTCATCACTTGTATCATAACCTAAAGTTGGCTGACTTCTAAAATAATCAATCAAAAAGTCCAGAGTTTTTTGATCCATAGTATAGTAAACAGCAGAAACAAAGTTACGGAATTCTTCATCACGGAAGAAAATTGTATGCCACCCTTCATGAGCCAGAAGATTTCTTCTTGACCATTCAGGCGATTCCTGCGAAATAGACACAATTCCACCCTCTTTCGCAATTACAGTTTCCCCATCCTCACCTAATTCGAAAAGTCCATTAACAATTAAAATCTGCTTAAGTAACTCTTCTTCCTCATTCAGAATAAATCCCTGCGCCAAAGCTTTATTGAAAAATTTTGCCATACTTTCAGCACTGTAATCATGTGCATTATAGCCATGTTTTCCTTCAAGCTCTTCATTCGTCAACAAAGTGCCTTTATACCCTTCTTTTTCTACAAAAAATGCCAGCCGCGAAAATATTTTTTCCTGAACTGCAAAATTTCTCGTATCAAAAAACAAAATTCCCGGATTTCGATCCCATTCAAAAACTTCAAAATCAACATTACGCCAGTTATTAGGCTTATATTTTAGAATTAATCCAGGATCCGTTCTCACCCCTTCATTTTTTTCAACTTTTACCGAACGTAAAATAATTGATTTTATACATTCCTGATTACGAACAATTTCCAATCGCGAAAAAGGTGTTTTCAACGCACCCGAAGGTACAATCAATTCATTCGCTTGAATAACATTCTTTACAAATAACTTTTCACCACCAATATTTACATCAGAAACAACAGAATCATACAAAGCTGATTTGAAAGCCACGTCCTCTTCAAGTGTAATTACAAATTCAGGCATTACCGTTTTCGCAGTATTTTGAACAGGAAATACTAAAGCCCCACCAGCAAAATCAAAAGCTTTATTTTCAAAATCAATTTTTCCACCATTTGGACCATATCCATAAAATGGAATTTCAGAAAAATCAAAGCCCATTTGAGACGGAACAACACAGGCCGCAAGAATTTTTGTTCGAACTGTCGAATATATAAAAAATCCTTCAGGAATAAACTTCTTTATATCATCATTTTTTTGAATTGCAAAAGAAACGTCAAAGGTTTTTGGTGCCTTTTGCAAATTTCCCTGAACTAATATTCTTTTTACACTCGGATAAATCTGTTGGATAAACTTTCCACGCTTATTAAAATCTTCTGAAGATAAAAATCCAAACTGAAACGGTAAATCAGAAACCGCCTGCATCACATTCATTTGTTTTGTGGTAGGACAAACCTGCACCCGAACAGTTAATGCAACAGTTCCACACTCCACGTACATTTTTTCAAATAAATCCTTTTGTGCATTAGAAAAACCAAAATTTGCAAACCCAGTTTCTTTTATCACCCCGTTACGTGCACTTGAATCAAGAGCGATAAGTGATTCATTTTTTTTAAGATTTACACACTCAAGGTGAACACTGGAAATATCTTTTGTTGCAACAGTAAAACAAACTAAAAAAATATCTAAAAAAACTGCAATCCCCAAAAGAATCGTTAAAACAATGTGAGACTTAATAAATTCTTTAATTTTCTCCAGAACCTTCATCACGTTTAACTATAACATTTTTTCCAAAAAGATTATACTGTTTTTATGGTAGTTTTGATTCCACACTCCACACAAGAACTTTTATTTACACGTATACAAAAAGCATTAATTTCCTCTATAAACGACGATTCAACAATCTGGTATAGAAACATTCCTTTGTGGATAGAACTTCCAGGCCTTTCTTTTCAAACAAAACAGGAACTAAAAACTTTTTCAAAAACAATAGAAACTGTCGAAATAGAAGACATGCGGATTTCCCCTGCAAACGACCAAATCTTTCTCCCAATCACCGTTAAAACAAAAAACGGCAGCATCAACACGACACTACCGCTTGTAAAACAATTAAGAATGAAAAATGAAGAATTAAGAGTTAAAGAAAATACTTTCTTCAACCTTCCGCATTCACTAAATATTTTCCGTCTTGGAATCGTAACAGAGAGTGAAAATTCTCAATTCTCCATTCTCAATTCTCCATTATCCTCACATAACTCCAGAACCACGATCCAATGCAGTCAAGCCTGTACGTACGTACTCCAAGATTCCGTATGGTTCAAGAAGTCTAAGTAAGCTTTCAATTTTTTCTTCGCTACCAGTAATTTCAATAATCACACTTTCCAAACTCACATCAACAATACGAGCCTTGTAAATATCGCAAGTTTCAATAATTGTTCCGCGATTGTTTGCTTCAGCACGAACTTTAATCAAAGCCATTTCACGCTGAACAGAAATACCACCTTCGCACTTTTTAATAGAAATAACTTCAACAAGTTTTGCAAGCTGCTTTTGAATTTGGTCAAGAATATGTTCATCACCTTTAACAACAATAGTCATTCGAGACTGCTGAGGATTACTTGTAGCACAAACAGTAAGCGAATCGATATTGTATCCACGACGACTGAAAAGTCCAGAAACACGAGACAAAACACCAGCTTTATTTTCAACTAATACACTTAAAACAAACTTATTCATTTATGCCTCCGGATTAAAACTTACAGTTCTTAAAATATCACCAAATACACCAGCCGCTGTAACTCCAGCCCCTGCACCATAACCACGGACAGTTAATGGAATTGGCTGATAACGTTCTGTGTAGAATACAAAGGCATTTTCACCACCGCGCACACCGTACAATGGGTCATTCTGACTAACTTCCATCATACCAACGCTTGCCTTTCCGTCTTTAATTGTAGCACCCATACGCAAAACCATGTTCTTTTTCTTAAGGTCGGCAATTTTCTTTTCAAAGTAAGCATCGACCTGAGGAAGTTTTGCCATAAATTCTTCTACAGTTCCAGTTGCATCAAAATCTTTAGGGAAAACCGGGAACATTTCAATATCTGTAAGTTCAATATCGTAACCAGATTCGCGGGCAATAATCAAAGCCTTACGAGCAACATCTTTTCCTTCCAAGTCATCGCGTGGATCAGGTTCTGTAAAACGCAATTCTTTTGCTTCTTTTACAGCCTGACTGAATTTTACACCTTCATCAAGCTTACCAAAAATATAAGAAAGAGAACCAGACATAATTCCGTTAAAGCTCTGGAGCTTATCACCAGATTTATAAAGATTCTGCAAAGTATCAATAATTGGAAGCCCGGCCCCTACGTTTGTTTCGTACAAGAAACGGCGATGCATTTTGTTTGCTGTTCGACGAAGTTCACGGTAGAAGTTGATGTCCATAGAGTTTGCACGTTTGTTAGGAGTAGCAATACTCATTCCGGCATTCAAAATATCAAGATAGCGTTCTGGTAAATCATAAGAAGCTGTACAATCAACAAAAACAGGATTCAAAGGTTTCTTTTCTTTTACAAACTTAATAATATCGTCTACGTTCTGAGGTCCAAAAGGGAACTGAGGCTTTTTCATCTGGTCGCGCCAATCAGAAAGATCAAGACCATCTTCGTTCAAAATCATACCGTCAATTGTTGTAATGGCAAGCACTTTAATATCAACATTTTCTGCAAGAAGCTTGTCGTGCTGCTTGTAAATCTGGTCAATCATTTCGCCACCAATAGTACCAGCACCAAATGCAAATACTTCGATAGATTGAGCAGTATGGAAGAAGAACTGATGAATTGCGCGAACGGCAGTATCAGCAAATTCTCCGCCAATAACACTAGAAATACAACGTTCAGAACTTCCCTGAGCAATAGCCTTAATGTTGATATCCTGACTAGAAAGAGCATTAAGGAACTTACCTGCAACACCACGGTTAGCAATCATTCCATCGCCTACAACTGAAACAATTGCACAGTCAGGAGTAACTTCAATTTCGTCAATCAACTTTTCGCGGATTTCAAGCTCAAACTTTTTAGCAAGAGCATCCTTTACGCGGTCAGCTTCATCATCACGAACACAGAAAGAAATAGTATATTCAGAAGAAGATTGAGTAATAAGTAGAATTGATGAACCAGCTCCAGATACAGCAGAGAAAATTTTACTTGCCATACCAGTACGTCCGCGCATCAAAGAACCGCCAACACTAATCATGCTTACATGTTTCAAAGAAGAAATACCGCATACAGATTGATTTTTACGGCTTTCAAAAGGTCCCTGACCAATGCGAGTACCACGCGCACTAGGATTATGAGAGTTCAAACTCCAAGCTTCAATTCCCTTAGCCTGAAGTGGCGCAATTGTTTTTGGATGAAGAACCTTAGAACCAAAGAATGAAAGTTCCATAGCTTCTTCATAAGACATATCATCTACCAAAATTGCATCTTTAACTACGCGAGGATCTGCAGTGTAAACACCGTCAACATCAGTCCAGAATTCAACCCGTTTTACGCGGAGACTTGCACCAATAATTGCAGCAGAAAAGTCAGAACCGTTACGACCAAGAAGTCCCATTGCAGGTTTTGCTCCAGTTCCAGCCTTCCAAGTACAAATAAAACCTGGAAACAAAAGAATGCGAGTCTGTGTTGGACTTGCACCATCACGGAAAGGAGCGCAAGCTTCGTTACAAAGCGCATAATCAGCTTCACCCTCTTTCTGATTTCCAGTTGTAAATACAAATTTGCGGCTATCCAGGAAAATTACCGACTGTTTTTTAGCAAGCAAAACAGCTTCCATAATTGGAGCCGAAAGAAGTTCACCCATACCCATAATGCGGCAGTGAACAGTATCAGGACATTCGCCAAAACTTACACAGCCGGCAAGAAGCTTTTCAAGTTCAACAAAGTTTGGTTCAAGACGAGCCATAACCTTATCAGCATCAAAACCAGGCTGTTTAGATTGGAGTTCAAGACAGATTTCGTTGTGAATATTTCTAAGGTCTGTTACATAATTTGCCCCGGAAATCCCCGAGGTAGTAGCATCTATAGCAGATTGAAGATTGTTAGAAACGCCAGCAACAGCGCTAACAATAACAGAAATACGATCTTCTTTTGCACGATTAATAATAATATCTGCAGAAGCCAGAATGCGGCGGGCATTAGCCATCGAAGTGCCGCCAAATTTTAATGTAATCATAAATACGACCTTATCAAATACCGCAATTTCCCCGACATTCCGGGCGAGCATCCTGCCTAAGCAAGAGTCGGTATTCAATTATAGTAAAGTAATTTAATATAATTACATTTTAGTACAAATGAACAGTTTGGGCAATCAGATAATTTTTTTGTATTTTTGGGGGTTCCGGCAACATTCGTTGCCGTCGCGCTTTGCGCACTTCCGCTATCGCTCCATTCTAAATAAAAGGTAATTTCGCAAAGCTCAACCACCTTTTATTTAGAACGCCTTCGGCGGTGCTCCAATCGCTAACCCAGGCCTTACATTATATTAATTGTATTCCACCCATTTTGCATAAAGAGTAACGTTTTCATTTATTGTATTACCGTTTCCTGTAGAACGGCTATAAACAGACTCAGGTGTAAAATCTGGAGTTGAATACCAATTATCAAATTGCCATCCGTGCTTTTCAGGCACATCAGTCCAATTTATGCCAGCTGAATCATGTGTTCGACCTTCATTATCAACGTACAAATTATCACCCTTTTCAATAATTAAAGGCTCTATAGTATTACCACCATTTGTTTCAAAAGTAATAGTACAAAGTTGTATATCCTGTTTATACAAAATACAATCATTTTCAAAACCATGTTGAGCACTATCTATACTTCTTGTTTTGAAAAGGTAGTCATATCCAGGCACCCTGAATTGAACTGTAAATGAACCAAACCAAGTTGGATGATTTGAAAGAGCTTTTCGAGCTGTTGCAGAAAGTTTATTAGTTAAGTCACAACCAGTTAATAAGGTCGTATACTCTGAATCCCAGAAACCAACCCAAACTATCCATTCAGTTGGAGTTGCCCACCATGTATCTCCTGCAAAAACATTTATACAAGGAGTAATATCTTCAAATGCATCTTCATCAAAAAATGCAGAAAGAACATCATCTGTAAGCTGTACAGATAAACTTGTTGAACTAAACTTTAATTGAGCATTGTAATATTCCTCTGTAAAGTTGAACATTGAATCATCACCACCACCTGCACGACAAGTTACATCACGTTCGAGATATTCTCCATTGCTATTACATTGTTTAGTACAAGTAAATGTATATTCCTTTCCAGCCTGAGTAAACGGATATGAATATTCTACAAAGTTTTTATTTCCAACTGTAGTCATATCTACAGTAATTCCTGTTTCTTTTTCAGTAAATCTCAAATTACTGTAACCAGCTTTATGTTCCACATCACTGTAATAGTATGTAATTTTAATACCTTCAGGAACAGATTCTGCTTTAAAATATTGTTCTTCTGTATAGTGACATTCATTTTCATAGCATTTTACATAAACTGTAGAATTATCTTCTGTAAGATAATAAGGGAATCTAATTAAGTTTTCAAAATTTTCATCACTATAATATGCATAGAAATGATTTTCTGGAGCTTTTCCTAAATAAACTTCACATTCATCGACATCATCTAAATAATACGGATACTCAAGTTCTACAGGAACTACGTTTTCTCCAAGTTTTAAATTTACTGTATAATTTGAACGAGCTTCCCATTTTGCCCAAAATTCTTTATCACCAGTTGTTACACCAACAAGTCCGTCTTCAGCAGGAATTGTACAAGTACTATCTTCATACCATGTAATTGAAAAATTATATTCTTCATTATTAAAATCATTATTAAGTATATAACCTTCTGAAGGCAAATAAGAATAAGTAAAATCATGTTCATACTTTTCTTTATCAGCATTCCAGAAAAAAGGATTCTCTTCACATTCTAAAGGCATACCATTTGGACCAGGTGCATCATAATGATACGTAATAATACAAGGGAATTCAAAATCAGAATCGTTTAGATCATAGTCTTTACTAATGTATGCATTTTTTGTCATAGACAAATACTCTTTAATAATAGCTATTTCACTTGTATCAACATCTGTAAAAATAATTTCTAAATAATAGTCACCACTTTGTAGTTCTATTGGAAAATTCGGTTGGAACTCACCAATTGGTCCAACTGCATTTTGTCTTAGCACGCTGAAACTGCCATCATCAGAATCAAAATAAATATCATTTTCACTTGTGTTTGTTATTTGATAAATTGTACCTTCAAAACGTACATTATTTCTTGGAGTTTGATTTGCGTAGTCTAAATGTACATTTAACCATAATTCACCAGTATCAGTATTTTCGTTTTCACTTGTCATTTTTACTGGAATTGTTACAGTATTAGTCTCTCCTGCAACTATATTTGCTGTTGCTTGTCCAGTAAACAATCGTCCATAATCATAAAAAGTATTCAGATCAAACTTATAAAAACCAGGCATAAGTTCAATTTTAAAATCTTTAAAGTCAGAAATTGAATTAAAATGATGACTTTCTAAAATATTGTCAGAAGTATCTTTTACAATTAAAGTTATGTTTCCAAAATATGATTCATCAAAGTAAGGCAAAATAGTTCTTGCGCTTTTTTCATTTGTTTTTACAGAAAATGTAACAGTTCCTGTTTTTTTCTCTTCTAAAGAATCTAGTTCTGAACTACATGAAACATATATAAATGCCATACATAAAATGGCAAATGCAAAAATCTTTTTAATCATCTTATTCATTTTTTACCTCCCGTCCTTAGTTTGAAGAACCTATTTTAATTGTTACAGTTTTATTGAAATGAACACCGTTTTTAACAGCATCAACAGAAATATAATAATTTCCAGCATTCCATCCGTTTGTATCAAGCTCAAAAATACGACCAGTTCCAATTACTCGATATGTATTGTTTGCTCTACTTCCTGTTGTCCATGAATAGTCGTCAAAACCTTCAGAAGCAGTCAAAGTGTATACTGTATTTCCATCAGTTGGGTCTGTAACACTTACTTCAACATCGTCAATATCTAATTCAAAATCAAAACCTTCTTTTCCAGAAATCGAAGCAGGTTCCCATACGGCTGTTATTACAACATTGTTTTTAATCTGATAGTCTGTTGTAACAATAGTTCCAAAATCATCAAGCCAATATTGGAATATATAATTATCCCTATTAATAGTTGGAAGAAGTTCTTCTGTGAAATAACTGTTTTCAGGCACCGTCTTCGACTCTATTTTGTCGGATTTTGTTATGTAAGTAATGGTATAAAAAACAGGCTGCGGTTTAAGTGTCCAGTGTGGATAAATTTCCATATTCTGTGTAATTTTTGTTTCACCAAACGTAATGCGCTCTTCCGGATTAGAACCTTTAACTTCCCAATACTCTAAATAAGAATTATCAGGATTTGTTATCTTTGTTACATTTGGAACATCAGACTGTTTAATAACGGAACCAACTTCTAATTCAACACCATTTGCATATTCAGGTGGAATTATACAATCATTTTCAGCAAAAGTAAGTTTTTTCAATTCTACCCACTTTGCTTTTAATGTAATTGATTCACCTTGAAGTAAATAACCAGCAGTAACTTGTTGTGTATAAGTTTCGTTTTTCCAAATGAACCATCCTTTGAAGTTGTAACCTGATTTAGAAAGGTTTGGAAGATCAGCTGCAACCAGTTTATAACCTTCTTTTTCAGTTTTAGCTACTGGAACATTTTGTGTGTCGTAATCAGAAACGTAAGTAATTGTATAATTGTTAGTTCTGTCCTTCCATTTTGCTGTAATTGTCATATTTTGAGTAATTTTTGTACTAACTGTTACTTTTTCGTTTTTTTCGTTTACCCAGTATTCAATGTATTTTGTTCCATCACTAGATATTAAGTTCTGAAGCATATCTGAAGTAAATGTTGAACCTGCTAAAACTGTCTTTGGAGAAGGAAGTTTACTTGCATCCAAATATTCAGCATTGTAAGTTACAGTATATTTTACATCATCCCAAACAGCAGTAAAGGTAACATTTTTTGTTATTTTATAACCAGCTTTTACTTCTGCGCCTGATTCATCCTTCCAATATTTGAAAAGTTTGGAAATGTTTGTTGTAGTTTGTTTTGGAAGATAATCTGTTGTTAAAACAGTGTTTTCGTCTACTGTAACAGTTTTTGGTGCAGTAGCAACTGAATCTATGTATGTAATTGTATAAGTTATTACTGGTGGAGTCTCATCATTATCGGCTGGATCATCTTTTTTGCCTTCATCGGCTGGATCATCTTTATTTCCTTCATCAACAGGATCGTCTTTTTTGCCTTCATCGGCAGGTTTATCACCTGAATCATCTTGATTACCGGCATCATCTGAATCGCCTTTGTCATCTGTATTATCAGAATCCTCTGGGGCACCTTGATCTCCAGCATCATCCGACGTATTTTTCGTCCATTTTGCGGTTAAAGATATATCTTTAACAACCTGATAACTATCAGGTTCAACTTTTGTATCGCCGTCGTACCAGCCTTCAAAAGTATATCCATCTGCCTGCAAAACCGGAAGTTGTTCTTCAGTTAATATACTATCACTTTCAACTGTAATTGAAACTGGAGTTTCTCCAAAATCGCTTACATATGTAACAGTAAATGAGGTTGGTTCAGAGGGTTGTTCTGGACATCCAAGAAAAGTTATTGCCATAAAAACAGTTATAGTAATGGCTAATAATTTTGAGAAAAGGTTTTTACGCATTTTTTTATATCCCCAATTCTTTTTTGAAATTTAGATAATTTTAACACAATAGGAAATAAAGTGGTAGTTTTTTTTTTAACGCAGATTACGTAGATTGGTTTTGATGCCCGCCGAGGGAAGTTTTACTATTTGTATATTACTACCCTTTTTTCATACGCTTTTTTTTGTTATAATCATTCTATGAATCATAAATCTTTTGTTTTCTTTGATTGCGAATGTGCAAATACTTTTGATGGCATTGGAAAAATCTGCTCACTTGGTTATGTCGTTACAGATGATGATCTTAATGTTTTAGAACAGGAAGACGTTGTTATTAATCCCGAATGCGAGTTTGACTGGTATTTATTCAGTGGTAAAGGTGGATGTCAACTTGCATATTCCAAAGATTTTTTCCGTATTAAACCAAACTGGGAAGCATATTACAAAGAAATAAAAAAACTTTTTACTACAGGCAATCGTTATGTACTTGGATTTGCCGTTGGAAACGATGTTGCTTTTGTAAATTCAGCCTGTGACCGTTATAACGAACAGTTTATTAACTTTCGAGCTTTTGATGTTGAACCATTGTTAGCACAGATTTATGGTGAAAAACATAAACTTTCTGAATGGGCTGAAAAATTAGGTGTAAATGTTGCAAAATATCAATCACACAAGTCTGTCGATGATGCAATGATGACTATGCTTTGTCTAAAAAAAGTTTGCATGGAAAAAAACATTTCCGTTGAAAATCTTTTGAACGAACACAAAGATTTATTCATTTCTGCCGAGCAAATGCTTATTCAACAGGAAGAAAGAGCCTACCGTCGTGAAATGACTGAAAAAATTAAGCGTTTATTCGGAAAAAAATCTCCAAAGCCTGGACACAAAACAATTGTAGATGAATATTTTGAGTTTGATTCAAAACTTATGCACGATGTAGATACAGCCTTTATGCTTACAAAAAAAATCTACGATAACGGTGGAGTAACTGTAGAACATCTTACGCGCAAAGGAAAAGTTGTCTTTTCGGATGATTTTTTACCAGATGAAAATAAACTCAAAAAAATTAAAGCCCGAGGTCTTGAAGCCGTAACAGTAACCGACCTAATGTCAGTTATCCGTTAATTTCTTTACACTCTCTCCAAACTTTAATGATAAAAATTACACGGATGTAATTTTTATCATACTTCCTTAAAAAACACCGCGTTAGCGGCGAGCCAGGATGGCGAGAATTAAAGTTTGAAGATGCAACGCAGATTCAAACTTTAATGATAAAAATTACACGGATGTAATTTTTATCATATTTCCTTTTTATTGTATTTAACACAAAAATTCAGTATATTTACAATATGTTATTAGATGTTAAAAACTTAAACGCAAGCCTTGAAGACGGCAAACAAATATTAAATAATCTTTCGCTTTCTATAGAAAAAGGTGAAACTCATGTACTTATGGGACCAAATGGAGCCGGAAAATCATCTCTTGGTAATACACTCATGGGAAATCCGGTTTATAAAATTACTGACGGTAAAATCACTTTTAAAGATACAGATATTACAAACGAAACAACAGATAAACGTGCAAAACTTGGTATGTTTATGAGTTTTCAGCAGCCACTTGAAGTTCCAGGTATTTCACTTGAAGCATTTATTCGTTCGGCAATTCAGCAAAAAACTGGTGAACATGTAAAATTGTTCCAATTTCAAAAAGAACTTAAAGCATGCATGGAATTGCTCAATATGAATCCGGATTATGCAAAACGTGATTTAAACGTTGGTTTTTCCGGCGGTGAACGTAAAAAGAGTGAAATTCTTCAGCTTTTAATGCTTAAACCAGATTTTGCCATTCTTGATGAAACAGATTCTGGTCTTGATGTTGATGCTGTTCGCGTTGTTTCAAAAGGTATTGAAGAATATCAGAAAACTGTTGGCGGTTCACTTTTAATCATCACTCATAACACAAAAATTTTGAGCAGTTTGAACGTTGACCATACTCACATTCTTGTAAAAGGTCACATTGTTCACACTGGCGATGGTTCTCTTGTTGAACAGATAAACAAAGAAGGATTTGAAAAATACATTAAATAATTAAAAAATATGGGAAACAAACAGATAAACGACATAAACAGAGATTTCTACGACTTCCGCTATGAAGAAACTGAAGCTAATTCGTTCCGTCTGGAAACTGGATTAACTCCCGACATTGTTGCAAAAATCTCTGAAGAAAAAGGCGATCCAGCGTGGATGCGTGATTTCCGCTTAAAATCGCTTGAAATGTATAATAAACTTGGAATTCCTCAGTGGGGTCCTGGAATTGACGGACTTGATATGTCAAACATTGCAACTTATGTTCGTCCAAAAACAGAAATGAGCGGCAAATGGGAAGATGTTCCAGAAGATATTAAAGACACTTTCGAAAAGCTTGGAATTCCTGAAGCTGAACGAAAAAGTCTTGCAGGCGTTGGTGCCCAGTACGATTCGGAGCTTGTTTATCATAACGTTCAGGATGAAGTTGCAAAGCAAGGCGTTGTTTATTTAGGTTTTGAAGAAGCACTTAAAAGCGAAAAATGGGGTCCAATGGTTCAAGAATATTTTATGACTCTTGTTACTCCAAAAGATCACAAATTTGCAGCTTTGCACGGGGCTGTCTGGTCTGGCGGTTCATTTGTTTACGTTCCTAAGGGAGTTCATCTTTCTTTCCCATTGCAGTCATATTTCCGTTTGAATGCAAAGGGTGCCGGTCAGTTTGAACACACTTTAATTATTGTAGATGAAGATGCAGATTTGCACTTTATTGAAGGCTGTTCGGCTCCAAAATACAATGCTGCAAACTTACATGCCGGCTGTGTTGAACTTTTTGTAAAAAAAGGTGCTCACCTGCGCTACTCTACAATCGAAAACTGGTCTAAAAATATGTACAACTTGAACACAAAACGTGCAAAGGTTGAAGAAGGCGGAAGCATTGAATGGGTTTCCGGTAGTTTTGGAAGCCATGTTTCTTACCTTTACCCTGAAAGTGATTTAGTTGGTCGCAATGCACGTGCAGAGTTTACTGGTGTAACTTTTGCTGGTGGCGGACAAAATCTTGATACCGGCGCAAAAATGGTTCATCTGGCACCTAACACAACAAGTGTTATCACTACAAAATCAATTTCAAAAGGCGGCGGCGAAAGTTTTTACCGTTCTGCCGTTTATATTGGAAAAGAAGCACATGGTTCAAAAGCCAGTGTAAGCTGTCAGTCACTCATGCTCGATTCAGACAGCCGTTCAGATACAATTCCAGCAATGGAGATTTTGTGCGACGACTGCGATGTTGGTCATGAAGCAAAAATTGGTCGAATCAGCAACGAAGCAATTTTCTACCTGATGAGCCGTGGAATAAGCGAAGAAGAAGCTCGCAGCATGATTGTAAGTGGTTTTGCAAATCCTGTAAGCAAGGAATTACCGCTTGAATATGCTGTTGAAATGAATAATTTAATTCGTCTGGAAATGAAAAAATAATTATGGAAAATAAGATAGATGTAAATCAGGTTCCTTCAATTACCTGGACCTGGCTCAAAATGAATAAAGACTCTGTTACGCTTGATGCAAAGTTTACTTCCAAACCTTGCAGTTTTGAAAAGCTTCCGGATGGCATTAAGCTTGCGGCAAAATCGGAAGTTGCAGAGTTTACAAGCGGAAGTGGAATTGCAAACGTTTCTTTTCCAAAAAAACAAGACAACAATTTTGATAAACTCATAAATAAAGAAAACGAAAATATTAAAAAGCAGGAAGAACATCCTCTTATAAAACTTTTTACTCAGAATGATGATGAACCACAGGTTTTCGTTGTTGAAAAATCTGCACAACCGGTTGTACTTAAAATTGATGGAAACAACTCTCCTCTTTTAAGCCATCAGGTTATTCACGCAAAAAAAGACACTGAATCAACTTTTATCTTTTTGTACACAGGAAACGCAAATCAATTTGTAAGAACAGAAGTTTTTGCCGAAGAAAATGCAAGCGTTCACATTGCAAAAGTTCAGTTGCTTGAAGACCAGGCAAATCAGCTTGATGACACAGCTTTTATCTGCAAGGACAACGCAAAAGTAACCTTTACTCAGATTGAACTTGGTGGTCAGCATGTAGATTCAGGTTTACACACTAGCCTTGAAGGTTATAAATCAACTTTTGTAAGCAACATCGCATATATCTGCCAGAACGAACAGAATCTTAATATGAACCACATTGTAAATCACTGGGGCAAAAAAACTGAATGTGTAATGAAGGTAAATGGAACTGTAAAAAACAATGCCATTAAATCTTACTGCGGCACAATCGATTTTAAGAAAGGCTGTTCTGGTTCAAAAGGCAACGAAATGGAAGAAACTTTACTGCTTTCTCCAACTGCAATAAACAAATCACTTCCAGTTATTTTGTGTGATGAAGAAGATGTCGAAGGTGAACACGGCTCAACAATCGGCCGCATTTCTCAGGACATTTTGTTCTACATGCAAACACGTGGAATTACAAAAGAAGAAGCCGAATCTTTAATAACTCGTGCAAAAGTTCAGGCTGTTTCCGACTTAATTCCAAATGATGATGTAAAGGATAAAATTACAAATTGGTTAAATAAATAATATGAATAAATACAGAAAAGATTTTCCTTTTTTTAAGGCAATTGACGAACATAACTCAAAAGACAACAACGGTCTTGTATATTTTGATACAGCTGCAACTGCTCAACGTCCATTTATCGTAATGGATTCAATGACTCACTTTTACGCAACCGAAAATGCCAACCCACTTCGCGGACTTTATTCTTTGAGCGAACGTGCAACTTACGCTTACGAACATGCCCGCGAAACTGTAGCTAA
This sequence comes from Treponema sp., assembly GCA_045615645.1. GTDB lineage: Bacteria > Spirochaetota > Spirochaetia > Treponematales > Treponemataceae > Treponema_D. Next base: position 53,452 of record JAZLFF010000045.1, read on the forward strand.
GTTCATAAATGCCAGCCGCCCTGAAGAAATTATTTTTACACGCAACACAACAGAAAGCTTAAACTTAATTGCATACACATACGGACTTGCCAACATTAAAGAAGGTGACGAAATCTGTATTACAATTATGGAACATCACTCAAATATTATTCCATGGCAGATGGTTTGCCGCGAACGTGGTGCAAAATTAGTATTCCTTGAATGCGATAAACAGACAGGAATTATAAGCGATGATGAAATTAATTCCAAAATCACTTCTAAAACAAAGATAGTTTCCTGTGCACACATAAGTAACGTTTTGGGTGTTACAAATCCAATCAAAAAACTTGCAGATAAAGCTCATTCTGTTGGCGCAATTATGATTGTTGATGGAGCACAGTCTACTCCACACATTAAAGTTGATGTAAAAGAACTTGGTGCAGATTTTCTTGCCATGAGCGGACACAAGCTTGGCGGTCCAATGGGAATTGGCGCTTTGTATGGTCGTTATGATTTACTCGAAAAAATGCCACCTTTCCTTACTGGCGGCGAAATGATTGAATACGTTACCCGCGAAAATGCAACCTGGGCCGAAGTTCCACATAAATTTGAAGCCGGAACAGTTAGTGCTGCCGATGCAGTTGGTATGGCCGCCGCAATCCGTTACATTCAGTCAGTTGGCATGGAAAATATTGAACAGCATGATTTAGAACTGACAAAACAGCTTGTAGAAGGAATGAAAAAAATCCCTCATATAAACTTTGTTGGTCCAGATCAGGCAGAAAAACGCCCTGGAATTGTTACATTCACAATTGACGGCGTTCATCCTCACGACATTGCAACTTTACTCAGCGAAGAAAACATTGCCATTCGCGCAGGTCATCATTGCGCACAGCCACTCGGTCAGTATTTAGGCATTCAGTCCAGTGCCCGCGCAAGTTTGTACTTGTACAACACCGAAGATGAAGTTAATATCTTCTTAGAAAAACTTAGCCAGATTAGAAAATGGTCTGGTTTTAAAGATTAATAGCCACAGATAGGAGAATAAATTGGATACCAAAGATGCCTAAAATCGAAGAACCGTTAAAAACAAAGCGCCGAGGCGGTTTGTTTAGGTTCATCGATAAAACGGCACTGAGCGAGATTTATCGAGCGAATTAAAGGAGGTTAAATATATGGACACCAAAGAACTCTATCGCGAAATATTAAACGAACATAACATAAATCCAAGCCATAAACAGAATATGGACCAGCCTACTTTTTGTCTTGAAGGCGTAAACCCTAGCTGCGGCGACCAGATAACTTTGCAGATGAAACTCGGTGCAGACGGCAAAATTGAAGATGCAAGTTTTATTGGTAGCGGATGTGCTGTAAGTCAGGCAAGCGTAGACATGATGGCAGATGTTGTAATTGGAAAAACAAAAGAAGAAGCACTCGCTTTAGCTGAAATTTTTGACCGTATGATTAAAGGTGAAGTTACAGACGAAGAACTTGAACAGCTTGATGAGGCTGCTGCCCTTCAGGATATTTCACACATGCCTGCCCGTGTAAAATGTGCAATGCTCGGCTGGCGTACAATGAAGCAAATGCTAGGTGTTGAATAAACCCCTATTTTTTGATATATTATATTCATTCGGCGCTTTAGCTCAGCTGGATAGAGCAACTGCCTTCTAAGCAGTAGGTCGACAGTTCGATTCTGCCAAGCGTCAAAATCCGTTGGATGTACAAAACTCCAGCGGATTTTTTTTAGTTATCTACAGAATTAGCATCAATTGTTACAGCACCCAGGTATACAATATTACTATAGTGGTACGTATAACTTACATCCATTCCAACAGCAACTGCAAACATACTAATATACCATTTACCTTCTTCGGATTCTGTTGAATATTTTACATCTTCATCTTCGCTTGTAGGTTTTAAATCCTGAGTACCAGTTCGTCCAAAATTAAAACTTAATTGCTCAAGATTACGAAGAGGTCTTGTTGGAACTTCAGAATTATTTAAATATTTTCCGTCTACCGTAATTTTAGAAGCATAATCATCAATATTTTGATAATCAGTTAAACGGATTCTTACAAGCTGATCTTCACCTTTAGCTGCAATAATTGGCGAATCATTACAATTTGAAGCTTTTAATGGCTTAAACTCATATCCACCACTACTAACAGAATCCATAAGTTTACCAGGAGCTTTTGCCGCAGTATCATCATCACTTGCAAGACTTTCCAAATTAGCACGTTCTGTAAGCATTGTAGAATAATTACTGTAAATTTTGTAATAAACATCCGTTCCTTTAAACATTAAATCAGTATATTCTCTTTCCTTGGTCCAAAATTCAAAATAACTTTCGTTGAACTGAATGTTTGTATACTCAGGAACTTGAACAGTAACAACAGGATCATCCATTACAATGTAAGTATCTAATCCGCATGAAAGGTTAAATAAAATAAGGCATGCCATAAATCCAGAGAAACGAATTTTCTTCAAATATGTACATGCCTTTTTCATATAATTAAAACTTTTTTTATAAATTATAGTTACAGATTATTCTGCTTTTCCCTGTGACTGAAGGTAAATAATACGAGTTTTAGCAATTTTTGCCCAAGTATCATCTGGATTTGAATCGTACAATTCAGTATAAGCAGCTACAGCACCAGCAAAATCATTTTTTGCTTCAAGAACACGTCCATAACTGAATTTAGCATGATTCTTAATTGCAAAACTTTCGTTGTCAGCAGCCATTTTATAATTTTCTGCAGCAGCATCAAGATTATTTAATTCTTCATAACAAGCAGCAATATTAAAATATGCAAGTGGAGCTGTATAGCTTTTCTTTCCTTTAGAAATTGTAGCATTCCAATAGTTTACAGCATCTTCATATTTTTCCTGCTGATAAGCAATTTCAGCACAAAGCATATTAGCGCGAAGACCAATAATTCCACTTTTGTTAGCATATGGAGCAAGTTTTTCCATTGCTTCATTTCTTCTTGCATCCAATTCATCATCTTCCAAAGTAGAAGACTCATTTGTCATTGCATAAGAAATTTCGTCAATTGCGGCAATACCTTTTGCTGCATTCTTAGAATTGCAAGAATCAATTACAATAAATCCAACTAAAGCAACAACAATTACAATAAGAATTGTCCAAACTGCTTTTCTATTTTTTTCAAGAAATACTGTCAATTTTGAACTTGCTGTGTTTTTCTCTTCTTCTGCCATTTTTTATAACCTCAAAAAAATAATTTTATTCTTATTTACGGATTTGTAATTCGTTTATTAATCTTATTACGTAAGTCCGCTGTATACCTAAAACTTGAGCTGTCTTCGTTTGATTCCAGCCGTTTTCTTCAAGAATTTTTGTTACATATTCTTTTTTGAACTGTTCCAAAGCATTCTTTAAAGATTTATCGTCCAAATCAGCTTTGATTTCATTGGCACTAATTGATTTATCACTGCCAATTCCCAAATCTGTGTTTTTAATTATTGGAAGTTTACCAACAATAAAACCTCTTTGAACACTATTTATCAGTTCATCAACATTTCCACTCCAGAAATAATTCTGCATTTGTGTAACTGCTGTTTCAGAAAATCCTTCAAACTCGTATCCAGATTTTTTCTTGAACTGTTCAAGATAATACTCTGCAATTGGCAGAATATCTTCTTTTCTTTGTCGCAAAGGAAGAACATTCAAAACAACTGCATTTAACTGATAAAATAAATCAGCTAAAAAAATGCCGTTTTCAATTTTTTCCTCTAAGCTATTTTCAATTGCACAAACAATTTTCAGATTTATACCTTTTGAATGATTTTCTTTAATCAGATTCAAAAAGTTTCTCTGTAAATCTAAAGGCATTTCATCAACAAAACTTACAAAAAGTGTAATCCGCTGATCAAATGCTGCAATTTTACTAACTGTTTCAAAAGCTACAAGAATTTCTTCTTTATTAAAGGATTTACAATTTATTTCAAAAAAGTAACCAAAATTCTGTGCAGCAAAAAAATGGATATGCTGGGCAATAAGGCGTTTTCCTGTTCCCCGCTCACCTATAAGTAATACTGAAGCATTAGTTTCAGAAACAGACCTTATTACAGATTCCATTTCTTTGGCAAAATTGCTGTTCCCAATTAATGGGACAATCTTTTTGTTTGTACCTTTCAACTTTTTCCTTTAGCTTTTGCTTACAATTGACAAAACGCATTGACAGTCTTTTGAACAATCAATGCGTTTCGTATAGAAAAAATATCTTTAACTAACTATAAAGTTAGTCATTTTTCTGTGCTTTGAAAGCATCACCGAGAGTGTATGAACCGTCATCATCTGATGTTGAATCCATATACTGTGAAATTTCATCACGCTGCTGCTTTCTCTTAAATTCGCGAACAGAGAATGCTACTTTTTCTTTGTCTGTATTTACATCTACAACGAAAACATTGATTTTGTCACCAACTTTATATTTAGCAACAGCCTCTTCAAAAGTAGTTTCTTTATCTTCGCTAAGATTAGCCTTGTTTACAAGACCTTCAATTCCATTTGGAGCTTTTACAAATACACCAAAGTCTGTAATTGAAGTGATTTCTCCTTCAAGTGTAGAACCTGGTTTGTATTCATTTGCAAATGCTTTCCAAGGATCGTCTGTAAGCTGCTTAATACCAATCTTAATTCTGTGTGCTTCTGTATCACATTCAAGAACAACTGCATCAATCTTCTGATCTACAGAAAGTTCGCTACCAGGATGTTTAATCTTCTTTGTCCAAGAAATATCATCGGCATGGAGGAATCCGTCAATTCCGTCTTCCAATTCAACAAAAGCACCAATATTTGTAAGTTTAACAATTTTACCAGAAACCTTAGTTCCAACTGCATATTTTTCTGTAATTGTATCCCAAGGATTTTCTGTAGCCTGTTTAAAGCCAAGTGAAACACGACCAGCCTGAATATCATATCCAAGAATCATTGCTTCAACATCCTGACCAACAGTTACCATATCACCAGGTTTGTTGATTTTCTTTGTCCAAGAGAATTCACTGATATGTACAAGACCTTCAATTCCTTCTTCAAGTTCAACAAAAGCACCAAACTCTGTAAGTTTTGTAACCTTACCTTTTACAATATCATTAACATGATATTTTTCTTCAAAATGAATCCAAGGATCTTCTGAGAAATGTTTAAGAGAAAGATTAATTCTCTTTTCAGCAGGATCAAGACGAATAACTTTTAATTCAATTTCCTGACCTTTCTTTACAAAATCCTTTGGACGAGCTACATGACCCCAGCTCATATCATTAATGTGGAGAAGACCATCAAATCCACCTAAATCAATGAATGCACCAAAGCTTGTAAAACTCTTTACAGAACCCTTTACGCTGTCACCAATCTGTACTGAATTGAAGAAAGCATCACGTTTTGTGTCAATTTCTTCTTCCAAATACTTACGGCGATTAACTACAGGGTTTAATTTATTATCTGAATAAAGTCGTTCAATATAGAACTTAGATTTTAAACCTAGTAATGACTCTGGCTTTTCAATTTTTTCTGAATCAGCCTGACTGATTGGTAAGAATGCAGCACGATCAATACCAAGATTAACTTCGTAACCGCTCTTAACTAACTTAGAAATTGTACCGTCTACAGGAGTCTTTTCTTTCCATGCAGCCTGAATTTCTTTTAAATAACGTTTTGAATCAGCCTTCTTTTTTGATAATACAGGGCCACTAGAGTTGTGTCCTGTTAATAAAGCCTGAACCTTATCCCCTTCTTTTGGCAGATCATCTGCAAACTCCTCTCTAGGGATTAAACCTTCTGATTTGTCTCCAATGTCAACATAAACATAATCACTTGTAATCTGAACTACAGTTCCTTCTACTAAGTTACCAGCTTCTGGTGCATTGAATCCTTTCAGTGATTCCTCTAATTGTGCCTGAAAGTCGCTCTTGGAGTTCTGAGCTTCTTCCTTTTCCACTTCCATTTCGTCCATTGTAAAACCTTTAATTTATGAAATTTGTTTTAATATTATCGCACAAACATTGTCTATCGTCAAGTTAGAAGTATCGATATAAAGTGCATCTTCTGCAATCTTTAAAGAACCTTCCTTCTTATTTTTATCCATTTCGTCGCGCTTTTCAATTGATTCTTTAATTTCTTCCAAAGTCATATTGCTGACACCTTGATCAAAGCGTCTTTTTGCACGAACTTCTGCACTTGCATCAAGATAAATCTTATATTCTGCCATTGGGAACACAACTGTTGTCATATCACGGCCTTCACAAACTATACTCAACGATTTTGTAATCTGACGCATTAAATCATTTACAAGATGACGAATTTCAACAATTGCACTCACCTGAGAAGCGTTTGCTGTTACTCTATCATCATGAAGATGCTCTGTAACATCAGTTCCGTTCAAAATAAAATGACTTTCTTTTGTATATTCAATTTTCTGTTTTTTACAGAATTCCAAAGTTGCTTTTTCATCTTTATAATCAATTCCTGCATCAAGAACTGCAAGTGTTAATGTTCGGTAAAATCCGCCGCTATTCAAAAATGTAATATTGAGTTTATCTGCCAGCATTTTAGCAATTGTACTTTTTCCAGTTCCTGCCGGACCATCGATTGCTATTATCATAATTTTTGCTCCTTTTTTTCTTATATATTAGTTTTTAGTTTTTTGAATTACACAGTTTTAATAGTGCAGAAACTTCTTTTGGTGTAAGATCACGAGAATCACCGGGACGTAAATCATCTAGATTAACATTTCCAATTCTTACACGCACCAGAGATTTTGTACCTATATTTTCACTTTCGAGCATTTTTCGAATTTCACGATTTTTTCCTTCAATAAGGACAATTTTTAGTTTTCGCTCTTTTAATTTTTCGACTCGTAATGGTTTGTAAAAAACTCCTTCAATTCGGACGCCACGTGTTAGTTTGGAAGGTAAATCATCCGGAATATTCTGACTTGTTTCTACTATGTATTCTTTTTCTATTTGACTTGAGGGATGTGAAAGTTTGGCGGCAAAATCACCGTCATTTGTAAACAAAATCATACCTTTACTGTACATATCAAGTCGACCAACATTATATAAGCGTTCGGTATATTTTTCTTTTAGTAAATCCGCAGCAACCTGACGGCCTTTTTCATCTGAAGAAGAACAGACAAAACCTGCAGGTTTATTTAACATTACATAACATTTTCGTGCTTCTAATTTAACGCGATTATCATCTACCAGTACAGTATCTTTATCAGTTACTTTTGTGCCTAATACCGTAACAACCACGCCGTTTACTTTTACGCGTCCATCTAAAATTATTTGTTCTGAAGCTCGGCGACTGGCAACTCCACAATGAGCAAGGTAAGCTTGTAATCGAATTTCACTTTTTTCTGATTGATTAAGATTAGCGGGCAAGTTCGAAACGCTCCTCTTCATCTTCATCAAGTTTTGGTAATTCTGCAATTGAATTCAAATGGAACAATTTTAAGAAATCTTTAGTTGTGCCAAACATAACGGGTCTTCCAGGTGCCTCTTTTTTACCAACTTCTTTAATTAAATTTCTTTCTATCAGGAGACGAATCATATTATCAACACCAACACCTCTGATTTGTTCAACTTCAGCGCGTGTAACAGGTTGTTTATATGCAATTATTGAAAGAGTTTCCAATGCTGATCTAGAAAGGCGGCCTTCCCTTTTTGAACCATAAAATTCTTTTAATACTTCCCAATACTCCTTTTTTGGAACAAGACACCATCCGCCAGTAATCATTGTAAGTTCAATTCCAGAATCTTCGGCTTCATACTTTTTTTTCAAATTTTCAATACATTTTTCAACAACATCTTCTGCAAGCTGTGCTTTATTGGAAAGAACTTTGGTGGTTAATGGTTCACTTTCCAAAAAAAGAATTGTTTCGCATAATGCTGTTTCTTTATTAAAATCCATAATTTTCCTAATTACTTGTTAAATCTTCTTCCGATGGAATAAATCCATCATTATCTTCCCTTGCGCATATTTTTATATCACCAAAAAGCTTATTTTGGAAGATGGTAATCATTTTAAATTTTACAGCTTCAAGAATTGCCATAAAAGCACAAATAACATCCATTTCGTTACCAGGTCTTGTAAGCAAATCTGTAAACATACATTCTTTTTTATTTTCAAGAAATTCATTCATTAAAGTAATTTTTTCATTTACAGAAATTTCTTCGTACATATTCAAAATCTTTTCATTTGAGTACTGACTCATCATAGATTTGAATATATCCTGCATCTGCTGCAAAAGTTCCCAAGTATCAACTTCTTCCCACATTTCATCAGATTCTTCAAACGGTAATACTCTCTGAATCTTTTTGCGTTCAAAGTTATATTCAGAATCATCTTCCTGTTCTTCCATAAGTGAAGAAAGTTTCTTAAATTTCTGATATTCAATAAGTGTATCTACCAATTCCTGTCGAGGATCTTCTTCATCTTCATCATCGTAAGCAACTTCAACTGGTAAAAGCATTCGGCTTTTTATGTAAATAAGTTTTGCAGCCCAACTATAAAATTCTGACAAATCGCCTAAATCAGTTTGAACGGCATAATCCAGATATTCAAGATATTGTTCTGTAATTTGTGCAATTGGTATATCATAAATATTAACTTTACTTTCACGGATTAATGCCCAAAGTAAATCGAGCGGGCCTTCAAATTCTCCAGCCTTATACTTATGCTTTGTTACAACTGCTGTTTCTGAATTATTTTTCTGATTTTCCATTTTGACTACCACCTAGTTTTTCAATACCATCAGCTTTACCTTCAGCTTTTAATTGCTTCAAGTAATTCTCATAGTTTTCCCTAATATTTTCATCGGCAGAATCATTTAAAATCTCAAGTGCAGGAACTAAAACAAAAGCTCTTTCTTTTAAACGAATGTGCGGGATTTGCAAAGTTGGTGTATTAATAACATCATTTCCGAATAATTCAATATCAATATCCAAAGAACGTGGACCGAATCTTATTTCTTTCTGCCGGTCACGTCCATATTTTTCTTCTATACGGTTGATATTTTTTAATAAGTCAAAAGGATTAGTTTCGTCGGGTACATAACCAATAGCAGCCATATTATAAAAATCATCTTGATTTTCTACATACATTGCCTTAGTTATATACACCGAGGAAAATTGAAGATGGTCTAAATGCCCAGCCAATTCCGTCCGGGCACATGAAAGAATTTCCAAAGGTGTTTTATTATTGAATGATTTATTTGAACCTAACCCTAATAAAACACGCTTCATTTTTTTACTCAGCTTCAGAATCTACTTTTGCAGTTGCTTTAGCAGCAGTTTTTTTTGTAGAATTTACAGGATTGCCCTCTTTATCTTTCAGAACCTGTCCTGGAAATACTTCTGCTCTTATCTTATTTTCAATTTCAGCAGCAAGATTAGGATTCTGTTCAATAAAAGTAACGGCATTTTCCTTACCCTGTCCAATTTTCTCTTCACCCATTGTATACCATGCACCACGTTTATCAATGATTTCATGTTTTACAGCAGCATCAAGCAAACTGGCAGAAGAAGAAATTCCTTTTCCAAAATAAATATCAAGTTCACATTTTCTGAATGGAGGCGCAACTTTGTTCTTAACAATCTTAACTCTTACACGGTTTCCAACAGCTTCTTCATCACCTTTTCCGTCAATTGTTTCAACTCTACGAATTTCCAATCGAACAGAAGCATAGAATTTCAAAGCCTGTCCACCAGTTGTAGTTTCAGGATTTCCAAACATTACACCAATCTTCATACGAATTTGGTTAATAAAAATAACAATACAATTAGATTTACCAATAATCGCAGTAAGTTTACGCAATGCCTGACTCATAAGTCTTGCCTGCATACCCATTACAGCATCACCCATTTCACCTTCAATCTCTTTCTGTGGAGTTAAAGCTGCAACAGAGTCAACAACAACAATATCAACAGCACCACTTCTTACAAGATTTTCAGTAATCTCAAGAGCCTGTTCACCAGTATCAGGTTGAGAAACCCAAAGTTCATCAATATTTACACCAAGATTTTTAGCATAAACAGGATCAAGAGCATGTTCCGCATCAACAAACGCAGCAACACCGCCCAACTTCTGTGCTTCTGCAATTGCATGTAAAGCCAGTGTTGTCTTTCCAGAACTTTCCGGACCATACATTTCAATTACACGACCACGTGGATATCCACCAATTCCAAGAGCTTCGTCAAGAAGAATAGAACCAGACGGAATCACATCAATACCAGCAGCATCAGCTTTATCGCCGAGCTTCATTAAAGCTCCCTGACCAAACTGCTTTTCAATCTGCAGACGAGCAGCCTCAAGGGCTTTCATTTTTTCCGACATATCCATCGGATTAGAATTTGAACTAGACATTCAGCCACCTTCCTCCCATATATATATATGGCTCAACTTGATTCATTTTTGTCAATTTTTGAAACAAAAAAATATAATTTTTTGTTATATTTACTTTTTTCTAATTATAAACACTCTGATAAACAGCTCTACCCTTCAAATAAACTATTTTACCGTCATCACTGGCAATTTGTCCAAGAATTCTTACAGGTTGTTCAACTGCAATATTTGGAACTGATTTGAAATTAACAACGACAGAACCATCATAATGCTCAAGCGATTCGTTTCCTACAAGCAGTTCACAGGAATAAGAACCATCCTCATAAGTCATTACATTTGCAACTTTTCCGCCCCAATCAACCCAGCAATCCTGATAAAGCACTTTATTTGACATAACATCTGAAAACGATGGAACATCAGTTATTGTATTAAAATCCGGAATTTCAAAATAACCGGCAAGAACATTCGCTTTTTGTTTAATAGATAAAGCCGCATCTGAATTTAGAATTGTATTAACTTCAATTTGAGCCGCATTATCCCTATGTTCCTGAAAATACTGTAATGCATTTGAATAATGTTTTGTAATTTCTTTATTTGAAAGAATAAAATTATACGATTGTGTTGATAAATCCTTTTCCTTTGCAGAAGCCATTTCGTCAGAGGTAAGTTCTATTGCCGAAAGATTTGCTCTATTTCCAACAGTTTTAGGTTTTCCTGGAAACAGCAGTATTGCAATAAAAGCACCAAGAATACATGTAAAAATTGGAGCTGCAATAAGCAATATTTTTTCCGGATTTGCTCCTATCTGCGGATAAAACTGTTCCAAACGTCCAGTATCAACCCAACGGCAGATAATATCGTAGTCACCATGAGTTCGAATAAACTCTATAGCATTTTTTGCAATTTTATTATCAGGTTCGTTTTCAATAATTTCCAGATAATATTGCAATGCACGGTCAGTATCTCCACGACGTAAAAAAATTGCAGCTTGTCCAAGCAAAAGTCTATTATCTGTTAACTTTATTTTTCTTGCACGTTGAAAATATGCCGAAGAAGCACCAAAATCGCCTACATATAAACAGGCGATTCCAAGTGTGAGGTAATATTCAAAATCATCTTCGTAAGTATCTGCTTTTGCTTCCAGCATTTTAATGGCCGTTGCAAACCTGCGGCGGCGCATATTACTCCAAGCAATACTTAAAACATCTTTAGCCATAATATCCTTATTGCTTTAAAGTTTCCAAAATTGCATCAAGTTCAGCATTCAACTGAAGTAATTCTTCCCGATTTACAGTTTTATCATCTTCTTCCAAAGCTGCAATTCTATCAAGAAGGTTTTGAATATATTCAGACGAAAGCTGTTCTTTTGTTACTTTTGAAACATCAAAGCTGACTTCTGGTACAGTATTATCAACTTCAATATTTTCAACAGGGGTAATTACTTGCTGAGATTCTACAACAACAGGAACAGAAACTGAAGAAGCTGTAAACTCTTTTGATTCAACATCTGGTTCTGTTACAGTATTTGCAAAAATATACGCTTCACCATTTGGTTCTGCTGTATCAGTTGCAAAAGCCATGTAAAATACGTAGGAAACTGATTCATCTATACGAAGTTTTGCTTCAGGCCAAGCAACACCAATTGCAGAATTATTGTAGGAAAGAACTGTATCAAAAGCTCGGTAATTCAACATATCTGGTTCCCAAGTTTTTATATCAAGAGTTGAATAATTTGCCAAAGCGACATAATCAGTTTTTGAAATATCTGCACCGTCAAAGAAAATTTGCATTTTAGCTTTATTATTTTTTGACATAAGCCATTTTTCATTTTGCATTGTTCTATACATCACTTCATTTTTTACAGGAACATTCTGTGAAGTATAAAAATGGTACTGTGTTGATTCTCCAAGAACAGTATCCCAAATTGACTTTAATGTAAAAGTTGAGGTTTTAGAGCCTCGGTTTGTAACTGTTGCAGTCACTTTAATCATATCTGAGTCTGATTTTTGAGTTGAACTAAAAGCGTCAAAATCTAATTCAACATCAGCAATTTTATCAACAACGTATTTAAGGCCAAATCCAGTTGAATTACCATTAAGACGACCGTAAGTTTTTACATTTCCATCGGCCATAAGCTTAATTATTTTTTTATCAGCCTTTAACACAAAATATGAACTTGCGCTTTCATTTGCAGTAGATAATACAGGAATATATTCTGCATCACTGTTTTGAACGTAAATATTGTAAGTTCCAAGTTTTGTTCGTGTTCTTAAACGAAGCAAACCAGTTTTTACATCTAGATTTTTTCTTGTAGAATCAATCCAACCTGTATAATTTTTTGAAGTATTTTCCGTTTCTTTATCGCTTATTTCTGATTTTGCAGGTTTTTCTTCAACAATTTCAGCTGCTTCATTTTTTTCGATTTTCTCTGATTTTTTAGCTTTTTTGGCTTTTTTTCCGCTTTTTTCAGTTTCGTTATCAGCCGACTGTTTTTCCTCAACAGATTCTAACGGAGCTTCCGGATTTTGAACATTTTCATTTTTTTTCGAAGTTCCGCAGGAAACAAAAAGAAAACTGCACACTACTGAAAATAAAACAACTGCTTTTACAATTTTCATTTCATTCTCCTATTTGTTATTTTGAGCATCAAGCAAAAGCTGGGCAGCCTTTGCTTTCTTTTTCAACACTACAATTTGTTCCTTTGTTTCGTCATACGGTTCTTCATTCGGAACATCTACCTGCGTTGATTTTATTGACAAAGCTGTATCTGAAGCTTCAATTTCACCTGCAAGTGCATTGGCTTCAGCCTTTGCAGCGCTGTTAGCATATTCAAGTTTAAGCGCAGTAATCTGCATTTCAAGCACTTTGATTTTTTCTTCCAAATCTTTATTTTGCTGCTGAGCTTCTGCAAGACGCTGTTTTGTAGCATTTACAGAATCTGCATTATAAAGTCTGAGTTGTTTTTCATATTCTTCCTTAGCCGAAAGATATTCTTCGCCAGTTTGTTTCAAAAGGTACAAAAGTTTTTCTTCACGTGCACGCTGCAAAATTGACTCAATTCTATACTGAGCAGCGGCAGCTTTATCTGATTCAGGGAATTCAGTTACAATCCGTTGGTAAATTGAACCAGCTTCATCATATTTATATCCGGAAAAAAGTGATTCACCTATGTAAAACAAAGCGAAAGAATACATATCATCGCCTTCATTTTGATGACAGAAATCACTTAAAACAATAATTGCCTTTTCGTACTCACCAAGTTTATAAAGCAAACGACCTTTCTGGTACATTATCCGTGAATAGTATAAAGAGTTTGGAAAAGTTTCCAAAAAGTAGTCACAGTCATCAAGAGCATTTCTTTCATCACCTGCATAAATCTCTGCAGAAATGAGCATATAATAAGTGTCCTGATTTTGATTTTCAGAGTATCCGACAGCTTTTCGCAATAAAAATTCAGCAGAAGTCCATTCCCCTTTCGAATAAGCTGTACACCCTTCTACAAATGCAGCACTAGAAACTTCCGAAGAAAAAGCTGAAAATGACAATAAACATGAAGCTATTAAAGCTATCACATCTTTTTTCAATACTTTTCTATTCATTACCTCTCCACTTCAGGCTACCATTAAAAAACGATGAGCCTGAAACAATAACATCGGTACCTGCATCAATTACAGATTGAATTGTCTGAGAATTAATTCCGCCATCAACAGAAATAAGAAAATTTAATCCCTGCTTCTGACGAATTTCAGCCAATTGAGCAACCTTTGCTACGCATGATGGAATAATTTTCTGTCCGCCCCAACCTGGATTGACAGTCATCACCAGTATAATATCGGCAGTTTTTATGATTTCCGATAGTGCTGATATAGGCGTACCAGGGCAAACAGCAACTCCGGCCTTTAATCCTTTTTCGTGAATAATCTGAATAAGTCTGTGAGCATGATTTGTTGCTTCAAGATGAAAGGTAATCCAGTCAGCTCCAGCTTCTGCAAAAGAATCAATTTGCTTTTCCGGATTTTCAACCATAAGGTGTACATCAAACGGAAGTTTTGTTAACTTTCTGATTGAGCGTACAACCGGCTGACCATAAGTAATTTCTGGGACGAACTGTCCATCCATAACATCTATATGAACAACTGAGCCATTTTGATTTTCAATTTGTTTAATTGCGTTTTCAAGATTCGCAAAATCAGCGGATAATAATGACGGTGCTAACATTTGACTTTTCATATCTAAATATTTTAACAGAAGATTTAACAATTATCAATGAACATCTATATTATATAACAAAAAGAAATTTTTACATTCTTAAAAAAAATGCTTGACAGATAATCTATCTCGCTGTATAAATATTGCTCCATTTTTCGTAAAATCACATAATCTTTATTGACTAATACCCCGTTTCTCTTATAAAATTATATATAGTCATTATGGAAATTAAGACAGAGAAAGGCTTAAGGGAAGCACTGGCTTTAATGGAGTTAGGAAATCCTGCAAGCGCACAGGAAATAATCACTTCTCTTTTTGAAGAGGATTTGGAATGTAAAGAGGTTATTTACACTAACCGTTGCTGTACTTTCTGGCTTGATGCTATAAGACGAATTAAAGCATGCGAAGATCCTTACGAACAAAGCGATAAGATTCTTACCGAATGGAAAACTTTAATTTTTTTTGCAGACAAAGAGAAAGATGTTTACCAGCCGGCACTTTATGCAGTTCAGAAGGGCTTTTTTTCGAATGCTTTAGAAATCTATATGAAGCTGCTTGAAGAAAAAGAACCTCAGTTACGTGCTGAGTTTTTTAGAAAAGCAGGCATCTGTTACAAAAAACTTGGGGATTTTGAAAATGCACGTACGTTTCTTACCGAAGCGAACAACATTTATCCAAATCTCTCATCGGTTCTTGCAGAACTTGCTGACTGCTATTCTCTTTGCGGAGATGACAGAATTGGTAAGGTTTTATTCCGCGAAGCTTTTTTTACAGATCCAGAAGGTATAGATTTAGATTTTCTTGATTCAGAATTGATTAAGTGCTTAATCAAAAAGACATTGGAAAAAGGTTATTCAGGAAAAACACTTCAATATTGGATTCCGGTATACGGAGTTTTATGTGGAGTTTTTAATATAAAACGTGAACTTACTTCCCAGGAAGTTGCAAAATTGAAAAAGAATATTTTTGCGATGGAAAGTGAGTATAGAGATCCTACATGTAACGCGGAAATACTTGTTCCAAAGTTACTGAATTCTTATTTTTGGCAGATTGACCATTATGTTCTTACAAACGAGAATCCAGACAAGGTCAACGAAATCCTGCTAAAAATTAAGATTTTGGACTCAACGGTGTATGAACAATACGTAAAGTAAAACAAAGTAAAAAGTTGTAATAGATTTTTTAAGGAAACACAGGAGTTATTTATGGCAGATTTAATCCAGACCGTACAGGACATGCTCAAAGAAGAAACATGGACACGCGCAACAATCAGTAATTACACACAGAATAATCTAACTGAGTTAGCAAACATTGTTGAACAGGCACGTAATGAAAATTGCGTTAATGAAATTCAGGCAATTTGTGAGGAACATCTCGCACATACAAAAGACAGTATTATTGCTCTTTACATTTGCGGAATCTTGAATTTAAAGAATGGCTCTTTAGATAATTCAGAACTTGTTACTTTGGTTGATATTTTCCAGAAAAACCACAAGGAAAATATTGTTGTATTCCTTTGCCAGGGAATTCTTGATGATGATCCAAATAATAAATTTGCACTCCGAACTCTCGCTGACAGTTATCTTGCAGAAAACAATGAAAAAGTTTGGGAATTATACGCAAACATTGTTAGAATTGATTTTTCTGAAGCAGATTTAGCAAAAACACTTGCAGAACATTTCGAAGCAATTGATGACAAAGAAACTGCCGTAGACTATTACAAAAAGGCAATTCTCCGCTACATTAACAACAATAATTACAACGCATGTAAAGAAGTTTGGTCAAAACTTGTACTTGCAATTCCTGATGAAATTGATTTCTTCCAGCTTGTTCGCAGAAAGATTTCAAAAACCATGGGTGATTTGAAAACTACAACTCTTATGCAAGAACTTTACAACTACTACAAAGACAAGCAGGAATGGGACATTGCCATCATGATTCTTAAACAGAATCTTGAAGTTGAACCAAAAGATACTTGGGCTCGTAAAGAAATTACAGACTGTTACCGTGGAAAATATGCAAACCACAGTCATCTTGAAGATTATATCCGTTCATCAAACCTTGCTCAGTCATATCGTAACGTATTTGAAGCTATCAGTGACTTTGAAAAACATATTGCTTTTGATAAAGGAAGTTTTGTTTTCCACAGAAACTGGGGTGTTGGATTTATCCGTAAACTTGAAAACGATACATTAACAATCAACTTTGGAAAAATTGCAGGTATTCACGAAATGAAACTTGCTATGGCAGTTACAGCTTTAAAACCTCTTACAAAAGATCACATTTGGGTATTAAAAGCTACAAAACAGAAAGATGAACTTGCAAAACTTGTAAAAGCTGACAAAAAATGGGCATTAACAACAATTATTAAGAGTTTTGATAACAACTGTGATTTCAAACGCATTAAAGCAGAACTTGTACCAGCAATTCTTACAGCAGGTGAATGGACTTCTTGGAATACAGCTGCAAAGAAACTTCTCGAATCAGATGCTTCATTCGGAGTAAATCCAAATGATATAAACATGTATACAGTACGTGAAAGAGAAATTACACCTGAAGAAAAAATGTCTAACGAATTCAAGGCACAAAAACAGTTCTACTCACGTGTTGACATTTTAATGAAATTCTTCGATTCAGACCTTACAGATAAATCAAGTGAATTGTTTGCAGAAATGTATTCATACTTCACAGGATATCTTAAAAATATTTCTAAAGTTACAGATCAGGTTATTACTTCTTACCTTCTTGTAAGAAATATCAGTGCAATTGATAAACAGCTTTCGTTCCCAATCACTGAAACTTTTGCTGAACTTTATAACAGAATTGAAGATCCTCGACAGATTTATAACGAACTTAAAGATTCAAAAAATACACACCTTCGTTCAGATTTCTTAAAAGCAATCAAAATGCTTCCAGACTGGAATGAACAGTACATTAAATTATTCCCAACAGTATTGGACGCTTCACTTTTGACAATTCTTATCAACGAAGGTCATACAGATGATGTTCAAAAGCTTGTTCGTAATGCTTACAATGCTCCAAAAGACTTTAGAGAAACTATTTTGTTCTTCTTCAAAGAATGCCAGAACGAAAAATGGTATAAAGAAGCAGGCGTATCATTCGAAAAACAGCTTATTGCTTTAATCAACATTATTGAACTTACATTCCGCGAAATCAACAATCACGTTAATTCTACAGACAATAAGAAGATTAACAAAAATGCAACTACACTCCTCTTCAAAGACGACGCATTATTTGCCTACATGTTCCAAAAAGACGGAGATGAAGACACTGTTAAGAAAATGTACACATTAATTGACGATATTGTAGACATTGATCCTTCTTACAAAGCTCTTACACGTAATAAGATTCTTGAAAAATATCCTGACTTCAAGTTCCGCGTATCTGAAGAAAAGACAACTCAGCCTAAGGGTATGATTGTTACTGCTAAAAAACTTTCAGAAAAGAAAGCAGAAATTGAACAGATTCAGAATGTTGAAATTCCAAAGAATGCTGCAGAAGTTGCAGATGCAAAAGCAAAGGGCGACTTGAAAGAAAACCAGGAATACAAATCTGCAAAGGAACAGCAGCATTTCTTAAGTTTAAAACTTACAAAGCTTCAGGAAGAATTAAACCGTGCTGTTGTATTCGATCCAACAACAAGTACAACTTCAATTGTTTCTTTCGGAACAGAAGTTACTCTTACAGACAACAAATCTGGAAAAGATGAAATTTACACAATTCTTGGACCATGGGAATCAGATCCAGACAACAACATTATTTCTTACATGTCTCCATTTGGAAATGCTATCATGGATAAAAAGGTTGGAACTTCAGTTCAGTTCACAATCAATGAAAACAAATATAGCTACACAATTAAAGACATAAAGAAAGCTAAAAACTTCTAATATTTTTGGAAATAAATAGTAGTTTTTAATAAATAAAAAAGCTGTCCTAGAAGCACTTCAATTAAAACTTCAACTAGGGCAGCTTTTTTTTATCTGAAATTTGTATATTAGATTAAATAAGCTTTTACTTAAAAAATCATATTTTCATCCCAATTTTCTACAATATTTACTCCGCTTGAAGTACCAATACGGTTTGCGCCAGCTTCAAGCATTGAAATTAATGTTCGCGCAGACCTGATTCCGCCAGAAGCTTTTACACCCATTTCTGTTCCAACAGTTTCGCGCATAATTTTTACGTGATGTTCATTTGCTCCATTTGGTAGTGGATTTCCGTCCAAACCTTTTGGATTTGCAAAACCTGTTGAAGTTTTAACAAAATCAGCACCAGCTTTTTTTGCACAAAGACAGCAGTTTTTTATAGTTTCATCATCTAACAGACAAGTTTCTAAAATAACTTTAACGATAATTTTTTTATTCTGGCGTTTTCCTTCCATTTTTGCAGCGCGAACAACAGAAGCTATATCACTGCCAACTTCAGAAAAGCGTCCATCCTTTGCAGCACCAATATTGATTACCATATCAATTTCATCAGCACCATTTTTAATAGCCCACTTTGTTTCTAGTGCTTTATCATGTGCTGTTACTGCACCAAGAGGAAATCCAATAACTGTACAAACCTTTACACCAGTATTAGCAAGCTCTGTTGCAGCTAGTGAAACATAGGAAGGATTTATACAAACAGAAGCAAATTGATATCTTACTGCTTCCTGACACAAACGAATTATTTCATTTACACCTGCCTGGGGTGTTAATAAAGTGTGATCAATAAATGAGGCAACTTCTTTCTTAGTCATAACTATAATATTATAAATTACAAATGGAATTATTTCAAACAATTACTTGCGAAATCATTTTGGATGATGTATTATTTAATTAGTTTTTAACATATTTTTAATGGGAGCAAATTATGGCATTTAAAATTAATGATCAGTGTGTAAACTGTGGTGCATGTGAACCAGACTGTCCAGTTGGAGCAATTGTTGAACAGGGTGACAAACGTGTAATCGAAGCAGATAAATGTATCAGCTGTGGCGCTTGTGCAGCATCATGTCCAGCTGAAGCTATTGAAGAAGAGTAATAAATAATTTTTTTTCAACATTTATGGGAGGAGCCGCGCAATTTAATTTTTTGTGCGGCTCTATCTATTTTTAAGGCAGATAATATGGCATCAAAATTACTAAAAATTTTAATACTAACAGCAGCCAGTCTTTTAATTGCATTCATAATTGTGTGGCCGCTTTGGAAATTTGCAACTTGTGCTTCAAAAATCTATACATGGACTGTATTAGCGGCCCTTGTAATTGCCATAGGAGTATCTATAATTCTACGGATTAAAAAGCATGCAAAAAAATAGGTGTTTAATTTTTTCTGTAATTATCAGTTTTTATCTTTTCGCTCCCCTTTTTGGTCAAATAAAAATTGATGCAGAAAAACTTCCACTTATTTCACGGCTTTCATCCCGCGAAGATTTATTTAAAGAATATTCTTCCGTTGTGGAAAATAATTACAAACTTGTAAGCGCAGGTAAAACACCAGAAAGTATGTTTTTTCGATACATCAACACGGAAAAGTTTACGTTGCAGGGGCTTGCCTCAAGATGCAACATTCCATACGAAACTATAGCAACTCTAAACGGAATTGAAAGTTCGTCCGAAACAATCACTAATAAAACTTTAATCTTACCTACAGTACCGGGACTTTTTGTTTCGCTTGAAAAAGGCAGAAACTCAATAGAAATTCTTCTTCAGGAAAACCACAGCACTGATAATTTTTCTTCACAAGAGCCAGTCTTTGAATTAAACAGTCGAACTTACGTTTTTCTACAAAACAAACGCTTTACACCAACTGAACGAGCATTTTTTCTAGATTCAGCCTTACAACTTCCACTTTCATCAGACAGTTTTTGGGTATCGTCAGAGTTTGGAAAACGCAAAAATCCATTCTCTGGTAAAACAAAAGAACATAATGGAATAGATCTTGCAGCATCAGAAGGAACACCAGTATATGCAATAAAAGATGGTGCCGCAGCAAATATAATACTTAATGACCCAGAGTTTGGAAATTACATCATTTTAAGTCATGATCAGGGAAAACTAACTAGTGTATACGCACATCTTTCTTCCGTTTTGGTAGAGCAATATCAATCTGTAAAAAAAGGTGAAGTTATTGGCTACGTTGGACAGACTGGAATGGCAACTGGTCCACATCTTCATTTTGAAATCAGGCAAGGTGGTAAG
The DNA here is from genome assembly GCA_045615645.1 of Treponema sp. Taxonomy (GTDB): domain Bacteria; phylum Spirochaetota; class Spirochaetia; order Treponematales; family Treponemataceae; genus Treponema_D. The sequence goes on from JAZLFF010000045.1 coordinate 74,214, forward strand.
GCACAAGACCCTAGACTAAAATTAAATTTAAATTAAACTATAAGTGAGGAATATGATACTTGTAAAAACTGGTTCAAAAAAAATATTACTTTCTCTTTTATGTTTTTCGGCCACAATTTATTTGTCTGCTGAAACATTTAGAACCAGTAAAGTTCATATGGCAGAGATTACATCTGATTATACAGAAACTTCTGCAAAACTTGGTATAAATGATTCGCTTGCAATTACTTTACCGGAAGATAAAACGTACATTGAAGGGCTTGAACTAAAAATGGATATTCCGGACTCTGTTGCATATTGGATTGATTCAGTTGCATGCTCTGTTTACAGTAAAATAAAACCTACACCAAGTTCTTCTCAAATTGATTACACAGGAACAAGAGCTTACGTTAGTACATTACCTGGTAAACTTTCCTGGATTTTACAAATTCCTTTCAAAAGTGAAAACAACATAAAAACGAATCAATATACAACAAAAATGGATTCAATTCTTGATGTTTCCGAAAATATTGTTTTTATTAGATTGCAGCCAGTAATGAAAGGTATTCCTGAAGAAACTCTTAATTCAATTATTCCAATTACAATTAAACCAATTCTTATAAACAAAGGCAAACTGGATTTATCTCTTTCAACTCCTGACGGAGAATTGAATACATGTACAGTTTTTATTGATGATTCTCCGGTTGAATACAATGAAGACAATAAATTTATTTTACTGTCTACAGGCATACATAATATTTCTATTGTTTCTGAAAATTATCGTAATGAAGTTAGAACGGTCAGAATTGATCAGGCAAAAACAACTACTTTAAACGTTGATATGAAAGGAATTGCACCTACACTTCTTATTATTGCTCCAGAAGGCACTTCTGTAAAATTAGATGATGAACCTTGTACAAATCTTGGTGTTGAAATTCCTATTACAGAAGGTGAACATAAAATTCAATTCCATATTGGCGATTATGATATTGTGCGGGTTATTTCGGTGACAAAGGGAAAAACTTACACAGCTAATTTCACTGTTGATTTGAATATTTCAGAAAATTAAGTTTACTCTGTCCGCACCGCGTTAAAAAAAAAAGAAAAAATTTTCTAAAAAACACTCAAGATTTTGCTAGTTAGGGTCGATATTATAAATACCAGGGACATTTTCCCCTCCCACCCATGTCCCTGGTTGCCTGATGGGCATGGCTCGGACTTGTTCCGAGCCTTTTTTTTTGTTCAAATTAATCCTGCCTTTCTTTAGAAATCTTGAAGTAAACTCTACAATAAACTATAATAGTAATGTTATGACAAAAATAAAAAAATCCGGAATTGTATGGCTTTCTCTGTTTTTCTTTTTTTCAATTTTACTCGGGGCACTTTTAGGCTGGGTACTTTCGGAAACAAGGAATATTAAAAATACAGAATACATTACGGAATTTGACACTGCATTACCAACAAAACTTTTGGATATAAATGGTGAAGTCATAACAGAATTTGCATCAGATGAAAAACGTGAAATTATTTCTTATCAAAAACTTCCACAACATCTTGTTGATGCTTTAATTACTCGTGAAGACAGAATCTTTTTTTCACACCCAGGATTTAGTTTTAAAGCAATTTTCCGTGCTGTTGTTGGTGAAGTATTTCACATGTCTTTAGGTGGAGGTTCTACACTTACTCAACAGATTGCAGGTACTTTGTATTGTGATCGTACGGTTATGTCCATCAAACGTAAAATTGATGAACTTTGGTGGGCAATCCAGATGGAACGCCGTTATTCTAAAAATGAAATTCTCGAGCTTTATTTAAATAAAATTTATTTTGGTGGTGGAACTTATGGTGTTAACGCTGCCTCAAAATACTATTTTGGTCATGGTGCCACAGAAATTACTCCAGCAGAAGCTGCAATTCTTGTAATTCAACTTTCAAATCCGGCGTACTATAATCCGTTTGACCATCCAAACCGTGCAATGGACCGACAGCAAAATGTTCTTTCTTCTATGGTTGCGCAAGGTTTTATTACTCAGGAAGAAGCTGATGAATCCTTTGAAAATTATTGGGCTGATTTTGATTATACCCGAACTTCTACATCAGCTTATATGATGCGAGACGATAAAGCTCCATGGTTTAGTGAATTTGTCCGTCGTGAGCTTGGTAACATGATTTATGGTTCTGACGATATTTATACTTCTGGTTTTACAGTAAATACAACTCTCGATCTTGAACATCAGGCAATTGCTCAAAACGTTATGGAAAAATATATTGCAGATGCAAACAGAAGATATCAACGTGAACACTCATCTCGTTCAAATCTTGCATACAACACTTATATTCCATTAACTGAAATGCTTTCGCTTTTGTTTGATATTCCAAGCTTAAAAGTAAGTGAACAGCGTTCCGAATTTGTTGCAAACTCAACATTTGTAAAAGAAGTAAATCCTGTTCTTGATGTTGTTTCACTTATGTGTGGAACTGATAAATTAAAAGTTAATATTATTAACCGCGCAAACGGTATTGCAAAACAAAATGAAGAAAAAACAACAATTGAAGGAACAATGATAGCCCTTAATCATTCGAACGGTTACATTGATGCTTTAGTTGGCGGAAGCAAATTTGACTCTGACAATCAGTTTATTCGTGCAACACAGGCAAAAGTTCAACCAGGTTCAACTTTCAAACCGCTGTATTATTCTGCTGCAATTGATTCAAGAAAATTTACACCTACTACTCAAATTTCTGATACACCTGTTGTATTCCATACATCGGACGGAAAACCTTACATTCCATTAAACTTTAAAGGTGAATGGGAAGGAAACGTTTCTTTATGGTACGCTTTAACCCGCTCTATGAACGTACCTTCACTTAAAGTCCTTGACGGTATAGGATTTGATGCCGCAATTTCCAGAGCAGTTTCTTTACTTGGTATTTCAAAAGAAGACTTACCTACCCGCGCCTTCGTTCCAGGATATCCAATTGGCCTTGGAGTTTGTTCCGTTCGCCCAATTGAAATGGCACGTGCATACGCAATTTTTGCAAACAGCGGTAAAGAAGTTACTCCAATGGCAATTAGAACTGTTGAAGATAAAAACGGAAATGTTATTTTGAATCCGGAACTTGATATTCGTAAAGCACAATCCGCAAAAGGAGAATCTATTCAAGTTATTTCTCCACAGACGGCTTACGTTATGGTTAAACTTTTGGAACAGACTGTTAACAACGGTGGAACTTTGAGCGCACAAGCTTGGCACTTTAATTATAGAGATGAAAATGGGGTTCGCTATACTATGCCTGCTGGTGGTAAAACTGGTACTACACAAAACTGGGCTGATGCATGGACTTGCGGAATTACACCTTATTATGCTGCTGCTTTCTGGTTCGGCTTTGATAAACCTGGTCAATCTTTAGGATTAAATATTACAGGTGCTACACTTGCAGGTTTTGCCTGGGGTGAATATTTTGATAAAATACATGATGGCCTTCCTCGCAAAGACTTTGTAAAACCTCTTGAAGGCGTTATTGAATGTACGGTTTGTTCTGAAAGTGGAATGATTTTAACCGATTCCTGTGGGGATCACAAAACAACACAATGGTTCTTGGAAGGCACACAACCAACTCAAATTTGTCCAATTCACTCAAATACGTCAGGTTCAACAATTGCAATAAACCGTCTTGAACGTGAAATGTACAAATCAGGATATCGATTAACAGGTACAGTTGATACAACTCCATTGTCTTTCAATTTGGACTTCCTGAATGATGATTATATTGAACCAAAAGAAATTAACCCATATGATTATGAAACAATAGAAGCTGAAATGCAAAAAAATACAGTTGCAAATAAAAAAGAATACGATTATAACTATTTAATGGAATAGAACAAAGGTTTTTATGTTAGTACCAATTGCAAATATTAAAATAAAAAAAAGAGTACGAAAAGATTTAGGCAACCTTGAAGATTTAAAAGATAGTCTTAGAACTTATGGACTTTTAAATCCTATTACATTAAATCGTCGGTATGAACTTATTGCTGGGGAACGTAGACTTCAAGCAGCAAAACAACTTGGCTGGACAAATATAAATGCAAATATTATTGATAATCTTACAGAAATTGACCAGCTCGAAATGGAGCTTGAAGAAAATAATCAGCGTAAAGAATTTACTGAGGAAGAACTGATGGAAGGTTATAAACGTTTAAAACGCCTCAGAAACCCTAACATTTTTTACCGTATTTATTTATTCTTTAAGCATCTTATAGAAAAAATAATCGACCTTTTTCAGAAAAAAAATAAATAAAGCAGGATATATTCAGAAATGCTTTCATACCAACACGCATATCACGCTGGAAATCATGCAGATATTTTAAAACATTTTGTCCTTACGCAAGTAATTTCTTCACTTAATAAAAAAGAAAAACCGTACACTTTATATGACACTCATGCAGGTAGTGGAGTTTATGATTTACTTGATAATCGCAGTATAAAAACAAAGGAAGCAGAAAAAGGTATTTTATCTTTGTTACAAAAGAATGATTTCCCTCCAGAACTTACCACTTACATTGATTTAATAAAACCTTACATTAGTAATAATCGTTATCCAGGTTCTCCAGAAATTGAAAGTGAATTAAAGAGAACGTCAGATATTTTAATTCTTTCGGAACTTCACCCCAAGGAAATTGAAAACTTGCGTCATAACATGAACGGTAAGAAAAATGTTCAAATTCATTACCGAAATGGTTATGAAATGTTAAAAGCCCTTACCCCACCTCAAACAAGCCGTGGTGCAGTGCTAATTGATCCAAGTTATGAACAAACAGAAGATTATTTAACTGCTGCTTCTACAATTATTGAGGTAAATAAAAAATGGTCAAACGGAATTATTATGCTTTGGTTTCCGTTGCTTTTACATCGAGATGAAGAAATTACACAAATGATTACTTCCATTACTAACGCTGTTTGCAAAAATAATGCAAACACGGAAATAGAAAACATTACCTTTTGTGTTGCAGATAAAAATTCTCACAAAGAAATGGCACTTGAAGAACTTAACGAAAACAATCCGCCACGACTTTACGGAAGCGGAATGTTAGTTATTAATGCCCCCTGGAAATTAAAAGAAAATTGCGATAAGGTTTTTGGCACCTTAAAAATTTCCAATTAACTAATTGTATCCAAGCTACATTATTCAAAGATTAATTCATTATCGTTTTTTACAGAAACTTTTATTTCTTTTCCATCAATTGAATCTGCAGAAAGTAATTTGCGAGCAAGTGGATTTTCTACATAAGTTTGAATAGCACGCTTTACAGGACGCGCGCCCATGGAAGGTTCAAATCCTTTTGTGCACAAAAAGTCTAAAGATGGCTGATCAAAATTCAGTGTGATTTTCCTTTCTGTAAGACGTTTCTGAAGATACTGAAGCTGAATTTTTACAATAGCAAGAATATTTTCCTTTCCAAGCTGATTAAAATGAACAATTTCATCTATTCGGTTCAAAAACTCTGGTCGGAAAAAAGAGGTAACTTCTGTTTCCGGAAGATTACTTGTCATAATTATTATTGTATTCTTAAAATCTACCAAACGTCCTTGTCCATCTGTAAGTCGACCATCATCTAAAACCTGAAGTAAAACATTAAATACATCCGGATGTGCTTTTTCAATTTCGTCAAAAAGGATAACACTGTACGGACGACGACGAACAGCTTCTGTTAATTGGCCGCCTTCATCATAGCCGACGTATCCAGGAGGAGCTCCAATTAATCGTGTAACGCTGAATTTTTCCATGTATTCACTCATATCAATTCGTGTCAGCGATTTTTCATCATTAAAAAGAAAATCAGCCAAAGTTTTTGCAAGCTCTGTTTTACCAACTCCTGTAGGGCCTATAAACATAAAACAACCAATAGGTTTATTTGGATCAGCAAGACCACTTCTATTTCGTCGTATTGCATCACTTACAACTGTAACTGCCTGCTCCTGACCTACAACTCTTTTATGAAGCACTTCTTCCAATTGCAAATATTTCTGTTTTTCACCGGCCATCATTTTTGCAACTGGAATACCGCTCCAACTGCTTACAACCTTTGCAATATCTTCTTCAGTAACAGCTTCGCGTAACAAACGATTATCCGCACTACTCTGCTCTTTTACATCGTTTTTCTGCTGCAATTGTTTTTCCAGTTCTGGAATAATTGAATACTTTAATTCTGCTGCTTTTTCAAGATTTCCTTCGCGTGTATATTTTTCTTCATCAAAACGAGCTTGTTCAATCTGTTCTTTTAATTTACGGCTTTTGTCAATTTCTCCTTTTTCATTCTGCCACTGTAGTTTCATTGAGTCACGTTTTGCACAAATATCAGCTAGTTCTTTTTCAAGTTTCTGTAATCGTTCACGACTTGTATTATCATCCTCTTTACTTAAAGACTGACGTTCAATTTGAAGTTGAAGAATTTTACGTTCAACTTGATCTAATTCTGTCGGCTGGCTTTCAATTTCCATTTTTAAACGGCTCGCAGCTTCATCGACCAAATCAATTGCTTTATCGGGTAAAAATCTTGAAGTAATATAACGATTTGAAAGAGTTGCTGCAGCTACAAGGGCTTCATCCTCAATACGAACTCCGTGATGAATTTCATACTTTTCACGTAAACCTCGCAAAATAGCAATTGTATCTTCCACTGTTGGTTCCGCACAATATACTTGCTGAAATCTTCTTTCTAACGCAGCATCTTTTTCTATATATTTACGATATTCATCAAGAGTTGTTGCACCAATTGCACGTAATTCTCCGCGAGCAAGAGCTGGTTTTAGTAAATTACTTGCATCCATACTTCCTTCACTAGCGCCAGCTCCAACAAGTGTATGTAATTCATCAATAAAAAGTATGATTTGTCCTTCCGTACGTTGAATTTCTGTAATTAAAGCTTTTAATCTTTCTTCAAACTCTCCGCGAAATTTAGCGCCAGCAACAAGAGCTCCTAAATCAAGTGCAAGCAATCGTTTATTTTTAAGGCTATCTGGTACATCACCACTAGCAATTCTTCTGGCAAGCCCTTCAACAATTGCAGTTTTTCCAACTCCAGGTTCACCAATAATTACCGGATTATTTTTTGTACGGCGGCAAAGCACTTGCATTACACGGCGAATTTCTTCATCACGCCCAATTACAGGATCAATTTTATCAAGGCGTGCAGCAGCAGTTAAATCACGGCAATATTTTTCAAGTGAACGCATTTTTCCTTCAGGATCCTGACTGTCCACAGTTTGATTTCCACGTACATTTTTTAAAGCTTCAATAATAATTTTATGATTTATTCCGCATTTTCGTAAAAGCTCACCAACTCTTCCATCACTTTCACTTATAGCTAAAAAAAGGTGTTCCGTAGAAAGATACTGATCGTGCAATTCTTCCATTTCTTTTTCTGCGTTTATAAGCAACTTCTGCATTTCGTTGCTAAAATAAACCTGTGCAGTTCCAGAAACTTTTGGATTACTACTGATTATTTCCTTAACGCGGTTTAACAATTCTTTTGGTGCAACTCCAATACGTTCAATAATTGGAGAGACTAATCCGTCATTTTGTTCAATCAAAGCCTGCAAAACATGCTCTACACCAATTTCAGAATTACTGTTTTTATTGGCAATGGATGAGGCTTCTTGTATTGCTTCCTGAGTTTTTATTGTAAATTGTTCATAATTCATATGCACCTTCTATTACATATAAATTACTAAGATTAAAGCGTGTCGACAAGTATTTTTGTAATAAATTGATTATTCTTCTGATGGTAATTCTGAAACGTTCTCTACATGGCCAAATTCGCAAACGGCTTTGGTAATTTTTGCATTTTCAATTTGTTCCAGAGTATTTGAAACTTTTTTGTAAAGTTTTATTTCTCCAACTCCAGTGCCACCTTCAAGAATATTCAAAACTTTGCGTTTTCCTTCCGGTAATTCAAGAATTCTGTTATTTAGTTCTCGAATACGACAATACAAATCAATATCTATTACCCAAACTTTATTATGAATGCTAACCGACCAATGAAGTTGATTTTCCTCTGGATTTTCAGATTCAGGCATTTGTGAACAATCCCAGATTGTATTATATTGATGTTTTCCTTCATCTGCACAGAATTGAATATCAGTTCCTTCAAAACTTCCTAAGAATGAAACGCGATCTTCAAAAGTTCCTTGTATAGCAAATGCGGAATTAAACAAGGATTTTCCCGTAATAATACTTGAAAGATTTGAAGCAGAAATGTGAAACCAGGTTGTAGGAAAAGTTTTTCCCCAATATCGATCTACGTAACCACAAGAACGGCGCGGGTCAACCAAGTATTCAGTTCCATCAAAATTGATTGTTCCGTTGAAGAGAGTTTGAATACCGTAAGGGAACCATTTTATTCCATTGCTATCATACCCATCAACAAAAATCTTATTATGTGTATAAGTTAAATTCCAGGTAACATAACCTGAACTACACATATACTCTGGATGTTCTTGAATATCTTCTTCAGAAACATTTAAAAAGCCAGTTAATTTATCTTCTGAAAAAGTTTTATTTCCTATAGTAATTTCAAAAGGTTTTGCATTAAAAATCATTTCTTTAATTGGAAAATAGCAGCAAACCTGTTTTGCATTTTCGCCTAACCTTCCAACTCTAATTGCACAGAAAGAAGGTTGAATAAGAGTTTCAGTTTCTAAAGTTTGTGCGGAACTTGTACCTGCAAGAGCGTATTGTAAATCTTCTTCTGTTATTTTGATTCTAGGTTTAAAACCCAATACTGTTTCTGTTGGAGAAATCCATGGATTGAGCATTTCAAGTTCTATAAAAAACATTTGTTCTACAGCAGTATTTACTTCAATTGCATTAAAAAAGAAACGCCAATAATTTAAACCAAATTTCTTTTTGTTACCTGTAAAACCATACTTATATAATTTTGAATTCTTATTTACTGTACTCATTAAAAAATACCTTTTCAGTTTATTCTCGGTAATTTACAGTAATTCTTTAGAAAAAAAGCCACCTTTAAGGTGGCCTTCATATTTAGTTATTTATCAAAAAGCTTTTCTATTGATTTATTAAGATCTTTTTGCTCCTGTGGAAAATTATCATTCAGGAATTCAAAGCAGTCAACAGCAGCTTTCTGTGCATGTTCGTACCAAATCTCGTACAATTCAGACTTTAAGTCTCCGCCAGGAAATGGTGCACCTTGAACATCAGAAACTAAATCACGTAACATTTTTATACATTCTTTTGTTTTTTTATCCATACTCTTTTCTCCGTGATAAAAAAGTGAATCAGTCTGCCACTGCAGAATTATCTTAATAATTATAATGGTATTTTTACAATTTTACTAGTAACATTTTTTATTTTATTACAGAAAATTGCAACTTTATATACATTTAACAGATTTTCGTATAAACGTTTTGCAGCTTTTTCAGCATCATCAAATTTTACCTGTAAAATATCATCAACCCGTTTTTGGCGAAGCTTTGGAGGATTTCCATAAAGAATACCTTCAAAACACCTTGCGCCTCTATCCTTTGGCGTTTGAGGAACAATCTGATCTCCGTAAATTGAAACAATTGTTTTTTCAATATCTTCAGCAGAAATTGGATTTTCAGCAATTTCTTTAAAAGCTTCAATAAACGTTTCTACTGATTTTTCTGGAGTTGGATCACGATATGAGGAAATAATCAATTCACGGCAACCAGAATCGCACCAGGAATTTGCTCCATAAGCTCCACCAGTTGTTCGAATTTTATCCCATAAGGAATGCATTCCAAGCCAACTTGTAACAACGGCTTCAGCAGCAGCTTCCTTTGACATACATTCAGAAGCTTTTGAAACTCCAACTGCGTATCCTGTTTGAGATTCAACTTGCAGCATTTGTTCACTTTTATCTCCCTGTAGCAATTCACTCTGGCTAATATAAGGTAACAAATCTTCCAACTCCAACTTATTTGCAGGAAGTAATTTTGTCATTTTAGCATTTTTAGCAAAATCTTTAATTTGAGGAAGAATAGACTTAAGTGAATCTTCATCAGCTGTAATGTGAATAATTCCACCAGATTTAATACATTCATTGTAAATTGAATCAAATATGTGTAAAGTTTCCTTCTCTGGAGTTTGAGCATATTCATTTACTGTATAAAGTTGTGAAACACCAAAGAGAATTTCGCCAAGTGCAAGATTTGTATTATCAGCAGCACGAGCTCTAACCATTGCAAGTTCTCTTCCAGAAGATACAAGTCTAGCTTTTTTTTCTGCAAGATTTTCCTGAACTAAGGATGCAAATCTTTTTTCGTCCTTAAAATCCATTGTCGTAATAATTTCGGCAAGCAACTGCAAAGATTCTTTTGACTGCGAAGTTAAAGCTTTACAACTTAAACCAATCCAGTTTCTACCACAAATGTTATATTTTTCATAAACCTTTGCTTCGTTTTGACAATCAGGAACATCAATTGTAAATCCTGTAAGATACCTACCCCACACATCGCCCATAACACAAGCACTATCAGAAATACAATCATCCCAAGGTTTATTGTTCCATCCCATATTTGTAATTACATTTGTAAGGAACGGAATATATTTGTAATATTTTGGTTCAACTCTATCAAAAGGATAAAGAACATCAATGTAAAAAAGTCCGTTAGTTTCTTCATTACTTACAAAAAGTGGAATTTGAGAACCATCAATACCTTCCACAAATTTCAATTCACATTCAGGACAATCAATTTTGGGGTCAAGTGAAGAAAGCTTTGTAGTTGGTATGCATGCCGTTTCTTCCGGAGTTTCTACATAAGCTTGATAAGCATGAAGTTCATCTAAATCTTTTTTAAGCTGCGCTTTATCGAGCGATTTTTCCAGTTTTGCAATTAATTTTTCTTCTGTTTTATTACGGTTGTTAAAATAATCTGCTGAAGGTTCAATTACAGCCTTTATACATATTTCTGGATCAATAAAATACTTTTTAATAAGTTTTTTTGTATAATCTGGATCCGACAAAGCAATTTTTTTTACTTTTTCGAAAGCTTGTATTGGTGTAAGCTGATTACTACATTCAAGACCAAATTGCCAGCCTTTTAAAACTTTTTCCATAATTGTAATGGATTGAGGACCCCAGTAACGATTTACTTCTCGTAAGTTAAAATCCATTCCCATAAGAGCGGAATCAATATCTTCTTGCTCAACACCTTCTTTGTAAACCCGTTGAATTTCTTTTTCAATTAAATCGTATACTTTCTGCTCATTCCCTTTTTTTACGCCCATAAGACCAAGTGTAAAAAATTCTTCCCGGTATTGACCAAAATTACCGCAGCAATTTTCATCACCAAGTCCACTTTCTTTAAGCGCATATGCAATTGGTGAACTATCATTTCCAATTAATACTTCAGACAGAAAATATTTTTCCATATCGGCAATACCAGAATACCAGTTCATTGTAACAAAATTTCCTGTAGAACCTGTTTCAGGTGCAATTGCATGAATTTCCTGCGATTTTTCTAGAAAATGAAGTTTTTGAAGTTCTTTGATTTCCTGTTTTACAATTGGAAGAGGATTTGCAAAATCAAAAGAGTCGTTTTTTACTCCGTATTTTTCTTCAAGTCTTTTAATGTAACGTTCATTTATAAAATCGAGTTGCTCACCTGTTGGAATGTCGCCATAAAGGAAAAGCAGACAATTGTCAGGATTATAAAATTTTTGATGAAAATCTAAAAATTCTTCATAAGTGAGATTTGGAATTTCAAGAGGATCGCCGCCACTATCAAAAGCTGGATAACTGTCAGGAAATAATCCACTAATTAAATTACTGTAAGCAACTTGTGGAAATGAAGAATAATTTCCTTTCATTTCGTTGTATACAACCCCTTGAATACTTAAATCACCTTTATCATCCATTTCAAGTCGATGTCCTTCCTGAATGAAAGTAGCATGATCAAGTTTTGGGAAAAATACACTGTCGGCGTAAACATCCATCATTGTAAAATAATCATTACGAACAACAGAAGCTCCAGGATAAACAGTTTTATCTGGATAAGTCATTGCGTTGAGGAAAGTATTGAGACTTGTACTTGCTAAAGTTGCAAAGGGTTCTTTTAATGGATATTTTTCAGAACCACACAACGTTGAATGTTCCATAATATGAGCCGTACCTTTAGAATCTTTTGCAAGAGTTCTAAAAGCAAATGCAAACAAATTTTCTTTGTCATCCTTTACAAGGTGGTAAACTTCAAGACCTGTACGTTTATGGCGCAAAAAAACACCTTTTGCTTTGTAATCAGGAATATCTTCTACTTTAAGTAACAAAAATCCGTTGTATTCTTTTCCAACATTTGAGGCATCTAAAAAATTAAACATAATAAATCCTAACTATTGAATTTTAAAGAACTGAAAATCGCCAGGAATTAGTCTTGTATGGAAAACAGTTTCACATTCCTTACTTTTCCATTCTAAAGGCTGCGTATAAACCGGCAGGATTTCGGAAGGTTTCCATTTTGGAACATTATCACTATCTTGTATACATTTAAGTGATTTTACATTTCCAAGAATGTGAATATTAAAATCAACCGGTGCACAACCATCATTAGTATAGCAATAAAGACCAAAAGTGTCATTGTCATAGGTGAATAACGAAACTCCGTAACCACTATCAATCCAGATTTTTCCTTCGCCTAAAAGTTCATATCTAATTGCTGTAAGAACTTGAGAAGGAAGGTCTTTTATTCTTGAAGGCATATCTGGAAGATTTATTACTTCAAATATTCCATTTCCGTAAGTATCATACATAATAATGCTTTCATGATATTCGCCGTGCCCTGCATTCAATTTAGACCAAGTTGCATTATTTCTGTGTTCAAGCAAAGGAAAACTTATAGTTTGTGCAGATTTTATATAGTTACGACCGTATAATCCTTGTACAGTTACCTGGAACTCATCAGCCTCTAAACGACGATTTCTGTAACGAATTGAAGTAAGCTCGTAAATTTCTTCTCCAGCTCCAATTACAAACCCTGAAGTTGCAATGGCTTTTCCACCAGCAGCAACAAAAGTCTTCAACTTTTCAATTATTTGAGAATCTTTCAGTGCAGAAGCTGTAAGGAAAACCGTTCCACTGGCAGGAAAATCCGGAGTTGGTTCCATTGGCACACCAATCATTCCTAAATAATCTTCAAGATGATCTTCACCTTGTGAATTAAATGGAATATAAACTTTAGTTCCAACAGGATTATTACATTCTCCCATAATTCTGTCTAATTTTTCATACTGGAATTTCAGCGGAGTTGCCCGTTTGTTATTATAAATTGCCGGCCAGCAGAACATCATACTTTCTTTACACTTTGAAAAAATAGTAAGGTAAGCTTGTTCCAAATAGGTATCAATTCGATCACATTCAAAAGGATCAAACCAACCGCCGCCATTTCTACCAGGAGCAACATTTTCCATATATCGTGGCAACGAATAACTTAAATAACGTGGTAAATGCTGGTCCTGCTGCGCACCGTGGCGAGTTTCTGTACCAGTATAAATAAAATCAAACATATTACGCTGCTCGCCAGGATTGTAACCAGTTTCCTGAAAACTTTCGCGCCAGTTTGGATACTTGATTATTACCTTACATTTTGGATTAACCTTTTTAACAGGTTCAAGAATTAGATTCTTAGAAACTTCCTTCATTTTTTCAAGGCGGAATTCTTCCCATGAACGATTACCTTTTTCACGACGGCAATCTTCACACATACATTGTGTAAAATAAAAATCATCTATTATGAATTCATCAAAAAGTGAAGCTGTATATTCACTAACCTGTTTTAGAAGATTTCGCATTGGTTCATTGCAGTAACAAAAAGTTTCAAAAAGTCTGTGTCGGTTTTTATCACTTTCGCATAAATCCGGAGTAACGGTTGTAATACCGCCAGAAACTTCAATTCCGTATTCTTGCAATACCTTTTTAATCATCAGGATTTGTTCTTTACGTGCAAAACTTCCGCGGAAAGTTTCGAGGTAAACTTTTTCTATTCCAACATAAGTTTGAAGCCAGTCAGCTTCTTTACGTAATTCTTCTTCGGTAATATGATCTGCCCACTGAGCAACACAATAAGTAACTGATTTAAAATTTTTGAAAAAGCGCATTGTTTTTGTTTTCTCCTTTCAGTTATATTTTAACACACCTGCAGGAGATTTGTATCTCTACTTATTGTATATTTCTCTTTTTTGGTGGGGCTCACAGAGCTTTGGAGGGAACGGAGAATCATTTATAAACTCATAGAAAATTTTATTCTTGATTCTATCATTCCGAGTTTTTTATAAAAGTTCAGAGCATTTACATTCAATGCTTCCATTTCTAATCCAATTTCTGATAAATGATTTTCTGGGCATTTGATTTCACGAATATAATTTATTAGTTTTGTACCAATTCCCTGTCGGCGATACTCTTTCTTAACAACAATGTTTGCAATAAAAATCCCCTTCCAGGTAATAATTCCAGGTGAAGGTGGATCTTCTGAAATTAAATAATCTATTAAGCCAACTATTTTACCATCAATTTTATAAACATCAATAAATCGATTAGATTCAGAATCCAAACAATAATTAAACACTTCTTTTGGAAACCAATTCTCTTTTTCTGTTTTTTCAAGTTTTCTAATTTTTTTTGGATTAACCTCTAGCAGATTATCATGAAGCTCTATAAATAATTCCAAAACATCTTTGTAATCGTTTATTGTTACGGGTTCAATACTACTTTCCATTTTTACAATTCCTCTCCCAAGCTCCCACGCTCTGTGAGAAGTTTTTTACACAAACACGTCGTCGTTGCGGCCAGTAATTATTAGTGTGCCATTTTCATAAGCTCTACGAAGTTTTGAAAAGAATTCTGAAGTGATTTTTTCGCAGTCAGCACGGCGCATTGGTTTTAAAATATCTTCCTGAGCAAGCACTTCTTCACGACGTCCAGAAGAAATGTTATCTAGAATTTTTGAACGGAAATTGTCTGGTTTTGCAGCAACTAGATAAGCAATATCAACTTCTGACATTTCGCGAAGTCTTTCTTGAACAAACCTGTCATCGGCATTTATTACATCTTCCATTGTAAACAAACGCGTACGCAAATCTTGACCTAAATCAGGATCGCCTTCGGCAAGCACATCAAGAATTTCATTTTCAGCACTCATATCCATTTTTTTAAGAATTTGAGCAAGTGCATTTCTTCCATCAATATTTTCAGCTTTTTCTGTTGTCTGATTAAGTGATTTTTCATGCATAGCCTGGTCAACTCTGCGGATTACTTCAGGACTTACGCTTTCCATTTTTGCAAGGCGCAAAACAACAGCTTTCTTTTCATTCTCCTTCATCATATTAATTACTGAAGCAGATTTTTTAGGTTCCAGATAAGAAAGAACAAGCGATTGTATTCCAACATTTTCATCTTTTAAAAGCAAATAAACTCGTTCGCTGTCCGCATCGTTTAAATATTCAAAAGGCTTTTTTCCTTCAAACTGAACAGATTTCTGTAGCATTTCCTCGGCACGTTTTTCACCATAAGCTTTAACAAGCATTTCACGCGCAGTTTGAACTCCTCCACTCTGACGTGAAGTTTCTAGAAGTGACTGAAATTCTGCAAGAATAACAGACGCTTCTTCTTTGCTCACCGAACGAATTGAAGCAATTTCTGGAATAATCTTTTCTATTTGCTTTTCTTCAAGATGTGGCAGAATTTTGGCAGCTTCATCTTCACCAATTAAAAGAAGAAATTTTGCTACACGACGATATACGGAATCTTTACCGTCTGGTGCGGGTTCTTCTATAGGAACTTTTATTAAACCGCCAGTTTTTAAATAATCCGTTGCATTATCTAGACGTTGATCACTTGTAGTCTTAATAATTTTCTGTTCTTCGTTTTGAGAATTTTGATTATCTTGATTATTCTGTCCGTATGCTCGAACACGCATATCATTCAATTTCATAATTTATCCTAAAAAATATCGCGGAGAAGTTCTATTATTGCAGGTTTTTCTACCGACTTTTTAATTTCGTCTACAAGAAGGTCACCTTTTACCTCTGTATTTACCAATGTATTACCGTTTTCATCTGCATTTGGTACATTATCAATTATTCCCTGAGCATTTACTTCAGGAATTTTTACAAGAACAAGTTCATCATCAACATTTATTCTGTCGTAAAAGCCATGCGAAGTAATTGCAGCTTCAGAAACCTCTTCTCCTGCTTCAGTTACAATTAATGTGCCTACAACATCTGAATCTTTGTAGAAAAGTCCAGTACCAGAATCCGCAGTTTTTAAGCAACCTTTTTTAATAATCTTAAATTCCGAATCTTTTACAATATTTTCAGATTTTCCAAGATCTATAAGAACTGTTTTTCCATTTCGTTTTAAAAGTTTTCCGCGCACCGTAAGTTTTTCCAAAACCGAACTTCTAAAACGTCGCAAAACTGTTGAAAACCTGTTATTACCGGTAGCATAAAAGGATTCACTGCTAATTTCAGTTCCAGTTCTACCAGAATACATTGTAGATTTTAAAGTTAAATCTTCTTCACCTTCGTTCATTGAAACAATAATAAAATAGTCAAAATTATTTGCACGTGCATTTGAAAAAGCTTCACCGTAACCATTTATTGGAGTTACCTGAGTTTTTACCGAAGTAATTGCAACACCCGAAAAAATATCGCCGCAAGCCAAAGCGGTTAATCGATCAGAATCAGCATGATTAAAACTTGAATTATTTTCTTCGTAAAAAATTGCAATTTTCCAACGGATTTTATCTAAATAGAAAGGATCTACATCCCATTTTTTTGCAAGTGTAGAAGTTAGTAGAGAATTATATGCTTCAATTGTGTCTTTCAGTGAAGTGCTTAATTCATCATTGGAAGTTTCTTTAATAAAGTTCAGCTGTTCTAAGTAAAGCTCATACATTCCGTTCATTTCAAGAGTTTTAGCATACGAAAGGCGTGCTTTATTATTTCGAGGATCAAGTAAAAGCGCACGCTGATATTCGTAAACAGCTCCAGATTTATCATAACGGGTTTCGTATTGTAATGCATTTTCAAGATGATATTTTGCCCAAAGTGCACGATCCTCTTCTTCAAGAGAAACATTCTTTCGTACTTCAAGTTCCATCATTGTGCGCATAAGTTCGTCTTGTGGCTGAATTATTAATCCGGCTGCCCAAGTTTCAATAGCCTCATCATTATTTCCTAACTTCTGTTGTGCAATTCCTTTTAAATACCATGCAGAACTGTTTTTTCTATCAATACTGATTAAATAATCGCAAAGATTTTCAACTTCTTCATATCTATTTTGGAAATAAAGAATTTTTGCAAGTAAATCATAAGCTTTTGTATAACCTGAATTGATTTCAACAGCAATTTTTGCATGCTTTTCTGCCTCAATGTAATCATTTTTCATTAAATAGACAATTGCAGCAAGGTAATGAACTTCAGCTTCTCCAGAATAGTATTGCATTGCTTGTGTAAGGTATTTTTCAGCCTGAGTAAACCTTCCAGTTTCAGCACAAACAACTGCAAGTGAAAGCAAAGCTTTTCTGTTTGAATTTTGTCTTTTCAAGGCTTCAATGTACTGAGTTTCAGCGCCAGTAAATTTTCCGTTGTAAAGTTCAATTTCTGCAAGTCCAAAATGAGCATCAATATTGTTTGGATATTTTGTAAGAATTTCATTAAAAATTGTACGGGCTTCTTCGGTTTTTCCTAAAGCAAGAAAAATCATTCCCTTAAGATTCTGAATTTCATTACGATTTTTGTCGTATTTTTCGGCACTCTGAAGATACTGTAACGCTAAATCAAATTCACCAAGTTTATAAGAACAATCAGCAAGTCTGAACCAAGCATCAGAAAAAGCCGGATTTATGTTCACAACTTCAATATAGTATTGAGAAGCTTCATACCAGTTTTCACTATTTTCATAGCTTAATGCCTGATTATAAATTTCAATTGCAGACTTTTTTTCAGCTGCAAACACAAAAGTTGTAGAAAACAAAAGCAAGAAACAAATAAAAAATACCCTTCCACCCATCTTTTTCATTTATTTACTCATCCTCTTTTTTATTTTTTTTAATTACCTTTACAATATTTATTCTGTGGCCTTCCATATCCTGCACAATAAAATCAAAATCATTCCAAGAGGCCTTCTCATATTTTACAGGAACTTTGCCAAATAAATCAAATACAAAACCACCTAAACTATCAAAATCTTCATTTGGAAACTGAGCACCAAGCTGTTCGTTCAAATCATCCAGATCAACTCGTGCATCACAAAGCCAGATATTTTCACTTACTTCAAGAATATCTTCCTGTTCTTTATCAAATTCATCCTGAATATCACCAACAATTTCTTCAATAATGTCTTCCATTGTTACAAGACCTGAAACTCCACCATATTCATCAATTGCAATCGCTATATGAAGATGATGTCGTTTAAATTCTCGCAGTAAGGAATCAATTCGTTTACTTTCCGGAACAAAAAAAGCTTTTCTTGCAAGTTTCAAAAGATCAATATCCTGCTTTTCTGCCAAACACTTAATAATATCTTTAACGTAAAGAACGCCAATCACATTATCAATTGAGTCAGTGTAAAGTGGAAGTCTTGAATGTCCGCTAGCTACAATTTTTTGAAACAATTCATCTTGCGGAGTATCAGTAGAAATAAAGTCGATATCAATTCGTGGAATCATTACTTCTTTTACCGAAGTTGTAGACAAATCTTCAACCCCTTGAATCATATCCTTCTTTTCTTCATTTAGAATTTCCTGCTGAATACTGTCAATTTCCTCTGTGTGATTCTTTTTTTTACGTTTAAATAAACTCATTTAATAATTATTTCATCCTTAATTTTTTCAAGTAATTTTTCCTGTTTTATCAACATTTTACATTTTGGTGCAACACCTTTTTCTATATGTTCTTCACCGTGGTCAAAACCGTTCAAATGTAAAAGTCCGTGAACAAGCAAACGCTTCAATTCACTGTTTTCATCAATTTCAAAATAATTTGCATTTACAGGCAAAGTATCCAAACTGATTACAATATCACCGGCACATTTCCATTTTCCTTCTTCATCTTTATAAACATCGTTATTTTCAAAAGATAAAACGTCAGTAGCACTATCAATCTGGCGGTAATTTTTATTTAATTCCTGGATATAGGTATCGTTACAAAACAAAACAGAAACTTCTTCGTGCCTGAAATGAAGCATTTTCATAATTTTTTGCATAAAAGGTTCAATGTTTGAAAACCATGCAGGTTCCTGAACTTCTTCCTGCATAGAAACAAGTATTCTATTTTTCATAATTTTTCCTCCCAAAAGAATTACTTCGTTCCTTCGCTTCTCGCAATGACGTTCATAATTCTCCATTCATAATTATCAATTATCAATTCTCCATTATCAATTACTAATTCTTCTCGTCTGGATCCTGCTGATTCTGGTATTTAATTCTATTATGATAGTAACCTGTCAAAATGTGAACAAAAGAATCCTTAATTTTTGAAATGTCGCGGAAAGTTAAATCACAATTATCAAGCTGTTTATGCTCAACTTTTGCATTAACAAGCTGAGTTACAAATTTTTCCAAGCGAGGTGCTGTTGGATTGTCGAGTGTGCGGCAGGCGGCTTCAACGGTATCGGCAAGCATAACCACGGCCGATTCGCGAGTTGAAGGGGGATTTCCCGGATAAGAAAAATCTTCTGGCGAAAGTGTCGGATCCTTTTCCTTTCCTTCATTATAAAAGTACGAAATTACACTATTTCCGTGATGTTCTCCAATAATATCAATTACCGCCTGAGGCATATGCATTTGGTGTGCTTTTTCAACACCTTTTTTTACATGACTCTTAATAATTGAAGCAGAAAGAGTTGCCGTCAAATCATTGTGCTTATTTTCATTATTAACCTGATTTTCTACAAAATATTCACTCTGATCAATTTTTCCAATATCATGGAAATAAGCTCCAACTTTTGCAAGGAGTGCATTTGCCCCAATTTCACGACAAGCACTTTCTGCAAGTAAAGCAACGTTTATTGAATGTCCATAAGTTCCGTTTGCCTGAATCTGCATTTGTTTCAAAACAGGATTATCGGTATTACTTAAATCCATAAGTCGGAAAACTGAAGCTGTATTCAAAATAACTTCAAGCGGAGTAAGGAAACCGAGTGTTAAAATTCCTGAAATAAATCCATTTACAAATACACCAATTAAAAGCTTTGGTAAATCTGTAAGCACTTCGTTGAACATTACAAGAATGAAAATCATGTACACAATATTGAACACTGCAAGCATAATGGATGCGGCCACAAGATTTAAACGTTTGTCAATTTTTCGAACGATTGCGGCGGAAGTGAGTGAAGTTGCCATTGTAAAAATGAACGTTGGCAAAGACCAGTTTGTTGCACTTAAAACTCCAACAGCCATTATAAAAGAAAGCAAAATAGCCGAAGCATTTCCAAACAAAATTGTAACGAGCATAATACATAATGCGGATGGAATCAGTATACAAAGTGAATACGGATTTGAAAAAATGGAAAGTTTTCCACCAAGACTTGCAATAGCGTATACTATTAAAAAGAAAATAACATGCAGCAAAGGCTCTTTAAATTGAATTTTATGTCTAAACGGAATAAATGAAAACAAAAGATACCACATTATTGCAAGCAACAAAAGAAAAAGTTCATTATTCGCAAAAATTCTATAATCTATATAAACTGGCGAAGCGGACATTTTCTTCAACTTTGCATAACTTTCTTCCGTAATTGGAAAACCTTTTTTAATAATTTTTTCGCCGTCAAGTATTGCAACTGGATCTGCCTGATCCGGCGGAATTGTTCTATCAGCAATAATTGTTCTATCAGAAATCTGTCCAATTTCAAAATCATTTAAATTAAATGAAGCTACAGTTTCGCTTGTACTAATTTTTACAAAATTAATTGCAGATGCAGCTAATAATCCTACAAAAAACAGAATAAGAAACGGATACTTTCTTTTTATATAATCTCCAACTGTATAGAAAAAAAGCTTAAATGCACCAGCTTCCTTAGAATCTTTTTTGATTTTAGTATTGTTCTTTTTCATTTTCATATGCCTTTACAATTTGTTTAACTAAACCATTTCTTACAACATCTTCCGCTGTAAGTTCCATAAATCCTATATCATCTATTTTATACAAAATCTGAATTGAATGCATTAGTCCAGAGGTAATTTTTCTTGGTAAATCAACTTGAGTCGGATCACCAGTTACAAAAACCTTGGAATTCTCGCCCATACGAGTCAAAAACATTTTCATTTGAGCACAAGTTGTATTCTGTGCTTCATCAAGAATTACAACCGCATTGTTTAAAGTTCGTCCACGCATGTATGCCAATGGAGCAACTTCAATTATGCCAGCTTCCGTCAAACGCTTTACGGTTTCAATTGGAAGAATAGTTTCCATTGCATCGCGTAATGGCCGCAAATAAGGATCAATTTTATCCTGTAAATCTCCCGGCAAAAATCCTAAACTTTCTCCGGCTTCTACAACTGGCCGAGTTATAATCAGTTTATTCTTTTTATGAGTTACAATTAAACGCAACGCTTCTGCTACGGCCAAAAAAGTTTTTCCACTTCCTGCACTACCCGTACAAAAAACCATATCTTTTGTCTGAAGCATATTTATATATTCTGCCTGATGTTGAGTTCTTGGATACACCCGACGAACAGCACCAGGTACCATGATTACCATTTCATCAGCGTTTACTTTTTTTTGTGTATTTAAAACAGAAAAGATTATATCATCACTATATTTTGCACCAGACTGATATTCGTCTACAATTCTATCTACAATGAATTGAAATTTCTGGCAAAGCTCTTCATTATCAGTTGTTATTGATAATTCATTTCCACGCGTGTATACAGCCGTTCCAAGATTTTCTTCAATGAGTTTTAGATTTTTATCATTAGTTCCACAAACACAAGCCAGAACATCATTATCTGGAACTACTACGGTATATTCTCGCAAACAATAAATCCTTTTAAATAGTAATAATTAATTATACCTTAATATAAGCATATTGTCATCAATAAGGCAAATTCTAATTCACTTAGTCGTTATTAAGTCTCCATTCACCGTATTCATCAACAATTTCAGTTTTCATACTTTCCATTGGATTCCAAACAATACCAATTGTAATATACGGACTAAAATCGTAACGAGTAACATTATCTTCAGTTACAAGACGAGGTTCAATTTTCATTGTCATATTAAAGCTCCAGTCGTGAAGCTCATGCGACATAGTCATATTAAGTGATTTCAACTTAAATCCGGAACCTTTTCGAAGCTCACGGTTATCAAATCTGTAGGAATTTACAAGGTCCACAAACATATTTCCAGGGAATGGACCACCATCATCGTATAATCCGTCGTGGAAATACCAATACAAAATTGAGTTTCGTGAAGTTGAAGAGAAAGTAATATTAAAGAAATCTGTAATTTTAAATGTAATGGACGGAGAAAAAGTAAAATAACTGTTTGTAGGTTTTATCAAATCTGCAACAACAGAAGTATTAAGCCCCGGAGCAAAAGTAATTCTGTTAAACCATTTGTAATAAGTTTTTGTAGAAGGTGTAAATGAGAAAGAAAGTGAATACGGTTGAAATTTCTTAGTTTCGTCGTTTATCCAGCCAATTCCTGTATCAAGATGTGCACCTAAAGTATTAGACATTACGTATGAAAATGAAAGGCTTTTCCAGTTTGCAGATAGTTTTAAGCTATCATGTTCTTTATCCTGACGATTATAGTTATAAGATTCTGTAAGTTTTAACGTAGAATCTAGTAAAGAAACTGTAAGTGACTGTTGTAAAGCCGATTTTGACCACTTTTCTTCCTTTGGTATAGCAGGGTCTTTACTATTTTCCTTATAACCTGTACTCAACGAAGTAGAAACAAACGGGAAAGTAAGGTTTAAAGTTGCATTATATGAGCGAAGTAAAGGTGGCATTTCCTGTGTAAATGTTAAACTCTGCTTAAATTTATTATTAAATTCTGAGGCACCAAATACATAATCAATTGAGTTTACAGTAATACACTCTTCATCATCTTTGTCAAAAGTAAACTCCTGCCATTGCGGATTATCAACATCGCCAAGGAATTTTCTTCTGAAAAGCTTAATGTTCGAATTGTAGGAAATTCCAGTTTCAGAAAAATGTGAAGTATAATAAAATGGTTTAAAACTAACTGTATTTGAGTTCGAAACCGTTCGACTTTCAGCATTATAGTCAGCAAGAATCAATGATTTAGATGCAGATTCTGTATAACCACCCTTTTCCGTATCAAGAGAAATAATTGGATGGTCCTGCCAAACAGGGTCATAAGAAAGTTTGTTTGTAAGTCCAAAAAAACTTCCTGCATAATTCAATGAACTTGTAAGTACCATTGGAGTTTTTATTGTATACATAGCAGCACGAATATTATTCCAGTCAAAATCTTCAGCACGTTTAAGCGAAGTTGAACTGTATGCAAGCTGAGTAGAAACATTAGTATTGAATGTATAACCAAGTGTATAAGTTAATCCGCTTGCAACCGTATTATTAGTTGTTGAATAATCAAGGGTCGGTAAAACAAGCTTAATTTCATTTTCGTCGGATTCTTCCTCTTCAGTTTCAGATTCTTCTTCCACAGTTTCTTCAACAGTTGAAGGTTCTCCATTTTCTGCGTCAGCTTTGGCAAGTTCAGCTTTAGCTTTTTCTTCGGCTTCAAGACGTTCTTTTTCTTTTTCAGATTCGGATTTAAGTTCATCAGGTTTATTCATCGTAATAGAATAGGAAGGTTGTTTTAAACTTGATGAAGTTTTTCCAGTTATAGGCCACTGAAACAAAGTTCCGCTTACAGAAAGTGTTGCAGAAGCCGGGGTAATTTGTGAAGGATAATAAAATTTTCTTGTTGGAGAATTCTGTACCCATGCAGCATCATAAACAGGATCAATTTCTTCTGTATTTCCGGAATTTAACGAGGCTGAAACAGAAGAAATATTTACAGAAGAATTTAGAGAAAACGAAACACTGTTCAAATATGGTTTTAGAATTGAAGGCAAGGTCGGTGAATACGAAGTTGATAACTGCCATGTATACGACGAAACTTCTGTAATTGAAACTTCTTCAGAAGCTGTTGAAGAACTTTCAAGAAAATAAGAAATCCAGTCCATAGTTTCCTGTCTTTCTTTAAAATCGTAAGCAAAGAATGGATCTGAATAAATTGGCAGAGAAAGTGTAAGTTTGAAGGGTTTTGAAAGTGCAAACTCAAAATTTGCACCATAACGTATAAAATTAGTCGTAAATCCTAAAAAGTTTGAACCATCCTGAATTACAGCACCAGTTTGCGGATTATAAGAAAGATAATTTCCCTGCGAATCCTTAAAAATTGTATTACTAAAACCCAGGTAAGCATTAAAGTTTAATTTAGTTACATAAGTTGTTGAAGGCTGAAAGTTTCCGTCCAAACCGACCATTGAACCAAGGTTTGAATACCAGTCGCCCATCAGTTTCAAATAATTTGTAGTATTTCCCGCATAATCTTCATCAAGATTGTGAAGCACCAGTCCTTCTCGTTTCTGTTCCTTTAGAGAAGAAGGCTTCATAAAGTTATAAAGTGATTTTAACGCTTCTGCGGACGTAGAATCCGAAGCCGATGAAGAAGAACCAGAATCCAAAGGCTTTCGTCCGTAAAGGTAAGTTGTAGTTTGAAAGAAAGTTCCTTCACGTTTTTTCATTCCAAATACAGGATTAAATATAAGCTCGTCTTTTGGATAATAGAACGCAGGTAAATAAATTACAGGAACGACACCTACATACAAAAATGCATTAAAGAACGCAAATTCACCACCAGGTAAAAGCCACGTTCTAGTAGCATCAATATGCCAGTGCGGATCTTCTTCATCACAAAATGTTAAACTTGAATTTTTAAATGCAATAGTGTTGTTTTCACCCTTACCAAAAATATCACTAAATACAATAAGTGTAGAACCAGAAGGAAGATTAAGCGCATCCGACTGAGTTTGAACAACCCTACCACCATCAAACACCCCTTCCAAAGTTCCTGTATTCATTAAAAGAGAATCAGCAGAAGTAGTTTCTCCACCAGCCGACGAACTTTTTGTTAAAATTTCAACATTTCCGTCCGCATAAAGCATTTCAGTTTTTCTGTCATAAGTAATTTTATCAGCCTTAATTTCAGAAGAAGTTTCACCTTTAGTAACAGAAAGCTCAACAGAACCTTCCAGAACAATTGTATCATTTCCAGTAATTTCATCTTTTTTATAAGAAGTCTGACGAGCATTTTTTATATTGATTACAGTCTGGTTTTCTTCAGCAAAAACTCCACAAATTGAGAAAAACAATAATAATACAAGAAAAGTCCACTTTCTAAAACTTTTCAATTCTCCCTTCTCCTTTCTCAATTACCAAGCATTTCCTTTAAAAACTGACCAGTATAACTCTCACTCACTTTTGCAACTTGTTCCGGTGTTCCAGTGCAGACAATTGTACCACCACGAGTTCCACCTTCTGGACCTAAATCTATTATGTAATCAGACTGACAAATTACGTCAAGATTATGTTCAATCATTACGACTGTGTTACCGTTATCTACCAGTCGTTGAATAACTGTCATAAGAAGTTTTACATCCGCAAAATGAAGTCCTGTTGTCGGTTCATCAAGAATATACAAAGTTTTACTTGTAGCAGGACGCGCAAGTTCGTTTGCAAGTTTTACACGCTGAGCTTCACCGCCAGACAAAGTAAGTGCGTTTTGACCAAGTTGAATATATCCAAGTCCAACCGACTGTAACGTTGCAATTTTTCTATAAATATGAGGAATACTCTGGAAGAAATCGCAGGCTTCATCAATTGACATATTCAAAACATCGTTTATGCTCTTACCTTTGTATAAAACTTCCAAAGTTTCGTGATTAAAACGTTTTCCGCCACAAACATCACACTGAATGTAAACGTCTGGAAGGAAGTTCATTTCTATTACAATTTCGCCCGCACCCTGGCAATTTTCACATCGCCCACCTTTTACGTTAAAACTGAATCGGCCTTTTTGGTAACCACGAGCCTTACTTTCCGGTAAACTTGCATACAAATCGCGAATTGCATCAAAAACTCCAACATAAGTAGCCGGATTTGAACGTGGCGAACGTCCAATCGGACTTTGGTCAATATTAATAACCTTATCTACACCGTCAATTCCTTCAACAGCTGCGCACGCACCAACCTCGTAATTTGTACCCATAATTTCATTGCTTACAGCCGGATACAAAATATCGCTCATTAACGTTGATTTTCCGCTACCACTAACGCCTGTAATGCAGGTAAAGGTACCAAGCGGAATCTGAATATTTACGTTTTTTAGATTGTGTTCGGTGGCACCTTTAATTTTTATAAACTTACCATTACCAGGGCGACGTGCAGCTGGAATATCCATTTTTAAAGTTCCAGCAAGATATTGACCTGTAAGGCTTTCCGGTACTTTTGCAACTTCATCTGGAGTTCCGGCAGCGACAATACGGCCTCCGTTTACACCAGCTCCAGGTCCTAAGTCTATAAGGTAATCGGCAGTTCGGAGGGTTTGCTCATCGTGTTCAACTACAATTACAGTGTTTCCGTTATCGCGAAGATTCAAAAGAGTATCTATAAGTTTTTGATTATCCCTTTGATGAAGACCAATTGAAGGTTCATCCAAAATGTACATTACCCCGCATAAAGCAGAACCAATCTGAGTTGCAAGACGAATACGCTGCGCTTCACCACCAGAAAGCGTTTCTGCTGCGCGTTCCATTGTAAGATAATCTAAACCAACATCACTTAAAAAACGCAAACGAGCACGAATTTCCTTCAAAACCTGAGCCGCAATTTTTGCCTCACTTTCCGAAAGTTCAATTTCATCAAAAAACTTAATAGAATCCTGAACAGAAAGCTGACAAATTTCGTAAATATTTTTTCCGCCAACAGTTACACCAAGAGCTTCCGGACGAAGACGCATTCCATGACAGCAGCTGCATTCAGTTACAGTCATAAACTTCTCTTCAATATTTACCTTCATCGAATCGCCCCAGGCTTCCTTGTAACGACGATTCATTTCTCCAAGAACACCAATCCACGGACGATTATATTCAGAAAAACCTTCACCGCTTTGTTTCTGATAAATCCAATGAAGTTTTTTATCAGGATCACCGTGCCAAAGAAAATCAAACTGCTTTTCTGTAAGTTGATTAAGCGGAGTATCAAGAGAAAATCCACCGCCTTCAGCAACAGCAGAAAATACACTGTGATTCCATTCACTTTCCGGGTTAAAAAATGGTAACGCACGTTCATTAAAACTCAAATTTGCGTCCGGCATGATTTTCTTTTCATCCCATTCCATTTTTTCACCAAGTCCCGTACATTCCGGGCAGGCACCAAACGGATTATTAAATGAAAAAAGTCTAGGCTGTAAATCCGGAATGGAAATACCACAATCCGGGCAGGAATTTTTCTGGCTGAAAAAAACTTCAACATCAGTTTCACTGTCCACATCTCGTCGTGTAACAATTACAATTCCGTTCGCATTTTTCAACGCAATTTCTATAGAATCTGCTAAACGGGTTCGTACCTCGTCAGATTTTTTAATTCGGTCTACAACAATTTCAATTGTATGCTTTTTTTGTTTATCAAGTTTGATAGAATCTTCCAATTCAGCCATTACGCCGTCAATTCTTGCACGAATAAATCCGGATTTTTTTGCATCATCAATAATTTTCTGGTGCTCACCTTTTTTACCACGGATTACAGGTGCTAGAATCTGCAATTTACAGCCATCAGGCCAACTCATAACAGTATCAATAATCTGATCAACTGATTGTTCCCTAATTTCGCGGCCACATTGAGGACAATGCGCATGTCCCGTTCTGGCAAACAATAGACGGTAAAAGTCGTAAATTTCTGTAATAGTTCCAACTGTTGAACGAGGATTTTTATTTGTCGATTTTTGTTCAATTGAAATAGCAGGCGAAAGTCCTTCAATTAAATCAACATCAGGCTTGTCCATTCGACCTAAAAACTGACGTGCATATGAAGAAAGACTTTCCATATATCTGCGCTGCCCTTCAGCAAAAAGTGTATCGAACGCAAGCGAAGATTTTCCACTTCCAGAAAGTCCTGAAATTACAACAAGTTTATTGCGTGGCAAGGTTACATCAACGTTTTTAAGATTATGTTCACGAGCCCCACGAATAACAATTTTATCATCTGCCATATCCTACATTTTACCGAAAAAATAAAGAAAAAGGAAGAACGAAACGAAGCCTATTAGAATTGTTCATTTCCTCAAAAACGTGATATAATTTACATATGAAAAGATTTTTTTCGATTGCGTTATTACTTATTTTTTCTACGTTAGCCTTTGCCGAAAAACCTATTGTTCGCGACATACAGGCAGTTGGCGCAAAAGGTACAAAAATAAATATTTTCTGGACATTACCTCAAAATCCAGATGAACCAATTACAAAGTTATTACTTTACCGCGACACAAAACCAATTTCCTCATACGAAATAATCGAAACTCTTGATCCAATTGCTCAAATTGATCCAGAATTTACAGGTTACACAGATTCTGTAAAAGATTATCATGATTATTTTTATGCTGTTATAGCAGTTACTACTAAACCTTATGATTTAGTTCTTATTTCTATTAACGCAACCATTGAAGGTGCTCATCTTTCCATTCCAGAAGCAAAAGAACCTCCTAAAAAGCCAGAATATGAAAAACTCTATCCGGAAGGAAAATTACGCGAAACTCCACTTCCATACATTGATATGCTTGACGGCATGAACGAAACTTCTTCCATTTCTGACAAAACTGCACTTTCTACAAAAGGATTATCCGCTTCAAAAGGAAAATCAACTCCGCTCATGAAATTATACGTTTTCGAAGAAGATTTAGTTTCTCCAGACGGCGGTGATGATTATCTTCTTTTTGAAATATTAAAAACTACATTCGTTCAAAAACAATATCAGCAGGCAATTCTCCAATTAAACAAACTTGTCGGCACAAACATCAACGAAAAAACTCGCAGCAGAGCCTACTTTTACATTGGAGAATCACAGTATCTTTCAGGTGACTACAACGAAGCAATTCGTACTTTCGTAAAAGTACAGCAGGATTTTCCAAATCTTACAAAAAAATGGATTGATTCGGCACTAGACAGAATTTAGATTTTTTACATAAATGGTACAAAGTTTTTTGAACTCATCTAGTATAATGCAAATGAGTTATTGCACCTGCAAGGGCATCGGCTGCGTGGTCAGGTTTTGGCTCTACTTCCAAGCCTAAAAGTATTTTTACATATTTTTCAACCGTTTCTTTATCTGCCATTTGACTTCCTGTTACTGCTTGTTTAATTTGAACTGGTCTGTATTCACCAAGCGAAATACAATGTTGAGCAAGACATAAAGTTACAACACCACGAGCTTCACTTACCCCCATAGCTGATTTAGCATTTTTAGCAAAATAAAGAGTTTCCATTCCAGCTTCTGTTGGTCGAAATTCATCTATAACAGCGCAAAGTGAAGAATATATTTTCATTAAACGCTGACCATGAGGTTCATCTGCTTTTGTAGTAATGCATCCGTAACTGACCATTCTGTAACGTCCGTTACAATAATCAACAACTCCAAAACCTGTATTTGCAAGTCCAGGATCTATTCCTAAAACTCTTCGAGCAGTATGAATGGATAATTGAGAATTGATAGTTGAGAATTGTGTACCCGGTAAAGGGGAAAACTGATTCTGCTGGTTCACGATTTATATAATATCATATATACAAAATTTCTCACAGAGCAAAGGAGCACACAGAGATGGAAATAATAAAAAATCCGTGTACTCCGTAACAAAAAATCTCTCCAAAGCTCCCAAGCTCTGTGAGAAACCTTTTCCCGTTAAAACAAACAAGCCTCCCGCAATCGCGAAAGGCTTTCCCAAATAAAACCGGATTTTCTGCTAATAAGTAACTGCTAAAAAATGCTCCAAGTTTTCGCAATTTTTTTTAACGCAGTTGCTATTATTACTCCTCCGGTTCGAAGTCGTCTGGATATTCAGCTGTGTGGTAAACGTTCTGAACATCGTCGTTATCTTCAAGACGATCAATAAGGCGCTGAACTTTTGCAGCTGTATCTTTGTCTACTGGAGTATAAGCATCTGGAACCATTCCTACATCGGCAGAAAGTGTTTCAAATCCTTTTTCCTGTAAAGCATCAGCAACGGCAGCGAATGTATCTGGAGCTGTTGTAACTGTGATAATTCCGTCTTCATTAACGATATCATCTGCACCAGCATCCAAAGCAACTTCCATTACTTCATCTTCTGAAACTTTTTCAGCATCAAGTTCGATTGTACCTTTTCTCTGGAACATACGTGAAACTGAACCAGATGTACCGAGGTTACCACCGTTCTTTGTAAAAATGTTCTTAACATCGGCTGCAGCACGGTTTTTGTTATCTGAAAGAACTTCAACCATTACAGCAACACCACCAGGAGCATATCCTTCGTATAAGTATTCTTCGTAAGCTGCTCCTCCATCTTCACCAGTACCTTTTTTGATAGCACGTTCAATGTTATCCTTAGGCATGTTAGCTGCACGAGCTTTAATAATTACAGTACGAAGACGTGGGTTAGAGTTTGGATCTCCACCACCCATACGAGCTGCGATAGAGATTTCCTTAATGAATTTTGTAAAGATTTTACCGCGTTTTGCATCGGCAAGGCCTTTTGCATGTTTAATGGTGGCCCATTTACTGTGTCCTGACATGGGAACTCCTTATATATTTATTTAAAATACTAATTTATCTATTTAATTTATCACAAATTAAAAAAATGTACAATTCCCCCATTTGCATTTATAATATTAGTGTCGTTTGACAATAAATAATTCAATTTTAAGGGTACTTATATGAATAAGCCAGTAAACATTACTTTTATTAACAACGATGTAAAAATTGTCACAAAAACTTTTCCTTTCGCAACTCCAGTTTATGATATTCTGGATAACTTTAATCTTCCCAAAGAAAATATCTTTGCAGTAAAAATCAACAATGAAATCAAACCACTTGATACGCCTGTTCAGTTTACAGCAAACATTGAACCAATTATGAGTAACACAAAAGCCGGTGGCTCTATTTACCGCCGTTCACTTTGCTTACTTCTTGCCACTGCATGCCATAATTTATATCCTGACAAACGCTTGATTGTCGGCCACAGTTTAGGACACGGTTACTTCTACACTTTTGACAATGAAGATAACATTCCAATCGATGTAATCAACAGTCTAAACAAAGAAATGGAACGCCTTGTAAAAGCAAACCTTCCAATTGCTACAGAATTCGTTTCATATCAGGAAGCCTGCGATATTTTCGAAAAACTCAAGCTGGTCGAAACTCGCAAACAGTTAAATTTCCTTTGTACTTCAAAAATCAAAATAAATACAATCGAAAACTTCTCTGACATTTACTTTGGACCTCTTGTACGTTCTACAGGAATCCTTAAAGTATTCGATATTCTTCCATATAAACAAGGTTTCCTCTTACGCTTCCCACGTTCATCTGACCCAGAAAGACTCGATTTATTCGTAGACCAGCCAAAACTTTACGACATTTATTCAAGTTATAAAGAATGGGGAAAACGCGTAAACGTTACATCAGCCGCATCTTTAAACGAACTGGTTGCTAAACGCAAAGTAAACGATTTTATAGATATTACTGAAACATATCAGCAAAAAAATATTTCTAAAATTGCCAGCCAGATTGTAGAAAAAGGCACAGTTAAAGTTGTTTTAATTGCCGGTCCTTCATCATCCGGAAAAACAACATCAGCAAAAAAACTTGCACTTGAACTTCAAGCTATGGGATACACTCCAAAAGTAATCAGTTTAGACTGTTATTATGCAGGACGCGATCGTACACCTTTAGATGCCGACGGTAAACCAGACTACGAATGTCTTGAAGCGCTGGATGTTGAACTTTTGAATAAAAACTTAGTTGATTTATTCAAAGGAAAAGAAGTAACTATTCCAAGTTATGATTTCCACACTGGAACTAGTTATTTTGAAGAAAAAAACAAAATGCATTTGGATAAAAATGATATTTTGATTATGGAAGGAATTCACGGTTTAAATCCGGCACTTACACCGAAAGTACCAGATGAACTTAAATTCAAGATTTACCTTTCAGCACTTACCCAGCTCAACCTTGATGACCACAACCGCATTTCAACAAGCGATAACCGTCTTATCCGCCGAATTGTCCGCGACAATAATTTCCGTGGAAAACCAGCTGCCGGAACAATCGAAATGTGGCCAAGTGTTACACGTGGAGAAGAATTGCACATTTTCCCATTCCAGAATAATGCCGATGCCATTTTGAATACAGCATTGGATTACGAACTTTCTGTTTTGCGTGTTTATGCAGCTCCTCTTTTACGTCAGGTAACACCAAATCAAAAAGAATATGGAGAAGCACGCCGACTTTTAAGCTTCCTTGAAAACTTCTCTACAATTCCTCCAACTGCAGTTCCAGATCGTTCAATTATCCGTGAATTTATTGGAGGGTCTGCTTTCCATTATTAAACTACCGGGCGATCTGGTGCGATGTTGCCAGATCGTCTAAAAATTCATCTTCTTCGTAGCTGGCAGCTGCATTATAATTTTCAAGCTGCTGGTCACGAAGCTTTTCAAGTGCAGTAGTTTTTTTCATGCACTCTCGCAACACTTCCCTTTTCTGCTCAGTAACAATTTTAGCTTCTGCCAACTGTTTTAAAAGTTCTTCTTTTTGATAATCTAAAAGATTGTTATACTGACTTTGACTCATTACATCTTCAATATTCAAGTTTCCTTTCATACTTGCCTTAAGAGAAGCGTATTGTTCTGCAATTATTTTTAAATTGTCATTTATTTGAGTTTCTACTGCAAGAGCTTTAGCAAGTTCACCTTCAGCCTGTTCTTTTTCAAATGTGCGGAATTCCAAAACTTTTTGAAGTTCAAAAGTAAACTTTTTCATTCTTTAATTATTCAGTTCTTTTTTGAGCATCTACAATTTCTGCTGTTGACGGATTTAGCACTCCAGGATTTTCAGTATATTCCTGCTCAGGAATGTCCATTTCACTAACTACAGAAAGTTTATCTAGAGTTTCCTTTATTGGGCAAGGTTCAAATTCTTCTTGTGTTAAAAACTCTTCAATTTCTTCATACTTTTCAATTGCTTTATCAATTGCAGGAGAATTTCCTTTTTGATAAATACCTGCGGTAATCATTGTCTGATTTTCCTGATATGTAGAAATCCAATTTCTAAGTTGTCCACACGCTTTTTGAGTTGATTTTCCTGTTACACGCTTTGAAAGACGTGAAATAGACTGAAGTATATCAATTGCAGGATAATGATTTGCCTGTGCAAGCTTTCGATTTAAAACTATATGGCCATCAAGAGTACCACGAACCTTATCAGTAATCGGTTCATTCATGTCATCACCATCTACCAAAACTGTATAAAAAGCTGTAATTGACCCCTTATCATTTGTTCCAGTTCTTTCAAGCAACTTTGGAATCATATCAAAAACACTTGGAGGATATCCCTTTTGTGCTGGAGGTTCACCATTTGCAAGTCCAATTTCGCGTTGAGCCTGTGCAAATCGAGTTACTGAATCGAGCATAAGCATTACGTCTTTTCCCTGATCGCGGAAATATTCTGCAATTGAAGTACAAACATATGCTGCACGAAGACGACAAATTGAAGGCTGATCACTAGTTGCAACAACAACAACTGAACGTTTTAATCCTTCTTTTCCAAGGTCTCGATTAATAAAGTCTAAAACTTCGCGACCACGTTCTCCAATTAACCCAATTACATTTATATCAGCATTCGTATTTCTTGCAATCATAGAAAGAAGTGTAGATTTTCCAACTCCGGAACCAGCCATAATTGCCAAACGTTGACCTTTTCCAACAGTTAAAAGTGAATCAATTGCTCGAACGCCAGTTGTAACTCTTCGATCAACTGGAAGTCGTGTCATTGGATCTGGAGGATTTGCCACTGCAGGATAATAACCGTCTGGAGAAATTTCACCGCCATCATCACAAGGGTGCCCTGTAGCATCAATTACACGTCCAAGCAAAGTTTTTCCAACAGGAACTTGTAAAACATTACCGGAAGCAACAACTTCACACCCTACTTCAATTCCTTTTGTATCACCAAATGGTGTAAGTTTTACAATTTTATCATTTAATCCCACAACTTCTGCAAGCAAAGAAGAGCCATCGTGTAATTTAATTGTACAGATTTCACCAATCATTGAACGAGGACCTTCACTTTCTATTTCCAGTCCCTTTACAGCTGTAACACGCCCTGTATAAAGAATTGTTTCTGCGTCACATACAGTTTCAAGATATTTTGAGAAATTAAATTCGGCAGTATAAGAGGATTTCATTCAAGACCTGCCTGTTATTCAGAAACCAAAGAATCAGTTCGTTTAATACTCTTTACAGGAGAAACTTCGAGAATCTTATTTTCAAGTTCAGTCAATTGAGAAGAAATTCTTGCATCAATCTGACCAAAGTCTGTTTCAACAATACATCCACCTTTTTCTACAGATGAATCTTCCAAAACCGTAATTCCCTGAACATTTTCTACATGTTTAATAAATTCGTCAATATTTGCTGTTGCAAGTTTTACATCTTCCAAATTTACACGTAAAGTTACATTTCCACGATTTCTGACTTTTTTAAGAGCTGCAAGTGTATTTGCCATAATAACATTCTTCTGGTTTTCAGAAAGAATCTTTATGACTTTTCTAGACATTAAAATTACAAGCTCAACAATTTGACTTTCGGTTTCCTGAAGAATTTCTTCTCGACGCTGCATAACTGCTTCAAGAATTTTATGCATACGTTCAATAAGTCGTTCAACCTCAGCTTTACCTTTATCAAAACCTTCAATATGTCCCTGATCAAATCCAGAATTGCGAGCTTCGTTTTGTAATTTGTCGCGTTCAGCCTGAGCATCGGCAATTATTTGTTCAGCTTCAGCTTTAGCCTTTTCAATAATTGCATTAGCTTCGTTTTCGGCATCCGCTTTAATAATTGCAGCTTGATCAGTTTGGCGTTTTACTTCAGCAAAAGCAGTATCTTCAGCTTTTTTTACAATTTGGTCAGCTTGAGTCTGAGCCTGCGAAAGCATAAGATTTTTTTCAGCTTCCCATTTAGCCTTAAAATCTTCTGCTTCTTTACGTAAATCATCAGCTGTAGGACCAGTATATTCTTCAACAACCTCTTCTTCTATCTCTTCTTCAACAGGAGCATAGTTTTTATAGAGTGGTAATATAACTTTACTTTCAACTTGTTTAGCCTCGCCCGGGCGAAATACTGTCTTTGCCATATTATTTTCCTACACTTTAATCAGGTTACAAGCTCATCCTCACCAGAACGAGCAATTACAATATCACCATTATCTTCAAGACGTCTGATGATAGATACAATCTTCTGCTGAGACTCTTCAACATCCTTCAAGCGGACTGGTCCCATGAATTCCATATCTTCCTTAAGCATTGCTGCGGCACGTTTAGACATATTACGGAAGATTTTATCCTGTACTTCAGTATCGACAGATTTAAGCGCTTTTGCCAATTCCTGCTGGTCGACATCGCGAAGAACTTTCTGAATAGCACGGTCGTCGAGCATAACGATATCTTCGAATACGAACATTCGTTTCTTGATTTCCTCTGCCAAATCTGGATCGTCTTCTTCCAAACTTTCGATAATAGACTTTTCGGAAGAACGGTCTACAAGGTTCAAAATTTCTACGATTGCTTCAACACCACCGGCAGCAGTATAGTCTTCAGAAGACAAAGTAGAAAGTTTCTTTTCCAAAACGCGTTCAACTTCACGCAATACATCAGGTGATGTACGGTCCATTGTTGCAAGTCGTTTAGAAACTTCAGCCTGCATTTCTTCTGGCAAATTTTGAAGAATAACAGCAGCTTTTCCAGGTTCAAGGTAAGCCAAAATTAAGGCAATTGTCTGTGGATATTCCTGCTGAATAAAGTTTAACAAATGTGCAGGGTCTGTACGACGAATAAAATCGAACGGACGAACCTGCAAACTTGAGGTAAGTCTGTTAATAATATCAATTGCTTTCTGAGAACCAAGAGATTTTTCCAAAAGTTCGCGGGCGTAATCAATACCACCAGTAGTGATAAAGTTCTGCGCATTCATCAATTCCTGGAACTCTTCAAGTACTGCATCTTTAAATTCAGGATTTACTTTTTCCTGACGTGCAATTTCAAAAGTAAGAGTTTCAACTTCATCTTCGCGCAAATGTTTCATAATTTCTGATGAAACATCTGGACCAAGAGAAATAAGGAAAATAGCAGCTTTTTGACGGCCTGTCAAACTCTTATAATCCTTACTTCCTTTTTTAGAAGCACTTCCACTTGCCGGCTTTAACTGACCTGGCTTTGGAACCGGGTTTGGATTTGATTTAGGAGATTCTTCGTCTGCCATTTTATTCCTCCATCAACCATGTACGTATGAGCATAGCAACATCTTCTGGATGCTCCTTTGCCATTGTAATTGCATTTTCCTGAAGTTCCATACGTCTTGTCTCCTCGACAGACATTGTAACTTCCATTCCATCGTCTTTTGCTTCCCAAAGAGCACGTTCGCGTGCAGCCTGCTGTTCGGCAAGCAGTCTTGCTTCTCTTTCGCGACGTCTGCGTTCCATTTCACGACTGATAATACGGAACAAAATAAATCCGACAAGAACAACAACAACTGCAATTAAAGTAAGCAAAATTGTACGTTTTCTTTGAATAGCCGCAAAATATTCAGCATCTTCAGCTTCAAACTGCTGAGTTCTATCAATTTGAAGGTCAGTAACTCTAATAACGTCTCCGCGCTCTCGGTTATAACCAATTGCACCTTCAATAATTTTTTCAACTTTTGCAAGATCTTCGGCTGTTGGTGGGGTATAAACACGCTTTAACGAACCAAACTCATCAAGTTCCTGTTTACCAGTTTCAGGATTTCTAACCTTTTTCCAAGTACCATCAACGTTTACAGAAACAGAAAAACGGTCTATTTTTGGAGAAGAAATTTCTGAAGTCTGTTTTGAATTGATAACATTATTCTGAGTAACACCAGTTTCAGTAGATTTACCAATTACATTCGACATATCAGAATATACTGGAGGAGTTTGACCTTCAACGCCAGCAGGTCCTTCCGGATTATAACCAGTTCCCTGCCATTCTTTCGTTACAGTCTGCTGACTGATTGGCAAAGTATCACGGAATTCCGAATCATCATACGGTGTATCCGGATTATCTTTTTTAATTGTAATTGGAGAATATTCAGTTTGTTCACTTTGACGCTGAGACATATCCATGTCAATTTTTAAGTTCAAATTACGAACACGGTCGCCAGTAAAAATCTGCTGTAAACTTTCCTGAATAGTAGCTGTATACTGAATTTCAAGCTTATTAATAAGTTTTTGTTGTTTTGCAATTATATCAATTCGGTCACTTTCTGCCATTTCTGCAAAATTATTAAGGATTTCACCTTCCGAATTTGTAATAACAAGATTATCTTCAGTTAACCCTTCTACAGCCTGGAGGATAAGACGCTGTAAACCAAGGATTTTCTTGCGATTAGTACCAATATCGGATCTTGTATCAATTCTAAGTTTTACAGAAGCAGAAACAGGACGCTGATCAGCAGCAAAAAGTTTATCTTCAGGTCGAACAATAATTACAGTTGCATCACGAATGCCATCAACTGTAAGAATAAGTTGTTTTAATTCTTCCTGTAATGCTTTGTTTAATTTTACAATCTGATCAGAATCAGTTGTAGACCAGTCACGTTTATAAAAATCAGCAAAAGGATCAACTGACGACGGTAAAAGATTTTCACTTACAAGGATTTGCTTTACTTTTCTTGCAGTTCTTTCATCATCAACAGAAATAACTCCATCATTTACATAGCAAACGATATTTTCTTCATCAATTCTGTCTGTGATTTTTGCAAGTACGTCAGGATCTGTTACAGCAGATGTAAACACCTTAACTGTAGATGGCTTTGAAGACATCTTAGCAGCTGCAACAATTGCGACAATAACGACGATAATAATGCCAATTAATAAGGCTTTTTGTATAGGTTTCCACTTAGACCAAAGTTCTTTGATCTTTTCAGTTACCTTTTTCAGCCATTCGTTCATCTATCCTCCCACCAGGAGCTTGCACTCCCGTCGAACGAATTTTTAGAAATTTATAGTAAATTTAATTAATTATACCATAGGGAGGAAAATTTGACAACTCTATTCGTTATTTATGAAAATATTACCTTGTTGTAGTAATTTCGTTCCATCCAGTAATTAATCGATCTATTACAGACTGCGCAAGATTTAGACTCATTCTTGCTTTAGACATAGCAATTGTAACATCATGAATATCAACATCATCTGGATTTGTAATCAACTTTTCCTGAATTTTATTTACATCTATCTGACTTGAATTTACACTGTTTACAGCTTCCATCAGATAATCTTGAAATGATTTTTGATTTACGGCATCAGCTTTTGTAACTGAAGAAGCTTCTGTATTTTGATTTACACCTTTTACGGAAGAAATTGGCTCTAAACCAGGACGATTATAAGTAACAGGAGTGATTCTGCCATTTCCGAAATGCTGTGCATCTGTGCGCACCATCTGTAATGTACCAAATTCAGGTATTTTCATATTCATTTTCCCCACACTCCTAAAATTATACTATGGTTATCTTCCAATGTCGAGTGCAGCACTAAACATATCTTTAGCACCGTCAATTACAGTAGCATTTGCTTCGTATGCACGTGAAGCTGAAATTAAGTCTACCATTTCGTTTACAATGTTAACGTTTGGATATTCAACATAGCCTGCGTTCGGACCAGATTTAATTGCATCAGGATGATCAGGATCATAAACTAAACGGCCTTGTGATGTATCTTTTACAATTTCCAAAACTTTAACACCACGTCCAGGCCCATTATCTATATCTGATGGTGTGAACGGAGTTCTCCACTGTGGATTTGCATCACTTACAGGGCGCATAACAACTGTTGATTTTTTAAATGCTCCACCTTCCTGTGTGCGAGTTGTTGAAGCATTCGCAATATTATCTGAAATTACATCACTTCTAAGACGTTCTGCAGCCATACCTGTAGCTGCAATATTTATACTAGTAAAAAGTCCCATGACAGTTTTATACTCCTTATAAAACTGGCAAACGGGCTTGTCAAGGCTTTAAGCGAAGCGTGCCTTGACGAGCCCGTATGTCAGTTAAAATTACTTCTTCATTGCTGTGTTTAACTGATCAAATTCAAAACTTGTTAACTGAGTTAACATGCGGTACTGCATTTGAATCTGCAAGATGTTGTTTGCTTCTGTTTCAGCATCTACATTGTTGCCATTAGCCTTTGCTGTAGTTGTATAATCAAGTACACGACGAGGCTGAACTTCGCGATAATCAAAAGGAGTATTAATCTGAATATGACGGTCGTCGGTTGTTGTTAATTTGAAACTGTTTTTAGCAATTTCTTCAGATTCAAAAGCACGTTTTAATTCGCTTTCGAAATTAACTGTTGAGCGTTTGAAGTTTGGTACTTCAGAGTTTGCAAGGTTATTTGCACTAACCTGATAACGAAGTGAAGTAACATCCATTTCACGCTGCAATAAATCTACAGAGCGTGTAAAAGAATTCATTTTTTATCTCCTCTAAAGCCACCGCGGCAGCGGCAGCGCAGGAGGCGCTGAATAAACAGATGTATTTACATCTGCAGTGATAAAAATTACATGGATGTAATTTTTATCGCACCTCCTTTCTTTTTATAAAGTTTACATCCACTTTGATTTTCGGAAAGAGAAAAAAAATGTTTAGAAAAAAAAATAAAAAAAAGACTGCTGACAAAGCGCCAGCAGCCTTAAAAACCTTCATTATTTAATCTTACTTAAGGTATTCTTTTGCCTTAGATTTTAAGAATAAAGAATTATTTGTATGATCCTTCAATGGATATTCTTCAGGAAGTTTATCAATACTTACCAAGAATTTGATAGTATCCTGTAAAGCAGCAGTATCAACTTCATCAATTCCAATAGGGAAATTATATTTTGGAATAAGTTTGATAATCTGTTCTGGTGTAAGTTTGAATGCGTCTGCAACTTTTTGTAATGTTGGGGCATCCAAAGTTGGAAGAGCAGCAACTGCACGTGCATACTGTTCAAGAACAACAGTAATTACATCTGGATTTTCTTTTACATAAGCAGAACGAGCAAGGAATGTATTAGTTCCACGCAAATCAGTTCCAGAACCAGATTCAATAATCTTTGCAGCACCACTGTCAAGAAGACGAGTTGGAGTTGGTTCCCAAATAACAGCAGCGTCAACCTGTCCTGTTGAAAGAACAATACCTACTTCACCAGCACCTATATTAATAAAATCAATATCATCAAAAGTATAACCGTATTTAGCCAAAATTTTCTTTGTAAAATTATGACCTGTTGAACCAACTACAGTTGCAACTTTTTTACCCTTCAAATCAGCACCAGAATTCATTGTAGAATCATCAGCTCTAGCAAGCATACAATAAGCATCTGGTCCATTTCCTGGAACACCAACAATTTCAACTTTTTGTCCTGCCGCAATTGCAGATACAGTTGGAACATCACCTGTAACAACAATATCAAGAATGCCTGCTGCAAGTCCTTCATTCATTGGTGGACCTGACTCAAAATCATGATAGGCTACTTCAACTTGAGATGAAGCTAATGCTTCTTCTATCCATCCTTTTTCTCTGGCAACAAACAGAGGGATGAACGCAGCTGATGGCTGAATTCCAATGTTCAAAGTTCTTGCCTTGGTTTCTGCTTTTTTACTACAACTTGTAAGCAACAAAGCAGCCATAAGTGTAACTAACACTAATTTTTTCATTTTTTACTCCTTGATGTTTTCCGCATTTTTTTTACGATAGCACATCTTTTTGAAAAAATTATTTATCTTTGAAGAATTGCTCATAAATTCTTCTACGAACATTCAAAAACTCAACACTATTTCTATCTCGTTCACCAGGAATATCAACTGTAATGTAATCTTTTATGGAACCAGGCCTTTCAGAAAAAACAATAACTTTATCTGCAAGATATACAGCTTCATCTATATCATGAGTTACTAAAAGCATTGTAGTACCGGATTCTCGTTGAATACGTTTAAGTTCCTTCTGCATATTAATTTTTGTAAAAGCATCCAAGGCTCCAAAAGGTTCATCCAAAAGTAATACAGGAGGATTATTAACTAAAGCACGTGCAATTCCGGCTCGTTGTGACATTCCACCAGATAACTGACGTGGATAAGAATTTTCAAATCCCTCAAGACGTACAAGTTTTATATATTCTTGTACCAACTT
Organism: Treponema sp.; assembly: GCA_045615645.1. GTDB lineage: Bacteria > Spirochaetota > Spirochaetia > Treponematales > Treponemataceae > Treponema_D. The sequence goes on from JAZLFF010000045.1 coordinate 115,694, forward strand.
CTCTTTTTCACTGCGTTCCATCTTGTGCAAAGCAAACATAATATTCTGCTTTACCGTCATCCACGGAAAAAGTCTGTGCTCTTGAAAAACCAGTCCGCGCGAACGTTCAGGTTTTGTAACGGGAACTCCGTCAATTTCAATTGAACCTTCATGTTCAGGATCCAAACCAGAAATCAACCTTAAAAGTGTACTTTTTCCACATCCACTTGCACCAACAATACAAACAATTTCACCTTTATCAATAGAAAAAGTAACATCATTTAAAATGTGTAGTTTATCATTAGGATGTATAAAATATTTGGTTACATGTTCAACTTTAATATACTCTTTATCAGACATTTTCTTACCCTAATTCCAAACAATTACTTTTTTTTCTAACAATTTTAAAAGGGAATCCATCACCTTTCCTATAATACCAATTGCAAGCATTCCTACAATTACAATATCAGTTTGTCCATACTGTCGCGCATCCATAATCATATAACCAAGTCCCGTAGTTGAAGAAACAAGTTCTGCTGCAACTACACACATCCAGCAAGATGAAAGACCAGTTCGTAATCCTGTAAAAATATTTGGAGCGGCACTAGGAATTACAAGTTTAACAATATGTTTTAACATTGGAGTTTCCATCACTTTCGAAACTTCAATTAACTTTTTATCAGTCTGTTTAATTCCGTCTATAACATTGATAAGGATTGTAAAAAAACCACCCAGAAAAATTAAAAAAGTTTTACCTGATTCTCCAATTCCAAACCACAAAATTACAAGAGGAATCCAGGCAATTGGAGGAATTGGTTTAATAATCTGAACAACTAACTGAGTTACTCTTTCTAAGTGTCGTGAAAGTCCAATCAAAATACCAAGAGTAATTCCTAAAACTGCGGAAATAGAAAATCCACGTAAAACTCTGGCAAGACTGATTCCACAATGTCCGAGTAAATCACCTTTTGTTAAAAGCTTTATGAACGTTTTACCAATTCTTGGAAGTTCTGGCATTACAACTGGATTAAGCATATCCTTATAACCCATAATGCCCCAAACGCAGAGTACTCCTATTATCGGAACCAGGTACTCCATAAGAAAGGCCATGTTTTTAAAAACTTCTTTTACTTTCATTTTTAACCATCCGATAGTACAAATATTAAATAAACTCACTGAAAGCACAGCCGTTAAAAAAAGTGCTTATTTATATTATAAACCATGTTGTAAAAAAAAGATAACATGTTATTATAAAAAAAGGGTCGAAAATATGAAAAAATTTGAAATAAAACAAAAAATTATTAAATTTAGACACGATGTTATTTATCAACTTACGCGACAGCTTTGTAAACCGTATTTTAAAATGATTCACTACAGTTATGATAAACCTAGAAAAATTCAAGGGCCGTTTATTTGTCTTGCAAATCACAACACCGATTTAGATTCTGTACTTGTTGCAGTAAGCATAAAAACTCAAATGTATTTTATTGCCAGCGAAAACTGTTTTAGAAAAGGCTTTAAATCTAAACTTCTTTCATGGGCATACGGACCAATTTCCAAAATAAAGGGGGCTTCTGACACTCTTGCTGTAATGAAAGCTATACGTTATCTCAAAGAAGGAAAAAACATTTGTATATTTCCAGAAGGCGGACGTTCCTTCAATGGAATTACAACACCAGTTCAAGTTGCAACTGGAAAACTTGTAAAAATTTCAGGTGCAAATCTTGTTACTTATAAAATTCAGGGCGGTTACATGAAAATTCCAAGATGGGGATTTGGCATGCGAAAAGGTTCATGGAACGGAAATTTTGTAAACATTTACTCTAGTGAACAATTGAAGGATATGTCTCCAGCTCAAATTACAGATTTAATCAATAAAGATTTATACGAAAATGCTTACGAAACTCAGAATATTAAAAAAATTAAATACAGCATAAAAAATCAGGCAGTTGGCTTGGAATGTGCAGTTTGCGTTTGCCCAAAATGTAAAACTATTGGACAAATTGCTTCAGAGGGCAATAAAGTTTTCTGTAAAAGCTGCGGACTTTCTACAACAATGGACGATTATGAATATTTTGACAAGGAGTTTCCGTTTCATACTGTTGCAGAATGGGATTTATGGCAGGAAAAATTTTACGGAGAATATATTTCTTCAAGCATTAAATTTCCATCTTCTTCAGCGCCGTTACTTTTTGACGAAAATGTTCAACTCAGGACATTTGACTCAAATCACAACACGGTGGAACTTGGGAAGGGAATTTTCAGTCTTACAAATAACAGTTTTGTTTTTAAAGTTGAAGGCAAAGAGGATTTAATTCTTCCAATAAAAGATTTGCCTGACGCCTCAGTATTCAGCCGTTCAAACTTCAACTTTACGAACAATTCTAACGGACTTCACTACGAACTATACGCAGACCATTTATTTAACGTAAGGAAATACCTTTCCGGCTGGAAATACCTAAGAGAAATACTTTCAAAAGAATAGTATAGCTGCCGGGGTTCATAATTCGACATCCCCGGCAACCCTTCCAAACTAAAACTTTTTCTAAAGAATAAATCTGCTTAAATCTTCACTTTGAACAACATCAGTAAGTTTACTGTCTACATAAGCAGCATCAATACTTATAGTTTCACCTTTATGTTCATCTGCTTCAAAACTTAAATCTGAAAGGACCTTTTCCATTATTGTATGAAGACGGCGAGCACCTATATTTTCGGCAGAAGCATTAACTTCTTCGGCAATGGAACTCATTCTGTCTATAGCTTCATCAGTAATATTCAATTTTACCCCTTCAGTTTCAAGCAAAGAAGTATACTGCATAATCAAACTGTTCTTAGGTTCCTGTAAAATACGTTTAAACTCATCTTTATGTAAAGATTCCAGTTCTACGCGTAATGGGAAACGTCCCTGAAGTTCAGGAATTAAGTCACTTGGAGCTGCAACACTAAATGCACCTGCAGCAATAAATAAAATATGAGTTGTATCAACAACACCAAACTTAGTATTTACGTTACTTCCTTCAACAATTGGAAGAATATCCCGCTGTACACCTTCGCGGCTTACATCCTGTCCATGACTTTCACCGTGAACTGCAATTTTATCAATTTCATCAATAAAAATTATTCCGCTCTGCTCTACCCGTTTTTTTGCTTCGTCGGCAACTTTATCGTGATCAACCATACCGTCCAAAACTTCTTCAGTTAAAATTTTACGAGCTTCTTTAATTGTTACAGAACGTTTTTTACTGCGACCGCCACCATTCATCATATTCATAAGGCCCTGCATACTGTTCTGTAAATCATCAAGCGAACCGCCCGCAATAATTTCCATATTTGGCATTTGATTTTGGCGATGAACAACCATATCAACTTCGCGGTCTTCAAGTTTTCCTTCCTTTAACCACTGACGGAATTTTTCGCGAGTTGAATTATCTTCAGCCTTATTTTCAGAACCTGCATTTTTAAGTTCTTCATCCTTTCTCTGTTGTTCTGCAGCAGCTTTATTTGCTTCGTTTAAAATATTCAAATCAATTATTATTTCATTAGGATTTGCCTGCGACATTACCCCTTGCGAAACGTCTACAGCTTCTTTTGAATCCTTATTTTTTTCTTTTGAATTAGAACCTGGAAGTAATAAATCCAGAAGTTTTTCTTCAACAACAGACTGAGATTTTTCGCGAAGCTGATCTTCCATTTCTGCCTTTACATCGTTATAACCTACAGCCATCAAATCCCGAATCATAGATTCAACATCGCGGCCAACATAACCAACTTCTGTATATTTTGTAGCTTCAACTTTCAAAAACGGAGCACCACAAAGTTTAGCCAACCGTCTTGCAATTTCAGTTTTTCCAACACCGGTCGGTCCAATCATTAAAATATTTTTTGGTGCAACTTCATCACGAATTTCTTCAGGCAACTTTAATCTTCTGAATCTATTTCTTAAAGCAACTGCAACAGCACGCTTTGCTTTTTCCTGACCAATAATATACTGGTCCAATTTTTCTACAATCTGTTTAGGTGTAAGTTCTTCTTTTTCCATAATTCTACTCAAGTGTTTCAATAGTAATATTTTCGTTAGTATATATACAAATGCTTCCTGCTATATGAAGAGAACGTTCAGCAATTTCCTTTGCGCTCAAATCAGAACTGTCAAGATAAGCCAGTGCTGCAGAATATGCATAATTTCCACCAGAACCAATTGCAATTGCATCTTTTTCCGGTTCAATTACATTTCCATCACCACTAATTAAAAGAATTTTCGATTTATCTGCAACAAGAAGCATTGCCTCAAGTTTCTGTAGACTTCGGTCAGTTCGCCATGCTTTTGCAAGTTCAACTGCCGCTCTCATAATATCACCGTTATATTCTTTTACCTTTGTTTCAAAACGATCAAGCAAAGTAAAAGCATCTGCTACACTTCCCGCAAAACCGGTCAAAATTTTTCCATCATATATTTTACGAACTTTTCGGGAATTTCCCTTGCAGACAGTTTCTCCTAAAGTACACTGTCCGTCGCCCGCCATTGCAACTTGTCCATTACGTCTTACTGCTAAAATTGTTGTACTGCGGATTTTTGTTTTTGACATACTATTACCTCATTTAAAATATAATAAAAAACTTTCTAATTTTCAAATAAAAAATCAAACTGATTAACTCTTTCCATGCGGATGAGCTTTGTTATAAATTTCAATCAGTTTTTCTGTAGTGATATGCGTATATCGTTGAGTTGTTGAAATAGAACTGTGTCCTAGCATTTCCTGCACCATTCGAACATCGGCACCATTTGACAAAAGCGTTGTTGCAAAGGTGTGTCTGAATGCATGCGGATTTACATGCCGATTTGTACCTTCAACGCCAGAATATCTTGTAATAATGTAACGCAGTCCACCAACAGTAATAGGCTGCCCACGCAAATTAATAAACAACTGATTTGTTGGCTCAAGAATTTTATTTTCTGCAAGAACCCTTTTTCTGTCTTCAAGATATTCACTTAAAGCCTTTCTTGACTCTTCTGCAAAAAAAACTCTTCTCTGTTTGTTACCTTTTCCAGTTACAATTGCTTCATGCCAGTTATTACTAAAATCTTCAAGTTTTAAATTTGTTATTTCGCTAATACGACAACCAGAAGAATAAAGCATTGTAAAAATTGCATGATCACGTTTTTCCCACAATAATTCATTTTTTTCAGGTTCATTACAGATTTTTTGAACTTCATCCTGAGTCATAAAATTTGGCATTTTTTTGGGAAGTTTGACGGTTTTTAATTCTATTGCGGGATTTGCCGTTAAATAATTATATTTTTTTGCATACGCAAACATAGTTCGCACAGCAGCAATAAATCTGTTTATTGTAGCGGAGGATTTTTTCTGCTTGGACAACTGTCCAATACAAAGCAACAGATTTTCTTTTGTAATAGTTTTTATATCTAAGTCTGGAGTTAAAAATTCCTGCAATTGAGTTAAATCATTTCCATATCCATCAACAGTATTATCAGAAAGGCCTCTGACAGCCGAGAGATACAATAAAAATTCATCAACTAATTCACTAAGTATCATTAATTCTCAATAACGTAGAAGTCTATTACTCCTCCGTAATTTGTTCATCTTCTCCAGCCGAGTGCAAATAGTCACAATCTGGGTTGATGCATGCCTCTTATAGCAAATCCGTTAAAAATAAATGTACGACAGTACATTTATTTAGGATTTACTTACAAACCAGGCTCCGAGCGAGACTTGCGAGCGAGGGATGTAATCTTGCATCTTTATGAAGAAAACTTTCTACTCCTCCGTAATTTGTTCATCTTCTCCAGCCGAGTGCAAATAGTCACAATCTGGGTTGATGCAAGATTTATAACTGCCATTCTTTTTATCGAACTTTTCTACAAGGAACCAGCCACACTGTGGACAATACTGATCTATTGGTTTGAAATGAGAAATGAACTTACAAGTTGGATAATTTGTACAACCAAAGAAAGATTTTCCCCTTCCCTTTGTTTTACGTTCTACAATATCTCCACCACAGTCTTTACAAGGGCATTTTGCAAGCGGAATTGATTTTGTATTATGACAAGCAGGGAATCCAGAACATGCAAGGAAAAATCCGAAACGACCAAGTTTTTTAATCATTGGTTTACCGCAAAGTTCACAAGTTAATTCGGTTTGTTCATCCAAAAAGCCTTTAATACTTTCTGTATTTGCCATTACTTCATCAACACGATTCTTGAATGGAGCATAAAAATCACTCATCATGGTATTCCAAACAAGAGTATCGTTCTCAACATCATCAAGTTTGTTTTCAACTTCTGCAGTAAAGCTTTCATTAATTACATCTGGGAAACTTTCAACAAGAATTTTTGAAATCATTCTTCCAAGTTGTGTTGGAACAAGCTGCTTATTTGAACGAGTTACATAATAACGGTCAAGCAAAACCGAAATAATTGGTGCATAAGTTGAAGGACGACCAATTCCCTTTTCTTCGAGCATTCGTACAATTGAAGCATCAGTATATCGAGCCGGACCTTGTGTAAAATGTTGTTCAGGATGGAATTTCTGTACTGCAATTTTTTCCCCTTCCTTCATTGCTGGTAATGAAGTTGATTTATCCTCTTTTGAAGAAAGCAGTTTAATTACATTGTAAAATCCTTTTTCACTTACTTTACTTGCAGCAACTCTGAAAACTGCATCGCCGGCAACAATTTCCACAGAGGTAGTGGTCATTTTTGCATTATTCATCTGGCTTGAAACAAAACGTTCCCAGATAATTGAATACAAGCGGAATTGATCATGTGTAAGATATTCTTTTACACTTTCAGGAGTATAGGTTGTGTATGTTGGACGAATACCTTCATGAGCATCTTGAGCTGCCTTTCCAACTGTATAATGAATTGCTTCCGAAGGTAAATCCTGTGGATAATTTTTTGAAATCCAATCGCGTACATCAGCAAGCGCTGTATCGGAAATACGAACAGAGTCAGTTCGCATGTAAGTAATTAATCCGACACGGTTAGCACCAATTTGAATACCTTCATAAAGCTGTTGTGCAATCTGCATAGTTTTGCGGGAAGTAAAGCCAAGACGGTTTGCTGCTGCCTGCTGCATTTTTGAAGTTGTAAACGGAGGCTTTGGTCTAACTGTTTTATCAGTTTTTTTAATTGATGAAACAACACAAGGACTGTTTTTTATTTTGTCCATTATTTGATTAACTTGAACTTCAGATTTTAGCTCAGGAGTATCACCTGCATATTTTACGAGTTGAGCAGTAAATGAAGACTTTCCTTTTGTAAAATCAGCATCTAAAGACCAGTATTCTTCCGGCAAAAAGTCTTCAACTTCTTTTTCTCGTTCACAAATTAAACGTAACGCTACAGATTGTACACGTCCTGCAGAAAGACCATTCTTTACTTTTGCCCACAAAAGCGGACTTAAATTATAACCTACAAGGCGGTCAAGAACACGGCGAGCTTTTTGCGCATTTACTTTAGCTTCTACAATTTCACCTGGATTTTTTACCGCTTCAGTTATAGCTGTTGGTGTAATTTCATTAAATACAATTCGATTAATTTTTGCGTTAGTTTTTTCTTTAAGGGCATTGTTTAAATGCCAGGCAATTGCCTCTCCTTCACGGTCGTTATCGGATGCAAGTAATACAAAATCAGAATTTTTTGCATCTTTTTGAAGTTCCTTTAGAAGTTTGGCACGACCACGAACTGTAATGTATTCCGGTTGAAATCCATTTTCAATATCTATGGCCATTCTTGATTTTGGTAAATCTATAAGATGCCCCATAGAAGCTTTTACAGTATAACCTTTGCCAAGATATTTTTCGATTGTATGCGCTTTGGCAGGAGACTCTACTATTACCAAAGTTTGTGGAGTTTTAGACTTTTTTGATGTTTTCTTTGATGTTTTAGAAACCTTTTTTTCCGCCATATTAAATCCTTATGTAAATAACTCACTTTGCATTGGTACCATTCTGGTTCCTGGCATTTCACACAAAGCTGTACAATAATCCTTATAATTTTTAATTACCGGCGCACCCGCTTCAAGATACTTTTCCGGTGAATTTTCTATTTTGTATTTTCTGACAAAACCTTTTGCATACTCTATTTCAAGTTTTTGTTTTACCTTACCTGAAATAAATTTTGCGGCTTGTGAAAACGCTGCTTCATGAAAAAAAACATCACGCCCATTTTCAAGAGCAAAATCCGCTGTTATTAAAGCTCCACTTCCGGCAGGTGCCTCAATTACAACAGTTGCAGGTGACATTCCCGCAATAATCCTGTTTCTAGCCACATAATGCCATTTTGCCATTCCCAAACCGGGTTCGTATTCACTTATAAGGCATCCACCACATTTTACTATTTGTTCAGCCATGTGTGAATGATTATAAGGTGTAATATCGTCAATTGCACTGGGAAGAACTGCAATTGTACACCCTAGCTCAGATAAATCTTTATTATTCTCGGCAGAATCAAAATAAGAATTCAGTGCACCCTGGTGCGCATATCCATCAGCACCATTCGCAAGGCCGGAAACGATTGTGCAACCATCCAGACAAGCCTCATATGCAAATTCTAACGCGGCCTGCTTTCCAATTGGGCTTAACTGTCTTGTTCCCACCACAGATACACTTCTTTTTGTTAAAGCTTCTGCATTTCCACGACAAAATAATAAATATGGTGGATCTGCAATTTGCCTTAAAAGTTCAGGATAACGATAATCAGAATGAAGAATAATCTGTATATGCATCCGTTCGCAATAATATAAAGCTACTTCCGCCATATGATTATTTTCTAAACCATTCCAAATAACGTTAGCGTTAAACTTTCTGTCCAAAATTTTAGAAATATCTTCTATAGAAAGTAACGCAAGAGATAATGAACTGTCAAGATTTTTTGCTAATTTTTTTTTCTCCTGGAAGGAAAGGAACGTAATTCTTCCAAGAGCCAAATGTAAAAGTATTTCACTTTTAGTTTGAAATTGCTGCATCAAGTACTATTTTTTTATTTTCCTCAGCTGTTGCCTTTGTTTCGGCAGATTTGGTCGTCATAATAATGTTATCATACATTTGAGCACTTTTGTCAAATTCAAAACACGAATAATACGCACGAGCAAGAACAAACATTGAATCAATATTCTTTTTATCAATAGAAATTGCTTTTTCTAAATGAGGAATAGCTTTTTCTGGTTCATCAAGTTCAAAAACATATAAAACACCAAGTCCGTAAAGCGCACGAACATAACGGTCTTCTATTGAAATTGCACGTAAATATGCTTCTTCTGCAAGCCGTAAATAATTATATTTTACATCAGTTGCACCAGTTCCACCAAAATCCATTGCAGTATGGCTCATATAACCGGCGCAAACTCCAACATAATAATAAAGATTCTGATTATTTGGATAGTATTGCAAAGCCTGCTGAAAACACTTCAAAGCTTCACCATACATTTTATTATCAAGATATCGAGTACCAAGAATTTTATACCAAATTCCTATCTGACTGTTTGCAAGCTGAATATCTGCAACTCTTTCTCCATATTTTGCTATAGCGTCCTTTAATTCTTCAATAGTTGTAGGACTTTCAACATTTTCTTCCATTTTTTGATGACGGATTACCGTCTTATTTGAAACACCACATGAAGAGAATATAAATGTAATTCCAACGAAAATTGTTATTGTCAAAGTTTTCATTTTTTTCATCATTTTCAAGTTTCTCCTATAGACCTTAGTCATCATTTTTAATATTTACTTTTCATTTAAAATATTTTTCATGCGTTTCTTCTAGCTGACGATCCGTAACATGTGTGTAAATTGTTGTAGTCGACAAATCACTATGACCGAGCAACTCTTGCACAGAACGCAAATCTGCACCACCAGCCAGCATATGTGTTGCAAATGAATGCCGTAAAGTATGAACTTTTGCATTTACCCCACTCATTTGTTCTAATTCCTGAAAGCGTTTCCAAACTCCTTTTCTGGAAATCGGATTTCCTTTATAGTTCACAAACACTTCAGCAACATTTTTACCTTTTGTTAAAGCAGGCCGAACTTCTTCCAGATAATACTTCAGTTTTTCTTCTGCTTTTCCACCAAAAGGCACAATTCTTTCTTTATCGCCTTTTCCGTGCACAAGCAAAAGATTTTCATTCATGTGAACATTCGCAACTTTTAAGTCACAAGCTTCACTTATTCTCAATCCACAGGAATAAATCAATTCAAAAAGAGCATCATCGCGTTTGCCACACAAGGTTGAAGTATCAATTTGGGAGAGTAATTTTTCAACCTGCTCAACTGACAAAACCTTTGGTAAAGAACGGGAAGCTTTTGGTCGGTCAATCATTAAAACATAATTTTCGGACCAATAATCTTTACGTACTAAGTATTCGCCAAATGCTCGTAATCCTGAAATATCCTTTGCAATTGTATATTCTGCACATCCATCTTCTTTTCTTTTTATAAGAAAATATAATAAATTTTGTACAGAAACTTCACGAAGTTTTACTTTTTCCTGCACAAGATATTTTAAAAACTCTTCTGCAGAAAACCTATAGGTTAAAGCTGTTTGCTCTGAATCTCTTCTAACCAATATTAAATCGGAATAAAATTGATTCAGTAATTCATCTACAGTCATTAATCGTCACTCAATTTTATTGTTCTGCTTAACGCTGGATTACTCCAGATTGCAGGCCTTTCCAAGTCATTTGCAGCGGTAAAATCAGCTGGTGCAGAAGTAAATGGTTTTGCCTGCTTTGTATAAAATGCAGTTGTATCTTCCTGGAATAAACCTTTACTTAAAGAACCTTCTGCAGGGGCTTCTGGATGAGGAGTTGGACTGCTTTTTAGATCTTTTTTAGAAACAAACATACCGCCGTCCAAACTACTACTATGTCCATGTAAAATATTATTCATTTCAGAACTATTAATTACATTTTCACCAAAAGTGCGCTGTGCCGGCTGTTCAATTTCCTCTGCAGGTTCACTTGCAGCCTTTACCTGAGTTTCAAAACCAGTAGCAATTACAGTAACGCTGATTTTTCCTTCTAATTCTGGCTGGGTAACCTGTCCCCAGAACATATTATAATTTTTATCAGCTTGAGAAGTAACAATCTTACAAATTTCGCCAACCTCAGTAAGAGAAACTTCTTCAGAAGCACAAATGTTTACAAGAATATTTTTTGCACCATCAATATGAGAATCTTCTAGCATTGGATTATTAATTGCAGCATATGCAGCATCTGAAGCTCGGTTTTCGCCTTCGCCTACTCCAATTCCAAAAATTGCATTTCCTTGACCAGACATAGCATTTCTTACATCGGCAAAGTCTGTATTTACATCGCCAGGTTTTGTAATAATGTTTGAAATACCTTCCACACCCTGACACAAAACTTCATCCGCCTTACGGAATGCTTCTTTTACAGTAGTATTTTTATCAATTGTTTTAAAAAGCTGTTCATTTGGAATAACAATAAGAGAGTCGACCTGTTCATGAAGTTTTACAAGTCCCTCTTTTGCCTGAGACATTCGGACATTTCCTTCAAACTCAAAAGGAGTTGTAACAACGGCAACTGTAAGACAACCAAGCTCTTTAGCAATTCGTGCAACAACTGGAGCTGAACCTGTTCCTGTACCACCACCCATTCCGGCAGTAATAAAAACCATATCTGCACCACGTAAAGTTGTTGTAATAAGTTCTTTATCTTCTTCAGCAGCCTGCGCACCAACTTCAGGTTTTCCACCAGCACCCAAGCCCTTAGTTACTTTCTGTCCAATTGCAAGTTTTGTTTCTGCATTCGAACGTCCTAAAGCCTGCAAATCTGTATTTAAAACAATAAATTCAACATTGCTTAATGAATGAGAAATCATGCGATTAACAGCATTTGAACCGCCGCCACCGCATCCTACAACTTTAATGATTGTGTGATTATAATCGTTTATAGCCTGATTATAACTTGTTGAATCTTCCTCAACAATAGAAATTCCTAAACCCATGAAATGCCTCCCAAAATGTTTCCCCAAACATTTCTCATTATGGTATTTATCTATTTTATACTATATTTTAAATTTTTAAAAGAAAGTTTTTATAAATCGTTTAAAAACACTGTCTCCATTTTTTTCATTTTCATGTTTATTTACATGAGCTTTTGTTTTTCTTCTTGAATCCTTTGATCTTGCCATTGATTTATTTGCAAGAACAAGTCCAATTACAGTAGCAAAATCCGGACGTCTGTATTTTTCTTCAATTCCACCAAGATTTTCAGGCACCCCAAGACGAACAGATGAAGTTTTAAAAATTGTCTGTGCGAGTTCTACAACCCCTTCCATTTGAGCGCCACCACCAGTAAGAATAATATTTCCCGAAAGTTGTTTTACCGAATCATTTGTATTTTTAATAATAGCCGATTTTACCATTGTAAAAATCTGTTCCATTCTTGCCTGAATAATCTGACAAAGCTGAGACTGATACATTACTTCAGGAGCTCTTCCCCCAACTCCTGGTAAAATTACCTGCTTATCATTACTTTCCGAAATATTTGGAAGCCAGCAGCATCCTGATTCAATTTTAATTTCTTCGGCTACTGAGTTTGGAATACCTGTAACAATTGCAATATCATTTGTTACAAGATTTCCACCTACTGGAATTGAAGCTGTACTTACAGGCGCACCCTTAATTAAAACAATTGCATCTGTAGTTCCAGCCCCTAAATCAATTAAAATAGAACCAAGCTCCATTTCATCCTGATGGCAAACCGACTGTGTTTGAGCAAGAGTTTTTAACATTACACCATTTAAGTGATATCCGGCACGCGAAATACACATGCTGATATTTTCTATAATCGTTTTTGCGGCAGTTACAATATGAACTTCAGCTTCCAAACGAGTACCAATTCTATGAATAGGGTCTGGAATATCACCAACACCATCTACAATGTAATTTTGAGCAATTACATGAAGTTTCTCCCTATCTGCTGGAACTGGAACCGCGGTAGCACTTTCAATTACACGTTCAACATCATCACGGGTAATTTCTTTATTACCTTTACCAGAAGCTTTTACTGCAACAGCACCTTTTGAGTTTCTGCTTTCTATATGAGAACCACCAACAGCAATTACAACTGATTCTACTGTTATACCAGCATCCTGTTCTGCAGCTTCAATAGCTTCTTTTATAACTTCTTTAGCATCTTCAATATTTACAATTACACCGTTTCTTAAACCTTCAGATTTTTTTGAGGCAGTTCCGGCAATCTGGATTTTTCCAGTTTCATCATCATATTCGCCGATTGCAACTTTAGTAACGCTTGTACCAATATCAAGACCAACAATAATTTTATCGTCTGCCATCAAAAACCTCTTACCTTGTTCTATAAGAAACAGAACCGTATCGTAAATCAACTTCAGCAACATCAGTTCCAATTTGATTTACTACGTCTAATACTACCATCATATACTTTAATGCGTCTTCATTCAATGCACGATCCGTAAGGACTTTAACTCTTGTTTGTGCAGGAATTAATGCAAGTTCATAACTTCCGTATTCTTTTGGAAGTACACAAATTTCTGAAATACTTGCAAAATATTTTTGTGGAAGTGAACGAATTTTATTAATCTGATCAATCAATGGACGATACTTTGAAGGAATTCTCATTCCCTGTGACATGTATTCAACTGGAAGTCCAGAAATAATTGGGATTGAACTTGTATCAACTTCTGTATTTTCTTTACCAGGAAATAATACGCCATTTTTGTCAATTTGGATTGGAGTACTACAACCTTTATCTAAAACAAAAGTAACTGCTACAGGTTCGCGCTCTACAACGTTTATATAAATTTTATCTGGAAATCTTTTTTCAACAGTTACATTTTCAATTCCAGATTCTGATGAAAGAATTGCAACTGCCTGCTTTACATCAAAATCAAACCAATTTGTACTATTCATTGGCAGTAATTTCATAGCGATTTCTTCTGCCGAATAAATATTTTGTCCAGTAACAGTTACTTTCGGACTAGAAAAGCTTGGCATTATGTATTTATAAATAATCAATTCTGCAAATAAAGCAAAACACAATACAGCAAAAATCAACTTTATAAATTTAAATTTTCTGTCAGAATGTTCGTTCTCTCTCTTCTCAGAAGTATTCGAATTTACAGTTACATCCAAAAAATCTTCTGAAACTAACATACCAAAATCGCTCATTTTAAAAATCCACCTTATAAATTATAGATAAGTTAAATTATCTACATTAATTTCTTCAAAATTTTCGGTTCTTTCTTCATTTTCTTCACATTTAGTTGCATTCAGAATAAATCCGCACATACCTAATGTAATTATTATAGAAGAACCTCCCAGGCTAAAAAACGGAAGCGGAATACCTGTTGACGGCAATAATCCGCATACAACCATGCAATTAACCAGGGATTGAACAAAAATTACAGAAACACAACCAAAAGTTCCGTATGCTGCAAATCTTGTCGGGCATTTAAAAGCTGTTTTATAACCTTTAACTGCAAATATTATAAGAAGCGCAAAATAAATTATTACGCCTACATATCCCATTGCTTCTGACCATCCTGCAAAAATGTAGTCGGCCTGTACTTCAGGAATACTATTAATGCGAACAAGTCCAGTTCCTATTCCACTGCCCCAAAATCCGCCAGCACTGATTGCACGTTTTGCAGCCAAGCTCTGATAATTTATTCCTGTACTCATTTCATCCGGCTTAAAAAAACCGATAATTCTGTTCAAACGGTAAGTTTCCAACGTAATCATAAGAATCATCGCTGGAATAGCAACAAACAAAAATGGCCATAACCAGCGTAATTTTGTTCCACTTACAAAGAAAATCAAAATACCAATAAGGGCAATAAACAAACCTGTAGAAAAATCCTTTTGAGCAAAAACAACAGCAATAAAAATAAAATACACAAGAACACAAGGCAACACAGATTTATCTTCCGGATTCTGAATTTCACTCTGTTTTTCAAAATAATTAGCAAGGAATAAAACAAGTGTAAATTTTACAAGTTCAGACGGTTGAAATGTAAAATTAAAAGGCATTGCAATCCATCGTTTTGCGCCATTCTTTTCAATTCCAATACCCGGAATAAATGTTAATGCACACAAAATCAGTGTTACAAAAACCATAATCGAAAGAATTTTTTTTATAGTCTTCAAATTTGTAAAAAGAACCACAAACATAAACACAAATCCGACACAAGAACAAATAAGCTGGCGTTTTACAAACAAAAGAGAATCGCCAAACGCTCTTTCAGCATAATTTTGAGAAGCAACAAATAATGTAAATATTCCTAAACCCCACAACAAAAGGATTGACGCAAACATTCCCATATCAACTTTGTGATAGTTTTGAGAAGGTTTATCTGCGCGGAATACAAACTGTGGCATTATTTATTATCCTCCTTCACATTTTTTGCAAGCATCGGTTCAAGCAATTCAAGAGACATACTGTGCGATCCTTTTAAAAGAATTACATCCCCTCCAACTGCCATTTCATTTATTTTTTTTGCAATTTCAGCAAAACTTTTATTATCGTTTTTTTCGTACCAGTAAACAGCAGCACCTTTATTGTTATTACAGTTACATTTTTCAAAAGCAGCTTTCATTTCTGCTCCAACAAAAAAACAAACCGCATTACTTTCAGACACTTTCTGTCCAATTTCAACATGAGCTGTTTTTGAAACTTCTCCAAGCTCCTTCATATCTCCAAGAACGAAAATCTTTTTTCCAACATTTTTCAAACTGCCACAAAAATCAATTACTTTTCCCATTGAATCTGGATTTGCATTGTAGCAGTCTTTAATCAATATAATTTCTGAATCATTTTTCAAAAGAAGTTTTTTAGATTCCATACGTCCAGAAATTGCGGACACATCTTCCAAACCTTTTTTAATTTCGGCAGCGCTAAATCCAAATTCAAGAGCACAGGCAATAACACCAAGTGCATTCTGATAATTATATTCACCACTTAAAGGCAAGTTGATTTCTACACCACTTAATTTGAATTGAGTTCCAAAAAGTCCATTATCCGCAATGTATTCAATTCCCATTTTTTCAGCGGATTTTTTTCCGAACTTTACAACTTTACCGCAAACATTTTCAGTACAATAATCTGCAAAATCATCACTTTCTGGAACAAAAGCCGCACCTTCGCGTGGAATATAATCCAAAGACTTACGCTTTTCTTTTGCAATATTTTCCCGACTTCCAAGAATTCCTATATGTGCAGTACCAATATTTGTAATAATTCCATAGTGCGATTTTAATACTTTGGAAATTTCACCAATTTCATTTACTCGGTTCATTCCCATTTCAAAAATACCAATTTTATGTTCTTTACGGATATTGAAAACAGATAATGGAAGTCCAGTTTCAGAATTAAAATTTCCTTTTGTGTAAACTACTTTATCGCCATATTTTGCTTTGAACACAGAAACAAGCATTTCTTTAGTTGTAGTTTTTCCACAAGACCCCGTAATACTGATTTTTGTTAAATCTGGAAATTTTGCTACGTATGCTTCAGCAGCATCTTGTAATGCATACAAAGTATTTTCAACCAGGATTATTGATGTATATGGATTTGAAGCGCACATTTTTGCATAAACACCAGGAGCCATTCCATAATCATATCTATTTACAAATACAACTGAGGCACCTTTATTCAAAGCCTGTGGAATATATTTATGACCATTTTGAAATTCACCTACAAGAGGAATAAACAAAGTATCTTTTTCTACGTTACGGCTATCAGTCTGAACAGAAGTAAAATAACATTCCGAGCTTTTACTAATAACTTCACCCTTTACGGCAGCAACTAATTCTTCAAGCGTTAATAAAGATTCTTTCATTTTCGCTCTCCTGTCATTTCAACTCGGACAATATCTTCAGTTTCAGCTTTATGCATTCCAAGTTCTTCAGTTGCAATCCGTTCAATTCTATCTGCACTAGATAAAAGACTGATATCATTTACAAGCTTTTTATTTTCTTCAATCATTTTTTCCTGATTTCTTTCCAACTCTGCAATTTCTTTAGTTAAGTCTGTATAACGTTTTGCCTGAACTGCATACAAACAAAGCATTATAGGAATTAAAAGAATAAATAGAGCAAATAGTACTTTCTTTAAAATATTCTTAAACAAACCTTTCATTTTAATACCCCAGCACACCGTTTAAATGGAATTCAGTTGCATCGCGAAGTTTTCGAACAACTCTAAGTTTTGCGCTTCTAGAAGGTGAATTTTTTTTGATTTCTTCCTCCGTAGGGCAAATTGGTTTTCGTGTAAGAATTTCAGCACAAGCCTTTCCTCCGCAACGGCAAACCGCTACTTCTGGAGGACAAACACATTCTTTTCCAAGATTTCTAAAATAATTTTTTACAATTCTATCTTCCAGTGAATGAAATGTAATAACTCCCATTTTTCCGCCAATTTGCAAATCATTAAAAGCACTGTGCAAAGCGGAAGGCAATCGTTTCAATTCGCTGTTTACGGCAATTCGCAAAGCCTGAAAAGTTCTTGTTGCCGGATGAATATTTCCATAACGATAATTAGCAGGTACAGCATTCCAGATAATTTCTGCCAATGCTTTAGATGATTCTATTCGACCACCAGCACGCGCATCTACAATTGCTTTTGCAATTCTGCGACTGAGTTTTTCTTCACCATATAAATAGATTAAATCTGCTAATTTTTCTTCAGGTAAGTCATTAACTAAATCAGCTGCATTTGTTTCGCTAGCAGCATTTAAACGCATATCAAGTTTTTCATCATAACGGAAAGAAAAGCCTCTTTCACTTTTTTCATAATGAAATACAGAAATTCCAAGATCAAACAAAATAATATTTGGATGTTCGTATTCATCTGGATAATTATCATAAAATTCATTAAACCAGCCATTAAAAAAATGAACACGTTCACCAAATTCAGCAAGGCGTTCCTTAGCTTTGGCTTGAATTACACAATCAGCATCCAAACCTACAACACTAAGATTTTCGTAATTTTTGAGGAAATTATATGTATGTCCACCTTCTCCCAAAGTGGAATCGATCATCAGGGCATGACTCTCGTATGGCTCACCAACTGGTGATAACCATGTTAAACACTCATTCAATAATACTGGTGTGTGTACAACTTCCATCTTACTTCCCCAAAAATTATTAAACTACGTAATACTGAGTTTTTTTCAGAAACTTAATTTAATAATTTTTCCCGCCTGCTATTAAAAATTAATATCATTAAATTCTTCCGCAGCATCACGGAAAGAATCTTCACTAGCTGCAAGATATTCACCGTAAGTTGTTGAATCCCAAAGTTCAACATACTTAGCAATTCCAAGAACAGTACAATCCTTAGAAAGATGTGCATAATCTCGCAAAGTTTGTGGGATAGAAAGTCTACCAGCTTTATCAAATTCTACCTGCTGTGCAGGAGCAATAAAGTGTCTTATTACATCCAGATTTTTTTTCTTCATCATAGAAGCATTTGCCATAATCTTAGATGCAAAAGTTTCCCATTCATCCATAGTAAAAAGCCATAAGCAAGTATCTAAACCTTTGGTAACCATAAGTACATTTTGATTAATAGAAGTGCGCAGTTTTACCGGAAAGGAAACTCGCCCTTTGTCATCAATTGTATTATTGTATTCACCTGTCAAAAGATTCATACCCACTTACTTCCACTTTCTACCACTTTTTCCCACTTATCTCCCATTTTATACTAAAAAATTCTAAAGTCAACGGCTTTTTTTGCCAATAATTAAGAAAATTATATTTTTTTTATTTTTTATATATACGGTTAAATACTATATTTTTTTGTAGTAATTTTAGATAAATGGGATTTTCAACCTTAAACGAAAGCAGCCTTCACAATTCTCTAAAAACCTTATACTGTTCAATTTACGATGGAAAAACAGAAGTTGAATTGGACGGCCATGTTTATGATATTCTCACACCAAATTCAAACGTAATAGAAATACAAACAAAAAACCTGGCAAAATTACTTCCGAAAATTCTCGATGCAATAGAAAAAGGTCATAATGTAAAACTTGTTCATCCTGTAGTAATTACAACCAGGATTAAGCTTTTTACAACTGATGGAATACAAATTTCAAATAGAAAAAGTCCAAAAAAAGGCAGCATTTACGATATTTTTAAAGAACTTACAGGCATTTATCCTGTTCTTTTAAATAAAAATTTTTCGCTCGAAATTGTTGAAATTGAAATGACAGAAGAAAGGATTCGGACAGACCAAAACGTTCAATCAAAAAATGGCCGTCGACGTTTTAAAAAAAACTGGAACAAAGTAAATAAAAAATTAGATAAAATTATCAATACAAGGGTTTTCAAAAAAAAAGAAGATTACCTTTCATTACTACCTTCTACTCTGCCAGAAGAATTTTGTGCTAAAGATTTAGCAGAAGTATTAAAAAAAGAAAACTTTCCTACCGGAGCATATAATAACGCTCATCTAATAATATGGGTTTTAAATCACATGGAAATAATAACTCCAACTCAAGTAAAAAATCGGAATCATTATTACAAGTAAAAACTTCCCTTCCCAAATTATTGCCACACACTCACCCATCGTGTTTTAGCCGCGTTTGCGGCGTTGCGTTAACACAGTTTCCTATACAACATACTCTGCGTGATATACACAGAGATAAAAAAAAGGGACGTCCATTATAGACGTCCTTTGATTTTGCATTTATTTAAGACTACCAGTTATCTGACATATCATCTTCATCATGATTTTCCATGTCGTACAAGTCTGTAACAGCACGAAGATCATCAAGATACATGTAGTAAGCACCACGAGCCTGCATTGGATTACAGTCTACACGGAATCCAATAATTTTAAGTCCTGGTTTATCACCATAATAAGCAGAACTCTGAACAATACCATGTTCTCCATCTGGACTAGGAGGAACTACACAAGTAAGGCGTTTCCAACCACTAAAGCCGAGATTTCCAAGATATAATTCAAAATTACTTCCAAAATAATCCTGAAGAAGAACATATATATCATGACTCTGATTACGTCCACAAACCCACAAAGAAATAGTTTTTGTTGTTCCTTCAATTGGAAGTGGACGACCTGACTTAATTACAAAAGAATTAATACCGCGATGGAAGAATTCAACTTTTACACCAAGAACCTGACGATCCTGATCTTCTTTTCCTTCATCTTCTTCTAAAGGAACTTTCATAGAAGGATTACCATCAAAAAGACGAGCTGAAATTACACCATCATCTGGAGAAATGTGAACATTCCAAGAACCTTCACGTTCAAATTTATCAATTGAAACTTCGCGTAAAGAAGCCATAGCAGAATCCATACCTACAGTTTCTGCATTTGGTTCATCCAAAGCTGAATTCTGTGCGAAAAGTACGCCAACAGAAAGAAGAGCGATTGCGCTAATTGCTAATAACTTTTTCATTCAGAAACCTCCGAACCAGATTCATTTTCACCAAAATCAATTTCTTTCAATTCATAACCATCAAAGATGAATGAGAGAGAATTAGATGTATATTTCATCTGATCAAAGAAAATTACAAAGTCATCAACATATTCTTCAGCATCCGAACGAATTCTGAATCCTAAGAATGACATTGTTTCTGGACCTGAACGCAAGTGTGAATGCTGTTCAAGCCATCCAGGAATATTTACTACAATATTTTTCCAACCATTGAATGCAAGACTACCTGCAGATAATACATGAGTACGACCTGTAGCATCGCGAACTAAAACTTCAAGATAGTAATTATAATTTGAACCCCATACCCAGAAGTCCAAAGAAGAAACATCACCAACAAAAGGAATCTCATAAGGTTTTCCGTCAACTGTTGGATAAACTTCAAACCAGTTATCACCTTTTCGATTGAAAGCAGTCTTTACACCAAAAACTTTATGTTCAACATCCTGTCCTTTAAGCAACTGCTTTAAAGAATTAGGGATACCTTCATAATAACCAAATTTTGGATAACCCTCAGCAATAAAACGACTGGAATTTACAGTCCAATCCCAACTGTATGTTTTACCATCGTACATATAGTTCTGACTATCAGCACCATCAAAACTGTCCATTACAAATGTCTCGATACTTTTTGAACTTGGTTGAGCAAATGCTGGCAATCCAATAACAAAAAAGCAAGCAAGACTAACAAAGACTTTAAGTCCCCTTTTCATGCAAAACTCCTTGTACTTTTTAATCCGATTAAAAAGACTACTTTTCTTTTTATCGGCTATTATAGTCAATTATATAACTCTTTTTAATTATATTTGTAAGAATACTCTTTGTCAAACATAAAGATTGAACAAAAGAATGATTTATTCTATTATAAATATAAATAAATATCGGACGAAGAAAATTGTCCAAAAGGATGTTATAAATGGCTAATCTTAGTTATAAAGAACTTGGTCTTGTAAACACACGCGATATGTTTGCTAAGGCTATCAAAGGTGGATATGCTATTCCAGCTTACAACTTCAATAACATGGAACAGATGCAGGCTATTATTCAGGCTGCAGTTGAAACAAAATCTCCTGTTATTTTACAGGTTTCAAAAGGTGCACGTGCATATGCTGATAAATACATTCTCCGCAACATGGCTCGTGGTGCTGTTGAATATGCTCATGAATTAGGATGCGATGTTCCTATCGTTCTCCACCTCGATCACGGTCCTTCTTTCGAAGTTGCAAAAGACTGTATCGATAACGGTTTCTCATCAGTTATGATTGACGGATCTGCTCTTCCATACGATGAAAACGTTGCATTAACAAAGAAAGTTGTAGATTACGCACATCAGTTTGACGTAACAGTAGAAGGTGAACTTGGAGTTCTCGCAGGTGTCGAAGATGAAGTTGCTGCTGAAGAAAGTCACTACACAAAACCAGAAGAAGTTCAGGATTTCGTTTCTAAAACTGGAGTTGACTCATTGGCTATTTCAATTGGTACATCACACGGACGTTGTAAATTCAAGCCAGAACAGTGTACACGCAATGCTGACGGTGTATTGATTCCACCTCCATTAGCATTTGACGTTCTTACAGAAATTGAAAAGAAACTCCCAGGATTCCCAATCGTTCTCCACGGATCTTCTTCAGTACCTGTTGAATATGTAAAAATTATTGAACAGTACGGTGGAAAAATCCCAGATTCAGTTGGTATTCCAGAAGAACAGCTCCGCAAAGCTGCAAAATCTGCTGTATGTAAGATTAACATCGACTCAGATGGTCGTTTAGCTATGACTGCTGCAGTTCGTAAATTCCTTGCTGAAAACCCAGAAGCTTTTGACCCACGACAGTTCTTAGCTGTTGCTCGTGACGAAGCTAAAAAGATGTACATGCACAAAAACATCAACGTTTTAGGTAGTGCTGGTCACGCATTAGATTAGAATAATGTGTTAGTTTTGCATATCAAAACTAGGTAAGCAGGCGTAAGCCTGCGACACATGCATTAGACTAGGATTAAATAATCCACTAACAAATAAAAAAGGTTGCCATTTTTTTTTAGGCAACCTTTTTTTTATTTCTGTTTATTATTCAAAATATAAAGTAAAACTGGTAATGCAAGATATACAAGCGCAATTCCAAACAAAAGCAACAGAAAATAATTCATTACATAAATTGATTCAATTACCGCCGGAACTATAAAGTAAAATAAAATCAATACAGCATTTATTAAAACTTTTATTTTACGCCCACTAACAATGCTTCTATACAAATCTCTTACTGATAATCCTGTCTGCCCTATCATTAAAGCATAAATAACAGGTTTTAAGAAAATTGAATACCAAGAATAAGCGGATGAAGTTGAACTAATTATACAATACGGTAAATACACTGAATAAAACGATAAAATTAATGGAAGATATGTATTCAATTTGTATTCATAATTATCTTTTGAAATTAGAAAATAAAGTCCGTAAAGAATAATTACCGGCAATAAACTTTCTTTAATCAAAAAATAAATGATATTTTCAGAAAAATTATATGGAATTATTCTGTGTGACAGTAAAAACAGCATTTTAAAAGCTACAACAATTACTGCGGAAAAAACTCCAATTAAAATTACAGGTACAACTTTTTTTGTTCTAACTTTAAAACAGTAAGCACCCAAAAAAAGCGGTAAAACCAAAATCATAAAAGTTAACATTTTACACGAATCCTCATCAACTTAGCTTTTCCTTCAACAACAATTTTATCACCAGGAATTACAGCGTATATTTCTTCAGCTTTTATTGCTTTTCCAATTTTTTCTTCACTTGTACGTATTACGGCTTTATCTTCAGAGATAATATATAACAATTGAACATCTTCTGGTTTTGACTTTTCACCAGAACAGTACATTGCCCATCCGCCTTTTACATCAATTTCTTCCAAACTGAAATATTTACATTCAAAGTTTTTAGAAAAAGGTGCAACAGGAATCATTTCTTCGCGTTTAATTACTGCTAAGCCTTTTTCAATATGAACTTCGCGGCCTCTGCCCCAATCATAAAGTCTATAAGTTAAATCACATGACTGCTGAACTTCAAGCAAACGAAGTCCTGCTCCAATTGCATGTACAGTTCCTGCAGGAATAAAAATAAAGTCACCTTTTTGAACTTTGACAAATTCAAGATAATCTTCAAGTTTATTGTCAGTAATCGACTTTGCCAAAATCTCGTTTGAATAACCTTCTTTAATTCCGTATACCAATTTTGCATCTGGAGCCGCATCTAGAACATACCAACATTCGGTTTTTCCGCGATTTCCTTCACCTTCCAGTTTTAATGCCCATTCATCATCGGGATGAACTTGAATGGAAAGTGTATCATCTGCCTGGATTATTTTTACCAAAAGTGGATAATCGCCACCACAGACTTGTTTAAAATCGTTCTGGCAGCCGTTCGAATGTGTGGAGGCAATCCAAAGTTCATACCCCCATATCTTTTCTGATTTTATTGCACTAAGTTTAAGCATTGAAAAAATTATTTCTCCCAAAGATTTTCAGGATAATATCCAGACTTGATTTTTGCTGCAATTTCATCCTTTACAAGCTGACGATCTTCCGGATATGTCATTCCAAACCATTTTTCCTCAGAAGTAAAGAATTTAACAATACCTTTACCATGTTTATAAATGTCATTGGCAGCTACAGGAAGTAAAGCTTCTGCTTTTGGGGCTTTTGAATTTTCTTTCATAAAATTATCCCAATAAACATGAAATTCTTCAAAAGCTTTAGGTGTAAATCCGAAAAGATTCATACTAACCCATTCTTTTCCTGTAAGGATTTTTTTCTCACCATCTGGCATTTCACTAATAATTTTTTCATCACTACCTGAACCTTCGTAATAAATCTTAAGATTTTCTACGATTGAATCCATATGTGCATCTTTACCTTCACCTGCAACTGTACAAACACCGCGGCTTACTGAACCTGAACGGCTCATTGTATTTCCAAGTACATAACCTACCATAGCGTGTTCTGTACAATCATTTGAAACTGAAGAAAGATAATCTCCAAGAACTTTAAATGCCTGTCTTCCATAATAATCATCGGAGTTAATAACCGCAAAAGGTGTTTTTATTGCCTGCTCTGCACACAAAACTGCATGTGTTGTTCCCCAAGGTTTTTCACGTCCTGTAGAATCTTTAAGCTGTTGAGGAGTTAAGAGTGATTCATGCTGCTGAAAAACATACTCGGCATCAAAATTACGTGCAATTCTGTCAAATAAGCGTTCACGGAAAGCAGCTTCAATATCTTTTCGGATAATAAATACTACTTTTCCAAAACCATTTTTCATTGAATCATATGTTGCAAAGTCAAGTAAACATTCATCATGTAAACCTACTCCGTCAATCTGTTTTACACCACCATAACGGCTTCCCATACCAGCTGCTAAAACTAATAATGTTGGTTTCATTTATGTACCTTCCTATTCTTTATTCTGTTTTTTTCAGAATCTATTTTGTAATTGTTTCCAATGCTAAAAGCATCATATCTTTAAAAGTAAGCTGACGTTCTTCTGCAGTTGTTTCTTCACCCGTAACAAAATTATTACTTACTGTAAGAATTGCAAGAGCTTTTCGTTTGAATTCAGCGGCTAAAGTATATAATTCTGCCGCTTCCATTTCAATTCCCACTACTCCATATTTTTTCCAGAATTTCCAAGTTTCCTCAGGATCGTAAAAACGATCTCCAGAAAAGCACTGCCCAACAACTGCCTTAAGTTTTAAATCCTGTGCTGTATGATAAGCAGTATCCAAAAGTTCAAAATCTGGTACAGGCGCATAATGACTATAGCCAAAACGCTGTGTCTGCAATGCAGAATCTGTACAAGCACCATTTGCAATAATTATTGAACGACAAGGAGCCTCTTCACTTACACCTCCAGCCGTACCAATTCGAATTGCTTTTTGTACATTGTAAAACTGAAAAAGTTCCTGAACATAAATTGAAAGTGATGGTTGTCCCATTCCCGTTCCTTGAACAGAAACCCTTTTACCTTTATAAGTTCCTGTAAAACCAAGCATACCACGTACTTCGTTATAACATTTTGCGTTTTCTAAAAAATTTTCCGCAATAAACTTTGCACGCAACGGATCACCTGGTAAAAGAACTGCATCTGCGATTGCTCCCTCTGGAGCGTTAATATGTGTACTCATATCTCTATTATAAAGTTAAAAAGGAATAGTGAAAAGTAAAAAATCCGTGTTTTTAATTACAGAAAAATTATTCCAAAAACAGCACCAAGTAACAGTAACAAAATTGGATGGAGTTTTACCTTAAAAAGCAAAAATGTAAAAACAGCATAAGCCGCAAGATTTATCCAATCAAAAAGATTTTTCCAGGTTGTAGCTATTGCAAAATCCTTCCATTGTTCAGGTAGATTCATAAGTGCAAAAATAAAAATTTGAACTACTGGAACTAAAACCAAACCTGTAGTAACCGGTCGTAAAAAAGCAAGTCCTCCTTTTACAAGAGGATTTTCATGCATTTTTGACATAAATTTCGCAATAATCATAATAATTATTAACGATGGTAATACTTCAAATAAAGTGGCAAGAATACCACCAAAAACTCCGTACAAATTATAACCAATATAAGTTGCCATATTTGTACCCAAAGGCCCCGGAGTGGATTCGGAAATTGCAACCATATTAAAAAATTGAGTTTCGGAAATAACTCCTTTAGCAACAATAGTCTGCTGCATCAGTGTAAGAGAAACAATTCCACCACCAATTGTGAACAATCCAATATAAAAAAAGGTTAAACATAACTGTAAGAGACTCATTTTTCCACCTTTTCATCAGTTTTCTGATTTTTCACTTTTTTCAGGCTCAATAAAACTCCAATCAAAAGAGCTGTAATAATAATCCAGAAAGAAGGGACTTTCAAAAAGTAA
Source organism: Treponema sp. (assembly GCA_045615645.1). Lineage (GTDB taxonomy): Bacteria > Spirochaetota > Spirochaetia > Treponematales > Treponemataceae > Treponema_D. Next base: position 142,077 of record JAZLFF010000045.1, read on the forward strand.
ACAAGTACAAATGCAATTGCCATACACAATACATTAAATACGTTTTTTATTGTTTTTTTTGCAAACTTAACGACTACACTTGTTAAAAGCGCAGCAACAGCAACGTTTATTCCGTTCAGTGCTTTTTGAACATACGGATAATCAGAAATTGAATTTATTAATCCGGCTAAAATCATAATAATTACAAGAGAAGGCGTTACCATTCCAAAAGTTGCAAAAATACCACCTAAAATACCTGCCTGTCGAAACCCCACAAACGTTGCAACATTTACTGCTACAATTCCAGGTGTACTTTGTCCAATTGCATAATAATCAAGCAAATCCTCTTCAGAAATCCAACCTTTATTTTGAATTAATTCGCGTTCCATCATCGGCATCATTGCTAATCCACCACCAATTGTAAATGTCCCGATTTTCGCAAAAGTGTAATACAATTCAAAAAATGTTTTAAGTTTATTCTTCATCGCACAAAACCTTTATTTCAACGCACGTCCCTTTTGGAACATTCTTTTTAAGTTCAAACGTAGCTCCAATTTGATTTGCTCTGTACTGCATAGAATTCAATCCAATTCCATTCGAACCAGATTTATTTTCATCAATTCCACAACCATCATCAACAATTTGTACAATCACCGATTTTCCAGACTTTCTGACTGTAACACAAACTTTTGTAGCTTGAGAATGTTTCATTACATTATGCAGTGCTTCCTGAATAATTCTAAAAATATTCAGTTTTTGCATTTTATTAAACATTGTGTCATTTTTCAATCTCCAGTCATATTCACATACAATTCCAGATTGTTTTTCGAAGGAATTGCACAAATTGCTAATACTATGATTCATTCCAAGACTTTCAAGTTCAACTGGAAAAGAATTGTGCGCGTACTGCCGAGTTGCCTGCAAAGTGTCAGAAATCAATTCTGCAAGTTCAACCATTTGTTCTTTAGCTACCGGATTATCCTGATTTGAATAACTTCGGCAAAGCATGGAAATGCCTGCAAGTCGTTGACAAATATCGTCATGCAAATCCGTACTAAAACGCTGACGTTCAACTTCACTTATACGCAAAACCTCAGCTTCAACTTTCATACGCTTATTGTTCGATTCCACAAGCTGCTGAGTTCGTTTTGAAACTTCCTTTTCCAAATATTCAGAACGTTTTTTTCTTTCTTCAAACGATTCAATACGAGCCATTGCCTGCGAAATGTCAATTGCAATTGTAACAATATGAGGCAATACAAGTTCTGGAGCATCATACAAAACACAACCAATTATTTCATTACCGGAATTCAAAAACTTAAAAGCAAGGGTTTTTGGCGGAGTATTATCAACATTTAAATAATTATTATAAAAATCGCCAAGAGAAGATTCCTTATTGTCCTGAAAATTAAAATAATAAACTCCGTTTCTGCGAACATATATAGGTTTTACATCAAGTTTTCCAACTCCAGCAAGTACATTATTATTTGAGTGATAAGGAAAGCTTAAAACACAGAAATTTTCAATTCCCATCTGTTCAACGTTTGCGTTAATTATATATTTTAAGCCAGTTTCAGTTTCGCCATAATTCAAATCCTGACCTACACTACTTACAAGTTTTAACATTTCCTCAGAATTTACATAATTAACCTGAATCTCTTCACCAAATGCAGATATATTTTCAACATTTTTACAACCGCAGGAATTTCTGTAAATAATTTTTGATTCAATATACCTTTCTTCAGGAACTTTTCCACCTTTTATAAGCTGAACCAAAGAATCCACTGCAGCATTTCCAATCTCTTCCAATGGCTGATGAATTGTCGTTAATGCTGGAATAACAAATCTTCCCTGCGGAATATCATCAAAACCTGTTACGGCACAATCTTTTAAATTCGGATTTTCATGATTCATTTTAAGGAACTTGTACACACCAATTGCCATGTTATCGTTCGCGCAAACAATAACATCCGGATTTAAGTCTGGATGTTCCTCAAAACAATCTTTCATTGCTTCAATTGCAGCCCGTTCTTCAAACCATCCGCGTTTAATAATATAGTTCAAATCCGGGAACCAGGGCTTATACGCTTCCATAGTTTCTTTAAAAATTACTTCGCGCTTAGTTGCATCATAATGATTTTGCGAACCACTTAAATAAACAAATTTTCTATACTTATGCTCAAGGACAAGATGCTCTACCAGTTGTTTCATTGAATCATCAGTTTGAATAAGAAGCGATGGTACATCTTCAAGTTTTTGTCCAACAGATACTACAGGAATATCGCCCCAAAGTTTTTTTATGTCCTCTTTACATTGAATACCAAAATTTTCAGTTAATACAGATGAAAGGATAATTACACCATCAAGGGCAAAAAAGGATTTTTCCGGAAATTTTCCAATAAAACTTGAAGGTTCAAAACGAATATTTTCATCTTGTAGACAAATTAAGTTAATTCCGAGCTCTTCTGTACGTTTTTTAATTCCCTTAAATACAGAAATCTGATATTCTTCATTTAAGATATTAATGACTAAGCCTATTCGCATAAACAAATTATATCTTTAAATCAAAAAAAGTGGTATTATATTAACATGAATTGTACAGTAATTATTATTGATGATCATCCTCTTTTCAGTCGCGGACTTGCACAGTTAATTGAAACTCAAGGGGATTACAAAGTTATTGGCATGGCTAAAAACAGACAGGAAGCACTTTCTTTATTAAATTCAACAGTATCTGATTTGGCAATTGTAGATTTAAATCTCGGACAGGAAGATGGTCTTGAACTTATTAAAGACATTATGATTATACGTCCGGAAACGAGAGTTCTTGTTTTATCTATGCATGATGAAAGATTTTATGCAGAGCGAGCTTTAAAAGCTGGTGCCAAAGGTTACATTATGAAAGAGGAAGCAGAATCTCAAGTAATAAATGCTATACAAACTGTAACAAATGGTGAAATTTATTTAAGCGAAAACGAACGCCAAAGATTAAAATCTGCATCTAAAGGCAACGATGTTACCGACATTTCGCGTAAAACTAAATTCGACACAGTTTCAAATCTGTCTGACCGCCAGCTTCAAATTTTTACATTAATTGGCAAAGGATTAGGCACTGTAGAAATTGCATCTCGCCTTAATTTGAGCATCAAAACAATTGATACACACAAGGAAAACATTAAAGCAAAGCTCCACTGCGCTTCGTCAGCAGAGCTTAGACAAATGGCTATTGAATGGACTAATCACGCTGTGTAATTAGATTTCTTCCGTACAACTGCGACAAAAAGTCCAACTGTTGTGCGGCTTGCTTTTTCATATCACCTTTATTCATACGCCACGTCCAATTTGCACCAGTTGTAGAAGGCATATTCATTCTTCCGCTATTATCAGTTCCAATAATATCTTGCATAGGAATTACAGCATAATCCGCACTTGAAGCAATTACGGTTTTTATCATGTCCGAACGTAAGGTTCCCGACAAAACCAAAGTTTTTGCTTTTTCTACAGTCAGTTTTTTACCCTCAATATATTGTGCAACCAAAACAAGTTGATCATTACTCAGGTTTTCAAGCCAACCTTGTAAAGTATCGTTATCATGCGTACCGGTATAAACAACACAATTAGAAGTTGTAAACATATGTGGCAAAAAGTAATTTGTCATACCATGTTCTTTTACTTCATCAGTGCTAAAAGCAAACTGTAAAACTTTCATTCCCGGAAATCCTGCTTCATCGCGTAAGGCTTTTACTTCATCCGTAATTACCCCAAGATCTTCTGCAATAACAGGAATATCACCTAACTTTTTCTTAATTGTTTTAAATAAATCAATTCCAGGGCCTTTTTTCCATGCACCACCAATTGCAGTTTTATCTCCAGCAGGAACTGACCAGTAAGCTTCAAATCCTCTAAAGTGATCAATTCGAAGCACATCCGTTAATTCGAATACGCGTGCAATTCGTGCAATCCACCATTTATAACCATCAGCTTTCATTGCATCCCAATCATAAATCGGATTTCCCCAAAGTTGTCCATCTGCGCAAAAATAATCCGGAGGAACCCCAGCCACGCATTTAGGTTTTCCGTTCTCATCTAACTGAAACATTTTCTGATTTGCCCAAACATCAGCACTATCAGGCGCAACAAATATTGGAATGTCACCTATCAAACTAATTCCAGCATCATTTGCATATTTTCGTAATTCCGTCCACTGAACCTCAAAAAAGAACTGAATAACTTTATAAATTTCTATATCCTGTTTATGCTCTTTCTTCCATTGTGCAATTGCTTCCGGTTCACAGCAGGCAAGATTTTTCGGCCAATAAACATTCCACATTGAAGAATCAGGCCTTTCTTCTGCAGCTTTTGCATCATAAACGGATTTAATACTCATAAAGCAAGCATAATTTTCAAGCCAATTTTTTTTCTCTTTACAAAATGCAGTATATTGATTTTTATCTTCAGCGGATGCATTTTCCAAAAAATAAAGAGCACATTTCCTTAGGACAGGAGTTTTCCACCATACAACAGAACCAAAATCAACAGGTCCTTCTGATTTTATATAATCTGGAACTTTTACATCTTTTTTTTGAGCCCATCCTTTTTCAACAAGGCAATCAAAATCAATTAACAAAGGATTACCTGCAAAGGTTGAAAAAGAAGCATAAGGAGAATCACCATAACCTGTAGGACCAAGCGGTAAAATCTGCCATAAAGACTGTCCAGCCTCTTCAAGCCAGTCCACAAATTTATAAGCAGTCTTTCCAATTGTTCCAATTCCCGGAGTTCCAGGCAACGATGTAGGATGTAAAAGCACACCACTTTTTCTACTGAATTTCATAATACTTCCTAATATATAAAAAAACGGCTGATTTGTAACTATCAGCCGTTCAACGCGAAATTATTGCACTATTGCAATACTTTTGCTATTCGTTCAAGAACCTTTTTACGGTCGAGAGGTTTAATAATATAACTCTTTGCACCAACCATTAAAGATTTCTTTACAAGCTCTTCCTTACCAAGAGCACTTACCATTACAACTCTTGCATTTTTATCAAAAGCCATAATTTGTTCAAGTGCAGTAATACCATCCATTTTTGGCATAGTAATATCCATTGTTACTAAATCAACATTTGGACAAAGTTCCTTGTATTTATCAACGCCTTCTTTTCCATCAGCTGCTGTAGCTACAATTTCATATCCTTCACTTGTAAGAATCTGACCTAGCTGTTTTGCAACGAACATAGAGTCATCAACAACTAAAACTCTGAATGATGTTCCATCATCCTTTCGACCCTCTGGTGGACGCTCGTTTATTGTTGGATAATCTTGTGTTGTTTTCATTTCAATACTCCTCTATTTTTTAGGCTCGTTCCCTGATAGAAACGTTTACTTCTATTTTTCCACAATCAGAAAGTAATGGAACAATAAGAGCTTCTACAGAATCTGTAGTTCCTCCTAATGCTGCAATTTCCATTTTCTGACCAACGAACAATGCAGGTGGTGTTAAGTCGAACTTAAAACCAAGTTCATGTAACTTAGTAACAGCCTGAGCTGTAATTAAGTTTGCCAATTCACTGATTGTAGCTTTTGCTAAATCATCAAATTCAGGTAATGTTTCACCATTCATAGCAGACGCAATGTTCAATGCTGTTTCCATTGTCATATCAAAAAGAACACGACCTTCAACATCGCCTGCAAGACCAACCAAAGCAGCTACACCCATTACTGGCATAGCAGTTGATTTAAGATATAAATCTCCACGCTTTACTTCTGCTCCCCCAAGAACTTCCTGAAGTACTCGGAAAGATGTTTCAACAAACGGATTAATATACTCTACTCGCATTTTATTCTCCTAGTATTAATCTTTAGTATACGCAACTAGCGCACCCACAGAATTTTCACCAAAAGTGAAAGAAGAAGGCATTGCTTCATTTTCACCAATAATAGCAACTGCATTTCCTTTCATTTTCTCCAGGAAATCAGAAACTACTGCTTCCTGAGATTTGTCGTCAAGTAATGAAAGAACATCGCGTGCAAAAATAATATCAACCATAGGAAGTGCATTAGTATTTTTGCAATCATGATATTCAAACATAATACTATCTTTTATATCCTGACTAAAAGTATATTCCCCATTTGCTTTTTTTGTCAAATATGGACTATACCAATCTGCTGCTAAACTATCAGGAACAGACATAAGTGCAGCATTTGAGACCTTTAATAAATCGACATCTTGAGCATAAATCCTGATTTTTGCCTCAGGATAACGCTTTGCCAAAAGACATGCCAATGAATAAGTTTCATTTCCTTTTCCACAACCTGGGTTCCAGACAATTAACTGTTTTGCAGAATTATCAGGAAGCAGATTGTAAAGAGAATCTGCATATTCTTTTGACCACCAATCTTCTGTTGAAGTTGACCAGAATGATTTTAAGAATTCATTTGCTTCAGCTTCATTCAAAAGTTGATTTTTATCTTCTCCTTTCAACTTAGTCCATTCTATAAACTGACGGCGAACCCATGTTTCGTTTACAGAAGTAACAAAGAAGTTCTTAAACTTTGCAAGATTTTCTTTTATAAATTGAATTCCTGCATTAATTTTTTCTTCCTCTTCATATTTCTTTGCATTATCTGCAACAGGCTCGACCTTTTTCTCAGATTCTGCAATGGAAGCTGAAGTTGAAAGAGACTGACTAGGTGCGCTAGCAGATACAGGAGCAGTCGTTGGTTTTGACTGTACAGAAGTATCTGAAGACGCATTGGCAGTTACAGCAGTTTTTTCCTTTGCCATAGCCTGCGATCTTGCATACGCTATAGCAACTCTATCTTCACCTTCAACTTCCTTTGTGGCAAAAATTCTTGTAACATCAAGCAATACATAAAGATTATTATGACTTTCTATAATGCCATCGATGTACTTAATATTGATATCACCAAACAAAGGATGAGGCGGCTGAATAGAACTACGCTGCACTCCAATAACCTTGTCAATTTTATCTACAACAACACCAAATTTTTGATCATCAACAGATAATATAAGCATATTTTCAAGCTTATTATCATCTCGTTCAGGAATTTCAATATTGAAAAACAAACGAAGATCAAGAATTGGAATAATTTCACCTCGGAGATTATATACACCAAGAACAAAAGGCAATGTATTTGGAACATAAGTAAAGCGACCAGCTTTTGCAATTTCCTTTACATGCATAATGTCTATAGCATAATCTTTTCCAGCAAGTGAAAAAGTAACCATTTTGAAATCTATTACGGTATTATCTTTTTGTACCAGTGTCATTTCGTCTTCTTCAGTAGCGACAACAACATCATTTCTAGCTTCTTCCATAATAGACACTCCTATTGCTCAATAAACTGTTCCGACTGAGCCTGAGCCAACAATTCCTGTTTAACACCAAGTTCAACTAACTGACTTACATCAATAATTAACGAAACAGAACCATCACCAAGGATTGACGCACCTGCAATTCCAGGTGAATTAGTAAACTGATCTTTTAATGGTTTAATTACAACATCTTCTTCACCGATGAGCGCATCAACCATAACACCAATTTTCTTTTCCTGAGTGCCGACAATAACAATATAACACTGCGAAGTCTGCTCTCCTTCCGGCAATCCAAATAATCTTGAAAGACGTAATACGCTGATAACTTCATTACGAACATTCATAATTTCATAATTATCAATACGATTAATTTCTTCCACAGGAATACACTGGCTTTCAATAACGTTAGCAATAGGAATAGAATAAACCTGTTTACCAACACGAACTAGTAATCCCTGAATAATAGCAAGAGTAAGAGGAAGCTTAATTATAAATGAAGTTCCTTTTCCTTTTGCTGAATTTATTGAAATAGTTCCTTTGAGATTTGTAATCATTGTGCGAACAACATCAAGACCAACACCTCGTCCAGAAATATTTGAAATTTTATCGGCAGTAGAAAACCCCGGTTGCATAATTAACTGATAAGCATCTTGATCAGAAATAACTTTATCAGGATGGATTAAACCTTTATCTATAGCCTTACGCTTTACTTTTTCAACATCAATTCCAGCACCATCATCTTTTACTTCAATAACAATCATGTTACCTTCATTTGATGCTTTCAAAAGAACTGTACCAGTTTCTGGTTTTCCTGCAGCTACACGAACATCTGGAGCTTCAATACCATGGTCTACAGAATTTCTAACGCAGTGCATAATCGGATCAAGCAAATCCTCTACAACTGATTTATCAAGTTCTGTATCTTCACCTTCTATTACAAGATCAATTTTTTTGTTCAAATCTTTCTGTAAATCGCGAACTACACGAGGAAATCGGCTGAAAATCTGATTGATTGGAACCATTCGGATTTTCATTACACCTTCCTGCAAATCGCCGGCAATTGTACCCAAATTTTGTGTATTGGAACGGATTTTTCCCGTAATACCTTTTACTTCAGTTTCATAATCATCAAAAATTGAACTTAAAGAACCATATTCTTGAAGAATATTTTTTCTAATTTCATTCGGAGTAACACCTTGCTTCATTTGTTCCATATATTCAGGAAGAGAATCAAATAAGCTGTGCAATCTGTCTTTAAATTCAGTTTCAAGAGACTGGAATCTTGAAAGTTCCGAAGAAGTCTGCATTGCAAGCTGATTAAAAGAAGCTTTTGTAATAACAGCTTCAGAAACAAGATTCAAAAGATTATCAATTCGTCTAGAATCAACTCGAAGAATTGAACCTTGCTGTGCATTATGTGCAGCAACATCCTTTTTTGGTTCAGGTTTCTTTTCAGGAGCTTTTACAGGAGCAGGTGCTGGTGTAGCAGCCTTTTCTTCAGGTTTCATTACATTATCATTTAGAATATCCTTAAGTAAATCTTCCTGAGCACTAGAAATATTTCCTGCTGGAACACTATCATCTGGTGTAATTGGTGCAGAAGATTGAACTGGTGCAGCAACAGGAGTAACAGGAGCAGCAGCAACAGGTGCACTTTGAGCTACAGGAGCTGCGCCTCCAACAGGGCCACCTTTGTAATTTTCATCAGTCAATAAATGAGCATCTGTAATAAGTGTAACATCACTCAAGAATGCAGCATCTTCAATATCTCCGCCATCTGAACTAGAAGCTAAATAATAATAAACAAACTCGTAAAATTGATCCTCATAAAGAGCATCAAAATCAGGAACTGTTTTTAATACGTTTCCAACAGATTTTAATGCAGCAAAAACCTGAATGCCACCTACACTATTCATAGGATTGCTTTCATCAAATTTCACAATTGTACACCAAAGCTTTTGTCCATCTTCACAAGTCTGTTTTAACTCTGCATATTCCTCATCAGACAGTTCAGGCAATGAAAGACCTGAAACAGCAGCTGGAGCAGGAGCGACAGGAGCGGCAGGAGCTACCGGAGCAGCAACTACAGGAGCCGCAACAGGAGCAGGCTTTGGTTTAGCAGCTTTCTTTTCACCTTTTTCAGGAATATAAGAATGCAACTTATTCAGAGTGTCATCAATATTTTCCTCATAAACGCTACCATTTTGACGAGCTTCAAGCATAGCCTTAATAATATCAATAGAGTTTAAAAGTAAATCAACGACATTTTCATCAACAGAAAGTCTGTCAGATCTAATTTCATCAAGCACATCTTCCACAGAATGAGTAAAGTGAGAGAGTTCCATCATTTCTACAGTTGCTGAGCCACCTTTCAAAGTATGAGCAGCCCTAAATATTTCATCAATAGCTTCATGATTTGTAGGATCACTTTCTATAACGAGAATATTACTTTCAAGCTGGTCAACCTGTTGTTCAGCTTCAGCGAAGAAGTCTCTAAGAAGTTCTTCATTATTTGGATCAAGATAATCACTCATACAAAACATTATATATCGAAATTTCTAGATTTCAAGCGAAAAGTGCCGAAAAAACAACAAAATATTACTATATCCAACAATTATATAAAACTAATTTGATTTTTACAGGTAAATTTTAAAAAAGTTTCAAGACTACTTACTTATTTGCCGATAATGATTTAGGATTATTTTAAACTGGAGAATAATTATGAATAAATCTAAAAAACTTTTTTCAATAGTCGCAGCTACATTTCTTACAATTTCTTCTATAAATGCTGCTGCATCCTTTACTGGTTTTACCGGTGGTAAATTAAATTACTCAGCAAATCCTAACTCTTCCACATATGATCCAGAATTAAAACTTCAGGCATTTTTGGCCGGCCAGTTTAATTTTTCACAAAACTTATGGGCACACATGGAATTTTCCATCGACACAAACGATCTTATAAGTAAAACTTTATTTGATTCAACTGATTCATTATTTCAAGTTGATGAAATCTCTATTATTTCGAGAACTGTATTTCAAAACGCAGCAAATTACTTCAGTGCATACATGGGAACTTACGATCCTATTGGTTCTGATTTATTCCTTCAAAGATACTTCGGAATTGAACCGATTGCATCAAAAATTACAGAAAGCTGGCTTGGACTTGCAGGTTCAATTCTCTACCCTCACTTTGGAATTGGAGTATCCGATGTAATAAAATCTGCAAATACACCATGGGCCTTTGGAACTTATGCCTATATAAATCATGAGGACGCAAAATACTTTGTATTAAATTTTGATTTACGTACAGCTTGCACATACCGTTTCTTTACTTGTGATTTCGCAGGTGGAATTGGAGCACCTCTTGCAAATAAATATAAAGGAACTGATGTTCTTGTTGCTATTGAAAAATTGTACTGGCATGCTGGAACTACAATTCTTTTTGGTAATAATTACACACCTAGTCTTTTTATGCAGGCCGGGCTGTTCAATGCTTCATTTACAGCTAAATCATCTGGAATGTTTGTTGGAACAGATGACATTTACCTTCTTATTGAACCTAGATTTGTATTTGGAAATAATCACATTAATCTTACAGCATATAGTCTCCCTCAGGAAACTGTAAATAATCTTCTTTTTGTAGATGATACACTTGGTGCTGACTTAAACTTTTATTCAGATTCTTTGATCATGGGGTCTCACACCGCTGCTATTGGCGCCCACATTTGCGCATCCTTTACAAACAAAGACTTTCTTGATTTAGCCGACATCAAACATATTACTTCAAATGGTTTTAATGTAAATTTTGTACCTTATTTTTCAACAAACCTTTTGGACGGACAGCTTCACGCACAAATGAAAATTAAGTTTATGGAGCTAGCAAAAGGAACCTGGTTTAAAGCATTCACAGCTGATATCAGTTACACTTGTAAGCTTTAATCACACTATTTACACTTTATAGTATACAAATACGGATTTTCTCCCTTGAGTTGAAACGGTTTCGTTGTTAGAATATATGTATATTAATTTACATAGAAGGACTAGTTTATGAAAAACATTCAAAACAAGTGGATCCGTGGTGCTATTCCAGCTCTTCTCCTCCACTGCAGTATCGGTACTGTATACTGCTGGTCAATTTTTAGCCAGGAAATTGCTGATTATATCGGCTTTTCTAAAGGTGCGGTTGAATGGGCATTCAGCTTTGCAATCTTCTTTCTTGGTATGTCAGCTGCTTTCTTAGGTGGCCTTGTAGAAAAAAACATCCATAAATCATCTTTAATTGCAACTATTACATTTGCAGTTGGTATGGCTGGTACTGGATTATTCATTTGGTACGGTGGAAATCATCAGCACAGTGTTCTTGCTCTTGTTGGTATTTACGTTTCTTACGGATTTATCATGGGTATTGGACTTGGTACTGGTTATCTTTCACCTGTAAAAACTTTAATGCTTTGGTTCCAGGACAAAAAAGGTCTTGCTACAGGACTTGCTGTTGCAGGTTTTGGTGCCGCTAAAGCTATTGCTTCTCCTATTATGCAGGGTATGCTTAACAATCTTGGCGAAGGCGGAGTTTGGAAGATGTTTATTATCCTTGCAGGGGTTTACTTTGTAATGATGTTCCTCGGTCACCTTATGCTTGCAAAACCTGCAGGTTGGGTTGAACCTCAAACTAAATCAAAAGAAGAAGGTATTATTGCTACTCTTAAAACAGAACCTATTGCTTCTTACATTGGTATTTGGTTAATGTTCTACATCAACATTACTTGTGGTCTTGCAATTATTTCTCAGGAAAAAATGATTGTAAAATGTGTAGGTTTGGGTGCCTATGCAGGTATTATTTCTACAATTTCTGCCATTTTTAATGCAGGTGGACGTCTCGGTTTCTCTGCTTGGGCAGATAAAATGAAGGATCGCAACACAGTTTATAAATTGATTTTTACTCTTTCAATTGTATTTACGGCAATTGTTCTTATTACAAAAGGTATTTCAAACGGATATGGAAACACATTACTCATTGTATTCGTTCTTGCTTTAATTTTCATTGTAAACGCAGGATACGGTGGTGGTTTCTCAAATGTACCAACACTTCTTTCTGACCACTACGGAATGGGTAACATTTCGGCTATTCACGGTATTACACTTTCTGCATGGGCATTTGCAGGGCTTTCTGGAAATCAGCTTGCAACAGCAATTGTAAACCACACTGGAGAGTTTATTGAAAATGCGCAGGAAATTCGTGTAAATCCTGTAGGATACCAAAACGTTTTAATTGTAACTACAATTCTTTATTGTATTGCAATGCTCTTGTGCTGCATACTTGTTCGTCCTATGAGCAAGAAAAAATAAAGCTGTTTATAAAAAGATTTGCTTTTTAATATAAAAAGACTGTCAACATCGTTGAGTAACATTACTTAACAATGTTGACAGTCTTTTTTTCAAAAAATAATTTTACACCTTATCAGTAAATTACCTTTATTTATTGTTTATAAGTCCAAAATATTTTTCTTCCGGCATTGGTTTTGCATATAAATAACCTTGTATAATATCGCAGCCAACATTTTCCAAAAATGAAGCCTGATTTTCAGTTTCAACTCCTTCCGCAATTGTAATCAGCTTCAAAGACTGCGCCATTTTTACAACTGATGAAATAATAGCACTACCCTTTTCAATATTTGAAGTACCCTGAACAAATCCCATATCCAACTTAAGAATATCAATTGGAATATCTTTTAATGAATTTAACGAAGAATAACCACTTCCAAAATCATCCATTGCAAGCATATAACCAAGTTTTCGAATTTCATTAATTCGATAAAGCATATTTTTCTGATCAGCCATGTATGCACTTTCAGTAATTTCAAAATGAATATATTTTGGCGGAATATGAAATTCATCATCAAGTCGTTTTATTACAAATATTAATGCATCAGTTTCGAGACTTACTCGCGAAATATTTATAGAAATTGGAACAGGATCTAACCCCATATCCAGCCATTTACGCATTGTAACAAACGCTGTACGCCATATATATTTATCAAGAACTCGTATAAAGCCGTTTTTTTCTGCAATTGGAATAAACACACCTGGAGAAACCATTGTATCATCATTTTTAATCCAGCGGCAAAGAGTTTCTGCACCAATAAGTTTTCCTGTGCCAACCTGATACTGTGGTTGAAACCAGATATGGAATTCATTATTATCAAGAGCCTGCTGCATTTTTGAGGTGATATCAGCTTCCATTACCATTCGTTCCCTAAAATCCTTTGAGAACAATGTATAAGTATTTTGAGCCATAGAAACGGATTTATCCATACACAAAGTTGCACAGTTCAACATTGCCATAATATCGTTTTCGCCACTTTGTCTTATATAAACACCAAATCGTATAGTTACAGGAAATTTTACACCAAAATTATTACAATCAATGTGCTTAATTCCATATATCTTCTGCATATTATCCGGAGTATATTCCATAATAATTGCAAAACTTCCACCGCCTAAGTGTGCAGCAATTCCTTTTTCACCACACACATTATTTAATTCTAATCCTATTTTTTTAAGAACTTCAGTTCCCGTCTGATATGAATACAAATCATTTATAACTTTTAATCTGTTTACATCTCCTGAAAGCACTACATACTGAACGTCAGGATTTTTTTGAATAAGTTTTTCAGATTCCGTAATAAAGAACATTCTGTTAGGTAAGCCCGTTTCCTTATCAGTTACAAATCGCTTTGTTGTTTCATCATGCATATAATGAATACAATTTTCTTTTTTGTTATAACCATAAGCAATTGCTTTTGCCATGTCATGACAGGAAGAATAGCCACAAGAACCACAATTAATTTTGCGCTTTTCTTCAGTATCCTTTAGCATTTCATTATAAATATCATTAAAGATATATTCTGGTACATGGAAAGGTTGCCTAAATCTATCTTCAAAGTCGCGAACAAAATCTTCATAATGTAAATCAACAAAATTACGCTGAAATTCGTTCCATAAACTTTCGTAATCATAAGCTTTACTGTTTTCATCTTTCCTTACAGATTTACGAAGTTTTGCAATTATTGCATGAACCTTCTCTGCATCAAACTTATCTTTCTCAATTCCAGGACCTTGGAAACACCCCTGCTTACAGGCAAGCACATCAACAAAAAATGGTTGTGCATCAGGATAATTATCTCCTTTACCTAAATACAAAACATCAAAGGTTTCTTTTGTAAGACCAACCAACGACGTAGAATTTGTATCCGGCGGAAAAAACTGATTAATAGCTGCATGGAATGAACCTGCCTTTGGTATAACCGTACCAAAAGAATTGGCAGTTAAACACGGTTCAGCTTGATAAACAGAAATATCAGTTTCACCAATTTTTTGCATAAGATGAGAAAAAGTAACATTATAATTTACATTTTCATTTGTATTACGAGACACAATTTCATCTTTTTTAGAAATACAAGGACCAATAAATGCAATTTTATTCGAATCATGTAAATACTTATGTGCATAAATTGCAGTACACATCATTGGGGTATGAATTGGAATTATTCTATTTCGCAAAGCCGGATGATACATTTCAATAACATTAATAAAGGCTGGACAAGTATGTGAAATATAAGCTCGTTTACTAACAGGATCATCTGCATGTTCTTTCAAATATTTTACATGGCCCCAGGTACAAATTTCAGCACCAAAAGAAGCATTGTAGATTTTTTCAACACCAACATGTTTTAAATATCCTAAAATATGTGGAGCTGTATCTTCATATAAAATATAAAATGACGGTGCTATAACAACAGAAATTTTTTCACCATTTGCCAAATCATTAAAAAATATATCAGTATCATCCTGATAATCTCGTGCATTATGAATACAAAGACTTATACATTTACCACAATGGTTACATTTTTTAGAATCTACTTGAATTTTTGAAACTCCGTTTTTAGCTATAGAAACGTTTGCACCAAAAATAGAGCACTGCGAAAGACATTTATTACATCCAATACAATTATCATTTGTATAAATTACACCGTTATTGAATCTTTCCATCTTAAACTCCAAGTATTATTCGAACAACGCCATTACCATTGTTTGATTCAAATGTGAATATTTCAACTGTTCACCAAAACCTGAAATACTAACAACATTTCCATGATTATCTTTTAACGTATCTGCAAATTTATCTACAAGTCCAAATTGTTCAAAAATTTTTGTACGTCCATAACAATTCACCACAAAAGAAAATGAAGGATTTGGAATTTTTCGTTTTACCTCTTCCAAAGTTTTCTTCCAAACAGCTTCAATATCATCAACTTCAAGTAAAGCAACCTTTGAACGATTGTAAAGCCTTGAAAAATAATCAAGTGAACCGTCTTCATTTACCTTTTTTATAGCTGTAATAATAATTTCACCATTTTCAATTCTTCCAACAGGATGCATTTCTAACACTTCGGGAAGTTTTTCAACAGGAACTTTCAAAGTTTCCGCAAGAACATTTGCTGCTATTTTATCATTATATTCATAAACTGTTCGGTTTTCGCAATCTACATCCGTTGTAATAAACTGATATTGAGTTGGTTTAAAAATGTGTTCCTTAAAAAAGAAAATTCTACCTTCAACGTTATGAATCAAACAGAAAACACAAGTTCTTTTATACACTTCTCCATTTAATGAAACCAACGTTTCTTCTTCGGTTTTTGTTCCGGCTGAACCGCCAATAACAGTTACAGGAAGTCCTTTAAAAGCTAATTCAAAAGTATCTAAAACAAGCTCTTCACCGTTTGTCATTGCCGTTGAAAATTCCAGACAGCACGTATTATCATATGAAGAAAGACTTTCTATAGCATTTTTTACATGCATAATATAATTTGCAGGATGCTTTCCAATTTCAAAAATACATCCGGCCGCGCATTCAATTCCAGAAAAAATTGCCAATGCGGAAGCACCTTCATATCCATATCCAACATTAGTCATATTAATATATGAAGTTGAACCTATAGTTGTTGCACCCGGATATTGTTTTTTAAGATAAGTAGATATAAACCAAAAATATTTTAAATCAGCAAAATAAACAATTAATATCGGATTTTTTCCTGCTGCGTCAATTTGGTTACATAAATCCTTTAAAACTTCTTCTTGTGTTGTTTTTGAACTATAAGCAGATACTGATCTTACCATGTATAAAGAAACTCCTTAATCATAGGGAATTATTATTATATCAGAATAAATCTATATCGGCAAATTTTCAAATCAAAAAAAAAAGCCACCCGCATAACGAGTGGCGTTCATATCAACTAATTAAATTAGTCTTTTGCTCTTTCCAAGAAAGAACCATCACGTGTATCAATAACAATTTTATCACCAGAGTTGATGAATAATGGAACACGAACTTCAATTCCTGTATCCAAAGTTGCAGGTTTCAAAGATTTTCCAGAAGTATCACCTTTAACACCTGGTTCACAATAAGTAATTGAACGTGTAACACGTACAGGAAGATCAATACCTACAGGTTTTCCTTCATAGAATGTAAGGTTTACTTCAAGGTCATCATCTGGAGTAATGTATCCAGCATAATCACCAAGATCATCCTTAGAAAGTTCAAACTGATCATAAGTTTCCTGATCCATAAATACATAAGTATCGCCATCAATAAAAGAAAGCTTTGTTGTGTGTGGTTCAAGATCTACTTCATCAAATTTTTCACCAGCATCAATACCAAGATCCATAGTTGAGTTTGTAACAAGGTTCTTTACACGGAAACTTGTAACCATACCTGCACGTCCTGAACGCTGTCCAAGCATCTTCTGAACGATAAGTGGATTTCCTTCATACATAAAAGCTGTTCCAACTTTTAACTGTGATGTCATTAACATATTAATATACCTCTAAAAATATTTTACGAATTACCCTTCTATTATATATTTTTTTTCAATTCGTGTCATCTAGTTGAACTCTTTAAAATTTTTGCCGACTATTACACAAATAAAAAAAATCTCAATCATTTTGTAATATAAACTCTCAGTTATTAAAAATAAACTTTAACAAATGTTCGCTCAAATCCCCGTTCATAAGCAAACTCTCCGCAAAACTCCTGAATCCGTAAACAAAACTGTCTGCTTTTTGTAAAAACTCCGTACAAGCAGTTTCCATTTCATCATCCGTCACATCACTTTCAGGTTTATTAAAAAGTAACCACACTTTTTCTACAATCTTAAAATCTTCTTCATAAAAGTGCTGTTTCATTCTTTCCAACAAAGCATTTACTTTAACCAGCTGATATTCATCACTTTGCGGATAAGCATGCCAAACAAAAGGAATTCCACTTAAGCAGGCACGACTCATACTTTCTTCTCCACGAATAATCAAAACAGAACATTCTTTCATCATTTTGTCCCATTCATTTTGAGGAAGATAAGGAAGAATTGATAATTGAGAATGGAGTATGGGGAATTTATTTTCTATAGCTTTCCAAGAATCCTCAAAGGAAGTTAATCCCCTGCCCTGCGCTATTTTCACTCCATTACGAATTGCGCATTGCGAATTATACATTGCCTTAACCAATGGTTTCCAATTTCTTTCATAAGTAAAAACAAGAATCGGTCCATTCGCATTTCGTTCCGGAAGTCTTTTCCATTCTTCTCCAATTATAAGGCCACCAGTTTTTGCAGTGAATCCTGGCATAAAATTAACTTTTTGTACTTTTGCACTTCGAGTCAGTGATTGTAAACAATGAAAATCTTCTGCATATTTTTCCGCAGTAAGATAATCTATCATAACAACCTGAACAGTTCGTTGTAATTTATCTTCAAAAAGGATTTTTTCCATCCAATCAGGACGTCCGCACTGAAAGCATTCCAAAATTATTTGCAGTTTTTCCCCATCATTTTTAAAAAATTCAGAGTAACAAAAATCAATACTTTTCCAGTTATAAACCTTCACTCCGTTGACAACTTGAAAATCCTTTCCAACGTCCACTCCTCCCCATATACAAGAAAAAGCCTTCAAATCATCAACAACAAGATTTATTTTTAATAAACTATCATTTTCCAGCAAAACTCTGCAAAGTCGCCATACAACTCCAATATCTCCAAAATTATCAACAACTTTACACAAAACTGTAATTTCTTTCACAACCAATCCTCTAAAAAAAAAGCCGCACGCTTTCACGTACGACCTCCCCAAACAATCATCAATTATCAATTACTAATTAACCTTACTGTATAAACTACTTATCTCATCACGCCATTCAGGTTTATTATCTCTATCTTCAACTTCAATAATCTTTTTTATTGTAAAATGTCTTTGGTCTCTTGGATTTTCATAATAAAGAATTCCAAAACGACCTTGCCCAATATAAGCAATTTTTTCATTTTCACCTAAAGTTTCACTTTTTGAAACTTCATTTAATACACAGTCAAAATGCGCAGGTTTTCCAGATTTTTTATCTGTTAAACAACTTGCAATTTCTGTAATAAGTTCACCACAGACAGGACAAACAATTTCCCTTGCTTTCATTTCCAAAATCGCTTTTTGACGTTCACGATTTGAATTTTCATCCTCATAATTTGTAGGATTAAAAAGAAATGTTTTCTGACTAGCCGTGTTATTTTTGTTCGGCTGTTCATTATTTTTCTGATTTTTCCAGTTGTTATTAAATTTTTTGTTCCGTCGCTTATCCATACTTAATCTCGTAACTTAAGTTCTTCGGAATTCTCAACAAGCTTACTGCTAATTACTTGTGCAATACGTTGAATTGCACTTTCGAGATATTCCTCACTGTGAATTTTTTTCCGTAATTCAAGAATACGTGGAGACAGTGTTGCTTCGTCTGTTTTTTCAAGCACGAGCGTTGCTGTCGCCGTAGAAGTACCAGAAATCATAAAAACTCCAAATTCTATTCTGCAAAAGCATTTTCAATATGATATATATCAGGTAAACCTGCCATACCAATAACAATTACATCAAAACGAATGTAGCTGTTATTATATTCTCGATGATTTATTAGATAACGTTTAGACGTTTTTAAAATTTTTTGCTTTTTCTGGTAATTTAACTCCTTTGCAAGCATATCTGGTGTTCCATTCGGTATAGTTTTTACCTCAACAAACACTAGAAAGTCTGCTTTTTTTACTATTATATCAATTTCACCGGTTCTTGTCCGCCAGTTTCTATCAATTATTTCATATCCTTTTTCTATTAAATATTTACAGGCTTTTTCTTCACCTTTATTTCCAGTTACTTTTGTATTCACAGTTTACTGCTCCTCCAAAATAAATGCAAAAATTGAAGCCAACGCTTTCCATGCACTTTCAGGAACATAATCTCCAACCTTTTCCAAACCGATTAAATCTATTAACTTTGTATCCTCTGTAATAAAAATTTCATTTTTCTCAGCTTCACTAATAATTTTTTCAGCAACAATTCCTTCCCCTTTCGCAAGAATTATTGGAGCGACCGCCCCTTCCGGATATTTCAACGCAATTGCTTTTTTCTTTCTATCAACCATTACACTTTTCCTTTTACCCCAACAACTTCTTCCGTTGCGCAAGCGGTTCCTTCAATTAATTCCTTTTCAGCCCATAAAACATTGATGTTGCAATCAAACATTTCAATTTTCTTTTTTAAACGCAAAACAGATTTTTCCGGATTATTACCTGGAACATTCATTCGAATAGTTTTACATTTTTTATTTTCAAACTCAACATTAAAAAGATATTGTTTTTCATTATAAAAGCAATCAATATTCATCAGTTTTAATATTTCAAAAGAATCCACCATTAATTTTATATTGCCATTTCCAAGAACTTTATTTTCAACAGTATTCAAGATTTCAATCGGAACAATATACCATTTTCCTTTTTTGGTGTTTATTTTGTTCATCAGTATAAATTTACTATTTTCATTTTTGTCCTTATTATCAAAATTTCCATCCAGTTCTTCCAAAAGTTGTAAAATTTCATTCTGAGTTGCATCAATTCCTTTTTCAGAAAGGATTGCAAGTATTTCTGAAGCTGATTTTTCCTTACCTAAATATTTTAGAGACATTGCACGGATTTTTCTTAGTAATTCAGGATTTTCTTTAAGTTCCATTTGTTTTAACTGCTGAAAAACATGGAGAGAAAGTGCATCGGGGGGAAGGTTGAACTGTTTTAATAATGAAGATAATTGTTCGTTTTGCAGGTGATTTAATAAAAAGTTTTCATTTTTAAGCTGATATGTTTCCTTTGGAGTTACAAGGATTTGCCCGTTTTTTGTGTGAATTGAAGCTAAAAAAGTGGAACCAACATTCAGAGTTTTCACAGAAGAAATATTTACTCTTATTCCGGCAACAGAACCTACATATTTACCGTTTCCCTTATCAGCTATTACACGAACAAGAACCTGACTTCCGTCTTTTAATTCTTGTGAACCGGCTATTATACGTGGCGTTTGATTTGTTTGAAATATTACATTTTGAAAATTCATAAAAAAAAGGTATCTCTCTTACGAAAGATACCTTCATTATCAATTCTCAATTATTAATTGTCAATTGAAAAATATTACTCCTGAGCTGGAGCTTCTGTTGTAGCAGCAGCTTCTTTTGCAGCAGCAGCAGCGGCAGCTGCAGCGTTACGAGCTTCCATAGCAGCAGTAACTTTAGCACCTACCAACTGCTTAACTTTAGCATCCTTACCAATCTTATCGCGTAAGTAGTAAAGTTTAGCACGGCGTACTTTACCAGGGCGAATTACTTCTACCTTCTGGATACGTGGGCTGTTATAAGGGAATACACGTTCTACACCTACACCGTAAGAAATCTTACGTACAGTGAAAGTTTTACGAGCGCCTTCATTCTTCTTACAAAGAACGATTCCTTCATATACCTGGATACGTTCTGTTTTACCTTCAATAATCTTGAAGTAAACTTTTACTGTATCTCCAACATTGAAATCCTGAGCTCCAGGACGTTTCTGTGTTTCTTCAATAGTTTTAATAAGATCCATTTTAGTCTCCTACACCATCCGTCATTGCGAGGAGCAGCAAAGCTGTGACGTGGCAATCCACATTGGTGTTTAGATTTTTCTCTTAGGTTTCTTCTTTCCTTTTAAAGAAGTTCCTTCTGTTATTTCCTCAATCATCTTTTCGGCTTCGTCTGTAAGCTGACCTTTCATTCTGGCAGTACAAATCATATCTGGTCTGTTAGCCAAAGTTTTTTCCAGCCGCTTTTTAAGCCGCCACTTTCGGATTTCCTCATGATTACCACTAAGTAAAACTGGTGGAACCTTCATACCCTTCCATTCTTCAGGATGAGTATACTGTGGGTACTCCAAAAGTCCGTCACAATAACTTTCTTCTTCAAGTGATTCGTGAGAAATAACACCGTCTACAAGTCTGTAAACCGTATCAATTACAACAGTTGCTGCAACTTCTCCAGAAGACATTACATAATCTCCAATAGAAATCTCTGCATCAACATACGAATCAATAATTCTCTGGTCTATACCTTCGTATCTACCACAGATAAAAACAAGTTCGTCTTTGTGACTTAAATCTTCTGCAACTTTCTGTGTAAGCTGTTTTCCGCTTGGTGTAACATAAATAACATACTTCTTGCAGGCATTTACACTATCAAGTGCTTTTGAAAGTGGTTCAGGAAGCATTAACTGCCCAGCTCCACCTCCGTACGTTCCGTCATCACAGGTATGGTGTTTATCAGTAGCAAAATCTCTGATGTTCACCAGATCGTAAGCAATAATTTCCTTTTCAACTGCTTTGGCCATGATTGAGTTTTCAAAAAAAGCCTTAACAATATCTGGAAATAAGGTCAGCACTGTAAATTTCATGGAATTACTCCAGAATCCAGAGGTGCATCAATTGTACCGTACCGTTTTTAACATCAACATTACCAATAAATTCATTTCTGAAAGGAATTAAAACAGTTCTTTTATTTCCTTCAGCATCATGTTTCAGTTCTTCACTAATACAAGTGCAACTCTCGGAGAGAGAAACTTCTAATAAGTAACCTGCTCCGCCTTCCAATACGTCTGTGACTGTTCCTACCATTGTAGGTGCATCCAACGTTGCCGGATCGTCTTTATTCTCATAAACTAGAGAACAATTACGTAAATCCTCAATATACCACTCATCTTTTTTTAAAGGTTTGCAGTATTTTCGCGGTACCATTATTTCCCAACGATTATATTTTGCAACATCTTCGTCAGAATTAATACCAGCAAACTTAACATAAGCAATTGCATTTCCCAAAGAAACCGATTCAACCTTTGTTTCTTTCTGCAAGTCGCCATGTACTAAAGTAACTTCTTTTAATTCAAGCAAATGCTTATACTCGCCAGAAGTACTCTCAACTTTACATTCACCCGAAAACCCGTGAGAGCCACGAATGAACCCAACTACTAATTGTGCTTTTTCCATCAGCAATATTCTCGCTTAGTTATCAAGAATATCAAGACTGTATCGTTTACCGTCTTTTACAGCTGAAGCGCTTAAAACAGTTCTCATTGCTTTAGCAATACGGCCATATTTTCCGATTACCTTACCAATGTCACCATCTGCTACCTTAAGCTGAAGCACCATACCCTTCTCGCCTTCAGTTTCATTTACAGATACAGCTGACGGATCATCGACCAATGATTTTGCGATGAATTCAATCAGGTCTTTTTCCATTTCTTAGCCTCTCTGTAAATTACTTTGCTGCTTTTGCAGACTGAACATTCATCAATTTCTTAACAATGTCAGTTGGCTGAGCACCTACGCTGATCCAATACTTAGCACGTTCCATATCGATTGAAACCTGAGCGTCTTCTTTTGCGATTGGCTGATAAGTTCCAATTTCTTCGATACAAACACCGTCACGTGGCTTGCGTGAGTCCTGAACAACTACACGGTAGCATGGACGTTTCTGAGTACCAAATCTCTTAAGTCTGATTTTGACCATTTATTTCCTCCATGGCACTGTTTCCAGCACCAGATTTTCTGTTTTGGACACAATAATACTAATTGTGTATATTAGGATAATATATTATAGGAAATATGATTTTTATTCAAGATTTATTTATTCGAAAAACGCGACAAAAATGCCTTTGTTCTTTCAGCTTGTGGATTATTAATTACCTCTTCAGGATTACCCTGTTCAACAATAACTCCACCGTCCATAAAAATAATTTCAGTAGAAATATCGCGAGCAAAAGCCATTTCGTGAGTTACAACAACCATTGTCATTTTTTCTGATGCAAGCTCTTTTATTACTGCAAGAATTTCCCCAGTTAATTCAGGATCAAGTGCAGAAGTTGGCTCATCAAACAAAAGAACCTCAGGTTTCAATGCTAAAGCACGTGCTATAGAAACTCGCTGCTGTTGTCCACCACTTAATTCACATGGATAATTATTAGCTTTTGTTTCAAGTCCCATCCGCGTTAATAATTCCATAGCCAAAATTTTAGCATCCTCAGGATTCTTTTTTAAAACACGAATTTGAGGTTCTGTTACATTCTGTAAAACTGATAAATGGGGAAACAAATTAAAATTCTGAAAAACAAGTCCACTTTTCAATGTAATTTCATGGCGTTCATTTTTTTCTGCATAAACACCATTTTCTACAAGTTTTTTTCCACAAATAGAAATAGTACCGTCAGTAACCTGTTCAAGTTGCGAAATACATCTTAATATTGTAGATTTTCCAGAACCACTTGGTCCTATAATACTTAAAACTTCGCCTTTATGAACTGTAAATGAAATACCTTTTATTATTTCGTTATCACCAAAGGATTTTTTTAAGTTACAAACGTTGATAATTTCTTCCATATGTTAACCTTCATCAATTATAATAACTTAATTTCTTTTCAAGCTTTCGGAATATAAACGAAACAATCCAATTCATTAAGAAATAAAAAATACCGGCAATAAACAAAGGAACAAAACTAAACATTGCACCCTGACGTTCTTTGGCAACCATAAGTAATTCACAAACACCAATTACAGAAACTAAAGCAGTATCTTTTACAAGCGTAATAACTTCATTGCCCATTGCAGGTACAATTCTTTTTATAACCTGTGGCAAAATTATTCTGAAAAAAGTCTGTGAAGATTTGTAGCCCAAAACATTAGAAGCTTCGTATTGTCCTTTTGGAATTGATTCAATTCCTCCTCGATAAATTTCCGCAAAATAAGCAGCATAATTTATTGATAAAGCAATAATCGCAGCCGCAAATCTGTTCCATCTAAAGGAAACATTGTATCCCATATCAATAAGTTTTCGTACAAGTAACCCAGGGCCAAAATACACAACCAACAGCTGTAACATAAGTGGAGTACCACGAATTATAAGTAGAAAAACATTTACAATACCAGATATAAACTTATTTTTCGACATTCTTCCTAAAGCAATCGGAAGCGCAAGAGGAATTGAAAATAATAGTGTTAGAAAAAACACTTCGAGCGATACGACAGAACCGTCAAGCATAGCTCGAAGCATTTTTAAATATTTATCAAATGTCAAATTACTGACCAATTACAGAAATATCTTTACCAAACCATTTTGAAGAAATGGCTGTAACAGTACCATCTTTCTGCATTTCCTTAAGAATTTTTACAACTTCATCACGAAGCTGTGGTTCATCCTTTCTAAAGCCAATTCCATAACCTTCCCTTGCTAAAGCCTGAGAAATTACTTTAAAAGGTTTATTTGTTTTTGAAATTGAATAATTTGCTACAACACTGTCCATTACAACACCATCAACACCACCAATATCAAGGTCATTCAATGCTGTAATATTATCTTTGAACATAATAATCTGTGCTAAAGAAGAAGCAAAATTAGGATTATCATCTACTGCTTCCTGTGCACTTGAACCACTCTGAATACCAAGAACTTTTCCGTTCATATCATCCAAAGAATTAATACCACTATCTTCGCGAACTACCAAAACCTGTTCATTGTTCAAATAAGCATCAGTAAATGAAAGTTCAACTTTTCGTTCTTCAGTAATTGTAAAACCATTCCAAATACAGTCAATTTTTCCTGTCTTAAGTTCCATTTCTTTTGCATCCCAATCAATTGGCTGTGCACGGAATTTAACACCAAGACGTTTTGCAACTTCTTTTGCAAGATCAATATCATATCCTACAATTTCATTT